>CAWJNN010000019.1:0-268475 GCA_963844115.1 uncultured Planctomycetales bacterium | reverse complement strand
CTGTGGTTTTGAGCGAAGCGGCCATGTCGGCTTGCGCGCCGATGGTCTCAAGGCCCGACCGCACCATCGCTACGCCAGCCGCAGCTGCCGCAACGGTCACCGCCGCCAGCGCGATCCCGGCCTTGCGGGCGAAGCTGGCAAGACGTGTGTTGGCCAGCTCCATCTCGGTCGACAGGCGGCCAAACCCCCGCGCTCCGGCATTACCGATGCCTTCCAGTTCCGCGCGCACCTGGCGGCCGCCTTCCGCCACGAGGCGGACGGACACTCTTTTTTCAGCCATTGCCCTGATTCCTTGATTTTGCCGCTCGGGCGTCTTACGTTATGCGTATCGATCATGGAGGCGTATGATCATGTCCGAGACCGCAACTCTGTCTTCGAAATTCCAGATCTCGATCCCCAAGGCGATCCGGAGCGCGCAAGCTTGGGAGGCCGGACTGACCTTTGCCTTCATCCCGAAGGGCACAGGGGTTTTGCTGGTGCCGGTCCCGAAGCGGGAGGCGTTGAAGGGCCTCGCGCGCGGCGCATCCACCACGGATTATCGTGACCGAGCGGATCGGTTTTGATGGTCCTCGTCGACACATCGGCATGGATCGAATGGCTGATCGGATCGCCCACCGGAGAGAAAGTGGCCGAACATCTGCCTGAACAGGCAGAGTGGCTGGTGCCGACCATGGTGCAACTGGAACTGGCGAAATGGCTCACCCGGGAAGTGGGCGAGGACAAGGCCGATCAGGTGATCGCCTTCACGCAGGTCTGTCAGGTTGTGGCGCTGGATACCGAGATCGCCCTTGCCGCCGCCGAGGCGTGCCGGGAACATAAGCTGGCGACCGCGGATGCCATCATGTTCGCCACCGCCCGGACGAAGGGTGCGACGCTTCTGACCTGTGACACCCATTTCGAGGGTCTGCCGGGCGTTACCTTGATCAAGAAGATCAAGAGCTGACGCCAGCACCAGCCGGTTCCGCCATCTGTTCGTTCAGTTTGCGCACCATGATCGCCTCGATCTCGGGCAGCAGTTCTGCGGCGATGAGGGTATTGATGCCCAGCGCGTGGGCCATGGCAAGGGCTGCGCCCATGTCCCAGCCGAGCACTGCACCGGGGATCACGCGGAGCTGGCCACCGAGGCGGCCGACAAGATCCCACACCTGCCATCCCTCGGGTGTCTGCGGCCGGTTCAGTCTTGCGGGGCAGTCTGGGCAGGGGCCTGCGCAGGACGCGCAGTACCGGTCGCCCCCGCCGAAGGACCAGTCGGCGAGGGCGCGGAGACGTTTTTTTCGGCGTCCAGGATCAGACCCTTGGCGACGTACTGGGTCTGGAACGCCTCGAAGACCGGCCAGATTTCCAGGAGCGCGTCGATGCCTTCGGGCGAGACCGGGACGATGTTGCCTGCATCATCGCCCACGCCCTCCCAATCCAGAACAGCGCGGCGGGCCACTGCCTTGGCCATGGCGAGGGCCAGATCCTCTTGGGTGGCACCGTCGGGCAAATCTTCGATGGCCGGATCGGCGCGGGCGGACACCATCAGCGCGGTGGTCAGCGGACCGACCAGCAAGCGCAGGCCGGGGGCGAGGTTCAGCCATTCGGGGGCGGCGGTCATGTTCAAACGGATCATTCAGTAGGCCTCGATAGTGTTGATGAGGGTTGCTGTGCACATGCGGGCGGGGCTGGCGGCCTTGGCGGCCTGCCAGTCGAAGGTCGCCTGCACGCCCTGCGGCCCGGAAATCTCGATCCGGGGGCGGGGCAGATAGACGGCGTGTGCGGTGAAGGTGAAGCTTTCGCCCGAGGGCAGGACATAGGCGAAGCTGATCTCGCAGGGATCGCCGTTGATCGCCTGTGTCACCAGCGTGCTGTCGGCGAAGCGGACCTCGATCCGGCCGGTCAGTGCGGCGATGGACGGGTCGGCCCCGTCGATCTTGCCATCGCTGCGGATGGTCTCGATCCGGTCGAGGTTGTTGGCATAGGTGATTTCCGCCGAGACCACGTTGCCAAGCGCAGAGCCATTGCGGCTGATCGCGCCGTTGAAATGCCCGAACCGCTTCAGGCCCAGTTCGGCAGGGGTACCTGCGGCAGTCGTGGTGGCGATGGTCTCGCCCTGCGCCACCAGCCGTGCGGTCGCCGTGAGCAGGCCCGACCGCTGCACCTGCCAGGACAGCTGATCGAGCACGCAGCCCGAATACATCGCGAAACGCGGCACCTCCGGCATGGCAGTCTCGATGGACATCGACGGCAAGGTCCAGTTGCCCGAGCGGAATTCATGCGTGTATGGCCCTGCACCGGACGTGATCGGATCGCCGAAGGCCGCCTTCAGCCAGAACCCGAAGGCTTCGGCATCGATCGGCACCATCACATCGCCGTCGGCGGTTACCGCGTCCTTGATCGGGGCCAAGGGATCGCGGCCATAGCCCAGCAGTTCGCTGTTCAGCAGCGGCTGTTCCGATCCCAGAGACGTGCTGGCAAAGGGCATCCTCGTGAAACCCCCGACCGGCGGGGTGCCGTAAACCGTCTCATACGCAAGCGCCATCTGCGCCCGCGCGCCTTGCGCACGTGCCATGGAGGTCTCCTTTTGTTGGGGGTGTCAGGCCAGGGGGCCGGTGGTGGAGTAGTGCAGGACGATAGTCACGACCGCCGCCTTCAACGCCGCCGCGCCCTCGATGGGCAGGTCGACCGAGGCCGGTGCTTCGGGTTCGACCCAGTCGCAAAGACCACCGAGCGTACGGTCGGCTTCAAGCTTTGTGCCGATGCTGGCGATCAAGGTGTCGAAGGTGCTGGCTCGGCCTGTGCCCGCCTGAACAACGACCTCCAGTTCGGCGCGGTGCTGGTAGTGGTAGCGCAGGGGCGACAGGGTCACCTCCGGCTCGCCCGGCTGGCCATCGCGCAGGATGATCAGCCCGGCCGCGGGGATCCGTTCGGGCAGGACCTCGTCGCGCAGCACAAGGGCGGCAAGCGGCTGCAGCCGCGCATGCAGCGCGGCGAGGACTGTTTCGCGCGCGGTCGGCATTGCTACTTTGCTTTCTGGGGTAGTACCGGGGAACATGGTTCGAAGCGAAGGTTTGACCCGAAGCGCTCGTGGCCTCACCCTTTGCGAAGGGGAAAGTGGCTATGTTTGAGGCGAGAAGCATCTAGTCCGAGCGGTTCCGGCCAAACTGGTTCGGCCTGATGTGCGCTGCCGGAAGCTATCGGGTGCGCGTGTATCTCGTAACTAGAAAACAAAAAAATCTGCATTCGTCAGGCCGAGGCCGGCCGCGACGGTCGCGAAATGAATGCTTGCAGCCCCGCCGTTGCCATCGGCATCGAAATAAATTCGTCCTGAGTCTGTCTCATATACGATCCTCTGCAGGGAATTGAGTGCAACGCCCGTCAGGTTGGCGGCAAAAGCCGATGTTCCCAACATCCCGGTTGCAAGGCCTGCAAACACCGCGTCGTCCAGCATGAACCTGTCATCGGCCGCGTCGAAATCATTGATCTTGTCGACGTTGCCAAGGGCCAGCGCGCTGCTAAAAACAAATAAGTCGTTGCCCGCGCCGCCCAGCATCGTGTCGCGCCCGAGTCCGCCGTTCAGAGTGTTGTTCCCGGCATTGCCGGTCAGCGTGTTCGCGAGGTCGTTGCCGGTGCCATTGATGTCGGCCGCGCCGGTCAGCCTCAGCCGCTCCACGAAGCTGACCCCGACGTGGCCTCCCAGGCTGAAGCTGACGGAGCTTTGCACCGTATCGGTGCCGCCAGCGTCGATGCCACTCACCGTCGTCATCGTCTCGAACACGCGGTCGCCCGTGGTATCGACGACATAGACATCGTTGCCCGCGCCGCCCAGCATCGTGTCGCGGCCGAGCCCGCCGTTCAGGGTGTTGTTCCCGGCATTGCCGGTTAGCGTGTTCGCGAGGTCGTTGCCGGTGCCACTGTTGTTGGCCACACCGGTCAGCGTCAGCCGTTCCACGAAGCTGGTCCCGACCTCGGTTCCAAGGTTGAAAGTGATGGAGCTTTGCACCGTGTCGGTGCCGCCAGCGTCGATGCCACTCACCGTCGTCATCGTCTCGAACACGCGGTCGCCCGAGGTATCGACGACATAGATGTCGTTGCCCGCGCCGCCCAGCATCGTATCGCGGCCGAGCCCGCCGTTCAGGCTATTGTTCCCGGCATTTCCGGTTAGCGTGTTCGCGAGGTCATTGCCGGTGCCATTGATGTTGGCCGTGCCCGTCAGCCTCAGCCGCTCCACGAAGCTGGCCCCGACGTGGCCTCCCAGGCTGAAGCTGACGGAGCTTTGCACCGTGTCGGTGCCGCCAGCGTTGATGCTGCTTGTCGTGGTCGTCGTCTCGAACACGCGGTCGCCCGTGGTGTCGATGACATAGACGTCGTTGCCCGCGCCGCCCAGCATCGTGTCGCGGCCGAGGCCGCCGGCCAACGTGTCGTTTCCAGCCCCGCCGTGCAGCCTGTCGGTTCCATCGCCGCCGTCGAGAGAATCCGCGCCGCGTTTTCCGTGCAGTTGGTTCGCAACATCCGACCCCACGAGAGTGTCACTCCCATCGCCGGCAACCACGTTCTCGAACAGACCAGACAGCGTCGCCCATGCGACGCCGGCCACCGTGAAGACTTGGCCCAGCCCAAGCGCGAGCGTGACGTTGCCTGTCACGGCCGCGAAATTCAGCCAGTCGGTTCCGCCGTTGCTGTCGGTGATGGTGCCGCGGCCGGCCTCGAACCCGCGCATCGTGAGGTATTCGTCGGTGAAGTGATACACGTCGTTCGCTGACACCGCAGACCCTGTGACATAGATCGCGGCCGACAAAACTGTGGTAAGAGCGCCGACCGTGCGGTCGTAAGCCGTCATCGTCCAGGTGCCCGCCGATAACTCGCCCCGGAGCCCCTCGATCCCGTAAAGCCATATAACATCGGTCGAAACGCCCAAGTTGTCAGGATTGGGCACGGCCACCCGGATCACTGTGCCCGTCGGCGAGGTCAGCAGCACCTCGAGATCGTCGACGCTCTCCGAGAAGAACTCGAGATCGAGGATGACATGGTCGATCTCGACAGTGTCGGTCAGCGTGAAGGTGGTGGAAAAGCTGCCCCCTGTGCCGTCTGGCAGAACGGTGTCGGCAAAGTCGTTCAACTCGGACTCTACAAACACCTCGTTGGCGCTGGTCTGGGGCGCGCCGAACAGGTTCCAGACTTCAGCCATCCGCACGGCGTTGTAGGCATCGACCATGCCATAGCCGTAGTTGGTGTGCAGATGGTATCCGCCGCCGTTCCAGGTGCTGGCGCCGTTGGTCTGCCACAGCCCGTCTTCCACGCTTGCCCTCGTGGCGGCGTCGAAGGCGCTGCCGGTCAGCCGGGCGGATGCTGCAAGGATGTCCTGCACGTCGCGCCAGCCTAACCCCGGATTGGCCTGGAGCATCAGCGCGATCACCCCAGACACTACAGGTGCGGAGGCCGAGGTGCCACTGAACTGGTCGGTATACTCAGTCGCGCCATAGCCGCGCCGGACCTGTTCGGTGAAATCGCCTGTGCCATCGTTCAGAAAGCCCGAGACCCTGCCGAACCAATCGCCCACCATCAGATCGCTGTCGCCGTCGCCGTCGATGTCACCAAAGCTCGGCTTGCTGTAGGCATCGACCGCAATCCCGTCAAAGGGATTGGCGGCACCGGTCAGCTCGGTGAAGACGCCCGTGCCATTGTTCTGGAAGGACCGCAGCGTGCCGGCCTCGGACCCCACCACGGCGTCCATGTCGCCATCGCTGTCAAGATCGACAAAGCTTGGGGCGCTGGCATTGCCGACGTCCACCCCGTTGAAAGGATTGGCGGCCCCGGTCTGTGCGGTGAAAACTCCTGCGGTGTTGGCGAATGTGTGCAGCGTGCCATTCAAGGTCCCCACCACCATGTCCACGTCGCCGTCACCGTTGAGGTCAGCAAAGCTGGGGCTGCTGTAACTTTGGACAGTCAGCCCATTCAGGGGATTGGCCGCTCCAGTCACCTCTGTGAACGTCCCCGCAGAGTTGATCAGGGTGCGCAGGGCTCCGGACGCGGCCCCCACCACCGCGTCGACGTCGCCGTCGCCGTCAATGTCGACAAAGCTCGGCGCACTGAATGCGACGTTGCCCACCCCGTTGAAGGGGTTGGCGGCTCCGGTCATTTCGACAAACACGCCCGCAGTGTTGACATACGTGTGCAGCGTGCCGTCGATTGAACCCACCACCGCGTCGATGTCGCCGTCGCCGTCGATGTCAACAAGGCTGGGGGCCGCGTAATCGACGACCTGCACCTCGTCGAGCGGATGGCGCAGATCGCCGGACAGGTCGGTGGTCACCGCCGCTGCGGGTGCCGCGACAAGGATGCTGGCGCCGAAGTTGGAATAGTCGGAGGCCATTCCGTCGGCCTCGGTCGCTGCCACGGTGATGGTGAAGCGGCTGGCATCCCGGCCTTCACCGTTGGCATCGCGGTTGTCGTTGCCCGCGGACTTAACGACGATGGTGCCCAGACCGCCGCGCCCCGTAGCCGAAATCCCTTCCCAGACTTGCGCATCCAGAGCGTCTTCACCGTTGTTAAGGCTTTGGTAGGCTTGGTACAGCGGCGTGCCGCCCCAACTGTTCGACACGATGTCGAACGCGGTGCCCTGCGCCAACAGATGTCGAAAGGCAGCAGCGTCGCTCCCGTTGATTGATCCGTAAAGGCCGGTATCGTTGTAGTCGATGTTGACTCCGGTCAACGACACGCCCCAGGCCACACCGACACCACCGATGTCGTTGTTCGCCGCGCCAATGATGCCGGCAACAGCGGTGCCGTGCCCGTCTGCCGACCCGATGGGCACCGGGGGCAGCGGATTGCCAAGATCATCCACCAGCTCGAGGCTGGCATTGTAGTTGGAGGCCAGATCCTCATGCCCAGCCTCAACCCCGTCGTCATAGATGCCGACAGTGACGCCGCTGCCGTCGTACTCGTCCCAGATGGCCTCGATGTTGCCGATGAGCGCGAAATGCCACTGTGTCGCGTAGAGCGGATTGGATGCGGTCAAGCTGGGCTCCAGAATGGCATGGTGGCAGTGCTGGTGCAGTTTCCAATCGAACAAGACCGACCATGAAGAAAATTTACAGACTTAATTTTTGCAGAGACACACGTTTGCGTAAGAATAGAAACGTGCAACTTCCTGCCCGTCAAGCGCAGAATTTCCCTAAGGTCGGCGTTATGAAAGCCTGTTTCCCTTTCTGTGCCTGCCGCTTGCCCCAGTCGGATGCCCCGCCACTGCCCTTTGCGTCTTTCACGACCAGCCATGTGGTAATTCACCTGACCAGAGCATCAAGATCGACGCGAGCTGGGACGCCAACCGTAAACTCTATGACGCGGGGAAGATTTGGCATGCTTTGTATCGGCAAGCCGAAGACGCCGTCGGCGGCACCGTGGAACCTGCCACGGCAGAAACTCGTTGTTTCATTAGAGTTTTCCCTCCACCCACTTAGTCACGATCAACCCCGGCACGCCCCCTGCCGCGCGCTCCGCATCACGCGCCAGATCCAGCCGCTTGCGCAGCCTGACCTGCGGCACCAGCAGGAAGATCGGGACGGTCGCCATGCCACGCCCGGTCTTGGATTTTGATGCCACCGCGCGGCCCTTCGAATTCAACCGCCCCTCGGCGACAAGGAGACTGGGCCCGCGCCGACGATAGACAAACCGCAGACGCAACCCGGTGCGGCGTTCCCACTCGCCGGGGGTGATGCGCCCGCCGCGGGTCGATTTCCCGGCGGCCGGAGTGGGGATCGCCAGCCAGAAGCCATCCTTCGACCGGATCAGCGGCCCGGTGTCATGCGCGCCGATGATCACCGGGGCGTTGGACCAGACCAGCGCCGCCGCGTTCAGGCTGTCGCCGGATTTGGGGAAGCTGGCGAGGCGGATGGAGTTGCCGAGCCGGGTGCCGAGGCCCGCGCCGGTGATCTGGCCGCGCCACGCGGATTTCAGGGAGGTGCCCGCTTCGCGCATGGCGGCGGACACCGCCTTTTCACCGGCGGCGATTTCGGCCTGCATCAGGGCGACGAGGTCGGGTTTGAAGCTCGATCTTCAGCTTCATGATGGCCGCAGGTCCAGCGACCAGATCAGCCGCTCGCGGTCGCGGACCGGTTCGCCCTGAATGGTGAAGCTGTCGGCCCCGATCACGATCAGATCGCCGGGGCGCGGATCGGGCAGATCGGAGACGCGCACATCCACCATCATCGTGTCGCTGACAAACCGCCCAGCGCCGAACTCGGTGATCCGGTCCGGGGCCCGGCGGATCACCCGGACGGTGCGTTCCTCGGAGGTGGCGGCGGAAATCCAGACCGCCGCCACCGCCATCGAGGGATTGCCGAAGATGCGGCCCAGCGCCGCCTCGAAGACGTGACATGCCTCGGGCCGTCAGTTCGAACTGTGCAGGCGGATCGCGAGGCGCGGCCGCTTGTTGACCGGCAGGATCGAGGCCTCGGTCATCAGGTCGATCCAGCGGCCCTTTTCGTCGAGGTGCTGGCGGGCGTAGAGCGGCAGACCCATGGTGTTGGCCGCCTCCAGCAGGTTGGCCGGTCCGCCATAGGTGGTGAAGGTGTCGATGGTGCCGATCGGGAAGGCGATGCCCTTCGCCCGCGGGCAGGAACCGTTCGGCCGTGCCGGTCGAGAGGGTGACGGTGCCAGTGTATTCCTCGAACAGGATGCCCGCGAAGGGGAAGGCGCGGCGCACATCCTCGCGCAGCGGCTGCGCGCCGGTGGCGGAATAGAACTTGTAGGCATCCTCGGTCTTGGGGTGCGCAGATCAGCTTGTCGAAGAATTCCGGGCTGACCAGCGCATGCACCCGGATCATGCTTTCGCCCAGGAGGTTGTCCTCGATCGCCCGCAAGGTCTCGCGCACCTTGCCCTGCACATTGGTGCCTGCGGTGCCGAGGACGAAGTCGACCGAGATCTGCGCCAGGCCGAATTCGGTGAAGTAGTTGTAGAGCGTGGTGCCCGCGCCATCCTTCACGATGCCGCGCAGCGCGTTCATCTCCATGTATTCGCGGGTCTGGGCATGCTTGCGGCGCATCAGCTGCAGCTTGCGGTTCATCACCTCGACCAGCGGATCGGCGGCATCGGAGACGCCCAGCGCGGGCTGGCCCTGAATGTCGCCGGGCAGGATGACATCGTCATGCGGGATCCACGGCAGGGCGAAGCTGCGCATCGAGCGCCCCTCGCGGGTGCCGACCGTGGCCGGGGCACCCAGCGGCACCGAGGGCAACAGGTTCAGCACGCCCTCGAACTGCTCGATGATGACTGCTGCGCTGGGTGACGCCTTCGAAGCGGAAGAGGCCGATCTGGCCGAGGCGGGTGTAGAGGTTGGGCAGGATGTTGATGGCCTGCGTCATCTCGGCCAGCGAATAGCCGCCAGCGTCAAAGGGATTGCGGATCAGGGTCATGGGATGCTCCGGAGATTGGGGGAGATGAGAAGAGGCGCGAGCCGCGCAGGCTGCGCGGCGCGGAGGGTCAGACGCCGTCGCGGGCGATGATGCCGACGGCGGCCAGCTGGCCGAGTTTGGTGGTGATCTTGGCGCCGTCGTCGACGGTGGCGTCATAGGCGAGGGCTGCGCGCGAGACGATCGAGGGGCCACGGGCGACGACGATGCCGACGGCATCGGCCAGCGTGGCATCGACGGGGTAAAGCAGCACCGCGAGGCGATCTGCGCGCCATCGGTGCCGCCGCTGGTCGCCAGCTTGTACTTGCCGACTGGCGGTGATCTTCCCCAGCACGGCGCCGACAGGATAGGGCATGCCGAGCAGCAGGGTGATCAGCCTCGCGGGTGTAGTTCGGGTTGACCTCATATTTGAGGACATCGCCCATGCTGGGCGGTTGCGTCAGGACGGGCATGGGTCAGTCTCCATGATCTGGGGTTGGGGAAGTGCGCTGGTTCAGCGCTTGGCGTCGGTCGCGGCCTTCTTGGCGGCGGCGATGATCGGGCTGTCTTTGGCGGCGGCTGCGGCCGGGGCGGTGGCGATGATGCCAGCCGCATCGCTGCGGGCGGCGAGATCGGCCAGGACGCGGGCGCGCAGGGCTTCGGGCTTCAGCCCGCGCGTGACGGCATCGGCCGCGTCGATGGTCACGCCGAGCCGGGCGGCCTGCGCGCAGACCTGCGCCACCTCGGCCGCCTCGGCGCGGACGCATCGGCATTGCGGCGGTCAGCTGGTGTCGGTCGGGGCCGCTGGCGGAACGGGCACCGACGTGGCGCAGCCGGCGTGGGCGCAGCATCAGGACTGGCGGCCTGCGGCTGCACGGGCGATGGTGACACGGGTCGGCTGGTGCGGTCGACACTGGCTGCTCGGCGTCGCGTTCGGGGTTCGAGGAGCGTGGTGGTCATCTGTGGACCCTTTCTGCTGGGGGAGGTTGGTGCCGCGAGGTGCGGCGGCGAAGGCGCGGAAGGCGGTGACGGGATCGGCAAGTTCATCGGCCAGACCGGCGGCGATGGCATCGGCCCCGCGGAACACGGCGGCTTCGGTGGCCAGCGCTGCTGCTTGGGTCAGCCGATCCCCGCGACCGGCAGCGACGGTTTCGGCGAAGAGGAAGCGCACGACCTCCAGCTCGCGCTGCATCTGGTCGTGCACCGCTTCGGGCAGCGGCTGATAGGGGTTGCGCATCGACCTTGTGCGCGCCGGCATGGATCAGCGTGACGGCGATGCCCTTCTGATCCGAGCGCCCCGCTCATATCGGTGTGCAGCGCCACGACGCCGATGCTGCCGACAGCGCCGGTGCGCGGCAGGATGATCCGGTCGGCCTGGGAGGCGAGGACATAGCCAGCCGACAGCGCATGTTCGGCGACGAAGGCGTGGACCGGCTTCTGCGCCCGGGCGGCGCGGATGCGATCCGCCAGATCGAAGGCCCCGGCGACCTCGCCACCGAAGCTGTCGATGTCCAGTGCGATGCCACGCACGCCGGGATCGGCCAGTGCGGCCTGCAGCTGGGCGGCGATCCCCTCATAGGAGGTCAGGCCCGAGGATTGCCCGATCCATGCGCCGCGATGCACCAGCGTGCCCGCGATTTCGATCACCGCGATGCCATCGACCATCGCGATAGGGCTGGGTGCCATTGCGCTGATGGCGCTGGGCGAGATCGTTCCCGAACAGCGAGGCGCGGGCGGGCAGGCTGGCGGCAGTCTGATCAGCGGCTTCCACCTCCAGCCCTTGGAAGGTGATCTCCTGCCCGGTGATGCGCGGCCCAAGCCCGGACAGGAAGGCCAGCGCCTTGGCCGGGTCCACCATCAGCGGCGTGTTGAAGGCGCGCTGGGCGATCTGGGCGTGGTGCATCATGCGCCCTCCTTGGGGTCGGGTTTTTCGTCGCCGGTGTCGTCGGCCTCGTCGTCCTTGGCGCTGTCCTGATCCGCATCTTTCGCCGCTGCCTTCACCCGGCCCCTGCGCGGGTGATCCCGGCCGCCGGAAGTCGAGGCCCAGCGCCGCTTCGCGTTTGCGTTCGGCGGCGATTTCGCGGTCGACCTGTTCGGCGTCGTATCCGCGCTCGGCCAAGGCTTGCGTGCGGGATTTCAGGCCCGCCTCGATCTGCAGGATCTCGGCCGAGGCGTCCTTCATCGGGTCGATCCAGTCCCATTTGGTCGGCAGCCAGGCGCAGGCCTGATATTGGCGCGCGCTGGCTGTCATAGCCGGGCAGGTCCAGCGCACCCGACAACACGGCCGTGTCCATCCAGCGCACCCAGACCGCGCGGCAGAGCTGATAGACCAGCACGCCATGCTGCCAGGCCGAGATGCGGCGGCGGAATTCGATCAGGAAGATCCGCGTGTTCGAGAAGTTGCCCTTGGCCGTGTCGCCGGTCAGATAGCCATAGGGCACGCCCAGCGCCGCCGCGATTTGCAGCAGGGTGCGGTACTGGAACGGCTCGTAGGTGCCGCCGGAGTCCGGCGTGGCCGGGGTCGAGACATCCTCGCCGGGATCCAGCCGCACCACCTGGCCGGGTTCGACCTCCAGATCCTCCTCGGTCGGTTCCAGCGGGGTTTCCGGGGCGGGCGAGGTGATGAACATCGCGAACATCGCCGCGATCTTCTTCCGCTCCAGCTCGGCATCGTCATAGAGGTCCAGCGTGAACAGCTTGACGATGGCGGCGGCAAACCGCGACACGCCGCGCAGCTGGCCAGCCTCGACCGGGTCGAGGACATGGATCACGTCGGCGGCCGGAACGCGGACGGTTTCGCCCGCAAGGCCGGGATCGGTCAGATCGCCGGGGTGGCGGCGCAGGAAGTGATAGGCGACGCGGCGGCCGATGCCGTCGAACTCGATGCCCTGCCGGATCAGCCCGGCGCCGGGCAGGGTGCGGTTCATGTCGAGGGGCAGCATTTCGGCGGGCAGCATCTGCAGCTGCAGCGGCACGGTCAGACCATCCTCGGCGCGGCGCGGCCGGATGCGGATGAACACCTCGCCCGACAGGAACACCTCGCGCGCCGCGCGGCGCTGCAGCCCGTAGAAATCGGTCAGGCCTTCGGCATCGGCATCGTCGGTCCAGGCGAGCCACAGCGCCTGCAGCTCTTCCTTCTTGGCGGCATCCGCGATGGTCGACGAAGGTTTGATGCCATCGCCGACGACATTGCTGGCGAAGCTTTCCACCGCGTTTGCCGCATAGCCATTGTTGCGGACCAGCCAGCGGGCGCGGGCGGTGATCGTGTCGCCCGAGGCCGCGATCAGCGTGTTCACATGGGCGCGGCTGGCGCGGAACCCGCGCAGGCGACGATGGGCTTGCGCGGCGTCAAACCCGCCGATGATCGACGCCGATGCGCTGGCGGAATGCCTCGAACGCCATGGATCACAGACCCTTCGAGGCGACCGTGCCCCAGCGCCGACGACGCGGGGTGCCGGTCGTGGCCGTGGCAATCCGGGTTTCCAGATCGCTGATGGCGTTCGCCAGTTCCGCGTCCGAGCCATAGTTGATCGATTTGCCGTCATAGCTGACCGACCGGACGCCCGCGTAGCGCGCCTCCTGAAGTGCTGCCAACAGGGCGCGCATCCGTTCCAGATCCATCTCAATCCCTCATGAAGTTCGGTGTGTAGGCCCGGCGTTTGCGCCGTGGCGTGGTCGGTGTTCCGGCCTTGGGCGCGGTGGGTGTGGCCGGTTCTGCGGCGGCCGCAGTCTGGCGCAGCAGGTCGGGTTTCCACCCCGGCCTGCGCTTCCAGCCGCCGCCAGGTCGCCTCGTCCCAGCGATCCGCGCCCATGATCCAGGCCGCCGCCCGGGCATAGACGCGGGTGTCCAGCGCCTCGTTGCGTTCGCGCATCTTCTGCCATTCGGGGTGGGCATAGCCGCGCTTGTTGCGCACGGTGACCAGCTGTTCGGCCACCAGCTGCTTCAGCCATTCGGTGTCGATCCAGTCGGGCAAGTGCACGGTGCCGGGGGCGTCCAGCACGCCCAGCGCCCGGTCCTCGTCGCGAGGGCCGTTCCAGCCGCAGGAAGCGGTAGGTTTCGGTCTTGAAGGTCGCCGTGGCCACCGACCAGAGCCGCGCGCCCCGGCGCAGACGTTTGCCGCCGATGGTGGCATCGACAAAGGTCGGGCCCGACACCGGCGTGGCGCGGTTGAAGCCTTCCAGGCCCTTGATCGGGGCGACCTGGTCGAACCCCTGCTTGCGCGCCCATGCGTAAACCGCCGGGGCTTCATAGCCGGTGTCGATGGCCAGCTTGCCGATCACCATCACCGCGCCATTGGCGCAGGCCCATGTCCGACCGAGCAGGGCCGTCAGCTTGTCCCAGCAGGCCGGATCGTCCGGGCCACCGGCGATGACGATGTGATCGACCAGCCAGCTTTCCAGACCCCGGCCCCAGGCCCAGACATCGACCTCGATCCGGTCCTTCTGCACATCGACGCCAGCGGTCAGGAACAGACCCGCCGACGGGGATCTGCACGCCGCCGTAGGCTTTCGCGGCGTTCCGCCAGCCGCTGCCATTCCGGCGCATCGCCGCTTTCGACCCATGTCTCGCCCAGCAGGGTGTTGCGCGCGACGCGCAGCATCTCCTCCGAGCCTTGGGCCGCCAGCCATTCCCGCGCGATCTGCTGCCAGCTTTTCCAGCCCAGCGGCGAATAGAGCGCCGAGAGGTGGAAGCCGATGGAATGCGGATCGGCGGAAACAGCCGTCGCCCGCCATTCGCCCCGTTCCAGCATCTGCGTCTTGTGATGCTCGGCGATGGGCTTTTCGCAGCCCTCGCAATGATAGGCGGCGGTGTCGGGCCGCCCCTTGTCCCAGCGCAGGCGTTCGAACTGCAGCCATTGCATCGCGCCGCAATGCGGGCAGGGCACGAAATACCGGCGCTGGTCGATGGCCTCGAACTCCCGCTCGATCCGGCGACAATCCCCGGATCGTCGGGGTCGAGACCATGAACACCTTGCGCCGGTGCGAGAAGGTGGTGGTCCGCGCCTCGGCCAGCGTGACCGGATCGCCTTCCTCGTCGGCCGAGGCCGGATAGGCGTCGACCTCGTCGAGAAAGATGTAGCGCGCAGGCATCGACCGCAGGCCGGTGGCGCGAGTTGGCACCGGTCAGCACCAGGATGCCGCCGGGGAATTCCTTCGACAGCATCGAATTGCCCGCGTCGCGCGACCGGGCCGGGTTGACCCGTTCGCGCAGGGCCGGGCTGTCCGCGATCAGCGGATCAAGCCGCCCGCGCGACGTGCGCTTGGCCAGTTCCAGCGATCGGCAGCACCGCCAGCATCGGCCCCGGCGCGTGATGGATGACAAAGCCGATCCAGTTGTTGCCAGCCTCGGTCGCGCCGACCTGTGCGGCCTTCATGAAGCGTGATGCGCTGCGCCGGGTGGCGCGGCGACAGCGCATCCATGATCTCGCGCAGGTAGGGCGCGCGGGCCGTGCGATAGCGCCCCGGTTCGGCCGCACCGCGCGACGACAGCCAGCGATGTTCATCCGCCCATTCCGACACCGTCAGGTCCGGGTCGGGCCGCATGCCCCTGGCGCCAGGTGCGCAGGATGTCCTCGGCCCCGTCAAAGCCGAGGTCGAGATCGTCGGTCAGGTCGTCTGTCGGTCAGTCATCGCTATCCGAGGGAGACCCGGAGATCGGCGAGGGCGTCGAGGTGCTGCTCTGACATGGGCTTCCAGCACCCTCTGCAGGATCGCGGCCTCGATGATCACCGGCGTTGCCGGTTTGTTTTTCCACCTCCCAAGGCCACTTCGGCCGCCATCAGCGCTGCCACTCTGCTGGGCCAGGTGACCCAAGTATCGCGTTCCTGTCGGGCCAACCGGAACACCAGCGCTTCCGCCCGGGCCCGGTCGACCAGCGTGCCCTTCTTCTTCTGGATGCGCCAGCTGCTTGTCCTGCGCCTGGTAGACCGTCAGCGCGGTGCGGGCCTTCAGATAGGACGAGCTGTCCGCGGGACCGCAGAACCCGCTGTCGCCGCCGGTGCTGCGGCGCTGCTGGTCCGGATCGGTCATCTCGGCCCGGCGCACATCGGACGCGGCCGCGTTGATCGACCCGTCGCTGTAAACCACCAGCCGACTGGCCTTGCGCGCCTTCTGGATCGCCCCGCGCGACAGGCCGGAATGGGCGGAATACTCCCGCTCGGACATACCTTCCATGGCGATTGGATTGACCTCAAGATATTGAAATTAAACGGAAATGATCTTGCTTATTCAGTTGATTACACTCCGGACGTAGAGCGATTCTGGTTGCAGGAAAACGATGCAACTCACCCCCGGAGACCACGCCATGACCACCAAGACCGCCCCCGCCAAAGCCCCCAGCGACGCCCTGCTGCTGGAGATCGCCGACCAAGCATTTCCACAGCATCGAGACGCTGGAGACCCGGAACAGCGACCGGCTCGACTTCCACGATGTGGCGGTCTGGGCGATCCGCGCCGCGCTGGAAGCGGCCTACGCCGCTGGGCGTCGCCGCCGCTGACGAAGCGCTGAAGGAGGGCAGGGACATGACCATGGCCACCACCACCATCCGCATCGACATCGACACGCTGCCCGACCATCTCGACCGCAGCCGCCCCAACGTGGTGGCGGAGGTGATCGAAGCCGCGCTGCGCGAGGGCGGGATCAAGGCCGACTGCTCGGACCTCTTCTCGCACATCAAGATCGACCTGCCGACCGCGCAGCTGGCCGCCGCCAGCGCCGTGCTGGTCGATCTGCAGCTGATCTGAGGCGGCACCATGAGCACCCGCGCGCAGATCGCCATCCAGATCGGCCCCGAGGAATGGGCGCATGTCTACGTCCATTTCGACGGCTATCCCGCCCACATGCTGCCCGCGCTGGCGCGCTGGAAGCCCGAGGACATCCTCACCGCCCGTGAAATCCGGCAGGTCACGCCCGAGGCGCTGGATTGCTTCAGCCCGCCCCGTGATCCCCGCATCCTGCCGCGCCCGACGCGGGAGTTTGCCCATCTCTACATGTGGATCGGATGCCAGTGGGTGCATGTGGTGCCGCAGGCCGATGCGCCCGGAGTGTAATCAGAAAGCACTGATATTGCTTGGATTTACCTACACTAGCCGCCCCACCAGAGCGATGGTGATTACACCAGAACGATGCAACTCACCCCCGGAGACCACGCCATGACCACCCGCCGCGCGACCGACAACGACAAAGCCCTCGACGCCTTCATGACCACCAAGTTCCAGATCGACGCGATGCTGGAGCGCCTGAAGGCCCTGAGCGACGACCATTTCGAGACCCACCCCGACGAGATCAACTGGGGCCATGTCGGCACCCTGAACCACTACGCCAGCCTGCTGCGCCAGATCACCGACGCGCCTTCAAGGAGGGCGAACATGCCGCTTGATCCCGCCCAGCGCCACCAGATCGAACAGGACGCCATCACCGCCGCATGGGAGGCCGAACGCCTCGCCGCCTGCGACGACGCCATCGCCCTGCTGCGCGAGATCGCCGATCTGGACCGCGACGACGATGGCGACGTGATCATCGGCACGGATGCCGACGGCCACAACGACCTGATGTCGCGCATCACCGCCTTCCTTGCCACCAACGACCAATAGGGGAACGCCATGACCAAACTGACCGAAACCCAGACCATCATCCTCAGCGCCGGGGCCCAGCGCCCCGACAACATCGCCCTGCCGCTGCCCAAGGGGCTGGCCGGTGCGGCGGCGAAGATGGCCGTGACGAAGATGATCGAACACGGCTGGCTGCAGGAGGTCGACGCCAACCTGCGCCGGGGCGAACCGCTCTGGCGCGAAACCGGCGATGGCCATGGCACCACGCTGGTGGTCACCGATGCCGGGCTGCTGGCCATCGGGATCGAGCCGGTGGTGGTGCAAGACCGTGGCCGCCATCCGCGAACATGCCGCCAAGACGCCGGCTCACCAAGCCGCCGACCCAGCGCGCCGGAACCAAGCAGGCGCAGCTGATCGCCATGCTTCAGCGCGCCCGAGGGTGCCACGATCGCCGAGATCGTCGCCGCGACGGGGTGGCTGGCTCATACCGCCAGGGGTGTGATCTCCGGGGCGCTGGAGAAGAAGCTGGGGCTGGTCGATCACAGCGGCGAAGGTAGAGGGCAGGGGGACGGTGTATCGGATCAGGGTGACGACGAAAGCGGCCTAGAAAGTCTTTGCCGAAAGGATCGATACCTTTAGCATAACGCCAAGAGCACCAAGGGCCGGATGACGGGTATGGCAAAAAGAAAATCATTCGAAGACATTCTGAACAGCAAGTTTAGATGGCCAGCACAGGGCGACAAACCGTTCGTCATGGCCAAGATCCTTTCGACAACGCGAACATAGCCGACGATGGGTTCACGCGCCTTGTCCTTATGACAGACGGATACAAGTCGGCGGCTGATTTGATGGTCGCGGCCACAGCCGACAATGCGCCCATGCGGCACGTCCTCGTCTTCCCGATCATATTCAACTATCGGCAATTTCTTGAATTATGGCTAAAATACCACAATTGCTACTTTCGGGCCTGCCGTGGGGGTCGAATCCAACTGGAAGTCGCATGATCTAGCCAAACTGTGGTCTGAATTCGTGGAAATCCTTGAACGATACGGGACTCCAGACCCTGACGAGGCCGACCCGGTGGTTGGCGAGATATCTTGAATTCGCGAGGATTGACCCCGGTTCTTATTCATATCGCTATCCGGTGGACCGGCAGGGCAACCCCGTGCCTGTAGCCTATGCCGACTTGCACCTCCCGACATTGGCCAACGTCATGCAAGGGGTCGCTGGCTATTTCCTGGGATGCGATGGATACCTGAGTGACCTCCGCAACGCGGTTGCCTAACGGGCGTTGCGCAGTTCGCTGCGGGAGCGCCTGCTTATCCCAGAACCAGATATTGTAATTGGTATAGCACGGAATCAATCGATGTAGAGTGCCGCCTTCCGCCCCGTCGCCATCTCCCACCGCCGCACGGCGACGTCGCAATAGACCGGGTCCAGTTCCATCGCGAAGCAGCGCCGCCCAGCGCGTTCGGCGGCGACGATCTGGGTGCCGGAGCCGCAGAACGGCTCATAGATCAGGTCGCCCGGATCCGAAAACGCCGTCAGCACCGCCTCGACCAGCGCCACCGGAAACACCGCCGGATGCGATCCGGCAGCACCCAGCCCGCCCTTGTGGCGCATGATGCGGAAGACGCTGTCCGGGATGCGGTGGCTCTGGATCGCGTTGCCGGTTCCGGTCTTGGCGTGGACGGTGCCGTCGGCCCCGCGCAGCCCACCGCCGCCGAGGGTTTCGCCCGCGTGCTTGGACGGGACGGTCTTGTGCGGTTTGCGGGGCGCGCGGTTGAAGTGGAAAATGAACTCGTGCGACGGGGCCAGGCGGCCGTTCCAGTCGCCCGGCAAGCCCGGGCCCACATCGGATCCTATTGTGAATCGCATCGTCCGCCTCGGCCTGACGCTTGTCCTGGTTGTCAATACAACCGCGCTCTTCGCGGGCGACCCGTCCATCGTACTTGCTCCCGACGACCAGCGTTTGGGGCGGCTGAAGGAGTTGACCGACTATTTTCCGTTTGATCCACCTGAGACCAAAGAGGAATGGGTGCAACGAGCCGAAAAGTTGCGGCGGCGGCTATTGGTCGCTCAAGGATTGTGGCCCCTGCCAACTCGGTCACCCCTGAATGCCGTCGTGCACGGCAAGTTAGTAAAGGATGACTACACGATCGAAAAGGTCTACTTCGAAGGCATGCCCGGTTTTTTTGTCACGGGCAATCTTTACCGGCCGCTAGATCGTGCAGGCAGGTTACCGGGGGTATTGTGCCCACACGGCCATTGGGCTGACGGCAGGTTCCACGATGTGGACAAAGTCGAACTAAAACGGCAACTGGCCAGCGGAGCCGAAAAGTTTCAGCAGGCCGGGCGCAGTCCGATGCAGGCCCGCTGCGTCCAGCTGGCTCGCATGGGTTGCGTCGTGTTTCACTATGACATGATCGGATACGCGGACAGCAAACAGCTTACGCACCGTGTCACTCACGGATTTCCTCAGGTCCGTCCAGAGATGGACAAGCTGACGGATTGGGGTCTCTTCAGTCCGCAAGCCGAATCCCATTTGCAAGGCGTGATGGGGTTGCAAACTTACAGCTCGATGCGTGCGCTCGATTTTCTTGCCAGCCTGCCTGATGTCGATCGAAAACGGCTAGCGGTGACTGGTGCCAGCGGTGGCGGGACACAGTCGTTCATGATCAGTGCCGTCGATCCTCGACTGGCCGTCTCGATGCCGGCCGTCATGGTCTCGACGTCGATGCAGGGTGGCTGCACCTGTGAGAATTGCTGCTTGCTGCGAATCAACGCTGGGAACGTCGACTTCGCCGCCTTGTTTGCCCCCAAGCCGTTAGGTTTGACCGCTGCGAACGACTGGACGAAGGAAATGGAGACGAAAGGGTTTCCCGAATTGAAAAAGCTGTACAGCCTGTTGGGAAAGCCTGAAAACGTCATGCTGGCGTCCAATGTGCAGTTTGATCACAACTATAACGCTGTCAGCCGAGCGGCGATGTATGAGTGGTTCAATCAGCACCTAAAGTTGAACGCGGATACGACAGATCGCGATTATGAGTATCAGGATCGCCAGAGTTTGACCGTCTGGAACGACGAACACCCGCGGCCCCCCGCCGGTGTCGACTTCGAACGCAAACTGGTTCGCTGGTGGACTGATGATACTCGTCAACAGTTAGAGCACTTGATTCCCAGCGATCAGAAATCTCTGAAAAAGTTTCGCGAAATCGTCGGCGGAGGGGTCGCGGAGATCATTGGGCGCCATCTGCCGTATGACGGGGAAGTCGAATTTAAGGAAATTGTCAAAGATGATCGCGGAGTGTATTTCCGCATTGGCGGATTGTTGCGCAACAAGCAACAAGGCGAGACGCTGCCGATCCTGTTCCTGCACCCGAAAGAGTGGAACGGCAGAGTGGTGATCTGGATCGACAAGGAAGGCAAGGCGGGACTGTATCGTGATGATCACCGCCACGTGCGAGCTGTTCAAAGTCTGTTGAGTTCGGGTACCTCGGTTGTCGGCGTCGACCTGCTCTATCAAGGCGAATTCTTGCGAGATGGAAAAGCGTTGGAAAAGACGCGATGGGTTCCGCATACCAGGCGCGCGGCTAGCTATACATTCGCCTACAATCATTCGCTGTTTGCTCAACGCGTGCACGACATATTAAGCGTCGTGACTTTCGTGGTGAATCATGACCTCAAACCCACAGCCGTCGATCTGGTCGGATTTGCCGGTGCGGGTCCTTGGGTTGCCGCTGCGCGCACTCAAACGGGTGACGCCATTCGTCGCACCGTCGTCGACACCGGCGGCTTTCGCTTCGGCCAGGTAAACGATTTGCATAGTCTCGATTTCCTGCCTGGTGGATCGCGTTATTTTGACCTGCCCGGTATGTTGGCCCTGGCAGCTCCGGGATCGCTCTGGCTGGCTGGCGAAGAAGAAGTTCCGCAGGTCGTTGCTGACGTTTACAAAGCGGCTGGTGCGCAAGATAGAGTTGTGCTGTTCAGGGGAGACCCCAATCGAATGAGCCAAGAAGCCGTTGCGTGGCTGTTGAAGATCGATCGTCCCAAAGTGCCAGGTGAATCGAACAAGGGCGCCTACCGCCCATAGCCATCTGCTCGCCATCGAACGGCCCCAAACTGCGATCGAAACGAAACACCCACGTTGAACTCCCCGTCGACAACTCGCTTCGTGCTGATTACAGGTGCATCGTCAGGCATTGGCCAGGCATGTGCGCTTCATCTCGCGTCGCGGGGTTATCACGTCCTGGCCGGCGTAAGAAAGCCCGCGGATTACGAATCGCTGGCGGCTCGAGGGGAACCAACTCTACAGCCAATTGTGTTGGACGTGACCGATCCGGAGTCGATTGGACGAGCGATCGATAAAGTGTCTGCAATCGTCGGCGAGTGCGGTCTATCCTCGCTGATTAACAACGCCGGTATTACCGTTGCGGGCCCGGTTGAGTTGCTGGATGTTCAGCAGTGGCGCGAACAATACGAAGTGAATGTGCTGGGTGTCGTCGCGGTGACGTGCGCGGCCTTGCCATTGTTGCGAACCGGATGCGGTCGCATCCTCAATATAGGTTCCATCAGTGGTTGTTATGGATTGCCGTTTCTGGGTCCCTACGCTTCATCCAAAAGCGCGCTGGCGATCATTTCCCAAAGTTTGCGGGTGGAATTGAGGCCGTGGAATCTGCAGGTGACGCTCGTTCGACTAGGCAATATCGAGACCCCGATCTGGCAGCGCTCGGAGCAGCGCGGTGACGAATTGTGGCAGCGCGTACCGCCGCAAGAGCAGGTGAAGTATGCTGAGCGCCTAGCAGGCTTTCGCGCGTTGGCGCTCAACGGCCCTTGTAGCCCTCCGGAAGTCGTAACGCGAGCGGTCGAAAAAATCTTATCGAAGCGACGAGCGCCGCGAATCTGCCGAGTTGGGCGTAACAGTCTTGCCATACCGCTGTTTGGCGCCATCGTGCCAGGTCGCGTTCGGGATTGGCTGATCGACAAAGCGTTACGTCGTCAGGCTGCAAAGCACAAGTCATGATCTACCGCGTTGAGAACGTCGACCGGCAGCCTTAGAATGTGGCCGGCTGGTGCCGCCGTGAGAATTAGTTGGCGTCCTCGCCGCGGTGAGTCGCGAACCAGGCTATAACCTGGACGCCAACTTCGAAGTCGCCGCTCGACGAGATTCTGATTCGCGAACTATTGGGAATTGTATCGTTTTACGGAGTGCCACAACGTGGGAGAACAATCGTATGGTGCAAACTAAATTGTCATTGGAGCTGTTTTTCGTATGCAGTGTTTTGCTGATGTGCAGCCTCAACAATATCGCGGTTGCCGACCAGTCGGATCAGGACGGATTCGTCTCGTTATTCAACGGCAAGGATCTGACCGGCTGGGAAACGAAGGGAAACTGGCTGGCTGAAGAGAACGGCGTCGTGGCGCTGAAGCCGCGCTCGGGTGAAGAGGGCTGGCAGCGCTACGACGCTTATCTCATGGCGGCGAAACCCTACCATAACTTCGTGTTGGACTTCGACTACAAGATCCCGCCCAAAGGGAATAGCGGCGTCTTTTTTCGAGTACGCGATAAGGCCAACCCGGTCCACACAGGACTCGAAATACAGATACTCGATTCCCACGGCAAGAAGGGCGGCGCTAACGCCTCACGACAACGGCGGACTTGTCGGCCGGCAAGCGGCGAGCAAAAACACGTCGAAGCCGGCGGGCGAGTGGAATCGGCTTATCGTGACCTGCAGCGGCGAGCGTTTAGGTGCAAAGTTGAATGGGGAACAGATCATTGACGTTAACATCGACGATCCGGAAGCACAAAAAGGAAAAACGTATATCGGGCTGCAAGATCACGGACAACCTATCTGGTTCCGAAACATTCGCATCAAGCAGTTACCGTAGCCCGTAGGTCAGTCCCGCGCGCCGGGACTGACCTCAGCGAGATGGCTCGTGTCCGTGAACCTCCCGCCGCAGCGGATAGACGTTGAGGCAAAAAGAGGCGGTATAAGGATTCAACGAATGACGAACGCCGGATTACGGTCCCCAAATCCCTCATTATTAATAGATAGACACGGACCCCATGACTGTTATCTGGCCAATTCCATACCCATCGAAGAATAGAGCACGGGCCATCGACATCCGGCGTAAATCGTTGTCAGCGAGTGACTACGGATCTACAATCAAAAAAAGCCTTATACGGAAAAAGATTTCCGCTTTTCCCAGTCGGCTCAACAAAATGCCGGGCGGTTCGATTAGAAGTTATGCGACAAAGGAGGCAGCGATGCCACAATTCGATCGGATTACACTTGATCCCGCTGTGATGGGCGGTAAGCCCTGCATTCGCGGCCAACGCGTTACCGTGGGAATGGTACTCGGCCTTCTTGCCGCAAACCGATCTCCTCAGGAAATACTCAACGCATACCCGTACCTTGAAACCGAAGATATTGACCAATGCTTGGCGTACGCGGCGTGGCGTATGGAGGAACGTGATCTACCACTGTCCGCATCATGAGCATTGAATTCGTTATCGACATGAACCTGTCACCTGACTGGGTTGATGAACTGGCCACGCATGGTTGGCCTGCTGTCCACTGGTCGGTCATCGGCGATCCTAAAGCACCAGATCATGAAATCATGGATTGGGCTCGTTCGAACGATCGTGTCGTTTTCACGCATGACTTGGACTTTGGAACGATGCTTGCTTTAACCCATGCGACGGGGCCAAGCGTTATCCAAGTTCGAGGCCAAAATGTTCTACCTGATCACATGTCGTCGATTGTCGTTGCAGCGTTGAGACAATATGAATCGGATTTGGCTGCTGGTGCTCTTGTTGTCGTTGATGAGGCAAAATCAAGAGTGCGAATACTTCCAATCTGAGTTAGGGCTCTTGCGATGGGGGGCTTTTCGGCAACATCAACGCGGCACACGATGGCTTTTGTGAACGTTAGTTCGCGAGTCCAATGTCGTTCGGCGGGGCAACGATGTCGCATAACAAGTAAGGATGTGACTTCGCGCAGCCGAAGCTCAAGTCTTCTGTTCCTGAAGCAACCAGACGTTGGACCGGATGGCGGCAACGTGGATAATGCACGCGACACTTTCCTCGCCGCCGGTCAACTTAGTCGACGATGAAGCTAAAATAACGTCCAGTGAATCGCCAATCGTACATCCGGATGTCGATCGAAACGGCACGAAGAGCGTTACGGACGTCAGCCCGAATCGATTACTTGCGTACCACAGCCGAGACCAGAGCGTTCGCGGCGAATTGGGATCCGATCGCGCACAAGATGAACGGCATGAACAAGTTCATACCGATACCCGCCAGGCGATCGCCATTGCCTCCGCCGACCAATAGCGGTCCGAAAAACGTTAGACCGGCGCAGGACAATCCCATGCCGGCAACGGCGATGGTAACCAGGGTCATCGTCTTACGCGGCCAACCTTCGTCACAACGATAGATCACGGACAAGGGGGGGATCGTCAGGCCGCACGCCAAGGCAGCTACTAAGGCCCCTAACGCACCCGTTGCGAAGAAAAACGCTAGCGAAACGATCGCGCCAAACAGGCAAAGGCCTGTCCAATTGGAGGTAATGATCTCCTCGCGTGATAGAGCCAGTCGGCCGAAGCGACTGAGTCGCAGTAACAGGTTGAACAGCGGGCTGGCGACCCAAGTCATCACGGCGAACACGACATACAGAATCAAAAATGGCATGATCCAAGGCGCGACCGCCGGCTGGTCGCGCGCGACGGATTGTAAGATGCGAAATCCGACGTAGCCGCCAATGATGATTCCCCACTGCGCCCGGCCGCTAAGCTTCATCATCCACAGAAAGTAGCTCAGCATGATCCGGTAGATGAAGTGTCTGGCCTTCAGCGCTTCGACGATGCCGAATCGAGCCCATTCGAGGTTGGGATCGATTCGCAGCGCCTCGCGGAAATGCTCCATCGCCTTGACGTGCTGGCCCTGTTCGATCAATGTCCAGCCCTGGTTCGCGTGGGTCAGGGCGTCGTCCGGATTGATCTCCAGTGCGGTCTGTACCGCGTCCCCGGCGTCCGTCTTGCGTCCAAGCTTGACCAGCGCCATGACGCGAAGATTCGTGCAGTTGACGTGTTCCGGGTCGATCGCCAGCCCTTCGTCCGCGGCCTCCAACGCTGCCTGCCACTGTCGCTGGGCGAGCTGCGTCTGCGCCAGATGAGCAAAGTAGTCCGGTTGATACGGATCGATCGCAATCGCTTCTCGCAGCGCTGCTTCGGCTTCCGCATAACGTTGGCGATCGTTCAGTACACACGCCAGGACGTAATGGCCTAACGATTCGTCCGGTGCCAGGTGGATCGCTTGTTGCGCCGCCTGCATCGCTTCCTTGTAGTTCTCGCGATGAGATAGACAAAGCGCGAGCAGTGCGTGACCGCGGGGATTGTTCGGTTCGACCGCCAGTGACTGGCGTAGTTCACGCTCCGCCAGCTCGTGGCGGGACTGCTCCATCAACATCCCAGCGCGTTCCAGATGGGGATCGGTCATTCTTTAACTTGCGAAAAGTGGCAGGGAAAGTGAGGCTGGGGTCTGACGTTTGTGGGATCACATCTTCAAATATTTCAGCACATCGTCATAGACACCGCCCTGGTTGGAATAGAGCGCGTAGTTGCGCCGTCGCGAACCATTCGCGCGTCGTCGGCCGGTGTGCCTTGATAGCGCTCAACAGGTCCTTGGTTCCCAACGGTTGAGGCACGCCGGCTTTTATCGCTTCGCGCAATTTGCCTTCGATCGCTTGATCGATGGTGGCCTTCAAATCCTGCGCCGGAAAAGTCGTCGGTTTTCTTGGCCAACTGGTCAAAGTCGACGCGGTCGACCGGTTTGTCTTTCAGTTGAATCTTGAGGATCTCGGCTCGCGCAGTGCGGTCGGGCGGCGGGACAAACAGAACACGGTCGAAGCGACCGGGACGGCGAAAGGCGGGATCGACGTGCCAGGGAGCGTTCGTCGCGGCCAGGATCAGCAAGCCATCGTTGTTGCTTTCGATACCATCCATTTCGGAGAGAAACTGGTTGATCAGCTGCCGAGCACCCCCGCCCGACATGTCGCTGCGCCGGCCGCCCAGCGCATCGACTTCGTCAAAGAAGATCACGCAGGGCTTGTTATAGCGGGCTTGCTGAAACAGCTCTCGGAGATTCCGTTCGCTGTTGCCAATCCACATTTCCAGGACGTCACTGATGCCGACCGAAATAAAGGCCGCATTAATTTCCCCCGCCGTCGCGCGGGCCAGGTAGGTCTTTCCGCATCCTGGCGGGCCGTACATCAGGATGCCGCCACCAATCGGCTTGCCATAGGCTTTGTACATTTCTGGGTGTTTGAGCGGATAGATGATCTTCATGCCGATCTCTTCCTTCAGCTCGTCCATGCCACCCACATCTTCGAATTTGATCTTGGGCCGTTCGATTTCTGTTTCGAACTTCGCGCCGCCAGCCCCGTGGGACTCCCGCAGTCGCCCCTCGAACACGTCGCCTGCCTCGTCTTCCGGAACAACGCCCAGTTGTTGGGACAGATCTTCGTCCTCCGCGTCGGGATCCAGTTCCAAGCCAAGTTTGTAGTGCGCGACCGCGTCGGGAACTTTTCCTTCGTGCAACAACAGCCGCGCGTACAAGACATGCGCTTCGGCGGGAATGTCACGTTTATTGACGATGTCTTCGACGATCACCATCGCCTGGCTGACCTTATCTTGCCGATAATAGCAATCGGCAAGCGCCATCTTGACGTCGACATTTTCCGCAGCGAAAGACAACGTATCGCGCAGTTCCGCCTCAGCTTCCAGCAACCGGCCGATCGACGTCAACGCCGACGCCAGGTGCAGTCGCAGCGGAATGTTTTCCGGCGAGACCTTGAGCGCCCTTGCGCAGCGATTCAATGGCTTCGTCGCCGAAGGACATATTTGTTCCAGTCAAAGCAGGAGAAGCAGATACCGGTTTGGAACCACGGATAACGGTCGAAACCACGCAGACCGCGATTATATCGTCTGTTCGGCATGTCTGAAATGAACGACGAGTCGAGGTTAGCGACTACCCTTTTGACAATGTTCCACTATAATCCTGGGAAATCGATACCGCTGATCGATAACGTAGTGCAGCAGGGAGATTCTCGATGCGGCGAAGACGACGAAGACCAGGCGTATTAATGGGGCTATGTGCACTCTTTGTGGGAGCGAACGTTATGGCAGCGGAGTTAAAGGCAGAAGCGTTGAAGGTGGGGGACGATGCGCCGCCTATCAATAGGGTTGGTTCGGACGGCAAGACCTACAGCCTGTCCGACTACAAAGACAAGTCGGTGGTCGTCGTTGCCTGGTTTCCCAAAGCGTTCACCGGCGGCTGAACGGCAGAATGCAAGTCGCTCCGTGAGAGCGGCGATGAACTTCGCAAATTTCAGGTTGCTTACTTCGCCGCGAGTTGCGACAGTGTCGAGACAAACAAAAAGTTCGCCGCCGCCTTGGAACTCGACTATCCAATCCTCAGCGATCCGGACCGCAGCGTATCGCTAGCCTATGGCGTGGTTGCCGATATTGGTGGCCTTCCCCGCCGCTGGACGTTCATCATTGGCGCGGACGGGAAGATTCTGCACATCGACAAGAAGGTTTCGCCCGCCTCACACGGTGCCGATTGCGTGGCAAAGCTTAAAGAGCTGGGCGTGGCGGAAGCTGGGCAATAGCAATTCACTCCAGCAGTGCCGCGAACTCGCTTTCGGATAACACCGGCACGCCCAGCTTTTGCGCCTTGTCCAACTTGCTGCCGGCTTTTTCTCCGGCGACGACGTAGTCCGTCTTCTTCGAGACGCTGCTTGCCGCGCGACCGCCATGCTGTGCGATCAGATCCTGAATCTGATCGCGCGAATAGTTCTGCAGCGTGCCTGTGACGACCAACGTTTTGCCTTCCAGGACACCGCCTTCCGGGCGCGGCGGCGCATTGGATTCCAGTTTGATGCCCAGCTGCTCCATATCGGAAATAATCGATCGGCCGTAGTCACCGTGTAGAAAATCGTAAACGCTTCGTGCGATAATGTCGCCGATTTCGTCGATGTCGCTCAACTCCTCCGCCGCCGCCTCCTGCAATGCCGCCATGCTGACATAGTGGTCCGCCAGCACGGCCGCCACGCGGCGGCCCACGTGGCGGATGGACAGTGCGTTCAAGAGCCGCGCCAGACCTCGGTCTTTGCTCTTTTCGATACCGGCGATCAGATTCTTCGACGACTTGTCTCCCATCCGTTCCAGGTCTGCTACCTGTTCGGTCGTCAGTCGGTAGAGATCACCGAAACTGCTAACGAGGCCTTCGTTGACCAGCTGATCAACCAGCTTGTCTCCCAGCCCTTCGACGTCCATGGCATTCCGGCTGGCGTAAAACCGAATGCGTTCCTTGACTTGCGCGGGACATTCAAGGTTCGGACAACGAATGTAGACACCACCTTCATCTTTGATCAGCTCGGTCCGGCACTCAGGGCAGTGGGTGGGAAACTTGAACTTCCGCGGGCGCCCAGCGCGTTCATGTTTTTCGACGCGAACGATGTGCGGGATGATCTTGCCGGCTTTTTCGACAATAACCACATCGCCGACCCGGACGTCTTTTCGCTCGATCTCATCCGCATTGTGAAGGCTCGCTCGGCTGACCGTCGTACCAGCGATATCGACCGGCTCCAGTTCTGCGACGGGCGTGATGGTGCCCGTTTTCCCCACTTGGACATTGATGGAATTCAGTCGCGTTGTCGCCTCGTACTTTTCAAACTTATAGGCAACCAGCCAGCGTGGGCTCTTGGAGGTGTTTCCCAATCTTTCGCGTTGCCCGAAATCATTGGCCTTAAGAACCAGGCCATCGACTTCGAAATCGAGATCGTGCAATTGCGAGATCAATTCTTCACAGTGATCGACCGCGGCGTTGAAATCGGAAAACGCTTGGACGTTGGGAGTCGGCGGCAGGCCATACGAGGCGATCTCGTCCAGGAAATCCATATAGTTCGTCGACTGGACTCCCTCGCAGTAGCCGAGCCCGTGACAGAAGACGTGTAGTGATCGCTGGGCGGAAATACGAGGATCCAATAGCCGTACGATGCCGGCCGTGGCGTTGCGAGTGTTCTTGTAAAGCGAGTCGCCCGCCTTTTGTTGTCGCTCGTTCAGCTTCACTAGGTCTGAATTGGTCATGTAGACCTCACCGCGAACTTCCAGCACGGCGGGCACGTCATCGCCGTTTAGTCGGAGGGGGACGTCGCCGATGGTCCGGATGTTATGCGAAACATCATCACCGACAACGCCGTTGCCGCGCGTGAGCGCCCTCACCAGGACACCCTTTTCGTAAATCAGCGAAATCGCGACGCCGTCAATTTTTAGCTCGACGATCCATTCGATCGATTCCCCATTCATGAGGCGATCTGTCTTTTCGGCGAACTTCTGTAGTTCGTCCAAGCTGTAAGTGTTATCGATCGACAGCATGGGCAGCCGGTGTTCAAACTGCTGCAGGTGCGGGACCGGTGCGTCGCCGACTCGCTGCGTCGGGCTGTCGGGCGTGACCAGGTCCGGATGGGCTGCCTCCAGTTCCTTCAGCTCAACCAGCAACTTATCGTAGTCGCGATCGGAAATTTCCGGCGCCGCCTCGACATAGTATTTCTGATCGTGACCGCGAATCTGTTCGCGCAGACGATCGATTTGGGCGGAAGGATTCATGGCACGCAGCGTGGGGCAAGGGGCAGGGCTGATGAAAATGCCCGAATTCTGGCGTTTGGAAAACAATACGACGAGATGAGTTTGTTGCGAGATGTTACCTCTCCCTTTGGGAGAGGTCGGTCTCTCAGGGCCGGGTGAGGGCTGCTGTGGGCACGCGGATCTCCTGCGAATTGCCGCTCCATCATGACGGACCCTCACCCGCGGCTGAGACCGCGACCTCTCCCGCAAGCGGGAGAGGTGACACGCTGCCAGCGCACCAGAACTCGTCACAATGGCTCAACCGTTTCATCAGACGGGGCAGGGGGCGTGGGGCAAGTGATACGGGGCGTAGGGCAGGGGGCATCGGGAGCTGGAGGCCTGCGTCCATCCGCACTCGATCCTCGACCCTCGACACTCGTCTTTCCCCTTTCCTCATTACCCCGCACACTCAGGCAGCACGTTGACCGGTGTGCCTTCCGGGATATGCGGAACCATGCACAGGAACTTCAGGTTCGTCGTGCCGGTGTTGCGGAATTGATGGACTTCGTCGGGCGCAATGTAGACGACGTCCCCTGCTTTCAGGTCGCGGGGTTGGTCGCCTTCGACGACCTGGCCTTCGCCTTGAAGGACGTAAATCTCGTGCTCGTAAGGATGGCTGTGCCGCGGGGTGTGGCCGCCGGGATCAACCTCGAATTGGCGCATGGCAAAATTCGGCGCGCCGTCTTTGTCATCGACCAGCCAACGTACGCTGCAGCCAGCAGCACCTTCCATCGTGACCTCTTTGCACTCAATGTCCTTCGCAGGTTGTACCTTCATGACCAGATCGCCTTTCGTATGCTCTTATCGTTCAGAATTGCTGTGATCGTCGGATTTGTGTGTCTCGTCGGATTTGTTTGTCTCGTCGGCTGGCTGGTCCGAGCGTGCATCGACGCGCTGCCAGTATTCGTCCGTCCCCATGGCGGCGACGGCGAACAGCCCCAACAGCACCACTTGCACCAGCAAGGTGACCATGCCATGACGGTCCATGAACGCATTCAAACCGTTCGGGGATAGTTGTTCGCCCGATGCGCTTACGGCGACATCCGTAAACGCCATGACCCCATAGGCGCAGGCGGTCACCAGGAAGGTAAGTCCGACAAGGACCAGTAACACGTAAAAGGGGTTAGCCCGCTTCGTCGCTTTTCGCTTCATTACAACTTCGCGCTTCATTACAGCTTTGCGCTTCATCACACCGGAATTATACCAAACCGGGTGCCACTTGATGACGGGTCGCCGACCCGCCATGTTGTGCGGCAATCTGCCGCATGGCCGCGCGAAAGTCATCGGCGCGCTGGGCGTAGTCCAGATACTGATCACGGCTGGAACAAGCAGGCGACAGTAGAATAACGTCGCCGGGCCGAGTCTTCGGCCACAGCGCCTGCACCGCGTCCACCAGACGCGGCACGGAGGCCGTGTCGAAATCGGGGGCAAATTGGCGCACCGCCGCCTGTAGTTCATTGCCGGTTTCACCAAAAAACGCCGCACCACGGCATTGCCGGCGAATCGTCGCGGCAAGGTCTGCCAGGGATGCGCCTTTGCTCGCCCCACCGGCCAACAGCCAGCAGGGCCCGTCGACGCTCGCCAAAGCCGCGCTGGTGGCAGCGGGCGTCGTGGCCTGCGAGTCATTGATAAATTGCCTGCCGGCAATGGTTCCGGCACTCTCCAGGCGATGCGGCAAGCCCTGGAACTGCCGCAAGCCTTCCTCCACCGCTTGGCGAGGAAATCCGAACGCGGTCGCCGCGGCGGCGGCCAAAGCCGCGTTGCGGCGATTGTGAATCCCCAAAACTTGCAGTCGCGGAATCCGATCCAACGGCCAGCCATCCACGACCCTGGTCGCTTCGTTGCGAATCCAGTCGCCGCTGCACAAGTCGGGGCCCAACACGACCACCTGGTTCCCACGCTGGGGATCGAAGATTTCGCGTTTGGCGGCAACGTAGTCGTCGTACGTACCGTGCCAGTCAAGATGGTTCGGTTCGCAGTTCGTGATGACGACGATGTCTGGCCGACGAGCGTCCGGGTTGAGCCACGCAAGTTGAAAGCTGCTCAGCTCCAGGACGACAAGATCGTCCCGTGCAATCGAATCTAATTCCGGCAGTAGACTTCGCTCGATATTACCGCCCAACCAGACGCATCGTCCGCTGGTTTTCCCGATCTCAGCGAGCATGGCCGCGGTCGTCGACTTTCCACACGAACCGGTGACGCCGACAATCCGCGCGGGACAACGTTGCAGGAAGAGCTCGATTTCGGAAGTGACGTGAATTCCCTCGGCGGCAGCGGCTTTGACAAAGGGGGACGTCGGTCGAACTGCGGGATTTACCACCACTAGATCGGCGTCCGCGAAGTGTTCGATTCGATGTTTGCCAAAATGCAGTTCCGCGACCGGCAGGTCTGTCAATTGAGCGACCACGTCGTGCAGATCTAAGGGCGAGGCGCAGTCGGTGACTCGTACGATTGCGCTGCGCGGACCAGGTAGCGTACGGCGGATAGACCACCGCCGTGTCGTCCCAGTCCCATCACCGTTACATGTTTTCCTTGGAACTCGTTTGCCATCTTTACCTTGGTAGGCCGGAACAAGTCCGGGCGCGGCGGGTATCCGGCAGCAAATCGCCGAAACGCTGACATGGCCGGAATCCCGGCGCGCCCGGACTTGTTCGCGGCCTACTCGTCGTGTTTTCTCGCCGCTCGTCTGGTCGCAGCGGTCGCGGTATGATGAAAGGTTCGATACTTATAGTTTTCACGTGCCGGGAGTAACCGAAGTGGCGACGGACTCGATTAGCCTGCGGGGCGTCAGCGTTCATAACCTGCAGCAGGTGGACCTGGACCTACCCCATAAGAAGCTCATCGTGTTCTGCGGGCTTTCTGGTAGCGGCAAAACCAGCCTGGCCATCGATACGTTGTACGCCGAAGGTCAGCGTCGTTATATCGAAAGCTTTTCGCCCTATACACGGCAATTTCTCGAGCGACTGGAAAAACCGGCCGCCGACCGCATCGATGGCATTCCCGCGAGTGTGGCCGTGACGCGCAAGCAGACGACCCTTTCTCGCCGGGCAACCGTCGGTACCGCCACCGATATCAACGACTATCTACGTCTGCTCTATGCCAAGATAGGCAACGTGATTTGCCGGCAATGCCACCAACCGGTTCGGCGAGATTCGCCACAAAGTGCGGCGGAAGCCCTGAACCAGTTGCCCGATCGCACACGATTCATGATCGCGTTTCCCTATCCCGTCGAAGAAGAGGGCGAAGCCGAGCGAATCGCCGCCACGCTGCGCGAGGACGGTTTCATTCGCGTGATCTGTGACGATCAACTGGTGCAGCTGGACAGTCCGTCACTGCGACTGCGGGACGCGAGTAAGCTGTTTGTGGTCGTCGATCGCCTCCAAAGCGGAGCGAATCTGCAGCGGATTCAAGATTCTGTGGAAACCGCTTTCGCAAAGGGCCACGGCCGGTGCTATGCGATTGTCGAAGGGACCGATGCTGGGCAGGAAATTGGCGAGCCAATCACGTTGGACGGCAATCCGTGGCGGCAACTCGGCTTTAGCCAGACGGTGCGCTGCGAGACGTGTGACATCGACTACGCGGCACTGGAACCTCGCTTGTTCAGTTTCAACAGCCCTTTGGGTGCCTGTCGTACTTGCGAAGGATTCGGCACGACGATCGAAATCGATATGGACCTGGTCGTTCCCAATCGCAGCAAGACATTGCGAGACGGCGCGATCGTGCCGTGGACTACGCCGGCCTATGCTCACGAACTGGAAGAACTGAAGGCGTTGGCGAAAGACTACGACGTGCCGCTGGACGTTCCCTACGAACAGCTAAATGACCAGCAGTTAAAGATCATTTGCGAAGGCGTTGAGCAGCGTGACTTTGGCGGCTTAAGTGGATTCTTCCAATGGCTGGAGCGTCGCAAATACAAAATGCACCTTCGCGTGTTCCTCAACCGGTGGCGTAGCTACCGCTCGTGTCCTGATTGCCACGGTGCGCGACTCAAGCCAGAAGCCTTGGCGTCCCGCATTGGCGACAAGAATATCGCCGAAGTCTCTGCGTTGAAGATCGACGAGTGCCGACAGTTTATCCGCGATTTGCAACTGGACGACGCGAGCCGTCAGATCGCGCATGGGATGTTGGACGAGATCGAATCCAGACTCGGTTATCTGGAAACGGTCGGGCTGCACTATCTGGCGCTGGATCGAACGCTACGCACGCTTTCTGGCGGTGAAGCCCGCCGCGTGGCACTCAGCTGCGCACTGGGATCCAGCCTGGTCAACATGCTGTACGTTCTGGACGAACCGTCCATTGGGCTCCATCCGCGCGACATCGAACCGCTGGTCAAGGCGATCCAACGGCTACGAGACCGAGGCAACACGGTTGTGGTGGTTGAACATGATGAAACGATCCTTCGTGCAGCGGACCAGATCGTGGAACTTGGCCCTGGCGCTGGCGAGCAGGGTGGGCATGTCGTTTTTCAAGGGACGCCCGAAGAATTGGAAGCGGACGAAGGAAGTATTACGGGCGACTACCTGGCGGGTCGACGTGGAATCGGCGGGAGCACCGGGCGCCGGCAGGCGGAACGAGGCTGGATTCGCCTGGCAGGAGCGCGGGGCAATAATCTGAAGAACATCACCGTCGAGTTTCCGCTCGGCACGTTATGTGTCGTCACGGGCGTCAGCGGCGCCGGAAAGAGCACGCTGATTCAGGACACTCTGTATCCGGCGCTCTGTCGACGACTGCGCAAGGACGCTCCCAAACCGCTTGATTGTGATGATATCTACGGCGATGGGCAGCTGGATGATTGCATCCTGGTGGACCAGAGCGCGATTGGCCGGTCACCGCGTTCCAATCCCGTGACCTACCTGAAGGCGTTTGACGAAATCCGAGCCGCCTTTGCCGGAACGGTTGATGCGCGAATCCGAAATTTCAGTGCCGGGCATTTCAGCTTTAACGTTGATGGAGGCCGTTGCACCAAATGTCGTGGAGACGGCCACATTGCAATCGACATGCAGTTCCTGGCCGATGTCTACGTCCATTGCCCGGAATGCGACGGCAAGCGGTACCGAGCGGAAGTCCTCGGAATCAAGTACCGCGGTCGCAATATCGCGGAAGTTCTGGATCTGACCATCCGCGAAGCTTTCTTGTTTTTCCGCGGCAAGCCGAAAGTGCAAGCCAAGCTGAAGCGACTGATCGATGTTGGATTGGATTACGTGCGACTTGGGCAACCGGTCAATACGTTATCGGGAGGTGAGGCCCAGCGCCTAAAACTCGCAGGTCACATGACGGCAATTCGCCGTACTCGAACACTGTTTATTTTGGATGAGCCAACAACCGGACTACATTTTGCGGACGTCGTACAATTGCTGGACTGCTTCAAAGCGCTATTGGCTGTGGGGAATTCCTTAATCGTCGTGGAGCATAATCTTCAGATAATGAACGCGGCGGACTACATCATCGATTTGGGACCGGGCGCGGCGGAAGAAGGCGGACGCGTTTGTGCCGTCGGTACCCCCGAAGAAGTCTCACAAGTTAAAGAGTCGGTCACCGGCGGTTATCTGCAAACGACGTTCGTGCAGGCCGCCGCCGAACAAGCGCAATGGGCGTAATGGCGGCCAAGCAGCGCGGGCCTCGGGGGGTTTGGGGGGCTTACCCCCTCAACCATCCGCGTATTGCTTGATTCCCCCTGGAAACAACCAACAAGACGCATGGCTTACCGGCAAATAATGGGGTGCCCCCCCAAACCCCCCGAGTGCTACTCTCTTTCTGTGGGTAAAAAGGCATATTTCTTCTGTTACAGTTGCACCAAATGCCAGACGAATCACCGATACCTTCCGAACTGCAGCGCTACGCTCGGCAGATGCGGTACGCGCCAATTGGCGAGACCGGTCAGCGCCGCCTCGCCGAAGGTCGCCTGCTGATCATCGGCTGCGGGGCGCTCGGTTCCGTTCTGGCGAATACGCTTGTTCGGGCTGGTGTCGGCCACGTCCGCATCGTCGATCGCGACTACCTCGAACTGAATAATTTGCAGCGCCAAGTGCTGTACGACGAACAAGATGTTGCCGATGCACTTCCGAAGGCGGCGGCAGCGGCCAGGAAGCTGCAGCGTATTAACTCGGAAGTGACCATCGAACCGGTGGTGAAAGATTTTGATAATAAGAATGCGTTGTCGTTGTGCGAAGGTGTGCACGTGATCGTGGACGGGACGGACAATTTCGAAACCCGTTTTCTGATTAACGACGTCAGTGCGCAGCTTTCCATTCCCTGGGTCTACGGAGGCTGTATCGGGGCGGAAGGCCAATCCATGACGATCGTGCCAGGCAAAACCGCATGTCTGCGTTGCTTGATGGTCGAGCCGCCGCCGCCCGGTTCGTCGCCGACGTGTGATACGGCCGGAATCCTGGGTGGGATCGTTAATGTGATTGCCTCGATTCAAGCGACCGAAGCGATCAAGCTATTAATTGGAGACCACGATGCGATAAGTCGCAACCTGTCCGTGATCGACCTGTGGGAGAACCAGTTGCGACAAGTAAAGCTTGACTCGCTGCAGGAGTCCAGCGATTGCCCTACCTGTTCGGGGCGCGAGTTTCCGTGGCTGAGCGGTGAACGTGGCACCCATACTTCCGTGCTGTGTGGTCGCAGCGCCGTACAGATTTATCCACCGGAGGCCGTCGATCTGGTCCTGGAGAATCTGGCCGCCAAGCTGGCTGGCGTCGGCGATGTCGCATTCAACGAATTTATGCTGCGTCTAAACGTCGACGATTATCAATTGACGGTTTTTCCGGACGGTCGAGCGATCATCAGCGGAACGGACGAAATTGCCGAAGCCAAGTCACTCTACGCCCGCTACATCGGGAATTAGCCGTGGAGTTGGGGTCCTCGCCGTGGCGAGCTTTCCAACAAACAATCTCAAAATCGATAGACTTCCGACGTCCGTCCTGCCGCAGGCGAGTCGCTAGTCTTCCGCGATGCAGTAGAGGTGTTGCTCACCTCGCAAGATTAGTTCGCTGCCGACGGGGACCGGCGTCGCGTTGAAGTGATCGTCCAGCTTGTTCGTCGCCAAAATTCTTTCCAAATCACCATGTTGCACCACGACCGTCGTGCCGTCCCGACCCGCAACGTAAACTCGATCGTCAGCGCCGACCGGCGAACCGTAAACGTCTCGAATGCCTTTCAAGCGCATCGCACCCGGCCGGTCTTCGCCCGTACTGGCTTCGACGCGGGTGAGAATTCCCTGGTAGTGGCTGAGGAAATAGAGCGATTTCCCATATAACAGCGGTGACGGTACGTACGGAGCGCCGCGAAAGCGATTCCAGACGACGCGGGGGCTTCCGGTGATATCGCCTTTGGCGCCGGCAAATTGAATGGCCATCACGGCGCGATCGCCGTAACTGCTGCCGACATAAACGACGCCGTTGCCTGCGACGGGCGTCGCAACGATGTTGGCGGTCAGGCCTCCACATTTCCAAATGACATCGCCGTTGTCAAGATCGTAGGCGCGCACGCGCGTCGTACCCGGCACAATCACCTGCGGTTTGTCACCGTCGATTACCACCAGGGGCGTGGCCCACGATGTCAATTCATTACGTGCTTTGCGCCAACGTTCTTTACCGCTCTGCTTGTCGATCGCGACGACAAACGATTGGCCTTCGTGGTCCCAATTGACGACCAGCGTATCATCGAACAATACGGGTGAACTACCTTCGCCATGCCCGTGCTTGGTGTTCATCCGCCCGAAGTCTTCCTTCCAAACCAATTCGCCATCAAAGTCGAAACAATAGATCCCATAAGAGCCGAAAAACGCAAAGACGTATTTGCCGTCGGTCACCGGCGAAGCCGATGCGAGGCTGGCGCTGTGATGCGCCTTCGTGCGGCAGTGCCTCGCGAACCGCCCGCTGCCACCGCGTTGTGCCGTCGCGGCGGTTGATCGCCATGACAATAAACTCATGGCGCTGCGTCACGGGGAGGTTGTCGTGGGCGCCGGGCGCACCGCTGTATTTCGGAGCCAGCTGTTCACCGATCGGTACCGCGGCGGTGACGAATAGGTGATTATCCCAGACAACGGGTGTGGAATGCCCGCGACCCGGCAACTCGACTTTCCAGCGTACATTATCGTCCTCACGCCAGAACAACGGCGGTTTCGCCAGCGGGGCCACACCGGTTCCGCGTGGACCTCGCCATTGAGGCCAATAACGGTCCGCCTCCTCTTCTGAGAATGCAGCCGATGGCGCAAGCAAAAAAGTGATCAAAAAAATCGTTACGGAGAATGGTCGTTTCACAGTAATCTTCCGCGATGTTCGAAATTGCAGCGAGCTGCACCTGGCTTTACGGGCTTGACAGCGTTCGGCGAATTTGGGTTCACGGTTTCTCGGTCGTTCGTCGGCGGACCTTTCCGCGATGCCCGTAAAGACGATCATGCTCCGATGTCTTCAGTACGAAGGGTCTCCGAACCCGTCGAAACCGCGCGTATCTAATCTCTGCGACGGGATCGGAGTCCCATCGTACAGGTGTTCTTCAAGGCCGCCATCAGCAGTCGGCTTGTCATGGCACGAATTCCGTCTATACTGCGGAAGCGGTCGTTAGAAAAGCGGAAATTTTTTCGATTTCCAGAACGGTTTGGTACATAGAATGTTAGGCACGCGACGGGCCCGTCGGAGGGTCGCAAGAATGTTGACAAAGGGGTCAATAAATAGTTAGGCTAACCGGAGTTGGAGTTCCGCGGAATCATTTCATTGGGAAGCCAGAACGGTTTCATAGGGAAGGAGGTGTTCAACGGCAAGCACGTAGCACAATTTGGCCGAATCGATCCCGAAGGTCTTGTACATGCAGGCGGCTTTGTTGCGGCGGGACCACAGGTTTATCGCTATTATTCATTCATTTCAGTTATCATAACCGTCGATTCTTCGTCGTTCCAGTATTCTCGACACCTTGGACCAAATTTTGGTTCAACGTTCACTTCTCTGGCGTATTGCCGAGACCTCCAGGCGTTGTCGTTGTAGCAGTCTTCTCTTGTGCTAACGACATTCGGTGCGGATAAGGTTTCGTAGGCGCTTGCCCATTCATTCGCCCCTACAGCCTATCCGTCTCTATTCGGTCGGTGCCATTTTTTGTTTGGTGCCACAAAAACCGAAGTGTGTCATCGCTGTATCCGCCCCGTTGTCATCATTTGTCTATTGTACGCAGGGCTGGCAAAGTGCCAGCTCTGAGGCGATCAACCGCGATGAGATATTCGGTTAAGACTCGACGTGCCGTCAGAAATGGCAGTGGCCGAGTCGCGTGGCTGGACCTCCGCAGTTTGACTGCGGTCTACCTAACCGATAGCGGGAGTGAAAATTGCCATGATCAATCGAATTATTCAGCCAGTTGTCCATGTTCTGGATCCTGATGCGGCCAATGTCGAGCGGCTCGCAGCGGTACTGAAGGAGGATGGGTTAGACGTACGACGTTACGATTCGTCCGAAACTTTCTTGGAGGATGTTTCCAACGAGGGACCGGCGTGTTTGATCGTTGAACTTGAATTGCCGCGCAGCAGCGGCTTGGAGATTCAACGCCAGCTTGCGACACGCGGAATCGACATCCCGATCCTGTTCTTCGCGGGTCGTGCATCGATCGCTCAATGCGTGGCGGCGATTCAGGCCGGCGCCGTCGATTTTATCGAAAAGCCGGCTCCCGTTGAGCGGCTGGTGAAGGCGGTGCGGTCCGCTCTGGACCTTCATGTATTTCAACAGCGGCTGTCGGTGGCAACTCAGGATCTGCTGAGTCGCATTCGGTCGCTAACGAACCGTGAACGCGAGACGATGCAGCAGTTGTTGGATGGTAAATCCATCAAGCAGATTTCGGCTGCCTTCCGAATCGGCGGGCAAACGGTAGCCAAGCATCGTGCAAGGGTGCTCAGCAAATTGAAATGCCGCAACGACGCGCAGCTGATTCGTTTGTGCTTGTCACATGGAATCGAAAGCATCCGAGCGGCATGCCCAGCGGATCGTGAGATCGAGCGGCGAACGGCTGTGCGTACGGCACGCGTTCCGCGCGAAACATGGATACCCGCATCGGCGATGTCCGAACCGGCGCTAGTTAATCACGGTTGAGCTTACGCGAGCGCGCGGCCACTTTTCACGAGCGGCCGCGCGCGTTTGCGTTTTGGATGGGTCGGATCGCCAATCCGTACTGCTTTTTACAACTTCAGGGTCGACGTGATCCTGCGGGCGCTAGCGATCATTGCCATCAGCGATTCGAGCAGACGGGTATCTCGACCACAACCCAGCCGACAGCGACGGTAAGTTAGCTGGCGATTGGTTCCGGCGTTATCGGTGGCTGTCCCTTCCGTCCCCAGGCGTTACGGACTGAGATGAGTCCCTTGCTGGCAACATGATGGGTTAATGCTGCGTCCATAACGTGGCCCAACAGTAGGATGGCAAGCGCGATACCGACGCTGGCTAGCTGAAAATCTTTGTCAACGACAAGACCAATCAGGACCATCCAGCCGAACAACATGCCAAACAGCTCCGAGCTGGCGATTAAACGATGTCCCAGGTAGAAGTCTCCCAGACAGGGCAACCCCAGGCTCATCAATGTCGGCTTCATCGGTTTAATGAATTCAGGACGACCAGTTTCCAGGTATTACGAACGCGACAGCCGTAGGGTAATCAGCGGAACGTCGAACGGTTGACGTGCGTTACGAGGTTCTTACGGCGTGGGAAGCATGTGCCGGTCACACGGCATAGAAAGCGTGCGGAACGTTTGCACGGCGGCTATTCGTCCTTGGCGACGGTGGCCAGCACATCTTCCAGCCAGCTTTCCTGCTTCAGCAATTCCCAACGTTGCACGTATTCACGGCGTTCAAAGCGGCGTTGGAGTCTGGCAATCGAGCCTCTGGAAGCCCGAATCCGACTCGCCAGGTGTGACGGCTGTGTCCTGTATGCGTTGCTGCAGGTTGGGGTCGTACCGTCGAATCAGATCGTCGTCCGCGGCAATCATGAACTGGCAGGAGCCCGGCTCGCCCTGACGAGCGGTTCGGCCGATCAATTGGCGATCGATCCGTGTCGATTTGTTGTGTTCGGTGGCGACAACATGTAGCCCACCTTGTTCTTGGGAGGTCTTGGGAACTTTGATATCCGTTCCTCGTCCCGCCATATTCGTCGCAATGGTGATCGTTCCGGGACGTCCGGCGGTCGACACCAGGTCGGCTTCTGATTGGTCTTGCACGCCGTTCAGAATCTGAAATGGCAGGCCCGCGGCCTCCAGATGCGCCGCAACCTCCAGGCTTTGTTGGATCGTGCTGGTCCCGATCAGCACCGGCTGCCCGCGCCGGTGTCGTTGGGCAACGTCGCTGGAGAGCGCCGCAAACTTGGATTGTTGATCGGTGAAATATCGAGCCGGCAAGTAGGTCCGCTGGGATGGTTTGCGCAGCGGTATCGCGACGACCGGCAATCGATAGAAGGTCGAGAACTCACTTTCGTTTCCCGACGCGGTTCCCGTCATGCCACAGATCTTGTCATACAGCCGAAAATAGCGTTGCCGAGAAATGCGTGCGATCGTGCACTTTTCTTCGGTGTTCGGCACCCGCTCTTTCACTTCGACCGCCTGGTGCAAGCCATCGCGCCAGGTTCGTTCGGCAAAAATACGGCCCGTGTTCCTGTCGACAATCAGTACCTTTTCGTCTTGCACGACGTAGTCGATATCGCGCCGCACAAAATGCTTTGCGCAGGCGCGTTTTCGATGTAAATCGCCCACGGTCTGGCCAGGCCGCGCTGTGAGAGCGCCGATTGCTCGGAAGTGATTCGTGCCCTGCCTTGGTCCGTCAGTTCGATGCGTCCCAGCACAGCGTCCGCCATATAGTCACGCCGCTCAACGAGCTGCTCGGCGCTATCCAACGCCAGCTGAAAGACGCCCGGTGCCGTGGCGGTGGAGGGCGGGCCGCTCAGGATCAATGGAGTTGTTGCTTCATCAATCAAGACGCTATCAATTTCATCGATGATCACCAGGGCATGATCACGTTGTAGAAGCGGTGGTCCAGCAGACTGGACATTGCGCAAGCGATTGCGAAAGGACTGTCCCAATGGACGTGAGCCGCCGTTTCTGTAAAACGATTTGGTCGTAAAGATAGTCGAATCCCAACTGGTACCCCGTGGCGTACGTGATGTCGCAATCGTACGCAGCCTTTTTCTGCTGTGGCGAGGCATTTTCCTTGATCAATCCAACGGATAGGCCAAGCAAACTCAACGCCGGCCGCAACTGTTCGTAATCTCGCTCAGCCAAATAGCTGTTCACCGTCGCGATATGGACACCTTGTCCAAGCAGGGAGTGCAGGGTCGCCGGCAGGGCGGCCACGATCGTCTTTCCTTCACCGGTTTGCATTTCGGCAATAGCGCCGCTTGCCAGGACGAGCCCCGCAAGGAGTTGCACGTCGAAATACGTCATCCCTAGCGCGCGTCGTATCGCCTCGTACGTCAAGGCAAAGGAGGGCACAACAACGCTCTCGGCGGTCGCGTCGTCGCCGGCTTGGACCCGTTCGCGCAATTCGGCAAACTGCTCACGCAGACGGTGATCTGGGGATGACTCCAGCGAGGAGGCGTATTGTTGTATCGCCGTGACCAAAGGCTGGTCCGACAAGCGTGGCCGATGACAACGAGGCCAGATTGATCTACCAATACCGTTGTAGCTCTTCAGTCGACCCATCGATCGCGGTCACCCGTGCAATGCGTGAGTTGTTAGGCGGTGCCCACATCATGCGGTGCCTACATCATTGGGAGTAGTAGTCGGCGCTCTGTTGGGTGCCCTGTTGGCTACCCTGTTGGGCGCCGTAGGCTGACCGCTGTGGTCCGGGCGACGTCGTCGGTCCAAATTGAGGTTGGAGATGCGATGTGTTAGCGCTGTCGTACAGCGGTGCCAGGTGAGCTTCTTTCTGCGTGCCCTGCGGTATCGGTTCCACCTGAGTCGGCTCGGCCTGAAAGTCCAGGTGGTCTTTGTGGAGAATGATTTCCGGCAGGCAGTTTTGATTCGTCTTGCCCACCGAAATCTGCTCGTATTCGAGTAGCACACCTGTTGCGCAGCTTGACGCCCATCATGGCCAGGTTGTAGGTTACGACCGAGCTGAGGAAACTGAATTCTGCTTCCGTCAGACGTTCCTGGGCCGCCAGAAGATCTTCCAGAACCAGGCTTCCCGATCGGTCATCACCGGCCAGCTGCTTCCACCGTTCGTCAAGGTAATACAGCTCGGATCCGGCTGCCTTCATCGACTGGTACGTGGCCTGCGTCTCGCGGAACGATGTATGGACCTCGCGAACCGCCACTTCGACTTCCAGCATCAATGTTTCGGCGGTCGTATCGAGTTGATTCGTAACTTGTCGCATTTCCAGGCGGCGGCGTTCCAGCCGCGCTTGGGCGGCCCGGTTGTGCAATGGCACTTCAAAGCGGAAGCCGACTGAATAGCTGGGTGCCCCGACACTGAACTGGTCCTGAAACGCTTGACCGACGCTGGAATTGCCCCGGAGTCCGCTGGCGTAGGTGTCGAAGATCATATCTAACACCGGCAGCAACTCGTTGGTTGCCATGTCCGTCCTGACGGCGGCGGCCTTCACTTGTTTTAGCGCCTGTCCAATCTCTGGTCGTTTCTGTAGAGCCGTGACCAGCGAGTCCCTCATGCTGACGGGGATAAACTCGCGAATCGGCTGATCCTGCGGAACGAACTCCGCGTTTTCGACGTACGCCAGATGGGGGTCGTTGACGAGCGCTCGAATGCGAGCTTCGGCGTTTCTAACCGCAGCCTCGGCCCGCAGGATGTCGACTTCACGAGCGGTGACGGCGGCTCGTGCTCGTGCGATCTGATTTTTCGCAGCGTCCAAAGCGACACGCGGCTCCAATTGGTCAAGGATCTTGCGGGCACTTTCGTACAGCTTCTTTTTCTGAAGCAGCGTGCCGCGCTCCAGGTAAAGGCTCCAGTAGGCCCGGGCGACCTCCAACAGGTGCGACTGAAGTTGTCGCGAGAATTCCTGCTCGGCAATTCCCGCGTCAATTTCGGCCAGAACGATCAGCCCGGTGTTGTACAGGCGTCCTCCTCCCCGCCACAGCGGATGCGTGTAACTCAAACGCAGCTGTGCGGTTCCCTGATTGGGTGGGATGAAGAATGTTGAATTGTTGTTCTCGAAACCGAAATCTTGAGCGATCTCGATATCGCCACCCAATGCATTGCGGCGGCGGAGACCCATCGAATACTCCCATTGGTGATCGTTGAATCGTGTCTCGCCTGGACCCACCGTCAGCGTGTTTCCGACCGGTTCGCTGATGTCGTTCCACTGGCTCTCGATAAACGCCGACCAGTCAAATGCTGCATCCGCTTCGATGATCGACGTTTGGCGGATTAGAGGCAGATCTTTGAAGACACGAACCTGTGATGAATGCTGGAGGGTGCTGACCAGCAGGGATTCGATGCTAATGGGCGTTTCGACGACATCGGTGCGCAACGTCTTGTGGATTTCGTTTCCCCACCACGCGGTAAAATCTTCGGGAACCGAGGGCAGTCGGCGGATCATCGACTGAGCGTTTTCGCCGTCGGTCTCGGTTGCCAGGTACGCCCGATCCTGGAAGCGGCCAAGCCGATTGCAGTCATCAGGCTGAGCGATGGTGGACGAGGGGAGCAGAGCGCAAGAGCAGATCACAGCTGCCGCGGCTCGTCGTAGCGAGCGCCGGTTAAGATAGGTCATTAACCACGGCGAAAAGATTTGCATTGCCGATTCCATTCAGCCAGGTGTTGTTCGTGCGCCGGACCATTGATCCTGGGTCCGACCGTCTATCCCCTGACCTCGAACGGGGATTTAACGTGCACGGTTAGTTGTGTTCCTTCTGTCGGTTATTCGACCGCGCTTGCCGCGATACGCCAGCCCTTGACGAACTAGCATCGCATTCACCAAACGCCGTACAGCCGGTACAGGCGCGCTACTCGGGCCATCGAGAAAGATAAGAACGTCACGACGCGTTTATTCGGTAGGACGAGTCGATTCGAATTTACGCTGGTATCGGTTGTACGGGTCAAACCGCCCGCGTGTCCGTTTATCCCGCTTATCGCGGTGATTACCGATGCAATTGGCGAACGGACGACGCGGATTGCACCGTCCGGCAAGCGGGCTTTTCCCGCGGTGATCGCGACGGGCCGGGAGTTCTGCAGCGGACGTCGCCCGTTTCGCGCCGCCCCCTCCGCCTCGGGCGTTCAGAATTCGCTGCCCGCTAGATACCCTCGCCAATCAGGCTCAGGACTTATCGCGTCGTGAATTGATCTGAGGCGGCGCCTGCCGCTGGTTTTTGTACCACTCGCGCCACGCTTTGACGTCATAGTCGAAGTCCTGGCCGGACAGCGACTTCAAAGCCGACAAGACGGATTCGTTGTGCATCCATCGTTTTACGACTTTGGGACTGCTCGTCCCAAACGACGTACCGCCGTTGTCCCCCGCTCCGCGACCGAACGTTGTGGTGGTCTGGCCGGGAGGCCCATGCCCAATTTTCAGCTTGTGCTGTGTGATCAGAGCGTCGATCAGCGGCAAGATCGCGGTCTTGTCACCCATCTGTTTCAGGCCGATGGCAGCGCGATTGATATGGCGGTTATCGTCGCTTTTTTTCAGCAGCTCGATGTACCGGTCCGCGGCGGCAGGCGGCTTCGATTTTCCCAGCAAATCAAGACAATAATAGCGAAATTCCTCATCCTCTTCATCCACCGTCCTGTCCACAAGTACCTCGACCGCGTCCGGCGTACCGACGTTGGCCAAGGCCTCAGCCATGATCTGTTTGCGTTCGTAGGTCTTGGCCGACTCCAGGTTTCTGATCAAGGCCGGCACCGCATCGGGCGAGCGAATGGCGAGCAGGAATTCTTTGGCCCGCACGGCTTTGCTGCTATTGCTGAGCCATCCGTTCCAACGCTTGACCTTCTTTTTCCAATCCCCCTCCGCCACCTTTTGCTTTTCTTCTTGTTCCTTCAAGCGCGCCTGTTGGGGCGTCATCCAGTTGCCTTTGTATTTGATCATGCCGCGCTCGATCATGATCTCTTCCTTCGTCAACCATCGGCGATCGACCTGCTGATAACCCAGCAGGCGCCGTGCTTCGGCATGATCCGTGTCCAATGTAAGGATCCGCCGCAGATGAAACTCGCGCTGATCGTTCTGTCGGTTTTCTCGACACCACTCAGCGATCGCCCAGTTTCCTTCCACCGTATCGTCGTGCTGAATCTTGAGCCGCTCGTAGGCAATCTCGCCAGGCGCCTGTTCCGTAACGCGAACGATGATTGTCGCGGCGACCGTAAGCTGCCCGCCGGCGTAAGGTTGAATAACGTAACGGGTTGGATTCCGTTCTTTCTGGTTGACCCACTCGCCGCGGATTTCACCTCCGGTGCTGAGCGTAAAAATCTCGCCACGGGAGGTACCTGCCGCCAGGAACAAGAACGCGACGCAGACGCCGGGTACAGCAAAATTCTTCATCTTGGCCTGCATAGATTGCATAAATAATATCGTGGCGTGCATTAATCGCGTTCCTGGCCGCCGTTTATTGGGGCTCGACGGAATTCCCTCTGACGCCTGCCCGTCGCATTCGTCGGGCGATACTATTAGTATACGCGAAAATTGGGAATCGCGGCGCCGGAGCCACCCGTACAATGCTCGTGTTCGGTGCCCGCTTTTATTCCGTCGGACGCAACCATACCGCAGTTATTGGCTTAATTCCTGCGAGGGATCCTGAAGATGGCAGATACCGTCGACCAGCATCGAGCGGGTGCGCCCAGCAGGTCGGCTGCGCGGTGCTGACCGTCAGCGACACGCGAACCCTCCAGGACGACCGCGGTGGCCAGCGATTGGTCGAATTACTGGAGAGCGAAGGTCACCGCATCGCGGACCGCCACATAACGCCGGACGAACCCGCTCAAATTCACATGCTTGTCGTTCAACTGGCACAGCGTGACGACGTGGACGCAATCCTATTGACAGGCGGTACTGGAATCAGCCAGCGCGACCAAACGTACGAAACGGTAACGGCGCTGTTGACCAAATCGCTGACGGGTTATGGCGAACTATTTCGTCAGCTTAGCTACGCTCAGATCGGGCCCGCCGCGATGCTGAGCCGAGCCGTCGGCGGTCTTTGTGGCAGCACGGTCGTACTTACGATGCCAGGTTCGCCAGCCGCGATCGAACTGGCGATGCGAGAAATTATTCTGCCCGAACTAGGGCACCTGGTCCGCGAGGCCAGGAAATAGTGCTGCACAGCCCTTCGAGTTGGCCAGCATTGCCAGCACAACGATTGCCCGTCCCGTTTAATTTTCCATTGCCCAGCCCGTTGAATGCCTGCTGCTCGCCGGGTGCTTCGTCGATTGAATTGATCTGGAGTCAGTGATGCCCCAGCGGTATCCTTCTCGCCAGCATCGTTCCAAATCACGGACAAGTCATGGCCCATGGAGGGGCCCGGCATGCGCAGGTCGTTCGCGTTGTTTCTGTTTCTTGCCGTCATCGCGGGCGGCGGGGCGTTCGTTTCGCTGTTTGAAATTGACGGGCTGGAGGGCGTCATCGTTCGACGTCGTCCGGTTGAAAACGTCGTCCGTCCCAGCGCGGCCCGGAATCGTACGTCATTCCAGACAAGACCCCCGGAACGATTCGCATCGCCTCGTTCAACATTCAAGCCTTTGGTCCGCATAAAGCCAGCCAGCCACACATCATGAACGTCATCGCGCAAACGGTGCGGCGTTTTGACATCCTCGCGGTTCAAGAGATTCGGTCGAAGGATCAGTCCTTGATCCCTGCACTGGTGGGGCTTATCAATTCGACCGGCGCCAAATACGACTTTCTGTTGGGCCCGCGTTTGGGCGATACGAGCAGCAAAGAACAATACGCTTATCTATTCAATACGGAAACGATCGACGCGGACCCGAAGGCGACCTATACGGTCGGCGACCCGCACCATCGGATGCACCGCGAACCGTTTGTGGCCCTTTTCCGTGCTCACGGTCCGGACAGCCGAGAAGCTTTCACGTTCAAGTTAGTCAACGTCCATGTCGACCCGGATTTCGTCGAAGAAGAACTAAACGCACTGGACGATGTCTATCGGGCGGTGTTGAACGATGGTGACGAGGAAGATGACGTTATTCTGATCGGCGATTTCAACACCAGCGAGCGAAACGCGTACGAGCTGGGCACGGTACCCTACATGGCGACGGCCTTGATCGACACGAATACAAACATTCTGGGCACGAAGGCTTACGACAACTTGTTCTTCCAGGCGCAAAATACGGTCGAATACATTGGGAAGTCGGGTGTATTGGATATGTTGCGCTACTTCAACATGACAACGGAAACGGTGAAGGATGTATCGGACCACCTGCCGGTGTGGGCCGACTTCAGTATTTACGAGGGTGGTGCTCACGGCCGCGTTGCGACGCGTCTAAAAGACGAGCAGCTCAAATAGCCGTCTTGCTAGGCAGCCCGGCCCTCTCGTCTGGCGGGGCTTTTCGTTACCACAGTCGCCTGTTTGGCGGCTGGCTGCGTTATTCGTGTTATTCGTGCGCAAAATACGAATCAACACAATCCTAGTCTGGATTATTCAAGTAGAGTGGGACAAGGTCGCCGCGGCGACTGCCGGCCCACCAATCCCGGCGCGCCGGGATTTCCTTGTCCCACCCCACCTGAGGCGATGAATAATCCGGGCTAGCACACCACCGCTTTAGCCTTAGCCTTTGGCTTTGGCTTAGTCTTTGGCTTTGGCGTCAGCTTTGGCTTTCGCGTCAGCGTCGGCCTTGAAATTAGCCTTATAGGCGTTCATTTTGGCCTGGATCCCTGGCCATCCTTTCAGGACTGTTTCGGCCATGATCGCGTGGCCCGTGCCATTGGGGTGGATGGCATCGCCGCCATGAGTCTCTCTGATCCGGGCTACCATGGGCGTGCGAATGTCTACCACGCTCACTCCGTCGCGATCGCCTAGCGAGAGGATCCACTTGGAATAGTGCGCCATGACGTGGTCGTAATAGGGATACGCGGTTCGGTATCCGAATTTCCGGGGATCGTTTTCTGCCTCCGCGTCCGCCTCTTCGTTGGCCTTGGACAGCAAAACCTCTCGGGCGGCGTCATCGGTGTCCGCTGGGAATGCGGGTCCTGAAGCCGCAAAAGGTGGGGGCGTGAGTAAGACAACGTGAGTGCCGACGGCGTTGAATTTCGTGATCAGCTTTTCGATGCCCGACTTGTAGGCGGCAAAACGCTTTTCGTTGAACGGGTGATAGATAGCATCATTGATGCCATAGCAGGCAATTGCCAGGTCGGGTTTTTCGGCCACCACGGTGCCAACCCAGTTGTGTATGCATGGACGTCGGCCGGGATGATAGGCCTCACTCAGATTCGAGACGGTCTCGCTCATATGCCCGAAATTGTGGATCACCGGCGGGTACTCCGGGGTCTGCTTGTTCAACTCGTGCTTAATGTGCTTCACGTAGCCGCCCGCCTTGGTGATGCTGTCGCCAAAGAAGAAAATGTGTTGGCGGTAAGGCTGAAGCGCGGCAGCGACGGGTTCCTCTGCTTCTAGAGAAGTGATTAAACCAAGAGTGATCATGCTTACAAGGAGAGCGAATTTCATAAGGTGCGTCCGGTTCAATGAATGTGACGAACTGTGATTATAATCCAATCGTGAATGGACCGCGAAGAAGTGCCTTGCGTCGGGCCATTGCGTGGCAAACAATAGAGCTACCTGCCTGCCGTCGCGTTCGATCGTGCGGCCCGTCGAGCCTTTCTGGCATCCTTAATGAGGATCTGATGAATCACATTCCAACGATGAGCTTGTTGTTCTGCCTTTCTTTCGTGGCCCAAGTCGCCGCCGAACCGTTCGAGTTAAAGGACGGCGATCGCGTCGTCTTGCTGGGCTCGGAATTTGTCGCGCAGCAGATGCGCCATAATTACTTCGAGGCCGCGCTGGCAACCACGTGGCCGGATCGCCGCGTCACCGTTCGTAATCTCGGTTGGTCAGGCGATACGCCGAGCATGGCATCGCGGGGTTATTTCGAACATGCAAAGCAAGAAGGTTGGAACCGAACCGTTGCCGAACTCACGCGACTCAAGCCTACCGTTGTCTTCTTGTTCTACGGTAGTAACTCGCCGTTTGGTACCGAAGGCCAGAAGGCACAATTTCTGACGGAGATGAATCGACTCGTCACGGAAGTGCAAAAGCTTACGTCCCGCATCGTCATCGTCTCGCCGCCACCAGCCAGAGAATCGCCCCTGTCGCTGCCGGCGCCGCCCGACCTCAATGCGGACCGCGAAGCGGTGGCAGCAGCACTCGAAGAGTTCGCGACCGAGCGCGAATTGCGATTCGTGGATCTCTTCAAGCCGCTCCAAACGACCATGGCCAGCGCGAAGGCTCCGCGGATGTACGACGCGCTACGCTACAACGCCGCAGGCTATCGCGCGGCGGCCGATGTGCTGCTGAAATCGCTAGCCGTCAAGCCGCCCAAGCTCGACGCCAACCGTTCGGCCGAGTTGCGACAACTCATCGCCCGCAAGAACGAACTCTACTTCCGTCGTTACCGCCCGCAGAACGAAACCTACCTCCGCGGCTTCCGCAAACACGAGCAAGGACGCAACGCCAAGGAGATTATCGAGTTCGACGCGTTGATCGCGCAAGCTGAGAGTCGCATCGCGGCGTTTGTCGAGGGCAAACCGCTGCCGCCAGCCATGAAAGAACCCGACCCGATCAAGTTGGCGTTCACCGCCATGACCCCCGAGCAGCAACTCAAACAGATGACGGTTGCCGAGCGTTTCGAGTTGTCGCTGTTTGCGGCCGAGCCGATGGTGGCGAACCCGATTCACATGCAGTTCGACGCCCGCGGTCGTCTGTGGGTCGCGACCAGCCCGATCTATCCGCACATCAAACCCGGCGCAAAGCCGCGCGACGAGATCGTGATTCTGGAAGACACCGACGGCGACGGCCGCGCCGACAAGCGGACCGTGTTCGCCGACGACTTGCTAATCCCGACAGCGGTACTTCCCGACGAACGCGGTGGCGCCTTCGTGGCCAACTCGACGGAGATTCTACATCTGAGCGACACCGACGGCGACGGCCGTGCCGACCAGCGCCGCATGGTGCTCAGCGGTTTCGGCAGCGAAGACACCCATCACATCCTGCACACATTTCGCTGGGGTCCGGACGCCGCGTTCTATTTCAATCAATCGATCTACATTCACACCCACATGGAAACACCCTACGGAGTGCGGCGGCTGATGGGCTCGGGTATCTGGCGCTACCGCCCCGAAACGGGCCACGCAGAAATCATGATGCGCGGTCTCGTGAACCCCTGGGGACACGTCTTTGACGAGTGGGGACAGAGCTTTGCGACCGACGGCGCCGGCGGTGACGGCATCAACTACATCTTTCCGCATTCGGTTCATGTCACAGCGGTTGGCTTCTCTCGCAATCTTCGCGGATTGAACCCCGGCCAGCCGAAGCACTGCGGGCTCGAGGTCATCCAAAGCCGACACTTTCCCGACGACTGGCAAGGTGCGTTGATCACGAGCGACTTTCGCGGCAATCGCATCAACAGCTTTCGACTCTCCGAACAAGGTTCGGGCTACGGATCTCGACAATCGCAGGATTTGGTAACATCGAAACATGGTGCGTTTCGCCCCGTGGATATGAAGATCGGCCCCGACGGTGCGCTCTATATTGCCGACTGGTACAACCCGATTATTCAACACGGCGAAGTCGATTTTCGCGACGCGCGTCGCGACTACAAACACGGTCGCATCTGGCGCCTTACCGCCAAAGACCGTCCGCTGCTCAAAAAGCCCAAGCTGGCCGATGCGACAGTGCCGGAGTTGCTCGAACATTTGAAAGCGCCCGAGCACTGGACGCGACGCCGGGCGAAAGTTCAACTGACGCTCCGCGATCGCAAGGAAGTTGTGCCCGCGCTTAAGCAGTGGACCGCGGAGCTTGATCCTGCGAATCCAAACTTCGAACACGACCGGCTCGAAGCTGCTCTGGGCATCGCAGGCGGTGTACCATATCGACGTCGATCTCTTGAAGGCCGTGCTCGCCTCGCCCGATCCTCGTGCCCGCGCCGCGGCAGTGCGGGTGTTGTCACATTGGCGAGGCAGCGTCGACGAAACGCTCTCGCTACTGGCCAAGGCCACCCAGGATTCACACCCACGCGTGCGGCGCGAAGCGGTTAGTGCGCTACATACGTTCGGCACGGCCGAAGCGGCGGAAATCGCAACCGCCGTTCTTGCGCAGCCGATGGACCCGCTGCTCGACTTTGCGCTCTGGTCGGCGGCAAGGGGGCTTCAAGAAAAGTGGTTGGCAGCGTTCTTGGCAGGCGAGGCCACGTTTGGCGGCGACGCACAGCGACTCGCATTCGCTCTCAAGGCCGCTGAACGGCCCGAAGCGATCGGGCCGCTTGCCGATCTGCTCAAGGGTGACACGCTCCGAGGCGCGCGTCGCGCCGACGTGATGCGGCTGATCGGCCAACTCGGCAAGCCCGAGGATCTCGCGCTGGTCTTCGACCTGGCCATCAACAACAAGCGCGACCGTGGCGTGGCGCTCGGTGCCTTGGTGATCGCAGCCCGCCGCAAGGTGCAGCCCGCCGGTGATTTGAACCGTATTGAAAACCTGCTGGGCGACCCAGACGCTGTGCGGCTGGTTGGCCTGTGGGCAATGAAAGACCACCAGCCCAAGTTGCAGCAAATCGCGATGGCGAAAGAAACGCCGACACAGCTACGCGTCGGCGCCCTAGAAGGTCTGGCAGCACTCGGCGACCAAGAAACGCTGGCAGCGCTGGCCGACACAAAATACCCGCTGGCCACTCGTCGTGACGCCGTTACTTCGCTGGTCAGTATTTCGCTGCCACGTGCCGCGGGTTCCGCTGCCGCATGGCTCGTCGATGCCAAAGACGCCGATCAAGCGAACGTCGAAGCACTGGTCGCCGCGTTCACGACCCGCAAGCAAGGGCCAGAGCAACTTGCGGCCGCGCTCCAGGGAAAGACGCTCGATCCACACATCGCGACAGTTGCCGTCCGTGCCGCCGGTTCTTCAGGCCCGCGCGGTGACGCCTTGGTCGCGGCGCTCAGATCCGCAGGCGGGTTGTCCGCCATTGCGAAGAAGCTGACGCCAGCCGAGGTCAAAGCGCTACTGGCCGAAGTTCAAACGCAAGGCGACCCGGTCCGCGGCGAGACAATCTATCGCCGTCGCTCGCTGGCCTGTGTCACCTGCCATTCCATTGCCGGAGGCGGAGGCCGCGTTGGGCCTGATATGGTCTCGCTCGGAGCAAGTTCGCCGGTCGACTACATTGTCGAGTCGCTGTTGGTCCCCTCGGCCAAGATCAAAGAAGGCTATCACACTACCAACATCGCCACCGACGCCGGCCGCATTTTCAACGGCACAGTCATCTCGGACGGACAAAACGAAATCGTGCTCCGCGACGCGCAGAACGTCGAGCACCTGATCAAGACCGCTGACATCGACGAGCAGACCATCAGTAACAAGTCGATGATGCCCGACGACCTCGTCGCGAAACTACCGCGCGACGAGTTTGTCGACCTCGTCGCATTCCTCAGCCAACTCGGCAAAGACGGCCCATTCAAAGCCCCGGCCAACCGGTTCGCACGAATGTGGAAACTCGCCGATGGCAGCCTGCAGGTCAGCTGTGTCGATGGCTCGCTACCCGTCGCCGATGTGGTCGGCGGCAAGGCGTCGATCACCATCAACGTGACCGCCGCCGGTCCGATTGGTTTGGACGTGCATGAGGCCGACAGCGTGCGTGTCACCCGCGGCACCGCAACGGAGAATCTGCGCGGTCGTCGGATGATCGTCGACCTGCCGGTTGGCCGGCACGCGTTCCATCTCCAAGTCCTCGACAATCGCACCGCCCCACTCAAAGTCGAAGTCGTCGACGTGCCCGGTTCCTCCGGCCGCGCGGAACCAGTAAATCAGTAGCATGTCGCGCCGCCCTTAGGAACGCGGGAAAAACAAATCTATCGTTTAACGCCCAGCCGAAGGCGCCGGCCCTGACGCCGCAGCCGGCGGCCGACAACCAAAACTATCTGTTCATGAACAATTTCTGAATAATCGCGGCTCTGGTCGTTGAGCAGCGGAAGATTTGAACAGGAGCAAACGGAGCCAACGGAGGGAATCCTTGATTCTTCACCCGATGGCCTCACAACCCCAGTTTCATTGTCAGGCACCACTGGTAGATCGACTCAGGCAATCCAGGCCCTTTATCCTTGTATACTTCTATTGCGGCAACGATGATGTCATGAGTTATTGCAGAAGCTTGTGTGAACAAGGGATACATGATTGATCCTTTCAAAACAGAGCAGACAGAGGAAACAGAGCAATACTCACCTCAGTTTTCTCTGCTGCCTCCTGTTCAATCAATCCCTGTCGAGAGCCACGAAATGCACGCAAGAAGACAACAATTCGTGAAGTAGTAGAACGCGTTAGCGGTTTCAATTCTGACAAATACGGTTGGCTTACGAAACCGAGGGGACCATTCGATGTTGATTCGTATTGCTACCGCGCTCTTTGTGATTCTACCTGCCGCCGCGTTTGCAGCGGAAAAGCCGAATGTGGTAATGATCATCTCCGACGATCAGGGCTGGAGCGACTACGGCTTCATGGGACACGAGGCAATCCAGACGCCGACGCTCGATCAACTAGCCCAGCAAAGCGAGGTGTTCACGCGCGGCTATGTGCCGACTAGCTTATGCCGACCGAGCCTGTCGACCTTGATCACGGGCTTGTATACACATCAACACAAGATCAGCGGCAACGACCCGGACAAAAATGGCAAGCCAGCAGATCAGTACGCCGCTGTTCGCGAGCGGGTCATTAGCCACATCGACAAAGTGCAAACACTGCCCACAATGCTGGCGACCAACGGTTATGTCAGTCACCAAAGTGGCAAGTGGTGGGAAGGCAATTGGCGGCGCGGTGGCTTCACGGCCGGCATGACGCGCGGGTTTCCGCAGCCTGGCGGACGGCACGGCGACGATGGCTTAAAGATCGGCCGCGAAGGTCTCCAGCCGATATTCGACTTTATCGACTCAGCCGGCGACAAGCCGTTCTTTCTGTGGTACGCGCCCTTCCTGCCCCACGAACCGCACTATCCGCCGGCACGACTTACGAACAAGTACAAGCAGGCCGGCCGGTCGGGACCTGTCGCCAGATACTACGCGATGTGCGAATGGTTCGACGAAACCTGCGGCGAGCTACTCAAACACCTCGACGAAAAAGGTCTCGCCGAGAATACGCTCGTCGTCTACGTCACGGACAACGGATGGATTCAGAAAGAGAAATCGAGCGGTCACGCCGCGCGTAGCAAAATGTCGCCGTACGAAGGCGGAATACGTACGCCCATCATGCTACGCTGGCCCGGCAAGATCAAACCGTCGCGCGACGAACAGACATTGGTGAGCAGTATTGACCTCGCGCCCACAATCCTCGCAGCCTGCGGCCTCAAGCCCACCTCGAGCATGCGCGGCGTCAACTTGCTTGAGCACACGTCCGGCAAGCCGCTCACACGCGATACGATTTACGGTGATGTCTACGCGCACGACATCGCCGACATCGACCGTCCGGCGACCAGCCTGCTGCATCGCTGGTGCATCTCAGGCGATTGGAAATTGATTGTGCCTAATGGCAAAGAACCCGCGGAACTCTACAACGTGGTCGAAGATCCCTGGGAGAAGAACAATGTGGCCGCAAAGAATAACGGAAAAATCGCCGACTTGCGTACGAAGCTTGATGCGTGGTGGAAGCCGTAGCCGCTGGCCTGACCGTCCTACGATCGCATCTTCCCATCCGTTTTTTTAGCGTCGGTATCGAACAATCGTTCTACTAACTTGAAACGGGATTCAACCCCAGGATACACTGAGGGAACGCTCAGAACGTGTTTTAAGATGCGGCGCAATCATCCGGCCGCTACCAACAACACCCTCCCAAAGGGAGGGTGATTCGAATATTAAACACGTTCTCAGCCAGACTACCGCTCCTGTTCATGACACCAGCCACCACGGGACCATCGTGATTACCATCCAGGCAAACTCCGCGAACACGGCAGATCGACACGGCACGACCACTCGCAAGCGCTTCGTGGGAGGCGTGCGTTGGGTGGCCGCATTGGCCGCGTTGATTGCCGCATCTGCCTCCTTCGCGGCGGATGAGCCCGCCAAGAACGTCCAGGCGCCGAAGAAGCCGGAACCAAAGAAGGAGCTATGGAACGGTTATGAAATCGTCAAATTTCAAGTCGGTGGCCGTGGCGGGTTGTTGGTAATCCCCAAGACGCCGGCGCCGGGCAAACACTGGATCTGGCGCACGGAATTCTTCGGGATCGATCCGCAGGCCGACATCGCCCTGCTCGGCGAAGGTGTTTACGTTGCCTATGTCGGTGTGGGTGGGCTTTTCGGCGCGCGGTCGCGCTGGATGCGATGGACCAATTCTACGAGCACGTTACCAAGACATACGGGCTCAACGCCAAGACCGTGCCGGAAGGTTTCAGCCGAGGCGGCCTGTACGCCCTCAACTGGGCGATCCGTCACCCGGATCGCGTAGCGTGCATCTACTTGGACGCGCCGGTGTGCGATTTCAAGAGCTGGCCTGGCGGGGGCGGTAGAGTCAGGATGTCAGGCCGAGATTGGAGGGACTGTCTCAGTGCATATAACATGACCGACGCGGAAGCGCGGGCCTACAAGGGCAACCCCATCGATAATCTTGCGACGCTGGCCAAGGCGAAGATTCCCATCTTCTGTGTCTGCGGTGACATGCACGACTGGGTTGTGCCGATCGAGGCAAACACGCTGCTGCTTGAGACGCGCTACAAGGAACTCGGCGGCGAAGTCGAAGTCATTCGCAAACCCAAGGCCGGGCATCGCCCGCACAGCCTCCCAGACCCCACGCCGATCGTGAACTTTGTTCTGAAACACACAACCGGCGGAAAGATGGCTGAGGGCAAATGGAAGGCTGAAGCGGATAGAAAAGCTTTGGCCGCTCGACAGACAATCGACACAATTCCATTCGACTCAAAACCGGACCAGCAAACGGCGCTCAAGTCGTTCGAATTTTCAGAGGATATCGGTGATAACTACGGCGCGCGCGTGCATGGATTCGTTCACCCGCCTACGTCCGGCGAATACGTCTTCGCCATCGCCAGCGACGACGACTCAAAGCTGTTCCTCAGCACGGACGCGGACCCCAAGCACAAGACGTTGATCGCCAACGCCCCCGAGTGGACAGAGCATACGAACTTCAACAAGTTCTCGACGCAGAAGTCGAAGCCTGTCCGTCTCGAAGCGGGAAATAAGTACTACATCGAAGCGGTTCAAAAGGAGAATACGGGCGGGGCGAATTTGTCCGTCGGCTGGATTGCCCCCGGCGGAAGCGCAGTCGAGATAATCAACGGCGCGGATCTATCACCGTACCCTTCGGGCCAGAAGGGGACAATCATCTACGAGGTCTGGCAGAACCAGGCGAGCTGGCCGGAGCGTCGGCAAAATAAGTAACCAGGCGAGAACCTTTTCGAGAGGAGACATATCCGTGAAGCAGGTGAAGACAGCCAAGTCGCTATTGTTCATTCTTTGCAGCATAACGTTGATGGCGGTGCCGATGATCGTCTGCGCCGATCCGACAGTGTTGGCTGAACCCGAGTCGGCTGATCCCGAGTCGGCGAAGCGGGTGATGCCGTGGGATGTTCCGGCGCTTTCGCAGACACCTGAGGTGCATGCCACCACCGAACGACCAGCAAACGGGATGCGATCGTTTTTCTATGAGGGCGCGGATTACAAAGGCAAGCCGACCTGGGTGTTCGCGTACTACGCGGCTCCGGAAGGCAAGCCGCCGGAGGGTGGCTGGCCTGCGGTGGTATGCGCCCACGGCGGGGGCGGCACGGCCTTTCCTGCCTGGGTGAGGCAGTGGAACAAGAATGGGTATGCGGCCATCGCGATGGACTTGGAAGGCCATTTGCCGGGCGGGAATCATTTTGGCGTGCAAGGCAACCATCCGGCGGATCAACCTCACGAGAACGCCGGGCCGAAACGTATCGGTTGGGCCGGCGACATTGCTCTGCCCGACAACGAGCAATGGTTCTATCACGCCGTGGCGGACGTGATACGCGCCAATTCACTGCTGCGCTCCTACCCAGATATCAACAAGGACAAGATCGGCCTGACCGGGATTTCCTGGGGCGGAACGATCGTGAGTGCTGTGGCGGGCGTCGACCCGCGATTCGTCTTTGTGATTCCCGTCTACGGTGGCGGCTACATTCACAAACATGAGATGACTCCCGAACAGTACCGTGAATACCTGGCCAAGTGGGATCCGTCGGCTCACCTGCCGTATGCCAAGATGCCGATGCTGTGGGTCAGCGGGTTCAACGAGCCCGTCTTCCCACTCGATCTATTCAGCAAGTCGGCCGGGACCGCAGGGGGAACCAGCATCTTGTGCATCCGTCCCTTCTTGGTGCACGGACATGGGTACGGCTGGGAGGAAGTCTGGGAGATCGGCGGCTTTGCCAACGGAATCATAAAAGGCAACGCAGCGATGCCGAGTTTTGAGCGGCCACAGGTCGATCCGAAGGACGGCCTGGTGCATGCGAAATATACCGGTGAACTGAAGAACGCAACGGTCGGCTTCACGAAGGCCGGCCAGTGGAAAAACCAGGCTTTGCCCAGCATCCCCTGCACTATCGGCAAGGACGAAGTGATCGCAAGCAAGCCCCTTCCCGCAGGAACGACGGCATTCATGATCGTCGCCAGAGGCGGCGGCGTTTGGGGCGACGGATGCGTCAATTCCGTGTTGGTTGAGGTAAAGCCGTGAAGTGTTGTCCAGGCTCGACCTGATCTTCGGGTTCAGTACGCCGTGGCGATCGATCATGTGATGGCCCAGCGCGGCACACGGCCGCAACCAACTCGTAGCACGGGGCAACGAGAGGACTAGAAGACATGCAATGCGTCGGTCCCCCCGCGGGCGGATGTATCCCCTTTTCGAATAGCGTCTTATCGAACTTTCCCGACGCTCATCCAGACCGGGAAGGCTTCGCCGGGAGAAGCCTTCCCAAAACTGCATGACCGCAAATCTGCATGCGTAGAACGGAACTTGTTCGGTTGATTCTTCGTCGGACCTCTTTGGTTAACGCCCAGCCGCAGGCGCCGGCAGCATCAATCGTAGAGCCGGCGCCTACGGCTGGGCGTTAAACGATTTGTGACAGGCGGAACGAACAGGCGGAACCGGGCAGGTTCGGTTTAACAGCGGCGCGGCGGAGGATTTACGCGGAGTTTGCACGAGATATACTCAGCCCAGCGCGGCAAGATCGGTCAAGCAGTTTTTGACAGGATCGACGGGATAAACAGGATGTTTATCCAGTTGAACACGTCCTACTTGAACAGTTCGGCAACCGGCAACTGAAAGCCGGGCAACAGGTCACTGATAATCGTTTCCTGCGGGGCGTGCAGGACCGAACTGCCGCTGAGCGTGCATTTCGAAACGGTCTTGCGTTGCGGGTCGACCAGCCAGACTTCCTGACAGCCCGCGCGCAGCCAGTCTTCGGCTTTCTCGTGGACCTTTGAGGCCGAGTCGCTGGGTGAAAGTACCTCGACCGCAATATCTGGGGCGCCGGGGAAAAACTGTGCTGGAATCCCACCTTCGAGACGGGTCTGCCGCACGAACGCGACATCCGGCGCCCGCACCGAATCAGGATCCCTAGCGATGATAAACCCGGTCTCCGCGCCAAATACGCGTCCCAGGTCGTTGGCTTTTACGAAGGACCCTAAATGCAGCGTCACATTAACAACGACCGCACCATGTGCGGCACCTGACGGTGACATCATGCGGAGTTCTCCCCGTACCAATTCGCACCGCTCGTGCAGATTCGCCTGGAAAAGCTGCTGGGCCGTCGTGATGGTGATAGCAGTGGACATCATGAGATCCTCATGCGAACTTGCCCACTTATTGTACCGGAGCGCTCGACTGGAGGCGAGACTTTGTCTTATTACGAATTGTTCCTTTTGTTCGCGCTCCTCTTCCTAACACCCGAGACCCGTATATCAGTGTTTCAGGTATTCGGCGTACAGCCTCTTGTTCTCCGACGCGATCCTCTCCGAATCCTCCGTGAACTTGTCTCTGTTGTAAGTCATCAGACCGTTACGCTCTTTCTCGACATTCGTGGGTGCGGTGTAAATGCCCCCAGGCCAGTATCCCTGGTCAAGCAGCCCTTTATGATCAACCTATTGTTCATATTTCTTTCATTATGATAAATCTAGTGTGTAGGTCATAATATTGCAGCGTTTACTCTGCCTTACCTTTGTCACAAATCCAAACCCATGCGCTCGACGAATTTCCTTTGCCGACTCATTGCAGTCATTGTGGGGCTTGCTGGCTCCATGCACGCGGCGGAAAACATCCGCTTCAACCGCGATGTGCGACCAATCCTCTCGAATACCTGCCTTGAGTGCCACGGATTGGACGCCAAGAAGCGCGAAGCTGACTTGCGCCTCGATTCGCGCGAAGGTGCGATTGCCGAACTTGAATCGGGCGAAGGCCGGGCGATTGTGCCAGACAAGCCGGACGAAAGCATCCTGCTGGCGCGTATTACTTCGCACGACGCCGACCAGAAAATGCCACCGCCCGACTCCGGGAAAACGCTTACAGAAGCACAGATCGACATCTTGCGCAAATGGATCAGCCAGGGCGCGAACTACGAGCGGCACTGGGCGTTCGTCGCGCCGGAGTCCGCGCCGCTGCCGAAGGTCAAGCAAACCGCATGGCCGCGCAACCCGATCGATTACTTCGTTCTCGCTCGCCTCGAAAAGGAAGGTCTCGCGCCATCGCCCGAAGCCGATCGCCGCATGTTGATCCGCCGCGTGGCGTTCGACGTCACCGGCTTGCCGCCCACGCACGAGGAAATTCGCGAGTTTCTCGACGACCCGTCTCCCCACGCCTACGAGCAGATGGTCGATCGCTTTCTTGCCTCGCGGCACTACGGGGAACACATGGCCCGCCAGTGGCTCGACCTGGCCCGCTACGCGGACTCGAACGGCTACCAGTACGACACGGAACGCACGATGTGGGTCTGGCGCGATTGGGTGATCGACGCCTACAACACCAACATGCCGTTCGACAGGTTCACGGTCGAGCAGCTGGCCGGCGACCTGTTACCGGGCGCCACGCCGCAGCAGGTACTGGCCACCGGCTTCAACCGCAATCACTCGATCACGATCGAAGGCGGCGTGATCGACGAAGAGTACCGCACGGAGTATGTGCTGGATCGCCTCGTCACCAGCACCACGGTCTGGATGGGTCTCACCATGGGTTGCGCTCGCTGCCACGACCACAAATTCGATCCGATTTCGCAGAAGGAGTTCTATCAACTCTCTGCCTTTTTCAATCAGGTACCGGAAAAAGGCAACTCCGGTTTTGATCCCAAGCAAAATATCGTCTCGCCGCTGGCCAAGTCGGACAAGGCGGAAACACTCGCGACGCTTGCCGCGCTGCGGGAACAACTCGCCGCCCTCCAGCGTGCTCCCGACCAGGCTACGGTCGAACGCGCGGCCAAAGACATCGCATCAGCGACCGCTGGTTGGGATGTGCTCGATGCGACGCGCATGACTTCCAGCGGCGGATCGACATTCGTGAAACTGCCCGATCGATCGATCGTCGTTGGCGGCGGGAACTCCCAGAAGGACACTTACGAGATCGCCGCGCACACCGAGCTAACCAACATCACGGCGGTACGACTCGAATGCCTCACGCACTCCTCGCTGCCCGCAGGCGGACCCGGTCGAAACAGCAACTCCAATTTCGTGCTGAGCGAATTTGAGCTGGTCGCCGTATCGATCGAAGATCCTACCAAGCAGCAGCCGATCACGTTCGCGCGGGCGACCGCCGATTATTCGCAACAGGGCTATCACGTCAGCAAGTCGATCGACGGCACCGTCGCCGAAAATAGTGGTTGGGCAGTCGATGGTCCGAATCGGAAAGAGCCAGCCACCGCGGTGTTCTACGCCGCACAGCCCTTTGGATTCGACGGCGGAACGGAACTGGTATTCGGGTTGCGCCACGAATCAAGTTTCGAGATGCACGGCATCGGCAGACCGCGGCTGTCGATCACGCAGGAAGACCCCGCCACGCTCACGCCCGGCGGCATCCCCGCCGACGTCCGCAAGATTGCAGCCATGCCACCCGCGACCCGCAAGCCGGTGGAAACGGCCCGACTGCAAGCTTTCGTGGCCGGCCAGCGTGCTGCGGAAGCAGAAGCGATCCAAGCCCAGATTGTCGAACTCTCAACGGCAACGGCAACGGCCGCGAAGTATCCTCCCACGATGGTCATGCGCGACATGTCCCAACCGCGCGAAACGCATTTCTTGATCATGGGACAATACGACCGCAAAGGCGATGTCGTCGTACCCGGCGTGCCGGCGTCGCTGCTACCGATGCAGCACGATGCACCCGCCAACCGACTCGGCTTCGCCGAGTGGCTGACCGATCCCGCGCACCCGCTCACCGCGCGGGTCGCCGTGAACCGCTATTGGCAGCGGATGTTTGGAACCGGGCTGGTCAAAACCGCCGAAGACTTCGGCACGCAAGGCGAGTGGCCCAGTCACCCGGAGTTGCTAGACGCGCTCGCTGTCACATTTGCGAAAAACTGGGATGTCAAAGCAATCCAGCGGCTGCTGCTCACGTCGGCCACCTATCGCCAGAGCCCGCGGGTCTCGAAGGAATTGTTCGATCGCGATCCCGAAAATCGTTTGCTCGCCCGCGGTCCGCGCTTCCGTCTTGATGCCGAACAGATTCGTGACCAGGCGCTCGCCGTCAGTGGATTGCTAGTCGATAAAGTCGGCGGGCCCAGCGTCTACCCCTACCAGCCGCCCGGCTTGTGGATGGAGTTAAACAACCGGCCGGGCTATTCCAAGGCATACGAAGCCGGCAAGGGCGAAGATCTTTATCGTCGCAGCATCTACACCTTTTGGAAGCGCACGGTTCTTTCTCCCATGCTCACGACCTTCGATGCACCCGGCCGCGAGTTCTGTACCGTTCGCCGTTCGCGCACCAACACACCTCTCCAAGCACTCTTGCTGTTGCAGGGTCCGCAATATGTCGAAGCGGCCAGGCACCTGGCCCAGCGCATGATGACCGAAGGTGGCCAGAGCATCGAACCGCGCATTGCGTTCGGCTTTGAACTAGCCACCGCCCGCGAGCCGAACGACAAAGAGATCGCTGTTATCGCGCGCGTCTATCGTGATCGGCTGACCAGGTTTCAGCAAGATCCTCAAGCCGCCGACAAGATGCTCAGTGTCGGCGATTCTCCCCGCGACAGAAAGCTCGACACCGCCGAACACGCGGCCTGGACGGAGGTCGCGCGGCTGTTACTGAATTTGGACGAAACGATAACCAAGGGTTGATCGCCATGGACCCCCTCGCCGACTCACAACTCATCGAGAACCGCCGCCAGTTGTTCGGTCGCGCCGCAACCGGCATCGGCTCGTTGGCGCTCGCTTCGTTGTTGAATCCCAAGCTGTTTGCCGCGCCGCAGAAAACCGCACCGGGCCATGGCGGGCTGCCGGGCCTGCCGCATTTCACCGCCAAAGCGAAACGGGTGATCTATCTGTTGCAATCCGGCGCACCGTCGCAAATGGAACTACTGGACTACAAACCATCGCTGAAGAAGTTACACGGTCAGCCGCTGCCCGATTCGATTCGCAAGGGGCAACGTCTCACCGGCATGACTTCCGGACAGACGAGCTTTCCGATCGTGAACCCGCCATTTGCCTTTCGGCAACATGGCAAGAGCGGTACGTGGATCAGCGATCTGTTGCCGCACATGTCGAAAGTGGTGGACGATATCTGCGTGGTCAAGTCGATGCACACGGAGGCAATCAACCACGATCCGGCGATCACGTTCTTTCAATCCGGCCATCAACAGCCCGGCCGCCCCAGTATCGGTTCGTGGTCCAGCTATGGGCTTGGCAGTGAGAACGCCGACCTGCCGGCGTTCGTCGTATTGCTTTCCAAGAACACGTTTTATCAGGCCCAGCCTATTTATTCGCGGCTGTGGGGGAGCGGTTTCCTGCCATCGAATCACCAGGGAGTAAAGCTCCGCAGCCAAGGTGCCCCGGTGTTGTATTTGAACGACCCGGCCGGCGATGACCTCGCGAGTCGCCGCAAGTCGCTCGACGCGCTGGCCGAACTAAATCGCCTGCGCGAGGCGGAAATCGGCGATCCTGAGATCCGTACGCGCATCGCGGCCTACGAGATGGCGTATCGCATGCAGACGTCGGTGCCTGAGCTGGCCAATGTTGCCGACGAACCTGAGAGCACCTTTAAACTCTACGGCGATGAGGCTCGCACGCCAGGCACACACGCGGCGAACTGTCTTCTCGCGAGGCGACTTGCCGAACGCGACGTGCGGTTTATTCAATTGTTTCATCGCGGCTGGGACCATCACAGCAATCTCGCCAAACACATTCCAGTACTCAGCAAGGAAACCGACCAGGGCACCGCGGCACTGATCACCGATCTCAAGCAGCGTGGCTTGTACGATGACACGCTTGTGATTTGGGGCGGCGAATTCGGCCGCACCGTGTATTCACAAGGCGGCATCGGCAACTACGGCCGCGACCACCACCCGCGTTGTTTCTCGATCTTCTTTGCCGGCGGTGGCGTCAAAGGCGGTATGTCCTACGGCAAGACCGACGACTTCTGCTACAACATTACGGAAAACCCGGTCCACGTCCACGACTTCCACGCCACGATCCTCCATCTGATGGGCATTAACCACGAGCGGCTCACCTACCGTTTCCAAGGCCGTGACTACCGGTTGACGGATGTGCATGGAAACGTGGTGCGACCGATCCTCGGGTGAGGTCTTTAGAACGTGTTTTGAAATTGCGGCGTAATCATCCGGCCGCTCCCGTGAACACCCACCCTCCGGGTGGGTCGGACGCCGACCACCGCTACGCGGCGGTGCCCGCGGCCGGGGAGGGCGCGATGATGTCGAACAGGAACCGGCAAGCAATCTTCCAACAGAGTCCCTCCCCGCTCGTTCCTCGCGACCCTCCCAAATAGGGAGAGTGAAGTCCAACAGCCGACAGCCCAGGGGCTGACTGAAAAGAGAGACGAAGTAGACCCCACTTCACGCTCCCGTTCGCCACAGCGAATCTTCGACAAGCGTGAGGGTGATTTGAATATTAAAACACCTTCTTCGAGCAACACAAATGAACCGGCCCGCTTCGCTTCTCCGTATGATCCTGCTGTCCGTCCTCTGCCTGGCTGGAGGATTCCAATTATCGGCATCCGCCGCGGACAAGCCCAACGTCCTGTTCCTGCTGGTCGACGACCTCAAGCCATCCTTCGGTACCTACGGGGATACTTGGGTTCATTCACCGTCTCTCGATCGGCTGGCCGGCAGCGGGATGCGCTTCGACATGGCGTACTGCAATCAATCCGTCTGCGCTCCGTCGCGCAACAACTTGCTGGTTGGTGGTCAAGCAGCTTGCCGCCATGCTGGCGACGCATCCGGAAGCCAAACCACAAAAATGAAGCCCCGGAATATTGATGCCTGAAAGAATTCAGAACGTTCGTGTGAGGTCTGTCTTATGTCAGGCCGCCATTGCGATGATTGCCGCCCTGGCTGGCTCGGCGCTCTTGGCAGCAGACGGGGGCAAGTTACCAAATATTGTTTTCTACATTGCGGACGATCACAACCAGCTGGATTCGGAAGTTTACGGCGCAAAGGTACTCAAGACGCCGAACCTGTTGAAGCTGGCGGAAGAGGGCATGGTGTTTGATCATGCTTATGTCGCCTCACCCGCCTGCGGACCGAGCCGCGCGGCGCTGCTGAGTGGACTGATGCCAGCCCGCAACGGCGCAGAGGAGAACCACGCTGCTCCGCGTCTGGAAACACAGACCATGGTGAAGCTACTCAAGGCCACGGGCTACGAGGTAGCCTCGATCGGTAAGGTGGCGCATCTGAGAAAGCCGGAAGTGTACGGATTCGACCATTATGATGGCCCGCCAACTCAGCTCGCGTGGCGTGTCAAAAAGTTCCTGGCTGCCCGCTCGTCGGACAAGCCTCTTTGTCTGCTGGTCGGAGACCGCCGCCCGCATGTTCCGTGGACGAAGGAAAATATCTACGATCCGGCGAAGGTGATCCTCCCATCGCACTTTATCGATACGCCTGAGACACGCGAGCACTGGGCACGGTCGTGGTCGGACATCACCGGCGTCGATTCAGAAATAGCGAAGGTCGACGCGCTGGCGCACGAACACTTCGGCACCGACGACTATATCTTCATGTATAGCGCCGACCACGGCGGGCAGTGGCCGTTCGGGAAATGGAATTTGTACGATGCGGGCAGCCGTGTGCCGCTCATTATTCGCTGGCCCGGCAAAATCAGGGCTGGCAGTCGGTCCGATGCGATGGTCAGCTGGATCGATCTGTTCCCGAGCTTGCTCGACCTGGCTGGCGGCTCGTACCCGCAGGATATTGATGGCAAATCATTCGCGGGTGTGCTGCGGGGCGCGACCGACAAACACCGCGACGTCATCTATACCACCCATAGCGGCGATGGCATCATGAATGTTTATCCGGTCCGCGCCGTACGGACGAAGCGTTGGAAGTACATCCGTAACTTGAGACCCGACTGCTACCACTCCAACCACTCCGACACGCTCCGCAACGATGGAGCGGGCGCGTATTGGGATTCGTGGGATGCCGCCGCCGCGAAGGATCCCAAGGCCGCCGCCATCGTCCAAAAATACTACGTGCGCCCCGCCGTCGAACTCTACGACACCGAAGAAGACCCCACCGAGCAAAACAACCAGGCTGACAACCCCGAGTACGCAGCGCAGCTCACAAAAATGTCCGCCATGCTCGACACCTGGATGGCGCAGACGGGGGATACGCAGAAAGTATTCAGAGAACCCTATCTCAACACCGGCCCGAAACCGGTCGAAGTGCATGCCTCAAAGAAGGCCGCCGGGAACAAGGGGACGTAAATGAGAAGGTCCCTTCGGTTCCATATTTCTATTTCTGCTCCAAACCGCTTCCTTTGTTAACCTACTTTCCTGAAAACGGCTGGCGGCTGCGTTACAATTAAAGGGATTCCGAGTTTGGATCGGTTCCAGGCTCAGTCCAACTGGGAAATGTCGGAGGCAGTGTTGCCCGATGAGCGACCAATCGAGCCTAACGCTGACCACGCTTGAGGCGATTCAATTGTTCCGCGTCAAGCAACCGGCAGATTGGACGGCCGAAGAGTTCACCGCGTTTCGCGATTGGCTGGAGCAGAACTCCAGTCTAATTGCGACGCTGGGTGGGCAGCACGAGGTTGACCGCAGACTGGCCGAGGTTGCCAAGGCCCAAGCGACCGCTTCGCGGCAACCGGCCGTGCACGATGCGTCCGCGGCCACCGTCGCCTCGCTTCCTCCAGCGGCTCGATCCAAGGTTCTAGGGCACATGGTCGCAGCTACATTGTTTCTCGCGCTCTTGGCAGGAGCAGGCGGCTTGTTCTATTCGGTATGGCCAAAGGCCGAGCCCGACGAAACGACCACAGCGGATGCGTCAGTACTCGTCGCGTTCGCCATCCGTTTTTCCGTATCGGTCATCGAACCATCGTTACTCGATTCGCTGAACGTCCGATCTGGGCGAGCCCTCGACTGGGCGTTGCTTTCGCAAACCAGCCCCGGATTATTCATTAGCCGCAGGGTGCTAGCCCACGGTTCCTATGAGTTCGAGCGTTATCCTGTGAAGACTGGACGCCCACCACGGCGGGTTTGCACCTAGCACGTGGCGGCTGATTAGACGCACTGTTTTTCGACGCGTTACCGCAAGACATGACACCGTCGCAATTTATAACGCGTCCACCTGTTCGAATGAATAATCCGGACTAGAATGCGTACGTCGTTAGGCGTGCAAGTGCATGTGCATGCATCTGATTCTTAAAGCGTGGGCGCTTGATGTACGCCGTTGGTTCCTATCCATCAAAGGTTAACTGGAATGGAATGTTCAATGAAATATGGTGCGAGGAACTTGATCAAAGCAAGAGTCAAGTCAGTAAAAAGCGGCGACGTTATGTCTCTCGTCAAATTTGATGTAACCTCACCGGTTGAGATGTCCTCGGTTCTGACCACAGAGTCAGCCGAACACCTTGATCTAAAAGTCGGCGATGAAGTCGAGCTGGTTGTGAAGGCAATTCATGTTCTTCCCGTGATACCTTAATGCTTGATGCAGCGAGGCGGTCTTTGAAATGGATCTTTCCATTCCTTACACGTTTTATCCCAGCGCCCTACCAGCGTCGTTGGCCTGGGTCCTTTTTCTGACCGCGCTTTTCGGCGCTGGTGGTATCGGCCTGCTCCTTGGACGCAAGCGGAACACCGCCGTTGGCTTTTTGGCAGCGATTCCAGCGTTTGCTTTGCTCCTATTCATCTCCATGGTCTTCAGCATGGTACTGATGTTTTTCATACACGACGTATAGGTCTCGCAACCATCCTGAGCTCTCGTTCTATGTTGTCGTTGCCTCCGACACGTTGTCGTATGTCGCTTGTCGTCGGAGCCGCTGATGACAGGCGAACCACGGTGCCCGGCTTCACGTTGCCCGGCTTCGCGTTGCCCGGCTTCGCGTTGCCCGTCTTCGCGTTGCCCGGGTTCACGTTGTCGCTTCGGCGAGGTGTTGCGGAATGATCGCTGCCAATGATAACGAAAAATACTGCGTCGTCGGCGCGGGCTCGTCGGGGTTGGCCGTCGCCAAGAACTTCCTGGCGGCGGGGATTGGTTTTGAGGTAATCGAGCCGAATGATGATGTTGGCGGCGTCTGGTATTCCGGTTCGCCAACCAGCAGCGTATACCGCTCGGCACATCTCATTTCCTCGAAACCACTCACCGAATACTCCGACTTCCCCATGCCGGAGTCGTATCCTCACTATCCTAGTCGGCAACAGGCGTGGGAGTATTTACGCAGCTATGCGGACCACTTCAATCTGTACGAACACATCCGATTTGGCAGGGCGGTTCAGTGTGCCGTACCCACCGACGATGGACGTTCGTGGAACATAACGTTCGATGACGGTTCCGCTCGTCGCTTTCGCGGGCTGGTAATCTCCCATGGCCATAACTGGGATCCCAATTGGCCGCGGATCCCAGGCGAGTTCGCGGGGGTGAGTTTGCATTCCGCCCAGTACAAGACGCCGGATGTCTTGCGAGATCGCAGGGTCCTGGTGATTGGAGCCGGCAATTCGGGTTGTGACATCGCTGTCGAATCGGCGCAAAACGCCGCGATGACGTACCACAGTACGCGGCGCGGTTATCATTATCTGCCCAAGTTCCTGTTTGGTCTTCCAATCGACCAGTGCGGCGAACTGATGTTGCGATTGCGTCTGCCGTTGTGGATGAGGCGGATGATCAGTCGTCTGGCCGTCCGTGTCGCTTTGGGTCCACCACGTCGAGCCGGCTTGCCTGCACCCGATCATCGATTGTTCGAAACGCACCCGATCCTTAATTCACAGTTGTACTATCACTTGGGCCACGGGGCGATCGTGCCGAAACCTGACGTTCAGGAGTTCTGCGGCGACGAAGTCGTTTTCCAGGATGGCAGCCGCGAAAAAGTCGACGTGGTTGTATTCGCAACGGGGTTCAAGAACAGTTTCCCATTCATCGACCAACGGTATTTGAATTGGAAGGATGGCCGGCCGGAATTGTTTATGAATATCTTTCATCCGGAGAAAGACAATCTGTTCGTTGTCGGCATGATTCAGCCGGATAGCGGACAATGGGGGCTGGTCGATTGCCAATCGCAACTGGTCGCGCGGATCATCCAGCTGCAGGATTCCGGCGATCCGGCGGCAGTTCAATTCCGACAGCGGCTGAAGAAAGCACCGCCAGATCTGTCAGCGGGAATTCGATACGTTAACTCCCCTCGCCACATGCTGGAGGTCGAGCATTTCAGTTATCGCCGCCAGCTTCAGAAAATGATCGCGAAGCTGAGCTGACCGATCAAAACTCGACTTCCATCCGATCGTCGCCAACTTCCGTTTCAGGAAAAATCGCGCGGGCCTTGGCGACGTCGATCGGATCGGCGCGGCTGTCGGCAGGGTTCATGTGGACCAGTACCAACCGGTCGACCTCCGCATCTTTGGCGACCTGCGCGACCGCGGATGTTGAGCTGTGAAATCGGAGCTTCGCCAGATCCGCCAACTCATCCGGGAAATAGCATTCGTGAATCAATAAATCCACGCCTCGAATCTTGTCGATGTAGTCGACGCCTGGCGCGGCCGTGGTGTCGGTGACGTAGGCCAGACTGTGATCCGGCCAATCCAGTCGGTAGCCAACCGAGCCGCCGGGATGTTCCAGCGGAAAATGCGTGACACGGCCGTCGCCGCGCACCGCCACTTCGTCAGCGAGTGGCCGAAATTCCATATCTGGCTTGATGCCAAAGATAAGCTCCGCATAGAGGTGTTTGTCAACTGCTTCCAGCTTGGCAGGTTCGCCATGCAGGACGACTTTTTCGACGTCACTTCCATGCAAGAGTCCCAGCAAATAGGTCAGGCCAACGATGTGATCCAGATGAGCGTGACTTAGGAAAATATCGAGCTCGTTCGATGCCAGGTAGTCGGTCAACCGAAACATACCCGTCCCGGCATCCAGGATGATTCCGAATTCAGGTATCGTAAAACACGCCGTGTGCCGACGTTCGTTCGGGTAATAGCCCGATGTGCCAAGCATGACTAGTTTCATTTGTCTATCAAGATCCGAAAAAGGAATGGCAACGAAAACACCAACCTACGGCCTGTCTTCGCGGGTCGGCATAATCGACTGGTCGACCCGCTGCGGCGATACCTGTAAGATGATAAGCTCCACGGCCCAATTGTAGACACACCCGTTTTTGAATTGCACTTTTTCCGTTGCTTGATTCACAAGAATCCAGACGGTGTGCGGCATTTCGAGGGACTTCTTGCTCGTCCTGCCGCCGTACGCCGAGTCTGCTTGACGATCGAACCGCATGAAGCGACCTGAACTGGATATCTTGCGAACCGTCTTTGGCTACGAGGCCTTTCGCGGGCATCAGGCGGATATTATCCGGCACGTTGTTGAAGGTGGCGATGCCGTCGTGTTGATGCCGACCGGCGGTGGAAAATCGCTCTGTTTCCAGCTGCCCGCGATGGTTCGACCGGGTGTGGGCATCGTTGTTTCGCCCCTGATCGCCCTGATGAAGGATCAAGTCAGCGCGTTAATCGAATATGGCGTCCGCGCCACGTTTATCAATTCGTCGCTGCCCTCATCGGTCGCGTTGCAGCTGGAAGCGGATATGGTCGCCGGCCAATATGACCTGGTCTATGTCGCCCCGGAACGGTTGATGACGGATCGGTTTCTTGGTCTGTTGAGCCAGACCCCGCTGGCACTGTTTGCGATTGACGAGGCCCATTGTGTTTCCCAATGGGGGCACGATTTTCGTCCCGAATATTTGCAACTTTCCGTGCTCGCGGATCGTTTCCCGGACGTTCCGCGTGTCGCCCTCACGGCGACGGCCGACAAGCCAACGCGACGCGACATTCATCAGCGGCTGCAGTTGGAATCAGCACGGATCTTCATCAGTGGATTTGATCGCCCGAATATTCGCTACCGAGTTCTGATCAAGGATAATCCGAAGGCGCAACTGCTGAAGTTTTTGCAGAGCGAACATGTTGGTGACGCGGGAATCGTCTACTGCATGACGCGCAACAGCGTGGAACAGACTGCCGAGTGGCTAAACGAACAGGGGATCACCGCTGTACCCTATCATGCCGGGCTGAACAGCCAGACGCGACATCGGAACCAGGAACGTTTTCTGCTCGAAGAGAACCTGGTGGTCGTTGCCACGTTGGCGTTCGGGATGGGAATCGACAAACCCGATGTCCGGTTTGTCGCTCACCTGGATCCGCCTCGAAGTCTTGAAGCGTATTACCAGGAGACCGGGTGCGCGGGTCGTGATGGGCTGCCGTCGAATGCATGGATGGTGTATGGCATGGCAGATATCGTGGCCCAGCGGCGGATGATTGAGCAGGGTGAATCGCCCGATGAACAGAAACGGATCGAGCATCAGCGATTGGGTCTGATGCATGGCTACTGCGAAACAACTGATTGCCGGCGTCGCGTGCTGTTGCAGTACTTCGGCGAACATCCGAAAGAATCGTGCGGGAACTGTGATACGTGTCTCGATCCCGTGGAATGCTGGCCCGGAACCGTGGCCGCTCAAAAGTTCATGTCATGCGTCTTCCGCACGGGGCAAAGGTTTGGTGCGGGGCACGTTATCGATGTTCTGTTGGGAAATCGAACGGCCAAGGTTCAGCAATATCGACACGATGAGGTCAGCACGTATGGCATCGGGGACGAACTCCCCAAGCAGGGATGGCGCAGTGTTGCTCGGCAGCTATTGGCTAGCGGGTTGCTGTCGGTTGACTACGAAGTCGGTTCGTTGAGACTGACCGATGTTTCTTGGACCGTGTTGAAGGGGGATCGCGAGGTACAGCTGCGACGCGATCCGGTGCTGGCGAGCGGAGCGGCGAACAAGAAGTCGCGCCGACCGAAATCGAAACAGGTTGTGGAACTGCAGACCGCGGCACAGTCAACGCTGTTCGAGGCCTTGCGGGCCAAGCGGCTAGCGATTGCGGCACAGCAGGGTGTTCCGCCCTACGTGATTTTTCATGATGCGACACTGCGCGAAATGACGGTGCACCAGCCGCACGATTTGGCGTCGCTGGAACGGGTCAACGGAGTCGGTACCGCAAAACTATCAAAATACGGTGATACGTTTTTGAAGATTATTGCTGAACATGTGGCAAACGCGCCAGCGCCAGACGCCGAAACAGAAGATGAATAATCCCGCCGCGGGCGTCGAGCGGAAACTGCTCTTTCGCACCGCCCGGTCACCCTACTTCACAAATCGAAATCGAATCGGCCTGGCAACCGACGCCCAATCGGACGCCGCCATGATGATGGAATTGGTGAGCGATCCGGCGTTGAACGCTACCTTGTCGGTTTCGGCTCCGACGGTTTCATCGGCGTAGAGCTCGAACGGCAGAATCGGTTCGCCGAACGGGGGAACGGCACCTGGGACCAGCCCCACCAGTTTGTGAAGCTCCTCGATGGTAGCAAAACGAGTTTTCTTCACGCCCAGTTCGCGACGGATCGCAGAGGAGTCCAGTTTGCAATCGGCCGGCAGAACAAAGAGCCGAAATGAATTGTCGGTACGCAACAAGAGAGCCTTGGCCCCGACGTGCAATGCCTCGCCGCGAGCCGCCGCCGATTCTTCCGAAGTCCGCGTCGGTTCATGCTGGACCTCGCGGAAAGCAACGCCCGCGGCCTTCAGCTGATCACGGATTTGGTCCAATACGTTGTGGTTCATAAGCAGTTTGATCCGGAAGCGACTCGTCGCTGCAGAAAAGCGCCCGGATGCGCTTGCGCATAATTGGCCCGCCGCGTGGCCGATCGCCAACGCGTGGCGATTGATGGCATCCCATCAGAGTACGCCGCCATGTTAAACTCTTCCCTGTCCTGTGCGTCCGATGGCTCAGTACGTCTGGTCTCATTAGATGCTGCGAGTACCAAATAGTCAATTTAGTATTTCGGGGACGACACGCATCCGACGAAGCCGCTTCGGCCTCCGATGACCAGTTGGTAAATAACTGGTCAATAAACAACAGGCAAATAAACTGCGAAGACAATGGAAAAGGCATGCCCAAAGATATAGATGACATCTGCGCCAGGCCCGATCGAGTTCCGGATCTCGTTACCAAACCTTTGGCAGCCCCAATTTTCCCGTCGTCCGTCTATGCGTGCCAGTCGCCCGACCAGGCGTCCGATCTGCTGGTGGGCCAAACGGCCGGTTTCGTCTACAGCCGCGATGGACATCCCAATGCCGTGATGCTCGCCGAGCGCTGCGCGGAATTGCATGGTGCCGAGCAGGCGATTGTCACAGGATCCGGGATGGCCGCCTTGTCGCTGGCGCTGTTGGCCCTGTTGGAACAAGGCGATCATGTCGTTGCCAGTCGTCAGCTGTACGGTCGAAGTCTCGTCTTGTTTGGCGAGGAGGCCAGCCGTCTGGGCATCGAGGTCACATGGGTCGATGCAGGTGACGTCAAAAAAATCGCCAAAGTATTTACTGCCAAAACGCGACTGCTGGTTGTAGAAACGATTGCCAACCCCATGCTACGGGTGGCGGATCTCAAGTTGCTGTCCGATCTGGCGCATCAGCACAACGCCCGCCTGCTGGTCGACAACACGTTCGCTTCACCAGCAGTCTGCCAGCCACTGCAATGGGGTGCCGACCTGGTGATGGAGAGCCTAACCAAAATCATGAACGGGCATAGCGACGTTATGCTGGGACTTCTTTGCGGTCGCAGCGACGCATGGGAACGAATTCCGCAAGTTCATACGACATGGGGCCTGTTTGCCAGCCCGATCGATTGCTGGCTGGCCGCGAGAGGCATCAACACGCTTGGCTTACGAGCCGCGCACGCCAGCGAGAACGCAATGGCCGTTGCCGACATGCTGAACCAACGCCGCGATGTGGTGGACGTGCAGTATCCAGGGATCAAGAGTCACCCGGACCACGAAATAGCCGTGCGCCAATTCAATGGACGGTTTGGAAATATCGTGACGTTCACCATGCCGGGTGGGCGACGGGCCGCCGAAGACTTTATTCGAACCATAAACGAAACGATTCCGTTCTGCCCGTCGTTGGGCGAACTAGTGACGACGTTGAGTCATCCTCAGTCAACAAGCCATCGTGGATTGACGCCGGACCAGCGACGTGAACTTGGAATTGCCGATGGGACGATTCGTCTTTCCATCGGCATCGAGACTGCCGCGGAGGTAATCAGGGCATTGGATGATGCGTTGTCCTTCAAGTCCAAGTGACGTCCATGGGAATTAAATGTTAAGCTACATAAGGGGCATTGATTGGGCTGGAAATTACAGGACGTAACTGGTACGATAGTAATACGTTATGTGTAAGGTAGTTCGTAGGAACCCAGGAGAAAAATGTGGCGAAGCAAAAAGAAGAAGCACTGGAAGTCGACGGCGTCGTGACTCAGGCGCTTGCGAACACGCGTTTTCGCGTGCAAATAGATGGCGGGCATGAAGTAATTGCCCATGTCGCTGGTCGCATGCGCAAGCACTTCATCCGAATCGTTCCGGGTGACAAAGTCCGAGTCGAATTATCGCCGTACGATCTGACCAAGGGACGAATTACTTACCGCGAACGTTGATTGCGGTGATTCAGCGGTCTTCCCGTCCCGATCAGCTATTTGCTCAATGGCTAGATTAGCGCGCGTTTCGCGATCCTGACGTTTCGACGATCTTCGATAGGACGCTGGCAACGCAATGATCGAATTCGATGGAAGCTGATAGCTACAGTTGGGAGAATAAATTGCGGCTTCAAAAGCACATTGAGCGGCCTTCCGCTCTTGGCAGAAGACCAGCTAAACTCTAAATACCATAGTGTCAACGAGCGCTGGCGAACGCCGGCGTCAGAATTTCCTGGTAGCAGAACCAGGATCACAGGGGGTCGGGCGGCAAACGCTGCCCAGGAAGCTGAACACGGGAATGCTCCTTCAGGGAAGGTTAATGGGCGCATGATGTGGTTCTTCGTACTTCTGGCCCCCTTGGCTGCCGTCATGGGTATCGTGGTCTATGTGTGGATCCGGTATTACCCGGCAGCGACCCAGGGAGCGAAACGCGTCGCGCCGCTTCCCCCCGCGCCAAAGTGCGCCAGCGCGCCGACGGTGAATCCTGTGAATTCGAGACCACCGACGGCGTAACGCTACGGGGAACGTACATTGCCTGCAAACGTCCTCAACGGCTGGGCGTCCTGGTCTTTTGCCATCCATTGTTTGCTAGTCGCTGGGCCGTAAGCGACCACCTGGACGCGTTGCGGCGAGGAGGATTCGATGTCTTTACGTTCGACTTCCGCAATCACGGCACCAGCGATCGAACCGAGAACTACAATCCGAGACCCAATCTCGCTCGTCACGAACTCGCCGATCTGACGGCGGCCATCGACTATGTGACGTCTCGTCCGGACGCGGATCCTAACGGCGTCGCTCTGATGGGAATGAGCAAAGGCGGTGCGGCCGCGTTACATGTAGCGACGGTGGATGGCCGCGTGTGGTCGGTCGTCGCGGACAGCGCGTTTTCGGTTGATTGGGTTACCGCCTATTACTTCCGACGGTACGTTGGCATCTTTGTCCCGTTGTTGTCGGCAGTCGTTCGGAAGATGCCGTGGTTTCTTTACATTGGCTACGCCAGATTTATCCAGGCTCGTGTTGCGCGGGAATTGGGCGTCGACGTCAGCGACCTGTTAGATGTCGTTGATAACGTCAAGCTGCCGGTATTCTTGATTCAAGGCGGCCGCGATCAGTACGTGCCCGTCGAGATGGCTCGGACCTTGAAACGCCGTATCGGCAAGCAATGCAAACTGTGGGTTGTGCAGAAGGCAAACCACAACGAGTCGATTCATCGGGCGCGGGAGAAATATGAAGATCGCATGGTCCGCTTTCTGGTAAAGAACAGCGGAAATGAGGCGTGGGCGCCGGCGACACTACCAATCGATCCGCGGCCAATCGATCCGCTGCCCGTCACACCCACCGCCCAGGATACGCCGACTTTCCGCGGCGCCGCCTCCTGATTCGGCAGCAAGACGTTCCTCGCGCACGGTTCCGCTGCAGAGCGTCCAGTACAGAGCATCCAGTACAGAGCGTCCGGTACAGAGCGTCCGGTACAGAGCGTCCAGTACAGAGCGTCCAGTACAGAGCATCCAGTACAGAGCGTCCGGTACAGAGCGTCCGGTACAGCGCGTCTAGTCCCACCACCAGCGTGTGGAATCGGCCGGCTGACTGCCTGCGTAATTCGCAACGATCGGACCGCTGTCTTTCGTTTCGACGCGATCCTTGGTGACGAGACGACTGGGATCGACCCGCACGCCGCCACTGACGCCAGCGATAATCTGGCCTCTTCCGACCATGCGGTGATTGATCACCGTATCGACTTCCCTTGGCGCCCGGCCAGAGGCAACAGCAAACCGAGTGGGATCAGAAAATGTTGCGATGTGCCAGCCCACGTTGGAAGCCAATTGATACTGTCGAAAAACTTCGGCGACCATCGCCAGATCAAAGATATTCTGAAGCTCGGCGTACACCGGATACTTCACCGCTAAATCCTTGAAGTGTTTTGTAAAACTGGTCGCGAACCGCTGATTCAGTTCGTCGGATTGGCCGGTATGAACCCGTTTGCCCATCTGGGTTAGCAATTCGTTTTCGCTAAGCACTTTGACACCTTGACCTCGAAGATGAAACGCGTTCTTGTCCGCCGTCGTTTCAAGCGAGGCATAGTCCAAGGTGAACCACCATCGCAGCACTTCCATCGGTGGAGGAGCCTGTCCCGGTTTCAGCTTGATCGAATCCAGATAGCTGGTAACCCCGTCCACACCTTTTTCCAAGCCGATACCGACCAGCTTCATGTGGTAGTCTGCTTCGACCAGGATGCGGGCAGCGCGGGTGCTGGGATCAATCCCGTAGACCTCAATGTCTTGTTTCCCGACCGCCTCGCGCAGACTGTCCAACCATCGTTCGCGTGCGCGATGCCCGGGTTTGAGAGGCGTGCCGGCCGATTTCGCGAGGAAGGCGTTGACGCGAGCCAGCGAATCCTGCCGCGGAGTTATCGAGCAGCCAAACCGATTGCCTGATCTGGCGCCAATCTGGCGGAGCACGACCACCAGGTCGTCCAAGTGCATGACAGGCCGCCCGGAATCCGTATTAACAAATCGGCCCTCCTGATCGCGGTGCCAGTCGCCAGCCGGACCTGCGATGACCAGGTCGCCGGTCTCCGGATAAACCAGCACGTACTCAACACGGGTCAGCCCTGCCAGTCGTTGCATCGACGGGTCCGGGCCGTGCCCCTGCGCGGCCCGCATCTGAACGGCTTTTTCCAGTCGAGGTAGTGAGATCTTACGAAGATTCGAAGGCAAGCGTACGTCTTGCTGCGTTCCCGCTCGCATTGCCCTCGCGCGTAAGTCGGCCAGTGGCTGGCCGGTATCTTCGACCGAAATTCGCTGCAAGACGCCCGTCGTATCCACGACGACGCCGCCCTCGAATTCTGCGATCGTCCCCGTCCCACCGGTTTCTTCCCAGGACTCCGGTAAAATCGTCGTTGTTATCAGCTCGATGATCTGCTCGAAGTCAGTGCCCGCACCGCCTTGTCCACCACCCACGCCGCCGCCGCCGCCGATCTGCGCTAACACGGGCGGTGCGCCGCCAAAGCGCTGGGTCAGCAGATTGTCCAGCGTGCCGGCACGGATACGATCGTCGCCGATGCGGTTCAACGTCTGATCCGCCGCCTGACGCGCTCCGTTGGAATTCTGTGATTCCGCAATTCGCTGCAACAGCGCATCACGCTGCTCGGCCGGCGCTGTGTCGGCCAGGCGCAACGCAGACGAATATTCGCCAGCGGAAAGATGCGCCTGCACACGTTCGGCCACGTCATCGGCCGCCTGGACACCGGTGGCTGCGAGCAAGGAAAGAATAAACACCAGGACCAGAACAGCCCGGCACGCCAGATCGTGAGTCGTAGGTTGTGATTTCATGGTTTCCATCATCGTCGGAGACAACGCGGCTCGCAACTTCTCTGTCAGACTTCCCTGGGACCGCCGATAGGGACGTCCACCGTGCAGCACCTATTATGCGCACAGCACGTCCGTGCTGGTCCCCGTTCTATTCCTCAGACGGCACGCGATATATTCCCCGGTCCAGGCATTTATGCCCTCTGGCGGGGAAAATTATGGCAGGAGAACGGGAGATACCCCCCGGAAGAGTGGCTGCCAGTTGGGCCGATTCGCCGCGAATAAGCTAGGTTTTAGTAAGGCTTCGGCAGATTTTGAGCGAATTGGTGTCTCAGAGGTGATTGTATAGGTGTTTCATGTCGATCGGGGAAATCGCACCAATCTATTCTAATTTCGGCGGCGATCCGGACATGGTCGATCTTGTCCAGGTATTTGTTGACGAAATGCCCGCTCGGATCGATCACCTGGCCGCCCTGGTCACATCCGCCGACTGGGAGCAGCTGGGCAGTTTCGCTCATCAAATGAAAGGGGCCTGCGGCAGTTACGGGTTTGATCAGCTGTCGACGGTGGCATTCGGAGTGGAGACTGCCGTGCGCGGTGGCGAACCGCTGGATGTGGTCCGTACCGCGGCGGAGGAGCTGGCCATATCCTTTGGAAACGCGCGCTCCGGGACGCCGTGAATTACGGTGTAGCACGCGGCGATCGCGAGTCGCTCAACCGATCCGTCGAGACTTACTTGTTGAAGGTCTGGTACGATGGACCTCCGAGGCCGTCGTTTTCCATCCACGGAAACTTGCCCTGGCCTCGGAGGGCCATCGTACGGGTGGGTTCGACGAACTACGCGAATCCGAGATCCTTTATTCAACCGGCGATTTTACAAGTCATCCAACAATTCGACGGCGGCAAAATCCTTACCTTCCAACATTTCTAGACTGGCCCCACCACCGGTGCTTACGTGGGTAACCTGGTCCGCGAAACCGAGCAATTCGATTGCCGCGGCGCTATCGCCACCGCCAATGATACTGACGGCGTCGCCATCTGCGATGGCCTGCGCTACGGCTTTGGTACCCAGATCGAACGGCGGCATTTCGAAAACGCCCATGGGTCCGTTCCAGACGATCGTTTTGGCCGGTTTGATGTGATCCGCAAACTGTCGAGCGGTCTCGGGTCCGATATCCAGTCCTTCGAACCCCTCGGGTATCTGGCCGGCGGGCACGACCTGTTTATTGCAATCCGAGCTAAACGCATCGCCACAGTGCGTATCGACCGGCAAAACCAATTTGTCACCGCCTTGCTCCAACAGACTTTTCGCGAGATCGACCTTGTCGGCCTCGACCAGGCTATTGCCGACACTGCCACCAGTCGCGAGCGAGAAGGTGTAGGCCATCGCTCCGCCGATCAAGATACGATCGCAAACTGTCAGCAGGTTCTGAATGACATTGATCTTGTCCGACACTTTTACACCGCCCAGAATGGCCACGAAGGGACGTTCGGGGTCCGAAATGACGTCACTCAGGTACTTGATTTCCTTTGCCACCAGCAATCCCACAACGCGGGGTTTTCCCTGCATTGCTTCCGGGACCGCGACCATCGATGCGTGTCGGCGATGGCAAGTACCGAATGCATTATTGCAGTACACATCCCCCATCGCCGCCAGGTTCGCGGCAAAGTCGGCGTCGCCCTCTTTCTCGCCCGCCTGAAAGCGCAGGTTTTCCAGGACCAGGATTTCACCGTCCTGCAGTTGCGATGCCCTCTGTTTCGCATCTTCGCCAATCGTGTCGGTCGCGAATTGGACTTCACACTCTAGCAGTTTCCCTAAACGCTCGGCAGCCGGTCGTAGGCTGAATTTATCCGCGTCATCTGGACTTCCATTGGGGCGACCCAGGTGACTCATCAGGATCAGCCTACCCCCCCGATCGACGACCGCCCGAATGGAAGGCAGAGCCATTCGGATCCGACGATCGTCCGTGATGTTCTTTTCGCCATCCAAAGGGACGTTAAAGTCGACGCGCATCAGCACGGTCTTACCAGCGACATCGACGTCATGAATGGTTCGTTTCGCCACGGGTTTCCGACTCCTTACTCGAATGATTGAACTACAGGCAAGTTGTACCAGGGTTTGAATTGTTTCGGGAGGTGCTGCGGCCGAGAATCGAAGGCACGGCAACGGGATTGCGCAGACAAGAAGGTAAATCCAGTACCGCAACGCCGCGATCGCCAGTCTAGTTCGTCTTCGAGACGGTGTAGGCGGTAACGCCTTGGTCGCTAGAGATCAGCAGCAGGATCTGGTCGCCGTCGCGTGCGACGGCGACGCCGGAAAGCGTTTCACCCGTGCTGAAGTGATCCGTTTCCTGGCCATCGGCAGAGATGATGTGCACGGTTCCGTCCGCCGTCGCGACCAGCCAGTATCCAGGCGAGTCGGCAATTAGTCGGCCGGACGTCAGCATTTCGACCGGGTTTTGGTGCTCGCCGAACGGTAGCAAATACTGCCAGAGGATTTCGCCTTCCAACGAGATTCCAATCAGTGAACGCCGACCCGATTCATCGATCGACAACGCCGCGATCTCGCGTGGATCGTTGTCATCCAGATCCCGCACGGCCACGTTGGTCACCGCGCGATTGGCGACCGTGATCGACGATAGGGTCTCGCCGTCGCCATCGATCAGCGAGAGCGCCCCGAACGAGTGTGCACATAGCAAGGTTGGCTTGCCGGCTTTGTCGGTTCCAACGAGTGCCAGGCTGCCTACGTTATGTACCGAACGATTGCGCCACAAGCGGCGACCTTCCAAGTTGACGGCATGCAGTCCGGCATCGTTGAAATAGCCGACACACAATTCGGACGATCCATCCGCATCAAGATCGACGGGCATCACATCAAACACTTGTGCGGTATCCGCCTCGGGGTACTCCAGCTTCTGTTTCCATTGGTCATCGAAAACGAAGAACCTGGGTAGGCCGGCACTGCCCGCGACGAAATACTTCTGCCCGTCCTTGCCGCTCGCCAGCCGCAGAAATGAAATCGCAGCGTTCTGGGGCACTAGCTGATCGTGGTTCGCGGTTACCGCTCCTTTGGCATCCAGTTCGACGATTCGATCAGCGCCAGCAACCGCCAGAATTCGCAAATCGCCGTCTGCGTTGGCGATTGGCAACAGGTTTCCAGGAGTTTTCAGGTCGGCGTTCTTCCACAACCGATCGAGTTGGAACTTCGTTGGCTCCTGGCGTTCGGCGATTTCCGAGCGGTGGATTTCATAGTCTCCGTTGGTGCCGTCGGCGCGGGCCAGTTGGATCTCCTGCGCGTAGTCCTTCTGTAACTGCTCCCACAATCGACGTGCCTCGGCCGCGGGATTGCCATCGTTCAGCAGGCTATTGACGATTTCGGGCAGTTTTTCGTCGGCCTTCAAGTCCGCTCCCTGATGCAGGAATTGAACCAGGCCATCCTTTCCCAACACGACGTAGGCCGGAATTCCATCCAGCTGGCAGGCGTCCAAGGTTTTCTGCAAGGGGTCCGCGGCCGTGACGCGTGCCCACGGAACGTCGCTGCCGGCCTGCTTGAGCCGCGCAGCTACCTGGTCGTCGCTAACATTTGAGTTATCCAGCGAGATGGCGATGAATCGGACATCTTCATTCTCGGCGAACGACTTGCTTGCCTTGTCGAACTTCGGCATGCCTTGGATGCAGTACCCGCACCAGGTCGCCCAGAAATCGATGACGGTTACCTTGCCCTCAAGGTCTTTGAGATCTTGTTTCGTTCCATCCGGGGTCATCAGCGTCAAATCAGAGAGGGTGCGACCAAGCTGCGGGTGGGGAGCGAACTGGGGGTTGGGTGGTGATACCAGATACCGAACCGGGACCTCGTCCTTGGAACCCTTCCACGTGAAAACCGAGTCCTCGATCGGTGCGTCGATTTCTGCCCGGCGGAATTCGGCCGTCATCTCCATCTCGGTGTTCGGAGGTAGTTCGTCCTTGAGGCCTTCCGTCGGGAAGTCGATACGAAACAGTAACCAGGTCTCCTGATCGATCCACAACACCAGGTTACCCTCCTCCGACGCAAAGTTCACTCGAAAGTAACTGCGAGGTCCGACTTCGCCCGGCTTCAATAGCTTCGCCTTCATCGCGCGGACTTCCTTCAGCGGCTCGTCGGCACATAGGAGATCCAGCTGAACAGAGTGACCCGCACCATCGGGCTGCAAAAAACGTCCGATGGCCTGAATGCTATAGAAAGCGGGTACGGTGATCTTTGCGGGTGATCGCGTAACAACAACCTGGTCCGTAAGCCCCTCAAACTGGCCGTGCAGCTTCTTGCCGTCGCTCAACACAATCGAATCGTTGCGGACGATTCGCAGACGGTTCGGCGCGCGAACGAGACTTCCAGTTTAAATTTCTCTTCCCTGTCACCTTCCGGACCTCGGAGGACTTGTCGTACCACCGTTTCGTCACGATAGGTATTGGCACTTCGATACGTGCGGATCATGCGATCCAGGATTTGATCCGGGCTGAGCGCTTCGTTATCCGTCGACGGCGTTCCGTTGGCTGTTGTCGAGCCGACCGCGGTGGTTGAATCCTGGTCGGCACAACCGACACAGACGGTCAGAATCAGGAGGGCAAGTAGGCACATCCGCCCCGACATCATGACTCTTTGCCTACAACGTCCAGCCAATACCATTTGTATTTCCTTAATCCAGCGGTGCAATTTGCGACGGCCGGCGGAAAAACCCGTCGAACGACCCGTCGATCACAGGGATTATTCGGGAGTTTCGCCAAAAGGTAAACAGGAGATTCCCGGGTGACGTTCCGGGCGCTTGGTGGATACCTCAATACCGTCTATCTGTAGTTGTTTCGCGACGTGCAGGGCAGCGTGTCGCTGCGTTGACGGCGCTCCCGGAAGCGACTTATGATATTCGACATGCATTCGGTTCTTCATTATGGAAAACGGTCTTCGATCACACTGGACCTCGCGGCGGACGCCCTTGTCGCTCATTACGGCGCACCGTCTACTGCGCCCGTCGAAGATCCAGCTTCGGCGGTCGAAGCAGCACTAGTTGACCCGGTCGAGTTTCCTGCTCTGAACGGCGCCCTTGTGCCGGGCGATCGTGTTGCCATTGCGCTGCACTCGGGGCTGCCCTGCCAGGCGCAGCTGCGTGGCCGGAGCGGTCGTTTCCTTGCTGGATGCAGGCGTCGAACCGCAGGACATAACGATTGTTAGAAACCGCGACGCGGCTGGTACGGATGAGGACGATCTCAGACGCTGCCTGCCTGACGAGATCCGAAGTCACATTGCTTTGGTAACCCACGATCCCGCCCAGCGCGACGATCTTGGCTATCTGGCTGCGTCCGCGAAAGGCGATCCGATCTATATCAACCGCGTCCTCTGGGAGGCGGACGTGGTGTTACCGATCGGTTGCTTGCGAGTGGAGTCTTCGTGGGACTATTGTGGTGCCTTCGGTGCTATTTATCCTGCCTTCGCCGATGATGCGACTCAGAAACGCTATTGGGCTGCCGGCAATAACGAATCCGTGGCACGACAGGAGCAACGGCAGCGGGACGCGGATGAAGCCGGACGGTGGCTGGGCGTCAACATGTCCATCCAAGTGATTCCTGGTCACGGCGATACGGTAATTCACGTGTTGGCGGGCGGTGTCCGAGCCGTTTACGATCGCGGCCGTCGGATGTGTGAAGAAAGCTGGCAATTTCAGTTGCCGCAGCGGGCCAGCCTGGTCATCGCGGGTATCGAAGGTGGCGCGTCGGCTCAGACGTGGGACAACGTGGGCCGGGCGCTGGCCAATTGCAGGGACGCCGTTCAAGACGACGGGGCCATCCTCATTTGTACCGAACTTCGCACTCGACCAGGCGACGCGTTGAATCAGCTGTCTCAATTTCAGGACATCGATGAAGCGTTTCGCACGATCCACAAACAAAGTTCGCCGGACGCCGCGATTGCTGCCGAGCTATTGCGGGCGTTGGAGAGCAACCAGGTGTTCCTGTTAAGCGATTTGGAGCGCGATGTTGTCGAAGAGCTGGGCATCGTTCCGATCGAAGATGACGACGAGATCCGCAGGCTCGTCAGTCGATATCCTTCTTGCACGATCATTTCCAATGCCCACCTGGCCAGGGTGACCGTGGCCGATGTTCCTTCGCAGAACGACATCGAAATCCCCAGTCAGTTCGACTAGGCATCGTTCTAAGAGCTAGCGCCCTGCGGCTGACGGTTTTTTAAAAATGCCTGGCCTGTCGTCTAGCCGCCAGCGTCCGCGGAGAAAATAAGAACGACGTCGCCATCCGCCAATTCGGTCGACGGATCGTTGATAAATCGATCGCCGCCCAAGTTTGCGGTGTAGCCTGGCCGCAGTTGTCCGTCTTGCAGACAGGTCTCGGCCAACGCAGGATAACGTCGTTCGAGTTCGGCCAGGACGTCCCCCAATTGGCCTGTTTGCACCGTCGTTTTTGCGACGCCGGCGCGTTGCCGCGGGATTCCAAAGAACTCGATGTGAACCGCCATCTTAGTTTCGTAAAGAGGCTGCAATTGCCACGACCAGATAAACTGCGAGCAGCAGCCACCAGCCGATGATGATAATACTGCGTTGAGTACTGAAGAGGGAAATCACGATCAAGCTGACGAATGCGGAGACTCCCAGAACGAATGCGAACGCTGGCGGGGAAACATGTGGATAAACAGCCAAAATGCCCGCCGCGAATGCGGTCAGGAGAAGCAGTTCCAACAGTGTGAAGCGGACCGGTTCCTGTTCCGTTGCGAGGTCGTCGAAGGAAGGTCGTAGCGCGAGCTGATCCCGCTGGGGACACTGGTCGTCGGATGCGGATTCATCATGGGACGGAATCGATTCCAGCCGGTATTCATCGTCCGAGTCGCAAGGGTTTTCAACCTCGAACTCGTCCTGCGTCCCTTCGTTGCTCGACGGTTCGCCACCTTGGGGGTCAGCTTCTTTTTTCGGATCCGTCATGTTGCACCGAATCGAGTATGCCAAACCGCGCCGGCACGATCAACCAGGGCAGACTTCCGTCGTAGCGGCCGACGGGAGGTGATCTACGAAAGAGGATTGCCGGAATGACGATCCGCCCGTTAGGCCTGCGGTGAGCTGGTTGCGGGCTGGTCGGTCTGCACGTATTGATCAATCAGATTCAACAACGCGACGCGGTCGATCGGCTTCGAGGCAAAATCATCACATCCGGCCCGAATGCATTTCTCTCGATCGTCGGCCATGGCGTGGGCCGTGAGGGCAATAATGATCCCATCGTAACCTTTGTTTCGCAGTCCGGTCGTTGCCGAATAGCCGTCTCGAATCGGCATCTGCATATCCATCAAGACAATGTCGAACGGTTTGCCGTCCTGTGCGGCGGCCAGCGCGGTGGTCAGCGCGACTTGTCCGTTATTGACAACGTGGACTTTTGCGCCGGCTTTTTCGAGCACGAATTTGATAAGTCGTTGATTGTCGATGCCATCTTCGGCTAGCAGGATGCGGCAGTTCAGTTCTGGCCTTCCAGCGGCGGAGGGGTCGACGGTTTCCGCTTGCTGCTCGGCGACCGTCTCACGATGTGCGTCGTCCAGCATGGGAACGCCGACTAGCGATCCAACGGAGACCTGGGCGCGAAACGAGCTTCCTTCTCCCAGCTGGCTTTTGACAAGGATCTCACCGCCTAGCATCTGCGCTAACCGTAAGCTGATGGCGAGTCCCAATCCGGTGCCGCCGTAACGGCGCGACATCGACTCGTCGGCTTGATGAAACGGCTTGAACAATCGTTCGATTTGACCCGGCGTCATGCCGATTCCGGCATCCTGGATTTCGAACTCCATCAGGGTCGGGTCCGCCGTCCCAGGCAGTAAACGCACGGTCAGCGTGACGTTGCCTTGATCCGTGAACTTAATCGCATTGCCGATCAGGTTGATTAGAATCTGCCGCAGTCGCAGCGGATCGGTGGATATGGATTCGGGGATTTGTCCATCGTATTCAATGCGGAAATCCAGACCTTTCTCCTTCGCCCGCGCGCTCATCGACGATGTGACGTCGGCCACGATAGCAATCGGCGAGCAGCTGACCGTTTCGACGACAAACTTTCCGGCCTCGATCTTCGAGATGTCGAGGATATCGTTGATAATCGCCAGCAAGTGTTCGCCGTTTCGGCGAATCGTGTGGATGGCGTCGTGTCGTTCCTGTTCGGTGAGCTCGTGATCCAACAGGTTTTCCGAAAAGCCGATGATGGCGTTCATCGGCGTGCGGATCTCGTGACTCATATTGGCGAGAAACCGACTTTTGGCACGATTCGCCGCTTCGGCGCGCTCGAGCGCCTGGTCGAGTTGAGCGGTCCGTAGATCGACGCGCTCTTCCAGTTCGTCGTTCGCCCGCTGTAGTTCATTCTCGGCGAACTGGATGTGATCAAGCATCGCATTGAAACAATCACATAACGTCCCCAGCTCGTCGTCGGCAGTCTTCGTGGCGCGTAACGAATAGTCGTGCCGCAACGAGACGGTCTTGGCGGTTTCGGCCAGGTTCAAAATCGGAGTGGTCACGAATCGCTGCAAACGGGATGAAATCAGAATCGAAACGCACAAACTGACAGCAAGAACGGTTCCGGCAATATTGAAGTATTGCAATAACTGCGACTTTACATCGGCCGGTCGAACGGTGAGTCGGACCGTTCCCAGGCGCTGGCTCCAAGCGTGATCGGGCGGTAGACGTCAATATAGCCGTCGGTTGTGACGGTGCCGTCCGCGGTCTGCGCGAACGCTCGTACCAGCAGTTGATCAGCGTTCGTCGGCGGTTGCCCACGAGGGGGATTGCGGTTGTCGAAGCTCGCGACGACCGATCCGTCGGCGGCAAAGATCGTTGCGGCTTCCAGCATCGATAAATAACGCAGTTGGGCCAACGTTTCTGCCGCTAACGGGTGATCCCGTTCGGCCATTGCCCTCTGGGCGGTCGCCGCGGCAACGTCCGCCACGGCCGAAAGTTGTTTTATCGTGTTTTCGCGGACTTGCTGAATTTCGTGATACGCGAAGGCGACGGTCGAGAGCAACAGCGCGACCGCGCTGGAGGTGGCCATCAGCAAGGACAGCTTGTTGTTGACGGTGGCGTTGCGAAATATCTTCATCGCGGCAGTCGTCGATTGGGCTCGATGCAGGCGGGGTGATGCGCGGGCCAGCAGCACCAGATTGGAGGAGGCGCCGCCTGGCCGGACGGTGAAAGCATTCTTCTATTCATCGGGACCAGCGGAATGCGGTCTCCAGCGTAATTCATTGGCTAACCCGGACAGCTTCACAGGCGCTCGAATAGACAGCCGGGATCGGCGTAATCTGCCCCAGGCAGAACCACGAAATGCGGATTGGGTAAAGAGCGTTCGCGACGCGTCAGCGTGGGTGCGACGATTGGCCGCCAGTAGAGTACCCAGTCGAATTGTTGCTCACAATCGATAGATCGTGCAGCACCATCGCCCGTGAGCGGGTGACGCCATGGAAGATGACGACTTGGAACTCGCGGCAACGGGCACAATTGGTGAGATGGATCCTATACGCGAGTGCGTACGAGGAATTATAAAGGTTCACGGTGTTCCGATCCACGCGCGTCCGACTAGAATGGATTTTGAGCTTCGCCTATGCAGCATATTGTCAGCAAGTTTCGCGGTCCCTGGTATCGCCTGTGGCGTCCGAACGTCCTGGCAACGATCGATAGCGATGCGCTTGAAGGGTGTGATTTATCCAACCGGGATCTCCGTGGGGCCAATTTGCGCGGGGCGGGTTTGAGCCACATTAATGCGGCGGGCGCTGATCTGTCGCAGGCGGACCTTTGGGCGCGAAGTTGACCTCGGCCAATTTCGAAGGAGCCACGCTTCGCGATGCCGATCTCTCCGGAGCGGTACTGGTCACGGCGAACCTGGTGGGAACGCACCTGGAAGGTTGTAATCTGTGGGGTGCGAATCTGGCTGGAGCCAAAGCACAGCGGGCCAATCTGTCTGGCGCCGATCTCAACAGCGCCCGCATGGCCCCCGCCGATTTCACGTCCGCCCAGATGAACGGCGCCAACCTCCTGAACGCGTACCTATGGGGCGCGCGATTAACGGGTGCCTCTCTGCAAACAGCGAATCTTCAACAAATCGATGCAACCGGTGCGATGCTGGTCGAAGCAAACCTAAGCCTGGCGAACTTGACCAACGCGAATCTCTCCGACGCCGATTTGCAGCGCGCGATCTTTCGTGAGGCCCACATGCGCCGCTGCAACCTGCAAGTGCGCTGCTGGACGATGCCAAACTGCAGAAAGCCAACCTGCGAGAAGCCAACCTCGTCGGTGCCAGCGCAAGACGAGCTTGTTTTGACAACGCGAATCTCGAACTCGCCACACTGAATGGCGCCGATCTGTCCGAAAGCACCGCGCAGGAAGCCCGCTTGTCGAAAAGTAAGTTGTGCGACGCCAACCTGACCGGTGCGAATTTTCGTTCGGCGCAATTAGATGGCGCCAATCTAGAATCGGTTCAGGCCAGTCGAGCGTCGTTCGAGGAGGCAAATCTCACGCACGCAGATCTGTCGGGTGCCGTGCTGAACGGTGCCAACTTCAAAAACGCGAATCTTTGGGGAGCGCGATTCGACCATGCCGACCTGCGCGGGGCGAACTTATTCGGTGCCAGTCTTACCGACGACGAATTGCGGGGGGCCGTATTGGACGATGCAACCGTGCTGCCGCCAGGCGTTGGGGCATTGGCCAAACAAGCGGACGTACAATCGACGGAACCGGTCCGTTCGCTGCGAGGCCATCAGCACGCTGTCACATGTATCGATGTGTCCCCCGATGGCCTGTTACTGGTGTCCGGCGACCGGTCCGGTGAAGTCATGTTCTGGGACCCCCGGCAGTCGCGCCGAGTGCAACATTTCGTGATGGGGGCCGCGGCCAACGGGATTGCCGTCTCGCCGAAGCGAGATGTCATGTTGGTCGTCGGAGATCACAAGCCGCGTGGAGGCGAAATTCGACTGTGGGATATCCGATCGTCGCATGAGATTTACCGGCGAATCATCGAGCGACCGGCGCGCAGTGTACAATTCTGTGGACATGCTCAACTGGCACTCGTCGGTCACGATCAGGGCGCCAGCCTTTGGGATCTCGGTGACATGCGGGTGATACAGGATGTCACAATTTCCGACGCCCAGTTACGCCATGTGAGTTTGATCGATAACGACCAGAAACTTGTTGCGCTCTGTCAAAATGATTCGGGTCACAGTGTTTCGGATCACAGTGTTTCGGGTCACAGTGTTTCGGGTCACAGTGTTTCGGGTCACAGTGTTTCGGGTCACAGTGTTTCGGGCCAAGCTGATTCGGGCCAAGCTGTTTCGGGCCAAACTGATTCACCAGGAACCGAACTACGGATTCTGGATGTTGATACGGGGCAGGAAATTCGACGAATCGCGACCGATGGTGTCGCCGTGTCGGCGCTGGCGACAACGCCGAACGGGCAGCTGGTCGTCCTGGGAGGCGAGGCAGGGCAGGTGGTTACATGCGATCTGCAATCGGGCGAGCAGCGGGAAATTGTGACAACGGCCAGTCCGGTCCGGAATCTTGCGGTGTCGGCCGATAACAGCCAGGTTTTGGTTAGCGGAGAGACCAGCGAGTTGAAACGATTTGCGCTTTCATCGGGCGATGAACTGGGTACCTACGAGATTCCCGGCGGAATTCCAACCTGTATCCGATTTGTGCCAGATGGCCAGTCCGCGGTGTTGGGCGCCAGCGATCACAGTGTGAGGATTATTCGATTGTAGATTTCGGATTTCGGATTGCGGATTGAATAATGTGACAATCCCCAACCCGCAATCCCAATCCGCAATCCCCAATCCGCAATCCGCAATCCAAAATCCCAATGTTTCCAACATTTGTATCTCCCCTGTTGCTGACTGGCGGCCTTCTGATTGGGATTCCGATCCTGCTGCACCTGGTCATGCGCGAGCGGCCGCAGCACCTGGAGTTTCCAGCGTTACGGTTCTTGCGCAAGCGACGCGAGGCGAATCGCCGCCGGTTGCGGTTGCGGCACCTGATCCTGTTATTGTTGAGATGCGCCGCGGTTCTGTTGTTCGCCCTGGCCGTGGCACGCCCCGTATTTCAATCCGCCGGTTTTCTTGCCGGGGGCCAGGCTCCTGTCGCCGCGGCCATCGTCATCGATACTCGTCCGCGAATGCTGTATCGGCATCACAACCAGACGCGGCTGGAGGAAGCCCAACAGCTCGCGAGCCAGATTCTTCAAGAGCTGCCGCGCAAAGTGATATCGTGGTTCTGGATTCGAGCGGCAGTCGGTCACGGTTTGACGTCGACCGGGGCGCGGCGGCCCAAAAGCTTGAGCAGCTGACGGTGACCTACGCTGGTCAGGACCTGAACGACACGCTGGAGACCGCGCTGAACATTCTGAAGTCGAGTGACAAGCCGAGCAAAGAAGTTTTTGTTTTAACGGACATGGCAGCGGCGGATTGGCGTTCCCCCAATCAAATTCGTCGCTGGAAAGAGCACTCTCAGCTGAATCCAGACTCAGGGTTGTACGTCGTGGACGTGGGAGTTGCGGATATCGAGAATTTCGCGCTGGGAGATCTGGAGATTTCGCATGAGGTATTATCCGAAAACGGATTGCTACGCGTCGGCGCGCAGGCCACGACCGACGGTCGTGACGGGGAGCGGACCGTTCAGTTGTTTCTTGAGGGGGAAGACGGACAACTACAGAAGAAAGGTGAACAGACGGTCGATTGTCGAGCTGGCCAGATGTCGGGCATCGACTTCAAGACCACCCTGGACGGTCTGGGTACTCACCAAGGTCATGTGCGGTTTGTCCGCAGCGACAATTTAAGCGTCGACGATATTCGTTACTTTACGGTTCGGGTTCAAGCGCCGTGGCATATCCTGGTCGTTGCGCCGCCGCCCGCCGCGCAAATCGCGCGCTTGCTCACCCGTTCGCTGGCGCCGCTCACCCTGCGTCGCCGAGGTGAGGCACAATTCGAGTTCGATATAGTTGATCGAAACGAATTTGATCAAATGCGTTTGAACGCGTATGACGCGATCTGGTTGCTGGACCCCCAGCCGTTAACCGTCGCCGCTTGGAATCGTCTGACGAGCTATGTGTCTGCTGGCGGCGGACTGGCACTCACTCTCGGCGGCCAGGCAGGCATGACCGGTAGCGGGTTTAATGCCACGGCGTCGATGGAGCTTCTACCGGGTGAATTGAAAAGACAGTGGAAAAATTACGACCTCTACCTGGCGCCGGAACGGTTGGAACATCCGGTGCTGCAAAAATTCAAGAGTCGCGAAGGTGATATTCCTTGGGCCATGAATCCCATTCTGAAGATTTGGGAATTGGGACCCTTGGCGGAAGGAACGCAAACGGTGATCCGGTACAGCGACCAACGGCCGGCATTACTAGCGCAATGTGGGGGCTGGTAGGGTGCTGGTGATGACGACGCCGCTGGGATCGACTGGCCGATCGTCGTGGAATCAATTGCTGGCACCGAAAGAAGAAGCGTGGCCGGGTTTCGTTTTGGTCAACGGCATGGCCGATTACCTGGTCGGAAGCTCTGGCCAGCGCCTGAATTTTGCTGTTGGGGAATCGGTCCTGTTGTCGGTGGATAACAAATCGCAGAAATTCGACTCGTATTTGCTGAAAACGCCGGACGGGAACCAACGTGTAAAAGCGGAAGCGGACCAGGACGAACTGCTGATTGCCGGAACCGAAACGGCTGGCCAGTATCGCATCGAAGCGGGTGGTCGGCAGGGGGTCCGGTACGGTTTTAGCGCAAACGTGACGCGCGATACAACTCGCCTCGAGCGGATTGACGAACAGGAACTGCGTGCGGAACTGGAGGGCGCCGACATCGCCCTGGTCTCGTCGATGGATCAACTGCGACATTCCCGCAAAGTAGCCGTCGGCCGGTCACGCTGGGAGGCGTACTCGTGGCTGATCGCGTTGTTGGTGTTAGTGGTCGCCGCCGAAAATCTGTTGTCGACGTTCTTCTATCGCCATTCGGCACCATCAACGGGCCCGCTAAGTATGACCCAATCGCCAGCTGCACAGCCTCCACAGTCTTCAGCGACACAGTCCCCAGCGACACAGTCCCCAGCGACACAGTCCCCAGCGACACAGTCGGCAGCACCGCCGCCGGCTACTGCGACCGCTTCATCGTGACCCGTATTCACTCGACACGGATTTTTCCTAGAACAACTTCTTTTTAGAACGCAATCAAAACCGGGAGGGCTGGCCCTCCCGAAATTGGGTTCCGAAACGACCTCCAGTAGAACCCAGCTATGACAGATTCCTGGCACATCAGTCCGATCCTGGAACGCTACCTGGGCAGCAAGTTATGCCTTGGTCGCGATGCTGGCGATCGGACTGCTCGTTGCCTGGATCGTTAGTGTTGCCTTCACGCGAATTCCCACTCGCCGGCGCGTGGCCCTGGCTAGCCTACGGATCCTCACGATAGTCCTATTAGTGGTCGCCATGTTGCGGCCCGAACGTGTCTATACCGAACTGCAGAAGCAGTCCGCGACGCTGATCATTCTGATTGACCAATCGCGCAGCATGCTATTGGACGATACTTCCGCCGGTGTATCCCGATGGCAGATTTTGCGAGATGCGCTGCAGAAGTCGAAGCCCACGCTGGCGGCGTTGGCGGAAGAAGTCGACGTTCAAGTCTATGCATTTGACGAAGACACCGTTTCGGTCGGGATGGAAAACGGACTCGTTGCGCTGGCCGACCTTCCGGCTGGCGAACAGACTGCGATTGGACGGGCGATGCGCCATGTATTGCGGCGCGAAGATGGAAAACGACTTATTGGATTCGTTTTGATGAGCGACGGCGCACAGCAAACGCTGGGCGTCGATACCGTCGTACCCGAAAACGCAGCCCGGCAACTCGCCCAACATAACTGTCCCTTGTACACCGTCGTCTTCGGGGGGCGCGAAGGCGCAGGGCAGGCGCGCGATATCGCGGTCGAATCGATGCCCGACGATTTGGCTGTCTTCTCAAAGAATCGGTTGACGGTCGCCGGTACGTTGAGAGCGTCCGGGTACGTTAATCAGGATTTGCCAGTTCAGTTGATCGTGCAGCACGATGACGGCAAGGAAAAGATCGTGGCTGCGGAATCGTATCGGACGCGAACTGACGGAGAGCAGTTACGATACCAACTGAGCTATGTGCCGGAACACGCGGGTGAATACAAGCTGATTGTTCGCGCGACCGCGCAAGATGGTGAAGCGACGACGACCAATAACGAACTGCAGACGTATGTGACGGTACTAAGCGGCGGATTGAGGGTCTTGTATGTTCAAGGCGAGTTGCGACGTGAACAACGATTCTTGCGCCGCGCGTTGGCTGGTTCGCCCGACATCGACGTCACGTTACTGACGCTCCATACGCGGGATCGCAAGAACTGGCCGGTGGACACGTCCTCCGAATTTCAATCGGGTGACTTCGACGTTTATATTCTGGGCGACGTTGATGCGACTGCGTTTCGTCCGGCCGACAAAGCAGCGGGACGCCCCGCCGATCTGGAATTGCTGGCACAGGCAGTACAAAACGGTGCGGGGCTTTTGGCGTTGGGCGGCTGGCACGCCTTCCGGCCAGGCGGATACCACAAGACGGCACTGGCCGGCATCATGCCTGTCGAAATGGATGCGCATACTGATCGGTTTGTGCGACAGAACTTCGGAGAAAAGCTGGACAAGTCACTGCATCTGGATGGTCCGTTGCAAATGCAACCGGCCGAACCTTGGGGAACGCGGCATTATCTGATGCGTCTGGCGCCCGAGGCGGACAATCGAGCGGCTTGGAATCGACTGCCACCGTTGGACGGCGCGAAACAAGTTCCGCGCCGTCCGCGGCGGAGCCGAAATTCTGGCCGAAGACCAGGCCGGGCGGCCGCTGCTGGTCGCGGGACAACCGGGCGGCCGTGTCCTGGCCTTTGCCGGAGATTCAACCTGGCGCTGGGTGATGCGGGGGGAAGCAGAAGCACACCGTCGTTTTTGGCGGCAGGCCATATTGTGGCTGGCAAGGAAAGATGAAGTAACCGATGGCAATGTCTGGATCAAACTGGAAAGCCGCCGTTACTTGCCAGGGCAGCGCGTCACGTTCGCAACCGGTGCACGTTCGCCGGAAGGCGATTCCATTGCGCGCGCGACGTTGAATGCGACAATAGTGACTCCGGACGGAACGAAGCGGCCCGTGCGGTTGGTTCGGCAAGGCGATCACTTCCGCGGCGCCGCGTCGGACTTTGAGCAGGCGGGAACGTATTCCGTTCAAGTGACGGCGCGAGAAGGCACGCAGGAAATAGGGCAACACGAATCGCGGTTCATGGTTTACTCAACAGATCGAGAGTTGAGCGGTCTTACGGCCGATCCAGCTTTATTGGAGAGCCTGGCATCGCAGACGAGTGACGCGGGCGGGCGAGCCATTACGCCAGAAGAATTCCCCACGTTGGTGAGCGAATTGAGCCAGAAACCGCTGCAATTCGAAGAACAGGTCAAGCTGACCGTTACGTACTGGGATAGTGGATACCTGCTGTTGCTGTTGGTTGGAGTGCTATCGAGCGAATGGTATTTGCGCAAAAAGTGGCGATTGGTCTAGCGGGCATTCTATCGTGATCTATTCTTGCTACGTGTTGCTTCGCGAGCTTCCAGGTGAATTGAACGCCCAATCGCTCAAACTTAAAATTATGCGGTGACAAAGCACCAGGGCCGCATCATTAAAAAGCCCGGCGACTTACGCCGCCGGGCCGTCTTCGCCTGACCGCTGATGAAGCTACGAGCGAGCAAGGTTCGCGCTGACGGGACGTTCGAAGTCCCCCGTGCCCGGCGCCCTCGGCTTGCCGTGAATGCGAGCGTACAGGGCCAAGTGGACGAAGTGCGAGAAGCCGAGCACCATCAGCACTAACCCGATTTTGGAACTCAGCAGCTCGATCGCGCTAACCGTGTCGATGGCATAACCGCCCGCCTTCAGGGCGAGCAGCACGAAGCCGACATGCAGCAGATAGTATCCAACGGACAACAGGTGGCTCAACGATTCCGTCAGTTCTTCGTTGCCCTTGCACCCCTTGGCCAGGAAGATCCGCCCGCGAATCCGCAAAGTACGGGCAACCCAGATCGTGATGCCGATCGCGATCAACAAATAAAGGATGTGCGTCGCAGATTTGATTTCAAATAGTTCCCACATGATTGTTCTCCTTTGGTGTTATTTGTGATGAGTGTCACAGTCCGTACATGATTGTGGGTAACGGCCTCTCGTTTCCGAGTCCCGCGCCACGATTCTTTCGTCGTTTGATCCCCGTTAACGCGATCAGGTTGAAGAAATGCATTGCGCCCAGGATCAACATCACCAGGCCGATTTTCGTTGACAGGAATTCGATTGATTCGCTCATATTCGTCGGCTTGATGCCGTACTTGAGCGCACAGCGCGATATACCCCAGGTTGACCAGATAAAACCCGACCAGCAGCAAGTCATTGACTGAGTCCGCAAGTGTTTCGTTTTCGCCACAGCAATCGACCAGGAAAATACGGCCTCGACTGTGCAGGGTTCGAGCGACCCAGACGGTGATCGCCACACTGATTGCCAGGTAGACGAGATAGGTAGTGGAAAGACTCACCTTACTACTCCTTTGCACTGTTCGCTTCTACGTTCCTGACCGCAGGTTTTTGTCGAAATTAACCGGACCGACGATAACGCCACGCAAGAGAGGCCCCGGGTACAAGAGAGGCCCCGGGTAGTGGTGCAATTCAGCCGCATCAGCGTCAGACTTCCGAAGTTTGTTAACAAACTTCGGAAGTCTAAATGTGCGACTATTGAGCCCCGACATATCTCGCTACCGTCACAAGCCCCCGTTTAGGTACATTAGGCTCTTGTCGAGGACGCATTACCGGAGGGCGAGGTTTCAGGTCAATCGATTCAGCGATGTAGCTGGACGTAAGGCATCGCTCCTGCAAGGAAGCACGTTACTCCCGGAACGGTCATGAAAAACCGAAGATACGACTTTACGGGCAAGGAACGGCAAGTGATCGCCCGGCAGAAGACGCCCCTTCAGGTTCAGCACTATCTGAACGGGCTCGATTACAACGACGACAGCAACGGCAAGGCAACCTTGTACACGTTTCGCGGCGTCGTTCGTACCGGATCAGCACATTGCCTCGAAGGCGCCCTCGCCGCCGCGACGATCCTCGAACAGCACGGTTACCCGACCTTATTACTGGATCTCGCCTCGCAAGATAATCTCGATCACGTTGTGTTTCTGTACAAGAAGGACGGCAAGTGGGGCACGGTCGGTCGCTCGCGGGATCCAGGGCTACACGGGAGAAGACCCGTATTTCGGCGCGTCTACGATTTAGTCGAAAGCTATGCCGATCCGTACGTTGACCTGGAAGCTCGGATTACCGGCTATGGCGTTTTTGATTTGACGGATTTGGGCAACTACAACTGGCGGCTGTCCGAGCGGAACGTTTGGCGAGTTGAAAACGCTCTGATTGATATGCCGCACCGGCGCTATAAGATGCCCGATGCGCGATACCGGCTCTGGTACGATCGCTATGTAGCGTTCAAGAAAAAATACCCCAACCGCAAACCGCTCTACTACACCGATCGAAAACACTGGAAGTCGGGCTATCCCAGGAACGTATGACGCACGAAAAACGGGGTCGGGAGTCTTTTGCCGGAACGGCCCAAAGGGTGCTACGCACAAAAGACTCCCGACCCCGTTTTTCGTGCAATGGACGTTTCTTACCAATTGGCGGTCTGATAGTCCTTTAAGAATTGGCCCCAGAGGTGTTCACCGGTCAGGAAGCCGTGAAAAATTGGGTCGCAAATCCTCGCGGCTGCATCCACAATGTCCAGCGGCGGGTGGAAGCCGAGTTCCTCTTTCTTTCGCTGCGCGATTTCGGCCGGGTCTTCGTCGGTGATCCAACCCGTATCGACGCTGTTCATGTGAATGCCCTCGGCGATGTAATCCCGCGCGGAGGTTCGCGTGAGCATGTTCAGCGCCGCTTTCGCCATGTTGGTGTGCGGGTGTTTGTCCGTCTTGTTGGCGCGATAAAAAATGCCTTCCATCGCCGAGACGTTAACGATGTGTTTGTCCCGCGTCGGAACACGCACCATCAACGGCTTGAGTCGCGCGTTGAGAATAAAGGGAGCGATCGCGTTGACGAGCTGGACTTCCAGTAGCTCGACCGTGGGGACTTCGGCGAGGCGCAGACGCCAGCTATTGACGGTCCGCAGATCGACCTGCTGCAGATCCTCGTCATATTGGCCCGTGGGGAAGATGTCTGGTCCGTTGATGGTGTCGTCCGCGACGAGCGGAATCTGCGATAGCTCGGCCGCTCGGCGAATTCCCGCCAGACTTTCGTCGACTTGGGCCGGAAGCGCAAGGTCCAGATCCCGATCCCCGGCCTCGCCCCCGCCGTGCAATGCTTCATAGGAGGCGAGCAAAGGGCGCGCGGCTTTCGGCAGGGTTTCCACCAACTGCCGCTCTGCCTCCATCAAGTGCGCGTAAAAGCCCGGCGGTCGACGCACGGTCTGACAAGCGTTGTTCAGAATGAAATCCAACCGCGGCAGCGTCGCGCAAAGATGTGCCGCCAGGGCTTCGACACTGGGCGTGTGACGCAGGTCGATGCCGTGCAACTGCAGGCGATCGGACCACTCGGCGCTATCCTCTTCGGCCAGAAATCTCGACGCGGCGTCGCGCGGAAAACGTGTCGTGACGGCCACCACCGCACCCGCGCGAAGCAACTTCAAGGCGGCCTGATATCCGATTTTCACGCGGCCACCGGTCACCAGCGCGTAGCGGCCTGTTAGATCCGCCGTCTGGTGGCGACGCATCCAATTCAGCTCAGCACAATTGGCGCACATCGAATCGTAAAAGAAATGCAGCCGATCAAAGTCCTCTTTGCAAATGTAGCAGGTGCGCGGAATGTTCAGCTGGGGGCCAAAATGCGCTTCGCGATGTTCGACCCGCGGTGGCGGCAATGGATCGAACGGCCTGGGTGCGCACACCTTCTTGCGTTGGCGAGTGCTAATCTGTTTGCGAATGCCGGTTTCGGCCAGCAGCCGTTCGTCTGCGGCCTTCCGTTTTACGGATTCAGCGTGGGCGCGCTTGCTTCTCGCGCGAAGTAGTCGCTTGCGGGCACTCCGTGGGGGCATGGCAACGCGTCCCGCGGTGCGCATCAGGCGGTGCAGCTGTTCGCCGTTCAGTGTTTCCAGCAACCCGCGATCGTCGGCAATTTGCTCCAGAACCTCGGTGGCCAAAGCAAGGCTCTCCACCGTCACCGGTGGAGGTTCGCTGACTAAGAGTTCGTCGTTCAAAATAGATCTCAACGTGTGTTTTGAAGGTGCGTCCTGACGATCGCCAGGAAGCTGGTGGAAGATTCTATAGCGTGATTCTCGCGACGTTGCCAGCCCGACGTTGCCAACCCGACTTTGCCAGCCCGTAGAGTGTTGCCACCCTCGAAGCGATCAGCCGTGCAAGGCAGTATCTAAAGCGATTCTCTTATCAGTGTAGCTCAGTGTAGCGTCATTTCGTCATAGACCGACGGACCCCAAACTCGATCCGGCCAGAAAGCTTTACGACGACGTTACCGTAGACGTCGATGGCACCTGTACAACGCTTAGAATATCCAAATCGACGCGATACCGGTACGTCATTCTGAGTGACGAAGGTAAGGTCAGAGAACGCTTGCAATTCGACGACAGTCGTAGATTGGCATGCGAGTAGGCGGAACCGAAATCGCCGCTTAGCGCCTCCTTGCATGAAAGTCCCGCGCCAGTTCGCAATCGTCCGCGAGCAGCTCGTCTAACTTCTGCTTGATTTCTCGATTGTCGCTGCTTTTGTATTCGTTCAATCGAGCGTGAAAATCAGGATGACGGTAGAGGAAGTCTCCAATGACTTCTGTAGATATTTCCTGCACGTTGCGCCCGTATCCAAGGCGCTCGATCTGCACTGCATTCAGCTGCTGTTCGAACTGCCCCTGCATTGGCAATGCGCAATAGGGCTTTTTTAAGTGAAGCGCTTCGCTGATCAGGGTGAACCCCGCCGTCGCAATGACCGCTTTGCACGTGGCAAGATCGGTCAGGAATCCATCGCTGCTGAACGGTTTGTAGCTTAACGCACCCTCTTCATCCTTCCGATCGTAGCCATAAACGTGAAACCGCTCCCGTGGAAATTCCTGAAGCTGCTGCAGTAGCGAGTCAAAACCGCTGGTAACGTAGACCAGAATGTGATCACCGATTCGGGGCGTCGCTGCCAAGACTTCCTTCCGCAGAATTGGTGGAAACAGGAAAGTACGATCGTTGTCCGTCTCGCCGAAACAAAAGGTCGTCACCAGGGAAACATCAGGTCGTGGCACCATCGCTCGAATTATCGTTCGCGTGACGCGACTCTCCAGTTTCATTCCCGGCGGACAATCGTATTTCAAATAGCGCATGCGATGCTGATTGTCGATCGTGATCAGCGGCAAATCGTAGTGATTGGCCAGGTAGGCCGTCATGGGTTCGAAGTCGGTGATCACCGCGTCAGGGCGAAACGCATCAAACAATACGCGTCGCAACTCCTGGAATTTGGCATGTCCGCCCGCAAGTTTCTTCAAATTCTCGGTAAAGGTATTAACGATGGAGACCCGGTTGTCCTCGCTTTCGATCGACAGTCCTTCCGTTTCGAATACGTCGAAGTCGTCCTTCAGGTTGCGATAGCCACGATCGTAACTGACCAGCCAGAGTGTGTGTCCCTGCTGGCGCAGATGCGCCGCCATTTCGCGCGCTCGGGACGAATGGCCAGATCCCTCGCCAGACACGCCATAGACAATGTTCGCCATGAACTGTTTCCCTCCGATCACACTTGTCGCCGCGCCCGGTGGCCGTAGGACGGCGGGCGCAGCGGCAGTGAAACTGTCGCCATTGTTGCGTGCGGAAACGAAGTGGGCCAGCCGCGCCGCTAAGCGCCGTCGTCAGAACCCCCAGGAGTAGCGATCTTTAAGGAGACTGCGAGCGCCTCGATCGCGTACGGAACTACCTGATTGTAGAATCGGGCATGGTCCCGTCACCGTCAAACCCGCCGTACTTTGATCTGCTGTTCGCTCGGCTCGATGCCGCCGATCCGTCTGCGGTCGCGGCGTTCGGGCGCCACGTCCACTGGGGCTATTGGAATGACCCCGATGACGCCACGGTTTCAGCGGAAGACTACGGGGCGGCGGCCGAACGACTCTGTCGCGTGCTCTGCGATCAAGCACCGATCCGTGACGGCCAGCGGATCCTTGATGTCGGATGCGGCTTCGGCGGGACGATCGCGAGTCTGAACGAACGATTCGATCGGGTCGAACTGGTCGGTCTGAACATCGATGAGCGCCAGTTGCGCCGTGCCGCCAGCCAGGTACGGGCGCGCTCGAATAACGTAATCGCGTTTGTCGAAGCGGATGCGATGATGCTTCCCCTGCCGGATGATCATTTTGACATCGTGCTGGCCGTGGAGTGTATCTTTCACTTTGACCGCGCTCAGTTCCTTGGGGAGGCCAGCCGCGTCCTCCGTCCTGGCGGGAGCCTGACGATCTCGGATTTTGTACCCAGCCAACAAGCGGCTGAGTACTTTGAAGCGATCGATTTTTCGGCCGATGAAGCGATCCGTTGGAGCTACGGCAACATTGATCTCAGTTGTAGCGTCGATCGCTATTGGGAAATGGCCGAATCCTGGGGACTGAAACTGATCGAAGTCGCGGATATCACCGCGAATACATTGCCGACCTACGAGTTCCTTCGCAGTAGTATGGATGGCTGGGCGGACGATCGTGAGCGTAAGTTATTTGGTCGAGCGACCGGACTGTTGGAGAAGGCCAGTCGGCGAGGCATGCTGGGCTACCAGGTTATCACATTTCAAAAGAAGTGATCGATCGATCTGTGGCAGGTCGCCCATCGAGGGTACATTGAGGGGGACTTGTCCCGCCGCACGTGTATCTCGCCGAAACAAATGCATCAAAAGGTTTTCGCTCTACTAGATCAGGTCTTCGGTCATCGTCACTTTCGGGGACAGCAGCAGGTCATCATTGATCACGTTCTGAGCGGACGGCATGCGCTGGTCATCATGCCGACCGGCATGGGCAAATCGCTCTGTTACCAGCTTCCCGCTATTCTCTTGGCCGCAGCGGATGTGCCACCCGATGGCAGCTCGAACGAATCGCGCCGCGGGCTGACGCTGGTGATTTCGCCGCTGATCGCGTTGATGAAGGATCAAGTGGACGCTTTGCGCGCGCGTGGCATCGCGGCCAGCTTTATCAACTCTTCGCTGACGAAAGCCGAGCGGGAGCATCGGTATCGCGCGGTACGGGAGGGCGACTATGACTTGTTGTACGTCACGCCCGAACGATTTCGAAAAAACGAATTCGTCGACGTCATCGCGCGACGTCACATTCATTTACTGGCGGTCGACGAAGCACATTGTATTAGTACTTGGGGACATGATTTCCGTCCGGACTACACGCGGTTGCAACAGATTCGCGAACGGCTGAATAATCCAACGACGATCGCCCTGACGGCGACTGCAACGCCCGACGTCCAACGCGACATCGTCCATCAACTTGGTCTCAGCGCCGCCGACATCCGGCTGTTTCACGAGGGCATCAATCGTCCGAACTTGCAACTCAACGTCGTCGAAGTGTGGGGTGAGGAAGACAAGCTTGATCGAATCCTCGATATTCGCCGTCACGAATCCCGCTGCGGGATTGTTTACTTCACGCTGATCAAAACCCTGATGCGATTCAGCGAACATCTCCGCTTGTTGCGAATCGATCACTTGAACTATCACGGCGATTTGGAGAGACGAGCGCGGAAGGGGGTCCAAGAACAGTTTATGAACGGCGCGAATTGCATGGTGCTGGCCACGAATGCGTTCGGCATGGGCGTCGACAAAGAAGATATTCGCTTTGTCCTACATGCCGAGGTGCCCGGTTCGATGGAATCCTACTATCAAGAAATCGGGCGGGCGGGCCGGGACGGCGAGCCCTCGCAGTGTGTCCTGTTCTATGATCAGGCCGACTTGATGATGCAGATGGAGTTTCTACGGTGGAGCAATCCCGATGCCTTGTTTTATCAGCGCGTTTACGATCTTCTGCAACATGACAACGATCAGGTGAATGCCTTTGGTTTGGAATGGCTGCGCGAGAAACTGCACCACCGGAAAAAGCATGATCGCCGCCTGGAAACTGCCCTGGGTATGCTGGACCGCTATGGCGTCCTGGAGGGGCTCGCTAGATCCGCTGTGTGTCGATGTGATCAGCGAACTGCCGGAAGCGCTGCGGGACGACCAGCGTCTTAACGAAAAACTCAAGCGAGACCAGCAGAAACTCTACTCGCTGGTCGAGTATGTGAAGTGTACGGGCGACCGTATGGCCTTTATTCACGAATATTTTGGCCTGCCGTACGCCCCGCCTGGCGGCCTCTGATCGTCGTTGCGAGCCGATGTTGGCCAATTTTCGCGAAAAGCCTGGAAAGGTCGGCTTAACCTTTGGGTGAACCAACGCTACACTAGTGCGTTTGCCCACCTCGCGCTTTCCCTCCTCCGTACATCCCTCGCCCCCGTGCCTCCGATGCGTCGCGACGACATTCGTAACATCGCTATTATTGCCCACGTCGACCACGGTAAAACGACGCTGGTCGATTGTCTGCTGCGCCAAAGTGGCGAGTTTCGAGCAAGCCAGCTCGTTGGCGATTGTATTTTGGATTCGAACGATCTGGAGCGCGAACGCGGGATTACGATCCTGGCCAAGAACATTGCGATGCACTATCAGGGAGTAAAGATCAATTTGATCGACACCCCAGGCCACGCGGATTTCGGCGGCGAAGTGGAACGCGTGCTACGTATGGCGGACGGCGCCTTGGTACTGGTCGATGCGGCCGAAGGCCCGATGCCGCAAACTCGTTTTGTGCTGTCGCAGGCGCTTGCGTGCCGACTACAGCCGGTCGTTGTCGTCAACAAGATCGATAAGCCGGATGCTCGACCGTACGAAGTGCTGGACGAGATTTTCGAATTGTTGATGGACCTGGGCGCTGAAGAAATCCTGGGTGACTTTCCACATATCTTTGCGACGAGCAAAGAGGGGTATGCCACCCTCGATCCGACGCAGCGAACCGATTCGATGCGACCGCTTCTAGACATGATGTTGGAAGCGGTCCCCGGCCCGCAGACCGACGCCGATTCGCCGTTGCAAATGCTGGTCACGACGCTGGACTGGTCGGACTACGTCGGTCGTATCGCGATCGGACGCATTCGATCCGGGTCGATCGGACCGGGAGATAAGATTGCTTTACTTCAGGCCGATGCGAAGGTTGTGGATGCCGTCGTTTCGGAAGTGCATCTGTTCGACAAACTGGGCCGGGTCAAAGTCGAGCGCGCGACGGCGGGTGACATCGCAGCGCTCGTGGGGCTGGAACAGGTGACCATCGGTGATACGGTGAGCGATTTACAGCACCAGCGGGCCTTGCCGCGTGTCGAGGTCGGTGAACCAACCATCCAGATGATCTTTTCAATTAATAGTTCGCCACTGGCAGGGCGCGATGGAAAATATGTAACGACGCGTCACCTGGCCGATCGTTTGAAAAAGGAACTGGAGCGTAACGTGGCCCTCCGCGTACATCCGGTTGCGGGGACCGAGTCCTTCGAGGTCGCGGGCCGCGGAGTTTTGCACCTGGCTGTCTTGATCGAGACGATGCGTCGTGAGGGGTTTGAAATGTCCATCGGCAAACCTCGCGTGGTACTGCGGGACCATAACGGCGTACGTGAAGAGCCGTTCGAGACCCTGGTTGTCGAGGTCCCGCATGACAAACTCGGCCCCGTCATGGAACTAGTCGGGGCACGACGCGGGCAGTCGGTCGAAATGACCAGCCACGGCGATTATACGTACACGGTTTTCTCGATTCCCGCTCGGGGCCTCATCGGACTCCGCACGCGGTTGTTAAACGCTACTCAGGGGACGGCGATCGTTCATCATCTTTTCGAAGCGTACCGCCCTGTTGAGGGTGAGATGCCTGGTCGGGGTAACGGCGTTCTGGTGTCGATGGTTGCTGGCAAGGCGGTTGCGTTCGGACTGGATGGGCTGCAAGAGCGGGCAGCGATGTTCGTAGGCCCTGGCGACATCGTCTATGAAGGAATGATCGTTGGCGAGAACAGCCGACTTGGTGATATGTCGGTCAACCCGACCAAGGAAAAGAAACTGACCAACATGCGCGCGTCCGGCACCGACCGAAATATAATGCTCAAACCGCCCCGCGTATTTTCACTGGAAGCCGCCCTGGAGTACATTGATGAGGACGAATTGGTTGAGGTGACCCCTCGCGCGATTCGTCTTCGGAAGATGATGCTCAAGGAAGCGGATCGCCGTCGTGAGGCGCGAAAGGGCGCGTAAACGCGAATGCCACTTCCTGCTCGGTCGACTGGAACACTTTGGCTGATTGGTAACACGGCTGTACGATGGCCCTCCGAGGCCGTCGCAGCATTGAACTTCACGGCAATCGACGGCCTCGGAGGGCCATCGTACGTCAAGTGCCGTCATTGGTACGTCTCGAATAGCACCCTCCAGAAAAGGATCCAAACCCCATGATTACTGTTGGGATGAACTATCACGTAATTGAAGGCAAGCAGCAGGACTTCGAGGACAAGTTTGCCGCCGTGATCGACGCGTTGAAGGCGGCGGAAGGACACACGGCATCGACGTTGTGGAAGGACGTCGGCGACGATGCGTCGTACTTGATTACCAGCGAATGGTCGGAAGAGCAGGCGTTCACGGATTTTATTCGCAGTGACGCGTTCCGTTCGGTAACCGACTGGGGCAAAGAGCAGATTCTTTCCGGCCGCCCCCAACACAAAGTCTACAAACACTAGGATTTGTTCATTGGAATTTGTTCATTTCTCCATCCATTCAACGATTTTCCAAAGATCATCGGGATCGACGATCCAGCCGCGACAGGACGGCGCGTCGCATTGGCAGACGATGGCCGCATCGGCCGGCCAGCAGTAATCGATCTTCAATTCCTCGCCGGGTTCGATTTCACGCAACGCGACCAGAAAAACGCGACGTTGTCCCAGGCCGTCGGCAGACGCTTCGGCGTCGAGCAGATCGAATTCACAATTGGGCTCGCAGCAGTGGTTCAGGAAGCGAAACGGCGCGTAAGGCTCCAGCTGGTGACCGTTTTCGAGTTCCATGCTGTAGGAAGAACCGTAATCGGGATCATCAATCAACTCGCCCCGAATTTCACCAACGATCCAATCCTTTAGAAATCGCCGGGTTGCGAAGACACCGCGACCCAGGCGCGTGGACGAGACGCGTACACCTTCAATGGCCATGTCAGCAGATGGTGTAATCATTCTTTGGCAAGTGTCCTAAGAAGCTCGTCACCACGCTTATCGGACACACCCCGGAAAACGAAAACGCCCCCGGACTGTCGTCCGGGGGCGTATCGGGACTTGTAGGATGGGCTGATTTCCGACTAGTTTGATGAGGCCAGTCGGACGGAAGTGGCACACGGCCCCTTACGACCCTGGCCGACTTCGTACAGTACCGATTGACCTTCCTGCAATTCCTCAAACGATACATCCTGTACTTCTGAGTGGTGAAAAAAGAGTTCTCCGCGTTCTCCCTCGACGAACCCGAAACCACGATCCGCAACCAACTTCTTAATCTTACCTTCTGGCATTTCAGCCCTCCGAAAACAAAAAACACTTTGGCCGATGGAATATCTTCCGACGAAATTCACACCATCGGCACGAAAAAATGGGAGCAGATAGCCATGCAACGGACACGAGCACTTACTGCGGGGACCACGCTATGAAGTGTGGCGTGGCAAGCGCATCGATGTGCGACGCGACGCGAAGAATGATCAGGAGATCCAGAAGCTTGTCTTTACTCATTAAATATCTGCCCGTCACAACACTTGTGACGATCGGAATATACTGCTATTTGCGTTTCTGAGGCAATGGGGGATGAATTGCCGGTCCTCGATACGTGCGAACGATCATCCGTGAAATAGGACAGCCTCGCTAACCTGCTACGCCCGCGGGGGATCGAATTGCACGAAATTCCACCGAAAAATACGTATAACGCAGGTCGAATTCGACTTAGGGATCGACTTCCAACTCCTCCCAACGCTGGTACGCGGTGGCCAGCCGGGCCTCGAGTTCCTTTAACTTGTCTTGCTCGGTGGCGATTCGCTCGCCGGGGTTCTGGTAGAAATCGGGTAGGGCCATCAATGCATGTAGCGTCCCCATCTCGGTTTCGAGATGTTCGATCGTCGCTGGCAGCTCAGCCAGTTCACGCTGCTCGCGATACGACAATCTCCGTTCACCCTTTTTCTGGGGCACTGTCGTTTCGGTTTTCCGAGCCACGTTCGTTTTGGGGCGAGTCGGCGTATTGGGGCGAGTTAGCGGACGGTTATTGGCCGGTGGTTCAGCACGCTGTCGTAGCCAGTCGTCATAGCCGCCCACGTACTCTTTGACCCCTTCGGGTTCAAAAACAATCGAACTTGTCACGACATTATTCAAAAACGCGCGATCGTGGCTGACCAACAGGACGGTCCCTGTAAATTCGACCAGCCGATCTTCCAGCAGTTCCAGTGTTTCGGTGTCCAAATCGTTCGTCGGCTCGTCCAAAACAATCACATTGGCGCTCTTGGAAAACAATCGCGCCAACAATACCCGGTTGCGTTCTCCCCCGGATAGAAATCGCACCGGCGTACGTGCTCGTTCGGGATTGAAAAGAAAATCCTGCAGGTAGCCGATAACATGTTTGGATTGACCACCAATCTCGATTTTGTCATTATCGCCCGCCACATTTTCCTGGACCGTCTGATCTTCGCTCAGTTGTTCGCGCAGCTGATCGAAATACGCGATCTGAAGGTTTGTACCCAGCCGGACGGTGCCTTGTGTCGGCGAAAGCTGTCCCAACAAAACGCGCAGCAGCGTCGTCTTGCCGACCCCATTAGGACCGAGGAAGCCTACTTTGTCGCCCCGCATGATGATGGTCGAAAAATCGCGAAAGATTTCGCCGGCACCGTTCTGGTCGTCCGCATAGGAAAACGAGATCCGATCGACCTCGGCGATCAGATTTCCACTTCGCGCACCTTCGTCGAGCTTCAGTTTTACCTTGCCCTCAGCGACTCGTCGCTGGCTACGTACGACGCGCAAGTCCTTGAGTGCCCGCACCCGTCCCTCATTCCGAGTGCGTCGCGCTTTGATCCCTTGTCGAATCCAGGCCTCTTCCTGCGAAAGCTTCTTATCGAACAAGGCGTTTTGTTTCTCTTCGGCGTCCAGCGCGGACTGTTTGCGTTTGAGAAATACGTCGTAGCCACACGACCAGTCAAATATTCGTCCCCGATCAATTTCAAGAATCCGGTTGGCGATACGTTGCAGAAACATGCGGTCATGCGTCACAAAGATGATCGTTCCCTTCCATCGCTTTAAAAAATCCTCCAACCAGGTAATGGCGTTTAGGTCCAGATGATTGGTCGGTTCGTCCAGTAATAACAGGTCCGGCGACGATACCAGGGATTGTGCCAGCAGGACGCGGCGCTTCATCCCGGACGAAAGGTCCTCAAACGGCGCCTTGGCGTCCAACTCCATCCGCGAAAGGATCTGCTCGACATCCCGATTGCTGGTCCACTCCGCTTCGAAATCATGGTGGTGGCTCATGTCCCCGACGTTGAGGCCGTCGGCGACAACGTCGCATACTTTACCCCGCTTGTCTCGCGGCACATCCTGGGGCAATAAGGATATCTTCGTGCGCGCAGCAATTTTGATCGTGCCGCTATCGGGTTGGACGTCACCATGCAGCATACGCATAAACGTTGTTTTGCCAGCTCCGTTTCGGCCGAGCAGTCCGATGCGCTGCCCGGATTCGATCTGGCAATTGACCGCGTCCAGCAGCGGAGGTCCGCGATAGCCGATGCTCAAGTTGTCAACGGTGACGAGTGCCATGATCAGTCATTTCGAATCGAATGGTCGCGATATGTTAATGGGCGATGTGAATGTCGCCGAGGGGGATTATCGTCGATTCGGAATGATCGGGTAAGATCGTGGGTTGCATGGTGAGCGTGCGCCGTGGGATGCGGGCGACGAACGCTATCCCCGATATCGGTCCAGGCCCCTTAAATTGCGTGCAATTTGTCACTTTTTTCTTGTGTGCTGGCTGAGGAATTCGGGCTTCGGTATTTCACTCAAACGGCTGGCATAATACAATGAAAGTTGGTGATTTTCGCGTAAATGTCGCTGTTATCTGCGTCGGCCATTGACGCGCGATATGCCAGGAATTGAATACCCAAGAAATACGTCAAGCGATAATGCGTTTCATGGTTCTGGACCGTAAGAGATCGTATTCATTAGAGCCGTAGGGAGTAGCAGTGTTATGACAGTATCGTCGATTCGCGCCCAAGCCGTTGCTGAAATTCTCTGGGAGTTGAAGCGGGCTGAGAAGCTTGCAACATTAACTTCGATCGCCGAACGCGCGGGTTTCAGTCCAGGCTCGGGCGGCCGCACCGTCAGCACCTGTTTGAAGAACGTCCGCCGCGACTGGCCCCACCTGCAGTGGTGGCGAGCCGTTTCCGACAATGGCCAGTTGGGAGAAGAGCAGGCAACGTTCTTGGTCGAGGCTGGCTTTGAGACAGAGGCCGTCGATGGTGATGGTGAAAGTGTAGCGATCAAGTCCTTTGATAGGATGTTAATGAGCTGGGAAGTTAACGAAGAAGCGGAAGAAACCGAGGATGCATCCGTCGCCGAGTAACGGGCGACTATACGCCGCCGCGGTGTGCACCGACCTCCCGTCCCGCACAGGGGTCGGACCGCGGTTCTCCTAGTGGTGATTTGTCACCGCGAAGAATTAGCTACATTCCACCGTTTCCCGTTTTGGGAGACCTGTCGTTGGCGTTTTCCGCCACGACGAATCTTCGGTCGGCCAGGTTGGCAGACCGGCGCGCCGTCTGTCGGTCATCCATCGGTCCATCGTGACAGATCAAACTCTCTGCATAACCGGTTTTCTAGAATTCGATGGAATAATTCGGAAGGTCCTTGCGTCTTACTGGCGGATAAAGTGATTTTGCTTTGTTTGCACGCAATCAACTTTTCTCCGTTCCAACAGACCAACAGGAGGCGATCATGTCGAGGTTCTCCGGACCCGTTTTGTTGATTCTCATTGGCGCTGCCATTTGCGGCTGCGGTCAGCTTGCCGAAGATCGCGCTGCCGGCGGCGCATCCTCGCCAGTTGCTACGGGCGCCGACGTTGCCGCTGCCAGTAATGCGGTCGATGCGGAAGACCAGGGACGTTTGGAATACCAGCAAGTCGTCCCGGCGAGCAAAGACGTCGCCAATCGCCAAGACGTCGCCAAGAGCGGAGAAGTCGCCAAGAGCGGAGAAGTCGCCACGAACAAACAAGTCGCCAAGCGCGAAGCGACCAACGTCATGCCGCCCGCGCCCGCGCCGGCGGTTCCCAAGGATGCACCGAAATTCGACGCACACGAAGGTAAAGGGCCAGGTCTCGGCGGCGATCAATATGCAAAAATCTACGAGAATCCTTTCCGCAGGTCGCTGGATCATCCGCTCAGCACATTCTCGATTGACGTCGATACCGCCTCCTACGCGAACACTCGACGCTTCCTGCTCGAAAATAACGCTTTGCCTCCCGCCGGTGCGGTGAGGATTGAGGAAATGGTCAATTACTTCCCCTATGATTACGCGCCACCCACGGACGTCGAACAGCCTTTTGCCACGCATGTCGAAGTCGCGTCGAGTCCCTGGCAACCAGGTAATCGGTTGGTACGAATCGGTATCAAGGGCCGCGTGATCGAGAATGAAGAACGTCCGGCCAGTAATCTTGTATTTCTGTTGGACGTCTCTGGATCGATGAACAGCCCCGACAAGCTGCCCTTGCTGAAGAAGGGCATCAAGCGGCTGGTCGATCAGTTGAGCGAAAACGATCGCGTAGCCATTGCCGTCTACGCTTCGGCAAGCGGCTTGGTGCTGCCCTCAACGCCCGCCTACGATGCCACCAAGATCCATGCGGCACTCGATCGTTTGCAAGCAGGCGGCTCGACCAACGGGGGTGACGGAATCCGACTGGCGTACAACACCGCTCGTAAGCACTTCATCGCGGGCGGCACGAATCGCGTTTTGTTGTGTACGGATGGTGATTTTAACGTCGGCACGACCAGCCCGGATCAATTGATTGAATTGGTCGAGAAAGAGGCCAAGACGGGTGTTTTTCTCAGCGTGCTAGGATTCGGTCGCGGTAACCTGAACGATGCCATGATGGAGAAGATTTCCAACCGCGGCAACGGAAACTATGCCTACATCGACAGTCGCAAGGAGGCGGAAAAAGTACTGGTACAGCAGACGGGCGGCACGCTGGTCACCATTGCCAAGGATGTGAAAATCCAGATTGAGTTCAATCCGGCCGAAGTGAATGCGTATCGTCTGATTGGTTACGAAAACCGGATGCTAAAAGCAGAGGACTTTAATGACGACACGAAGGACGCCGGAGAAATCGGTGCCGGTCACACCGTGACCGCTCTTTACGAGATCGTGCCTGCCGACGGTGATGTGGCATTGGCCGCCGCGAATCTACCCACGGTGGACGACCTGGAATTCCAGCAAACGCGAAAATTGAGCGAAGCTGCCAACACGGGCCAGTTGCTAACCCTCAAGCTTCGCTACAAAGCACCGGACGGTGACCAGAGCAAACCGCTAAAGTATCCGGTAAAGGATGCTGGACAATCCTTCGGCGCTGCCTCGCCGGACTTCAAATTCGCAGCCGCCGTCGCTGGCTTCGGGATGTTGCTGCGCAACTCGGCGCACAAAGGTGGACTCACCTATGACGCCGTTTTGGAAATCGCTACGGCCAACAAAGGAGAAGATCCGCATGGATATCGAGCGGAATTGGTCGAGTTGGTGCGACAGGCCAAAGCGATATCAGGTGGATAGAAGTCCGGAAGGGCGCGCAAAATCGTCCGCGCTTATATAAATGCTCGTTTTCGGCCGGACGATGCCTTCGCGACTCGTAGACGCAACTTCCGACGCCCCGTGATACGATTCGGCAACAATCGGCCGAATCATGCCGAGTCGACCGAGTTATGCGGGGCGGATCTGCCAGCAGCGGTGAATTCGCTTGTTGCGATAGTCCTCCGGAACCGTCTGACGGCTGATCTCGCGACATTGGCCCTTAATGTCGGACTCGTCTATTTTGAAACGCCGAAAATTGGTCGAGAAGTAAATGAGTCCTGTCGGTTTCATCTGGGTAAGCAAGCGGTTTAAAAGGGGAGCGTGATCCCGCTGGACTTCCCAGCTTCCTTCTGCCCGTTTGCTGTTGGAGAACGTCGGCGGATCGACAACAGCCAGATCGTACCGTGTCGGCGCCGCCCGCTGTAGGAATTCGACGGCGTCACAGCGTACAAAGGCGTGCCGATCACCGGTGAAGTCATTCAGGGCCATGTTGCGTTCAGCCCAAGCGAGGTAAGTGGTTGACCAATCGACGGTAGTCGTCCGGACCGCGCCGCCGGCGGCAGCGTACACGCTGAAGGCACCCGTGTAGCCGAACAGATTCAAGAACGTTGCGCCTTCGGCAGCATCACGCACCATGCCTCGCGTGAGCCGATGATCGAGAAACAGCCCGGTATCGACGTAGTCGCTTAGATTGACGACAAACTGCAGGCCCGCTTCGCTCACCGTCAATTCATGACGTTGGTTCGACAGATGTTCGTGCTGCGTACTGCCACGCTGACGATCGCGATGTTTAACGAAGATATTTTTTCGCGATATCTCTAGCACTTCGCCGGCCGTAACAGCCATCAGGTCCAGCCAGGCGGCGTGTTGGCCAAGATCTCGTTCGTGGGGGCGCTCGTATTCCGAGATATGTAGATGATCTTCGTAGCGATCGACGACCAGGGGTACTTCGGGTATATCGCGATCATAGAGTCGATAGCATGTTATGCCTCGTCGAGTTGGCCATCGCCGCAAATGTCGCGCTCGTTTTTGCAAGCGGTTGCGAAACAATTCGGCTTGTTGTCGCGCTTTGCCCGTGATCCCGCCGAATGCCGGTGTGGTGGACGCAACATGCTGTTCTGCCTCGGCGCGTTGGTCGGATGGTTGCGAGTCTTTCTCGGCTTGAGGTGCGGAAGGCAGACGGTGAGGTTTAGGGCCGTGAAATTGATAGAGCGTACACTCGATGCGGCCGTTGTACAGTTTTCTTCTGCGGTCCGCTCGTTTCTCGATCAACCGCTCGAATTGCGGAAAGGGCGTGAGGAAGTAATGAGACCACGTCGGCAGTTTTCTCAAGGCACCAGGAATGCTGCGATAGAGCGGCTCGATATCCTGATACTCGTTCAGTCGCTGACCGTAGGGTGGGTTGGTGACCACGCAGCCGTATTCGTGTTTGCTGGCGATTTGCTGGAAGGGTCGCTGCTGAAAATGGATTTGTTCGGCCAGTCCAGCCTGTCGGGCATGGTAGCGTGCCAGCTCGAGTACCTCGGCGTCGATATCCGTTCCAACGATGTTTAACTTGAGATTGGGTTCGGCCAGGTCCCGAGCTTCGTCGCGGGCCTCATCCCAAAGTTCGTTCCGAACGTTGGGCCAGTCCTCGGCGGCGAATCGCCGGACCAGCCCCGGCGCCATGTTGCGGCCGATCATCGCCGCTTCGATCGGGATCGTCCCACTTCCGCAAAACGGATCGATCAGCGCCCGGTCCGGTTGCCAGTACGTGAGTTGAATCATCGCGGCGGCCAACGTCTCTTTGATCGGCGCTCGAGCGGCCAGCCGACGATAGCCACGCTTGTGAAGGCTGGGACCCGTCGTGTCGAGCGTCAAGGTGGCCTCGTCCTTCAAGAGGGCGACGTCGATCTTGAAGAGCGGTCCGGTTTCCGGCAGCTGCTGGACACCGTGACTTGCCAGTAGACTTTCGACGATCGCTTTCTTAACACTTCGCTGGCACGCTGGCACGCTGGAAAGTTGTGATTTGATCGAGCGTCCCGTCACGGGGAATTCCCCGTCGGCGGGAATCCATTCCGACCAGTCCGCCGCGCGCGTCGTGTCAAACAGTTGATCGAAGTCGGTGGCGGGAAAGTGAGCCATCTGCACCAGAATGCGGTCAGCGGTTCGCAGCCACAAATTCGCACGGCAGATTGCCAGTGCGTCGCCAGCAAACCGGATGCGTCCTGGCGCAATGATCTGCGGTTCGTAGCCGAGCGCCTCCAGTTCGCGGGCCACGATCGACTCGAGTCCAAACGCACATGCCGCGATCAGTTGCACTTTAGACTCGACAGCGTAAGGAATCGTCAGAAACGGGTAGGAAGCGGCGATACGAACTGCTCGACAGTTCATACGGTGGAATCCACGGTATTGGCTCTCTGAATCTTATCAAATTTAAAGCAGGTTATCGCCGACATTCTCAAGAGCGCATTTCGAAACCAGGCGTCGCGTGTCGACCGGTTTTCGAAGGCGGTGCGATTCGGTAAAATTCCTGCTGGAAGTCGTGGTCTGGTTTGGCGACTTCGCGGATTGACGCAAGGAGCTTAAAAATGAGCGGTGGCAAGATATCTCGCAACAGCCCCTGTCCGTGCGGAAGCGGCAAGAAGTACAAGAGGTGTTGTTGGGGCAAGGATTTCGATTGGGTAGAGGGTGCTGAGGGCAATAGTTCGCGTTCCGCACCGATTTCGGAGGAACTAGCGGCGGATCTGGCGGATCATTTGGAAATGCAGAGCGCTCAATTAGGACGTGATCCAGGGCCGGACGACCTGGTGTTTCCGGGCTTGCTGGCCGAGCACGCGGAACATGAATTGTCTCAGGCGATGCTGACCGCGGGCATAGATCCCGCGATAATTTACGCATTTGAGAAAACCGGGTTTCTCGTTACCGAGGACAACCAGGAATCGCTTTCGGATTTGGACTTGGAAGAGTGGCGTGAAGCAGTCGAGGAGTATAACGCCATGAATGGACGTGACGAAGAACTGGAATTGCCCGTAGGTACGCTCGCCTACTATGGTCCCGATGACGCTTTTACAAGCAAAATCGTCGCGTCGGTGAACTTCGGTGGGGAAGCGGAACCCATAATTCGCCGTTGGGTAGGCTCGGCGATTCGAGAAGACCAGCTAGTCAAGGAGGAGATTGACGAGTTCTTTCAGGAGCACGGTGTGTCGAGTGCTGGCGGATTCCCGTTCAATATTGGATGCCCGCACGAGGAAGGCGAGGATTTTACGGTGGGTGAAGACTGCCCGTTTTGCCCGTACTGGGAGGGCAAGCAGGGTGCGGACCGATGGGACTTGCTCTGCGAAAAGCTTGAACGATGGCGCGAGGAGAACGAGGAAACCGAATAGAGCATGACGCGGTGGCGACCCTGCTGATGCCGTTTCCGAACTACTAATTGAGTCGTGGGCCTCCGAGTCCGTCGATTATGCAACCACTTGTCGGATGACGGGCGCGGAGGCCCATCGTACGGCATGTCACCAGCAGTTTTTCCGACAAAGCCTGGTGTCCCGGGATTGTGTTGACTTAGTTTCTTGCCCGCGAATGACGCGACTGGCCACGAATAAGCGTTCTGAAATTCGCGCACGATTCGCGTCATTCGCGGGCACTTTCTCTCAAGCGTACACGGCAACACAAGTTTCGGACACGACCATTATTTGAGTGAGTCGTTGAACAATTCGTGCCAAGGCACTTACGTTTGCTGTCACCGCCAAAGTGGCGCTGTCCAGCTACGCATCGTCGGGCATCTCTTGCAACTCAAACCAGCGTTGTTCGGCGGTATCGATTTCGGCCTTCAAGTTTTCGACTTCGTCATGTAATCGCTGCGCCTCAGCGACGTCGGTCGTCGATAACAGCTGTTCGTTCACGCTTCGTCTCCGTTCATCCAGTTGGGCGATTTTGCGTTCGAGCGCTGAGACTTCTTTCCGTGCGCTACGTTGATTGGCAGATTTTGTCTTGCGGACCTGCTTGTCGACGACAGTGGGCGACGCGGGCAGATCGTTCGTGCCGGCGAAAAAGTCATCGGCGAATTCTTTCTCGATGCGGTAAAGATACGTGTCGTAGTCGGCCGGGAAGTGCGTCGCCTTTCCGTCGCGAATCTCGATTACCGAATTGGCGACGCGGTGTACGAAGTGGCGGTCATGACTAGTCAGCAGCACGGTCCCTTCGTACTTATTGAGCGCGTCGGCGAGCGCTTCAACGGTTTCGACATCCAGATGATTGCCCGGTTCGTCAAGCACTAGCACGTTGTGCGGAGCAAGCAGCAGTCCCGCAAGGCAGAGCCGCGCTCGTTCACCGCCACTTAAAACTTTGATGGGCTTGTTGACCGTATCGCCGTGAAACAAAAAGCTTCCGGCCACGTCCAGGCACGTCTGCGTACTGGTGTCCGCACTGCGGCAGCTGTCCAGATAGTCGAGGATCGTTTCGCGTTCAGGAAGGGAGGTGTAAACGTGTTGAGCGTAAACGCCGATCTCGCAACCGTATCCCCAACTGACTTCTCCGTGCAACGCCGGCAGGGAAGCGACCAGGCTCCGCAACAAGGTGGTTTTTCCCTGGCCATTATCGCCAACGATGACTGTGCACGTGCCGTGCTCGATCTCCAGGTCGATATGCGTAGCGATGGGATGATCGTCGTACCCGATGGAGAGGTCTCGACAGCGAACCGCCGTGCCCCGGCGAATATTCCCTTGGGGGACATGGAACGAAACGGTTTTCTCTTCGCTCTCCATTTCCAACAGTTCCAGCCGGTCGAGTTGTTTCTGCTTGTTTCTTGCCTGAGAAGCGGTGTTTGCATTGGCCCGATTCCTGTTGATGAATGTTTCCAGCTGTTTGCGTTTCACCAGGGTGGCGGCATTCACGCGCTGGTCGTGTTCGCGGCGTTCCTGCTTGTATTCAATGTACGTTTCGATGTTCGAAGGAAACAGCGTCAGCTTGCCGCGGGACAGTTCCAAAGTGTGCGTGCACGTTGACTTCAGGAATCCGCGGTCGTGCGAGACGATCAGAATGCCGCCGGAGAAATGCTTCAAGAAGTGTTCCAACAGAATCTGCGTGCTCAGATCGAGGAAGTTCGTCGGTTCGTCCAGCAAGAGCAGATTCGGATCGTGCAGCAGCAATGCCGCCAGTTTGACACGCGTCTGCCAGCCGCCGGAGAGTTCGGAAACAGGCCGTTCAAGCTGCGGGCCTTTGATCGCGAACTCGGCCGCGACTTCGCCGCAGCGCCAATCGGCCTGCTTGCTGTCGCGCTGCAGGAAATCCATTACCGATTCGCCAGGTTGAAACGGATCGTGTTGACGTAGATATCCCAGCCGCAGTCGTGGGTGCCGGATGAGTTGCCCGCTGTCCAGATCTTCGCTGCCAACCAGAGCACGAATCAAAGTCGATTTTCCGGCGCCATTGCGACCCACCATGCCGATTTTGCAGTTGTCTGGCAGAGCGACCGACGCGTTGTCCAACAGTAGCTGTTCGCCATACCGTTTGGATGCATCCTTGACTTCAAGCATCGTTGTCATATCTGCGTCGTTCGTCCTTGGCCTGTTCTCGGCGCCAGGAGCCGAGGCATTCGCCAATCAAATCGTTTTCCAAGTAGGCTGAACAGCTCTTCGTCATAGGGTTCGTAATAGGTCGCCAGCGAATCTCCGATATCGCGGTCGATTGCGGACGAATAAGAGGTTTTGTTGTAGGATCCAAAAGTAGCGTTAACCTCGAACGATATTCCAAGGAAATCGCACAATTGTTGTAATACCAGGTTCGGTTGGTTAATCAATTCGGCGAAATCGATGAAATGAAACTGTTGTAGGTCAAAATGCTTGAGCCAATTCCGCAGGTGTTCTACGTACCGGCCTTTTCGTCGATAACCGTAGTTCGAAAACATCCTGGCCGAATTGTATCAATCACTATTCATAAGCTCAAACGCCGTTGAGATCCGTTGTTCCTCGCTTTCGAGGCCGTTTGCGAAGGTGATTTGGCTTTCCTCTTGGTTGTAGCCCTGCACGAAGTTGAAGTGAGAGAACGCACGGTCGACAGGATCTCGTAGAAGCAGAACTAACTTTATATTCGGATAGTGCTTACTGCAAAGAGACGGCACCAATGGATGGTCTATGTAATCGGGAGTCGCGTCGAAGGTGAATCTCTTGTCGAGTTGCAATGGGAAAATCGAGTGGTAGTAGGCAATCCCCCGGTCATAGCTCATGTTGAAAAAATGAGCTTCCTTGGTTGCCGATGGTTGAATCTCAGAGTGATTGGCAAGATAGAGATACAGACTTGTCGTTCCCGCCTTCTGAGAACCGACAATGATGAAATGCGGTGTCTTTCGAAAAGGATTCAGAATGTATTTGTGATACGCAAACATCTGCCGCTGCGGCACGCGTGCTAGTTTTCTCAGAACTCGTCTCATTCTATTTCCGATCCGATATAGTGTTTTCGGGGGAAACTCTGGAAGAAACTATGGGGGCATTATGACCTCCCCAGAGAGATGAATCATCATCAATCGCGATCTCCTCGTCCGATCTGTTACTCGATTGTGAGCGGGGACGAAAGAAGGATTTCTTCGCCATTGTGCGTCTGCGCGCGAACACTAACGGATAGGAATTCCAATACGGGCCGAAGGCCTGAATTGGCCCGCGCGGGCGTTACCATGGGCAGGATGGCGGTGCCTGCACGAAGGACTTACCAGCGATCAGGGGAAATGAGCTTGCCGGCAGTCGGCGATGCTGCCTCTGTTTGGTTTACGGTCGCACTCCTGCATCACAGCCGAACCCCTTGGCCGCGCTGGAATCTTTGCCAGAGTGCGTTTTTGCTCGGATGTAGGCTGTTTTTCAAAACCATTCCGTTTTGATGTCCAAAAGGGCGTGCGTCGGCTAGAGAAGGTATCAACAAAGCGACGGTTGAAACCTCACCCGTTCGCACCAAGGCAAATTTTCCGAGGTTAAAGCCATGCGTGCTGAGCACCGCAAGTTATCGAGGATCTTTGTCATTGTCTTGCTCGGTGGCACGGTAATCATTCTTTGGGCGCAGGCGCGGCGATCGCTCAAGACGCCGAGCCGGCTGCGCAGAATCCGGCGGCACTACCGGACTTGCCCGGCACCAGCGTCTCGATCCCCTGGAGCGAACTGAAGACTCTGGTGAAAGGCGCGCAACCGCCGGTCGTGAAGAAACCACCGGTCGACATGGTGTTCGCCCCGGCCACCTACACGGTCAAGATTCATGACGGCGTTGCCGATATCGAAGCCACCACCGGTGTCGATGTTCTCGTTGACGATTGGGTCTTGATCCCTCTCGGCAGCGGCACTGGATTGACCGGCGCAACGATCGACGGCAAAGCCACTTCGATTGTGAAGGAGGGCGGCCAGGTTTTCGCTGTCACGCAGGGAAAGGGCAACAGATCCGTCAAGTTGGCGGCCCAAGTGAAAGTGCACAGCGAGGGCGGTCGGCAATGGTCGGAGGTCTCGCTGTTGCCCAGCCCGATTGTCTCGCTCGCTGCGGAGATTCCCGGCGGCGGCCTGGCGATTGAAGTCTCAGGCGCGACGTCGACCAAGGTCGAAGTAAAGAACGAAGTCAGTCGCGTCGCGGCCCGTCTGACGGGCCGCACCACGGCTCGGCTGACCTGGAAGAAAACCTTGCCCGTCGGCGACGCGAGAACGTATGCCGAAACTTCACAACAGGTTCACGTTGGTGACGGCTTGGCCCGAGTCCGCGCAAGGACGCAGTTGGAAATCGTCCATGGAGCGCAGGATAAGATTCAACTTGCGATTCATCCCCAGGCGGTCGTGCTTTCGGCTGCAGGAAAACAGATCAGCGGTTGGGAAACCAAAGTGGCCAATGACACGCAGATCGTAACCCTGACAGCGGCGATGCCGCTGGCCGGCAAGCATCAGGTCGAAATCGTCTACGAATTCGAACTCGACGATCAAGGCGATTCGCTGCCGCTCTCGGGCGTCAGCGTTCTCGGAGCGAAGCGCGACCGCGGTGTCGTAGCCGTCGCGTCCAGCGGCGCCTACGATATCCAACCAACGGGGGCCAACGTCCAACGCATCAGTACTTCGCAACTGCCGTCCGATCTAAGGTCCAATGAAACCGTGTTGGCTTACCGCTATGCGCGTACGCCGGTGAAGATCTCCCTGGCGCTCAAACGTCCACAGGCCCAGGCGGCCGAGATCCGTGTAAGCACGGCGACGCTCGTCTCCGTAAGCGACGGCCGGCTCCGGTCTCGCGCGCATGTGACGTACAACGTCCGCCACGCGCCCGTCGATTCGTTTCGAGTGGCGCTGCCCGACGGCGTGACCGTGCAGAGCACCCTCGGCAAGGCGATCCGCGCGACAAGCGTCGTGGCCGAAGCGGAGAAGCGGTTCCTGGTCGTCGACTTGAAGGACATTGTCCAAGGTGAGTACGCGCTCGAAATTACCTACGAGTCGCGTTTCAAGCCCGACGACAAGACGCCGCAGGTCGCCGTCCTCGGTCATCCGGACGCCGTCGAAGACCACGGCTTTCTGGGCGTCGAAGTCCGCGCCAGTTATGACGTGGCGGCGACGATCAACGGCGGCGAACGGGTCGACGTGACGGAGCTACCGCAACGGCTTTGGAATTCAGCGCGGTCGCCCGTGCTGTTGGGATATCGATACGTGCGACAGCCGGTAACGCTCGCGCTTTCGCTCAAGCGGCACGAAGATCTCGACGTGCTGGTCGCGATGAGCGACGTCTGCGAAGTCGCCACGACCGTGACCCCGGACGGCAAGGGCGTGACCAAATTGATGTACGTCGTCCGTAATAACCAAAAGCCGTTCATGACGCTGCGGCTGCCCAAAGAAGCCCAAGTGTGGAGCACGTTTGTGAACGACCGGCCGGTGACGCCCGCGAGAAACGCCGCCGGCCACGTCTTGATACCGCTGCAAAAATCGGAAGAAGTCGACGACGAGAATTCCGACATTCCCACCGGACACCTGGCGTGGGCCGTGTTCGTACCGAAATCAATCCGTATCGTCGACAGTTCCGGCACGCTCAAGGAGGTCGGGGCATTCACGCTGCCGTTTAGGCACTTCGGCGACGTGACTGCGGCAAGGAACGATCGAGTCTCGATGGAGAAAATGGCGAAACAGGCAGCACAACTGGCGATGAAAATGGAGGAACTTGCAAAGGCCGAGCAACAGCTAGCCAAGGAAGCCAAAGCCGAGGGCGTGCTGCCTGTCCGCGTGGAGATCCCGATGACGGGTCAGGTTCTGCGGTACGAACAGTTTCTGGTCGTGAATGACGCCCCGAAAATCGCGCTCACGTACCGCCGCAAGTTGGATTGACGCAGAAATTAGAACTCTTTCGACGTAGGGAGGTAACCATGGCTCGAAGCGGACTGAAACGAATGACGGCATGTGCGGCGCTGGTGCTGCTGACATCGATGGCGATCGCCGATGATTCCGCGCCGAACAATTCTCAGGCCCAACCTGCCCGGTCGGCGCGAGGCAATATCGGCACGTTTACTCGAGCCAAGGTATACGCCGCGTACTGGCAGACGGCGCAGTACAATGCGTCGGTCGACCAGTTCAACTCCGACTTACAGGAACTGGGCAGCAAGCCGGAGACAGACGAGTTGACGCTTCGTCGGACGAAATTAAAAATCGCCAGCCGCAACATACAGGCATCGTTTGATCGCGACCTGACGAAGGCCGTCGAGACAGTGATGAAAAACCACCATGTGCTGATCATTATCCGTGGCGTGGTGACCCACAAGGCCGAGGGCATCGAGACCATTGATTTGACGGAACCACTCATCGCTCTGCTCGACCACGAACCGAACCATGAGCAGCCCTAATCCCGTCGGACTGCCTTGTCCCTTCCTCCCGCAACAGGTCCACCTAACATCATGAGCGATCAATCAGAATTCCTGCGGCTCTACCTGGCCCATCAGAGCGAGATCCGGGCCTTTGTCCGCGCGCTGGTGCCTGACCGGCAGAATTACGAAGATGTGTGCCAGGACATTGCGACGGTCCTGTGGAAGAAGTTCGACACGTACGACCCAACTCGCCGGTTCGGGGCGTGGGCCCGGGGCGTCGCGGTCTTTGAGATCAAGTCGTTCCGCAACAAGTCGCGGCGGCACCCGATCCCCTTTTCCATCGAAACGATCGAGGCGATCCAGAGCGAGTTCGACCGTCGCGAGCCGCGCACCGCTTCGTCGATGCTCGAATTCGTCGAGCGATGTCTCCGTCGGTTGACGGATCGGGCCTGCCATATTTTTCGGTTGAGGTATCAGCGAGATCTGTCGGTCCCCGAAATCGCCCAGGAAGTCAACGGCACGCCGATCGCCATTTACAAGACTCTGCGCGCTCTCGCGAGGCGGTGCGCCAGTGCGTCCAGCAGCAGGTTACCGGCGATGAGGTATTGGCGCAATGACAAAGCCGGAAGAATCAAAAGCCGAAGAATCAAAAGCCGAAGAATCAAAAGCTGAGGAGTCGCTCGCCCTGATCCACGCCTTCCTCGATGGTGGTGCGACCGCCGAGGAGTGCGCTCTGCTGGACCAGAAACTGGCCGCCGACCCTCAATTCGCTCAGGCATTCTGCGACGCAGCGGAGACCGACGTTCTCTTGGCCGAACTGTGGAGTCAGCGGCAGGAGAAAGAAGTGGCCAAATCGGTGCTGAGCCAAATCGATCGCCAGGGCGCAGCGCCCCGAGCCACCAAACTCAGATTCCTATGGCCAGCTCTGCGACGAGCGCACGACGCCAAAGCGGTGGGTCGGTTTCCAAGCGTGCATGGAACGTCCAGTCGTTGGCGCTTGTGCTGCTGATTGGAGTCACGCTGGGCGTGGCAGGCTTGGCGGTCTGGCGGTTCACGCACGAGCCGGTTGTAGCACAGCTTACGCGGATGGCTGGGGCAAGGTGGACATCGGACCAGGAATTTTCAGTCGACAAATCGCTCGTCCGTGGCAGCCGACTTGAGCTCAACGGCGGCCTGGTGGAAGTCCAATTCACTACCGGTGTGAGGGTTATCCTCGAAGGCCCCGCCACCTTCACGTTAATGGACGAGGGAGCCGTGCGGTTGGATGCCGGAAAACTCGTTGCCCACGTGCCTAAACCTGCCCAAGGGTTTGCCGTCCACACGCCTTGCGCCGTGGTAACCGACCGGGGCACCGAGTTCAGCGTATGGGTCCGGGGGCAGGCAGCAGGGGCCCGCCGGGAGCAAGGAGCAGACAAATCAACATCCGACAGACCGCAAATCACCGACGTCTACGTCTTCAAAGGCGCGGTCGACGTTGCGGCCATTGCGACAGGCAAACAGGATCAAGCCCCACGCCGAATGACCGCCGGTGAAGCGGTCCGCGCCAGGGCCGATTCACGGACTCTTCAAGCGATCGACGTCAAAGCCACCCACTACGATGTCCCGACCGACTACCGTGGCCTGGTCGAGCGCTACCTGACGCGCAATCTCGCAATTCGAACGTGAGAAATCGAGAAAATAGCCCGCGCAGCGATTCAATGAGTCCCCTCTCCCGCTTGCGCATTGGTATCTACACAAGTCAAAACATACTGTTCACCCTCCTCCGGGAGGGTCGCGAGGAACGAGCGGGGAGGGTTTCATCGCGATGTGCCCAGCGAAACGTAGCGACCTTGTCACGGCAAACCCTCCCCTCGCTTAGGCTCGACCCTCCCAAGGGAGGGTGATTTGGTGCAAGCGGACTTGTGTAGAGATCGATGCGTTTGCGGGAGAGGGTTAGGGAGAGGGAAGTCCAATTTCAACACATGTTTCTCAGAAAAAAGGCAGGTATGGCATGAGCACAATAAGTCTCGTCAACTCGTTCCAGAGCGTCCCGCAGCCGATCGTTAACAAATTGGACGCGGCAATTCGCCGCGCGCGACTGGTTGTGATGGTTCGCGGCCTGCTGGCCGTCGTGACGATTGCCATTATCACGTTGTTGGTCGGCATGGGTGTTGATGCCGCGCTCACGATCTTTTCCACCGTGGGTCGCGTGCTGTTATCGCTGGCTCTGTTGGGCGTCATCGTGGCCGCCGTGATCTGGTATCTCGTTCGGCCCTTCCGCCGAGCGTTCTCACTGAAGGGCATTGCACGACTGATCGAACAGAATCATCCAGAACTGCAGGAGCGGCTTAGTTCGTCGGTCGAACTGCTGATGACCACCGACGCTCCGGAACTGCGAGGCAGCCAGGTGATGATCAGCCAGTTGACCCATGAAGCGATCGGGCAGGTCGATATCGTGCATCCGGATGAGGAATTCAGTTTTCGCCCCTTGCGACGTCTGTTTATCGTCGCGGGGATCGTCTCTTCGATTCTTCTGTTGCTTTTTGCCTTGTGGCCCAGCCAGGCATCCATATTGGCCAGCCGCCTTGTCGCCCCACTCGGCAACTTTGCGAATATTCGCGCTGCGGACCTGGTCGTCGTGCCCGGCAAAGATGTTTTGGTGGCGGAGGGAGACTCCCTGCGGATCGAGGTGACCTCGTTGAGCGATCGAGTCGGCGCGGCACGTGTGCGGTCAGTTTCGCGCGGCGGGGCAACCGTGATTCACCAGATGACCCCCATGGAAAACGACGTCTCTGAAAATCCCCGATTTGTGCAAACCCTGACCTCGCTGCAGGAAGATCTTGAATACCGGATCGAAGCGGTCGACGCGCTGACCAGCTACTACAGGGTAACCGTCGTTCCCAAACCGATCGTCGAGACCATCGACGTTCACTACGATTACCCGGCTTACATCGAACAGGAAGCGGAAAACGAATTCGGCACGTCGGGACAAATCAAGGCTCCACTGGGCACAACCGTGACGGTCACCGCAACCTTGAACAAGGAAGTGCCCGTCGCCAAAGTGCTGCTGGACGGGGCGGTTGCCTCCGACGTAACGATCGAGCAAAAGGGAGGCCAAAGTGTCTGCACATGGCGCGTCGTCGTTGGCAACGAGATGGTCGGCGGTCGCCAATGGGAGTTGCGCCTGGAAGACGAGCATGGCTTCGCGAATGTTCCGCAACAATATTCCATCAAGGCGGCTCGCGACCTTGCACCGAAGGTGCAGATCGACGAACCGACAGAAAACCAGCTAACGCTGAACTCCAGCGATACCTTGCCGGTGGAATTTGCCGTTGAAGACGATCACGGCATCAGCAACCTGGTGATGGCCATCCGCCTGGACGGCGAAAAGCATCCGCCGCAGGAATTGAATCCATTGCTCGGCGATACGCTTAACATGTGGCACGCGACTGCCGAGTTACGCCTCGCCACGCTACCGCTGAAGGGGATCAAACTCATCGAAATTCAACTGGTCGCCAGCGACAATCTGCCTAAGGAACTCGGCGGCCCCCAGCACGGGATGAGCCGTGTCGTCACGATTAAAGTCGACGACGCTGCGGTATCGTATTTCGAGCGGAAGGCAGCCGAAACCTACGAGCAGATCCGGGCGGCCATGTTGGCGGTGCTACTGGAATTGAAACACAGCAAAGAGCGATCAGAAAACTTGCCTCAAATCGTCGACAATTCCGGCTCGCTCGGAGAAGCAACCGTCCTTCGTATTGACGAAATGCGGGACCACCTGGGCAATGCCGAAACCGGGCTGATCGATCTGGGCGATCTGATTATTGACGGCATCTACCAGAAGTTGGCGTATGACGTCGCCGACCTGGCCACGACCGATGTAAAACGGGCGCTCGACCATGCCGGACGCATTCAACTTTCCGATACCGCTAGGGACCGTGTCAGGGAAAGCCGCAGCGCCGACCAGCACATCGACGAATCGATTCAAAGACTCGAAGCGATGCTGACGAAACTGGACGAACTGGCGAAAAAATCCAAAACCGTCGCCGGTTTGAAAAAACTCCAGGGCCAACAAGAGCAGCTCGAAACTCAGGTCAGAAGGGCGGGCGACGACAAGATGCCAGCCGACGTGGCCATAGTACTGGAGGGCATACAAGAGCAAATAAAGAAAGAAATTTCCGAACACGTTGAGGAATCTGTTCAGGCAAATGCGAAGGCGGTCAACGATTATATCGAGCACGTTTCGGAACTGGCGAAAGACGCCAAAGAGGCAGCCGAACGGCAGAAGACACTGGCCGAAATCAGCGACAAAGAGCTTCAGCCAATTAGCGACAAAGAGCTGAAGAAAGAAGTGCTCGCCATGCTGGCCGATAAACAGGAGAAAATCGCCCGCAAAGTGGCCGCGCTGAAAGATGAGATTAAAAAGTCCGACAATCCAAAGCTCGATTCGATTCTGCCCGAGGAAACGGACATCGCCAAAAAGCCAAATGAGGTATTGGATGCCATAAAAGCCGACGACATTCCCAAGGCCATAAAAGACGCAGAAGACGCATCCAAGGAACTGCAACAGGTCGAGGCGAAGCTGAACGAAGCGGAGAAGCAAAACCCGCGGGAAACCGATCAGAATGCGAACGATCCGAAGAAACTGGGGCAGCCGCCGATTCCCGATCTGAAACGTCAAGCAGACGATTTGGCCAGGCAACAGGCCACCGTCGCCAAGCAGCTTGATGACGTAAAGAAAGGCAATATCCCGAAGCTGCTTGAGGAAGAGCAGAAGGCTGTTGCGAAGTTAGCGAAGGAACTGGAAAAAAAGGCTGCCGCCAATCAAGCGCGGACCGAGGCGCTTGATCAGCCTAAGCCGGCGCAGAAGGCTGCCGAGGAAGCAAGGCAGGCATTGAAGAAAGCTGCTGAACTGACCGACGCTGCGGCCCGTGCTGAAGCAATCGCCAACATGAACAGGCTGGCAGCACTCCTTAGTAAACTTGAAGAAGAGCAGCGAGAGCTGCGCGAAGAAACTGAGGTGAGAGCCGATGGTAGTCAGGATGTCTCACCGCACGTCGTGCCACAACAGGACATCATGGATCGGACGCTCCCAATTGTGCAAATACCCGAGGCCGAAGCGTTCGTGATCCAAGAGGCACTGGGCAAGGCGTTTTTCGGCATGGAGGATGCCGTGCGGGCGCTGAAGGAAAACAATGCAGCCGAAGCTGAGCCGGCGCAGATCAAAGCCGAAGAGGGCCTGGCCGAGGCACGCCGAGCTGCCGAGATGGCAGCGGGCGCCATGGCCGCGGCCGATCCGCAGCCACCGAGTCCGAAAGCAGATCAGGGTGACGAAAAAGCGAAAAGCCAAGGACAAGCCGACGGAGAGGAAAAAGCCAAGGACGGCAAAGGCAAGGATGGAAAAGGAAAGGATGGAAAAGGAAAGGATGGAAAGGAGAAAAGGCAAAGGCGAGCCGTCCGCAGGCCAGCCGCAGCCGAGTCAGCCGGTTGGCCAGACGCAACGTGACGCTGTCGCTTCACTAGAAAACGCCGCCAAGGCTCTGGAAGGATTGCACGAGAGACTTACGCAGCAGGCTGAACAGCCGATGTCGAATCCGCAAGACCCTGTCGCGCCGGAACTGGCCGTCGCCAATAAACCCCTGTCCGAAGCGCTTCAGGCCGCTGAGCAAGCAGAGGCCGCGCTGCAATCTCTTGGCGAAGGTCAAGAAACTCCCTCGGGTGCCGAGTCCCAACCGTCACCTGCCGAATCTGCCGCGGAGGCGTCTGACGCACTTGCCAAAGCCGCCGAAGCGGTTGCCGCGGAGGCAGGTTTGCCTTCCGAGTCTTCGCCGGAAAAAAGTGAAGGCGAAGTTGAAGGCGAGGGTAAAGGTAAAGGTGGCAAAGGCAAAGGTGGTAAAGGTAAAGGCGGAAAAGGTAAAGGTGGCAAGGGCAAGGACGGTAAAGGCGGTCGTAAAACCGGTGGCTCGACCAAGAACAATCAGAAGGACAAGCTCAAGGAATATGGTCTTGAGCTCGATGATTGGGAGGGGTTGCCCGGCAATCTCAAGGACAAGATCCTGCAGGCCGAAGCTGAAAATGTGTCGGAAGAGTACCGTGACCTGGTGAGAAGTTATTTTCGCGAATTGGCCCAACGTGGAATCGACAAAACAACTCGAGGAACGCCGTGATGTATCATTCCCGTCAATCTCTGGAATTGTAAAGAGTTCACGTAGGTCAGGCTTCGCCTGACGCTATCCTTCGTATCGGCAAGCACTACGGTCCGCCGCTGCGGTCTTCGATATTCTTGAAGTCTAACGGAGGCCGGGGCAAGTCAAGATGTGGACGTAATCGAGTCACGAACGGGGTCGCATTCGTCCCGCGACGGCCTGGACCTCTTGTCGCTGACCCCACACGTACAAGATGAAGCCGGTGACGACGCCAACCGCCGTTGCTGAGAGTACCGCGGCGGGGCTCTGTGTGAAGTTGGAGTTCTGTGCCGCTGCCTGTGTGGTCAACACCAAACCGGTGAGACTGATCACCAGCCCGAGGCCATCGGACAGTATTTCCCGGAAACTCAAGTGCATTCTGCTCAACAGCAAAAGCTTGGCCAAAACAAGCTGCAGGGAAAAACTCACCACGCCGGCCACCATCGCACCGAACGCAAGCCAGTGGAACGCCGGAAACGAAAGAAACTCCGCCAGCTTGTAGATATGTTTCAATATTCCGGCAGATACCTCGTGCGCCTGTTCGCTTTGATCGATTTTCGCAGCGATTTCTTCCGCCTTGCTACGCGCTTCGTTCGCAAAGTCCCCGGCATTTTTGGGAATGTTCGGCTCAGCAGGAGCCTCCTGGGCATGGACGGGAAGATCAGTCGCAAGGCAAACAACGAGTAACAATGCGAAAAGAAGAAGATGTTTCATGCGGGTAGCGTGGTTTTGATGATGGTGCGCCCTGGTGTGTACCGCAGCATAACCTCGGAAGACCATACGACGGAAGCCGGAATTGGTTTCCGCTTTTCCCCAGGAACTCCCGGCGCGCGGGACTAACGTGTGGTGGCGGATGGCATCCATTGATCCAAAGTAAGTTGCATTGGGCAAGCGCCGTAACGCGCGCCGGCAAACCCCAAAACCAAGACCTAAAGGCTCACTACGTCCACATTTGGCGATCCAGCATGCGGTAGTTGATCGCCTCGCCTAGATGTGGCGTTGCGATATCGTCGGAACCTTCCAGATCGGCGATCGTGCGAGCGACTCGCAGGACCTTATCGTGGGCACGAGCGGACAGGCCCAATTCGTCCATGGTTGCCTTGAGCAACGCTTCACCGTCGCTTGCCAGCCGGCAGGTCTCGCGGACTTGACGATGTGACATCTGACCATTGCGGCGTGTCGTGGTGGCGCTAAATCGAACTTGTTGCGTTTGACGAGCGGCCACGACTTGTTTGCGCATGTCGGCGCTGCTGGTGCCGGCGGGGCCGTCCGCCAGATCTCGATACTGGACGGCAGGGACTTCGATGTGGATGTCAATTCGATCGAGCAACGGGCCACTGATCTTGCCCATATACCTTTCGATCTGCGGCGTTGTGCAATGGCAATCGCGACGAGGATCGTTGCGATACCCGCAAGGGCAAGGGTTAAGTGCCGCGACCAGCATGAAGTCGGCCGGGTACGTGGTCGAAGCCAACGCGCGAGAAATGGTAACGGTCCCGTCTTCCATGGGCTGGCGCAGGACCTCCAAGGTCCGTCGATTGAATTCTGGCAGCTCGTCCAGGAACAGAACCCCGTGATGAGCCAAACTGATTTCGCCAGGCGAGGGCGGCGAGCCGCCGCCGACCAGTCCCGCGTCACTGATCGTATGATGGGGTTCGCGGAAGGGACGCGTTGCCATTAAGGGCTGACCCGAATCGAGCTTGCCGAGCACGCTGTAGATGCGTGTCGTCTCAATCGATTCGGAGGCTGTTAGTTGGGGAAGAACGGTTGGCAGCCGTTTGGCCAGCATCGTCTTGCCCGATCCCGGTGGCCCCAACATTAGAATGTTATGCCCGCCTGCCGCTGCGATAACCATCGCCCGCTTGGCAAGCTCTTGACCGCGAACGTCGGCGTAATCGAGATCATAGACCGCGTACTCGTGAAACCAATCGTCCAAGCGTGCCGGGGTGGGTCGATCTCGAGAGTGCCGGCAAAAAAACCGACCGCCTCGCTCAGCGACGTCACGGCAATGACTTCCATCTTGTCAACAACGGCCGCCTCGACAGCATTTTCCGCCGATACGACAATACCTCGCAGGCCGCGCTGCTCGACGGCGGCGATCGCCATCGACAGGGCGCCCTTCGTTGTCCGAGTCGTGCCGTCCAGAGCCAGCTCGCCAACGACGGCGTATTGTTCGAACCGATCCGATTCCAACTGCCCGCTACCGGCCAACATGCCGAGGGCAATCGGCAAATCGAAACCGGCCGCCTGCTTGGGTAGATCGGCCGGAGCAAGGTTGATAACAATTTTGTCTTGCGGACGATGAAACCCGGAGTTGACGATCGCCCGCGCGACCCGTTGCGTACTCTCCTTCACCGCCGCCTCGGGCAACCCCACCAAAATCGTCTTGGGCATCGCCCCCGGCGAGACATCGACTTCGACTTCCACCGGAACGGCGTCGATTCCTTGCAAAGCGAAGGTCTGCAGTTTGGCCAGCATAAGAGAACGGGAATTCCGTGGACTATGGACTATGGCCTGTGAGACTATGGACCGAGGAATATTGGCTTTTGACTAAGGGTCGTAAGGGCACAAGTGGACCTTTGAACAGGCTATTGTCCTGAATCGTTGATCGGACCGCAAGATGCTGGTAACTCCGGGAAACGTCAGGCAATCGACGTATCGCCGTCGACCGCGAAACTGTTTTCGGCGGAGCCACTGCGCGAACTGAACGGATAGATACGGAGCGCTGCCAGGACCGTTGAGGATCCAGCCGTATATGTATATGTACCAGTCCCCTTACTCCTTCCCTACCAGAACATCCAACCGCCGTCCCGCCAATTATGCCTGTCCTTTTCCTTTTCCTTTCCTTTTCCTTTCCACCCCGGTGAAGCCCCCCGACCCCGGTGAAGCCCCCCGACCCCGGTGAACCAGCCCGTGCCTTTGACGCGGACCGCACGGGCGTATGTTCCTTCGCGAATACTCAGATGGCGGCAGCTCGCACTCGATGGTGGCCGGGAACGACAGATGCGTAGGATCGGTGCGTCATTTCTCCTCCGAGGAAATCGCGTCCAGTTCCCCGCACAGATCGAGGGCCTTCATTGCTTCCACGGTCGCGATGTAGGTGATGTAGTGGTAGTTGCCGCGGTATAGCGAGTGCATCCACCAGCGTCCGCTCTCGCGTTGTTCCCGCTTCAACCACGCCAAGCCTTGCTGGATGCGAGCGTCCGAGACGGGGACGTTGTTCTGCCGCATCAGCACGATGGCCAGCGAAGTCATGTACGCGTCGCTTTCCGGCTTGTCGGCATCGGGCAGGTTCTTGATGAGGTTGAGCACGGTGGCACTCATTTCGAAATGCCAGTCCTCGACCGGCGACATGTCGCGCGTGCTCCAGCCGCCATCGGCGTGCTGTTTCGAGGCCAGCAGGGCCAGCGCGGCGTCGCGATCGGACTGCGGGACCAGGTCCGGCAGGTAGTGGGCCAGTTGCAGTTTCAGGACGCGGTCGAAGTCGTTCTTCGGCGGCGATGTGCGGAGCCACTGCTTCAACTTTTCCACGCGGGCGAGCAGTGCTTCGTCCTTTAACCCCGCGAGCCAATCCGGCGCGGCGGTAATGGCGCGAGCGGCCTGCAGCGAGAGTTCGAAGTCCGTGGTGATATGCGGGATTTCGACTTCGCCGTGGCTGACGAACGCGCCGTTTTCGGATTGGCGTTCGAACATGTCGCGCAGCGAGCGTTCCGTGGCCTCGGAGAGTTTGCCGGTGATGTGCCGATCCCATTCGGCCAACCCGACGCTGCGCCACACGCTGAAAAACGCGCCAGGATAATGCTTATGCCCGTTCGTATCGGTCTCCTTAACTTCCTGGACTTCCTTCGGCACGGCGTTGACGAAGCTCGTGTGCACCTCTTCGCTCGGCTTACCGAACTGACGCGACCACGCGGTGTATTCGGTCATGTAGGGACCGGTGGTATGGCAATTCACGCAGGACCGCTCGCGCACCCAGCTCACCGCACCCACTTCCAGGTACTTCGCCGCCGCCTTCAGCGATTCCGAGCCAAACGCTTTCACTCGCGGCTCGTCCGCCGAGGGAATGCTCACGCGGACGTCGCCTAACTGATACTGAAAGGCCGGCTTCTGCGGATTCTGTCCGTGAGCCGTAACGGCCAGGGAGAATATCGTCACAGCCGCCATACCGAGACGGAAGCCGGAGCAACGCGAAAGTCCGCAGCGGCCGAGGCAGATTGTGTTCATGTTTTCTCCGAGAGGAGGCGGTGGAGTTTTCGGGTTCGTCGTCCTGGCTTTAGCCGGTTGAGCCGCATCAATGCGGGACTACAAGCCTGCCCGCGCAAGCTTAAAACGACTCCGCTATAGGTTTGTGACCATCGACGATGTTCTGCGGGCAGCCGGTGAGATCGTGCGACCCGTCGTGCGATCCATGCACGGACCGCAGCGGAACACAGTGGATGATCTTGGCTGAGCCTCGACTTGCGCATCAATGATAGCCAGTGCGTTGACGTTCTGTAATCCGAACGCAAGGGCCTTTCGCAAAACCGGCCCCACGTTAGAACAACTCGCCGATCACCTCCCACAATCTTATTTCATCGGATGCTTCACGAAGAAATCCCACATCAGGTCGTTGGCCGAGATGTTCTTGGTGGACTTCCCCAGGAATTGTAGCCGTGGCTGCTGACCGGGCCAGGTGTGACCACCGCCGTGGATCTCGACCAACACGACCTCGGTTCCCTCTTTGCCTGACCCGTAGGTCTTGCGAGTGATGGTCGTACCGTCTTTGGCCTGATCGGGAATCGTCGTCACGACCGGCACCGCCTTGCACTCGTTGGCCTTCACCCAGGTCCGGATCGAATGATCGACCGAGTAGAACTCCGTGCCGGAAACTCCCTTTCCCTTGCCCCCTTTGAACGGTGCATGCTCGTCATCACTGCCGTGGAAGTGAATCACCGAAACGGGCCGCTTGGGCTTGCAGGTCTCCGTTCCCATGGGACCTCCGACGGGAGCGATGGCCGCGATGCGATCCGAAAGCTCCGAGGCAAGCAGGTAAGAGATGATCCCGCCATTCGACATGCCCGTGGCGAAGATTCGCTTCAGGTCAATGTTCGCAACCATCGCGAGGTCATCGAGAATCCTGCGAGTGAACTTGACGTCGTCCACGTTGTTGTTCATCGCATAGCCACAACAGTTGCCGCCGTTGAACGTCAGCAGCTTTTCCGTTCGCCCGGTTCCGTTGGGATAGACGGCGATGAAGCCAGCATCATCAGACTTCTTGTTGAGGCCGCAGAACCGGATCATCACGTCAGCATTGGTGCCGCCTCCGTGAAAGACCAGGACCACCGGCGTCGGCGTTTTCGAGTTGTATGGGGGCGGGACGTGAACGAGGTAGTTCCGCTCCCGGCCATCAACAGTGATCTTGCGAGTGTGATTACCGGGACCGAGCGGGGCGGCGGCGACGACAGAGAGGAGCAGAAGTGCGTGCAAAGTGCTCATCGTTCTTCCTCATAGTCCAATGTGCTTGTACTTCAACGACATCAACCGGCCCTTCTTGTCGCAAAAGGCGCGGTTCACGCAGGCGATGGCAACGCGGAAACCGCTATCACGATTTCGAATCGTATCATGCCCCCGCCTCCGTCGAATGTTCCGCCTGCTTGAGCACAAGCTGCGTCGCATCCGCCGACAGGTCTGGCGGATAGCCGTACATCGCGAGCAGCCGCCGCACCTTGCGGCGCAGGTCGGCACGGAGTGTTTGTCCGTTCTTTCCGTAATCCAAGAGTTTAACAAGGAGACAGGGGTCGTCCATATTAAAGGCTGCCTTCACTATGGCGCTGGATTCGGTTCTTGTTAAAGACTGCCTTCCAGAAGGTATCGAACCCGAATGGCTGAGAACGACAGCCGGTGAAAGCGGCCCACAACGTCGGCCTCCAGTGCCGCTTCTGCGGCTGCCAATTCCTCGGCAGAATTACTCTCCGACTTCGGTCGACAACTCCGCCTACTTGAGCACAAGCTGCGTCGCATCTTCCGACAGGTCCGGCGGATAGCCGTACATCGCGAGCAGCCTCCGCACCTTGCGACGCAGGTCGGCCCGGACCGATTCGCGCTGCGTCCAGTCGAGCTTGGGCATCTTCTTGACCATCTCGGCCAACTCGCGGGCCATCAGTCGGAGCTGGTCGGACTGCATCACTTCTTTCGCCGACCCGTTCTCGGCAAGTGCGTCGTAGAACGCGAACTCTTCAGTGCTCAGCTCCAGGTCATACCCGTGCTAGCTTCGCCTCTCGGCCCACTTCGCCATATTCGGCAGCTTGGCGATCATCTCGGCCGTGGTAATCTGCTTGTTCGTGTAGCCGAGCATCGGCTTCTTCAGCGCCTCGCGAAACTTCTGCGCCTGCACGAGGTTCGTCCGCTCGCTGATCTTGATCTGGTCGGTGAGCAGTTTCCGCAGCGTCTCCAGCGGCAGTGCCTCTTCAAGTCTAACCATTTGGATTGCCCCGATTAGCCGCAGGGCGCTAGCCCCGGTTCAAACCGGACGCTAGCGCGTTCCGGCTAATCCGAAACGCAAGCTGACTCGATTCAGAAAATCCTCGCTGAGGATGTCCAGCCGCGCCGCATCCAAACCCGCCGCCGCGAAGAGCGCAGCCAGTTGTTCGTAGTCCCGCCTTCAGGCGGAATCTGCGTTGTCTGCTGTGCGGATTTCCGCCTGAAGGCGGGACTACGAACTGAAACCTGGGACCATTAGGCTCGGCCCGGCGTCGTCCGCCATCCGTTTGCGGATCATCGACGCGATCCGCTGGAAGAACGCCAGATGAGGCGTGATCTCCTTCGTCTCTTCACGCAGGACCGCCAGCGCGAACGATGACGATGCGGAACGAAACTTTGGTTTCCGTCTTCGCCAGTTCGCGGTGCGGTGGTCAGATTTAGTCGAGCGTGGAAAACGGGATGCGCCATTCGGTGAGGCGATGGGTGAGTCGTTCGGATTGGCCGCCGGGAGTGATATGGGCGAACCAGACTTCGTCGGCCAGGGCGGCGACGATTTCGTTGCGGCGGGTGGCAAGTTCGGCGGTCGCGCGAGTCGCGGTGTCGGTGAAACAGGAAAGGATTAGCAAACGTCCGTTGGCCAGCGGCTGCCGCCATTCGGCAAGGACGCGCTGCGGCAGTGAGCGTGCGGGGCAGAGGATGATGGGTTGAGAACCGCGCAGCAGAATGCCAAGGCACTCTCTCTCCACCGGCGAATGGAAGCCGCTGATGATGCAGCGCCCGGCGTCGCGCCAACGGGAGGCCTGATCGTAGGCAGGCAGGATGACGTAGCCGGGGCAGCGGGCGGAACAAAAGAGGCCGGTCTTGGGCAAGGACAGCAGGTCGAGGTTGCCAAGGGCGGTCAATTCAGCGGGCGCGTCGTCTTTCAGTCGCTCGCGCAGTTGCGCCGGATAGCAACCGTCAGCGGGGGTCAAGGTGAGCGGCGTCGGGCGGTTCAGAGTTGATCACCTCCCCATTCCAGCAGCTTGCGTTTCAGTTCCGCCTTGCTGGGCAGATAGAGCTTGTATTCCTTCGCGTGGATGTTGGCGTCCTTGGGCAGCGTGAGTTCGACAATCGCATCTTTCTTTCGCTTGCAGAGCAGGATGCCGATGGTGGGATTCTCTTCTGCCAACTTCACTTCGCGGTCGTAGTGGTTCACGTACATCTGCATCTGGCCGTGGCCTTGAAGGGAGAGGATTGGGGTCAGGGAGAGGATTGGGGTCAGGGAGAGGATTGGGGTCAGGGAGAGGATTGGGGTCAGAGCTTCATTAGCCATTAGTGAGACGTCCCAGGAGGCGTCGGCTGGTTCTTTTCAGAGAAGCATTGCCCGATTCAACACGCTTGACCGCCTGCCCGACGCCACCGGAACTGGCATAGCCGAAGGCCGCAGCGATATCCTTCGAGCGGTACCCAAAGTGGCGTCGAGCCAGGTAAGATGCGATGGCTCGTGAGGCGTCGTCCGAACGTCGGCCTGCCGCCCAGCATCTTGGGTCGATGGCCAACTCGTCGCATACCTTTTCTTGGATCTGTGCGAGGGTGGGCGTGGACCGCAGTCGCTCGATGTCAGGAACGCCAGAATCGGATGCTTTATCGGATAGCAGGGACTGAATACGACCGACGAAAGCCTCGCCGCCGACAATCAGCCCTTCAAATGCAGAACGAAAGGGAGAAGCCGGTTTCATCTGCACCCCGGCCTGTACGAAACGCCGATAAGCTGCGCGAGCTGACTTCAGATTCCGGCTAAACTCCCCGAGAACATTCTTATACGTCACCCAAGGAAGGGTCTTGCCGGACCAATGATAGCCAGGATAGCTGCTCCACCGATATTCTTCCGGTCGAGCCACGATAGGCACCCGCACAGGATTTAGATGAATGTACCTGCTGACTTCCAGGTAATAACCTTCCTCTTCCACCAATTGCGCCTTGTATCGTCCCTGAAACAGATGGCCTGATCTTCGATGGCGGCGATTGAAATAGCTGGTCTAGCTACCATTAAGAAACTGCATCCCTCTGGAAAGATTCGCCTCCGGAGTTTCCACGAACAAATGGTCGTGGTTTTTCATCAAAACGAAAGCATGCAGACGCCAGCCGTACGTCTCCACCGTGCGACGCAGCCAATCAAGCCGCTTTTCCCGGTCGGCGTCATCTCGCACAATCGGACGTCGCTCATTCCCCCGAGACATCACATGGTAATGCGCTCCCGGATACTCGATACGAAGAGGTCGTGCCATTTCGCCATGTTAGCAAAACCCGGACGCGGAATCAACACTAATGGTTAATGAAGCTCTGACCCCAAACCACTCCCTGAAGTCGGCCAGCCGTTTGGCGGCCCTTAGTCGAGGTGACCCGCTGGCGGCACGTCCGTTTTCGACGCAGGCTGGCAGCGACGAACGCTGTGCAAAAAATGTCGGGAACCGTGGTGACCGCAGGAGTCTAGAATCCAGAGCGGATGTCGGTCACAGCGGCTATCGGCCACTATGATCGCTTTTCGCATCCTCGGCGAATCAGTTGCGCGAGGTCGCGTGCGAGCAACATTGGTGGAAGCCGGTGTTAATCGGACGAGTTCTAACTGCCTGAGACCGCGGCCGATACGGACGCTGAAGAATTGCTGAAGCTGGTATTCGTCTGCTGACCGACCGTGAAAACCGCGATCAGGCAGACCATGATGATCAAACCCAGCATGATCGCGTACTCCGCCGCCGTCGGGCCGTCTTCCTGTCGCAGAAAGTTCTGAATCTTATTGAAGATGGATCGCATTTTTTGTTTACCCTTCACCACAATGAAGCACCCCCTATTCGATTTGGGAACTTAAGGAGTTTACGTCGCAAGATGGATGTGCAAGCCGCCCGGCGGGCTCGTCCGGTGACTATGCCGTATGCCGATTCCGACCAGATCGATCGTAACGATCATGACGCCGTGTTTTGCGCAAAGTTTAACGTGTTTCGCGTCAACGTCAGCGTGTTTCACGCAAACGATATCGGTCGGTCCTGGCGGTGATTTCACCATGTAGCGCTAGGCCAGCACTTTGTCCGCGCAGCTTCGCTAGCATGTTGCCGGAAAAAGCCAACATCGCCGAAATCCCGGCGCGGTGGGACTTGGGAGGCGCCCCTGCAGAACCTTCTTGCCCACTCTTAGACGCGCTTTTTGAGTGAGTGCGTCTTCAAGGCTAAGAACAGGGAAAGGCTAAGAACAGGGATTAGCTGTTTTGGCGCTAGCCAAGGTTCGTTGGCAAAGACCGGGGCTCAGCGCCCCAACGGCTGAAACAATGATGCCCAATTTCAAGCCTTGAAGACGCACCGGCCTGGTCCCTGTTAGGTACCTCCACGGGGGATCGTAAAGTAAAAGGTGCTGCCCGATCCGGGTTCGGATTCGGCCCAGATGCGACCGCCGTGCCGTTCGACGATTCGTTTGCAAATGGCAAGGCCAACGCCGGTACCGGGATAATCGGAGCGGACATTCAGCCGTTTGAAAATGGTGAAGATGCTGCTCGCATATTGCACATCGAATCCGATACCGTTGTCGCGAACGGAAAACAGCCACTCCCCGTTTCGCGACTCGGCCGCGACGTGAACTTCGGGTGTTCGTTCAGCACGGTACTTGATGGCATTCCCGATCAGATTCTGAAGCAGCTGGATCGCTTGCCATTCGGTGAAAATGTTGGCGGGCAAACCATCAGCCGTTACCGTCGCCTTGCTTTCTTCGATCGCCCGTTTCAGATTCGACTTCGCCTTTTCAAAAACGTGGCACCAGTCGACCGTACAGCGCTCGGTCGCCTCGTGGCTGACACGAGAATATTCCAGCAGGTCCACAAGCAGCTGTTGCATGCGTGCCGCGCCATCGACGGCAAAGCTTATGTACTCGAGCGCACGGTTGTCCAGCTTGTCTTCGTATTGAGCATGCAACAACCCGCAGAATCCGCTAATCGCGCGCAGCGGTTCTTGCAGATCATGGGAGACGACGTAAGCGAATTGTTCTAGATCGGCGTTGGATCGAAAAAGCGCCTGCTCGGTTCGCTTTTGTTCCGTGACGTCGCGAAAGATGGCGATGCCACCCAGTATCTTCCCAGCTTGATCGGAAAAGGGCGTCGCGTTGACACTCAATACGACATCTTTCGCAACCTCGGCGTTGCGAACAATCAGTTCGGCATCGTGAACCACTTCGCCACGCAGGGCGCGTACTAAGGGCAGGTTTTCCTGCGGGCACAAAGTCTGGCCGTCCGGCAGAAACAGTCCGTAGCGATCAGACCACTCTGGGGGCGCCGCATCGGTCGCGCCAATGCCGATCATCTTTTCGGCCGCCCGATTGAACACCAGGAAGTGGCCGGCCTCATCGGCAACGACCATGCCGTCCGGGATGTTGTCGACCACCGACTGCAGCAACCCCTGAAGGTCTTCTCGGCGGGTCGCGCCTCCACGTACCTGCCCCGATACGTTACCTGCCGGATCACTCGGCTGGTTGAGTTCGTTTAGCTGCACGCGCAACCGCTGGTTCTCGCTTTCGAGCTCGGCAATTCGCCTCACGAGTTCGTCGTTTGCCATCGGCAACTGGGCGTCCGCACGCGTCATGATGAATGAGCCCCGCGAATCAGAATAGAACAGCGCTCGCGACGGACGGCACGGTGCTACCAGCACGGGCCACACAGGTAACAAGGTCGACACAGGCCGGGCGACGTGGCTGTCGTCATTTATCTTACTACGACCGACCCCCGAATTCACTCCCCAGTCAAGAAATAACGGGGAAGGTATGTCGGCCGACTTCGGCGATCTTTCGGCGATTAGGGTGAATTGGTTAGCCGCAGGCCGGGCACCACGGTACGGTGGTACCCGACTGCACGCGTTTTGTGAGTTAGGGCACAAGATCCTGCCGTATGCCCAGGTGCAAGTCGGCGGAACTGCGGTCAAGCGCCCACGCCGCATTACTTTCGCACGCCATGGCACACGTTCTCAGACGCCGGATGTATAGTCCCTATCGGTTCTTCAGGGCGGCGCCTCATGACCACCCACGTCGCGGAAGAACTATTCCAGGAATAAACCCTGGCAATCGGCGTCATGGCAGCAGGACGTCACTGTCCCAGTAGTCCATCAGCTGTTGCACCAGCGCAGCAAAGTGTTCCATATCCACCGGCTTGACCAGGTATCCTGCTACCTTCAAGGCCTCGCTGCGAATACGATCTTCATGTTGTGTTGAGGCCGTCATGATCACGACCGGGATGGTCATCAACATCGCATCCGTCGCGATCGTGTGCAGGACGCCCCGGCCGTCGATGCCAGGCAAATTCAAGTCCAACAGGATCAGGTCCGGCCGCGCAGGCGCTGGAATAACGACCTTGCCGCAGCAAGAACTGGACGGCAGAGCTACCGTCGGTAAGGTGTGTTAGTTGACATTTGACCTGCCCGTCGCGCAGTGCCTGCCCCGCCAGTTCCGCGTCGGACTGGCTGTCCTCGACCAATAGAATTTCCATGGGACGCATTCCGTCGTCAGCGGCCATGGCCAATGCTCTCTACGCGCTGGGCAATCATTTCGTGTGTGATATCGTTCGTGGAAACGTTCGTGGAATCGTTCATAAAAAGCCGTCGTGCTCTATTGGTTTTTGCGATGTTCTGTCGAGGCCGGGCCATGCTTGTCCGCCCGGGCCAATTGTGTAAGCCAATCTCGTTCGACGGACGCAATCAATTGCAGGAACCCGTCCAGGTCCGACGGCTTTCTTAAATAGCGACTGGCTTTCATGTCCAAGGCACGCTGCACTTCTTCTTCGATGTTGGACGAAGTCAACACAATCACCGGTATTTGCTGCAGCTCTGCGTTGTTTTTCAGCGTAGCTAATACGACCAGGCCGTGCACTTTGGGGATGTCCAGGTCGATCATAATCAGATCAGGCCGCGGAGCGTCCGCGAACGGCGGCTTGCGGTGCACGAAGTCCAGAGCATCTCCGCCGTCCTCGACGACGTGCACTCGATTCGGTGTCCGCCAGTTTCGAAAACCCTCGACGACCAACTTCGCGTCGCTGGGGCTGTCCTCGATCAACAAAACTTCAACGGGCCTTTCGTCTTCCAAGCGGGAATCTCCCTTCAGAGCGGCAGTTGAGACGAGTGCGTTGTTGAACCCCAAGCCGGGCACGACCGCAGGGTCGGCGGGGCTGCGTGAGTCGATGGCAGTGAAAGTGCATTTGAACCGCAACGTCGAAATCAAGTGTCTCATGTCAATTCGTGACGAGAAGGCGTTTCAAAACTGAACTAAACCGAAACGTAAACAAGCAAGGTGGCGACAGATATCCTCGTGTGCGCTTCGCGCGTCGTGTAATCGACCGTGTAATCGTCCCCGGACGCTAATCAATATTGTCCGCGTTCGCCGGAGAGTTGTTCCAGAACTCTTCCAGCGTCTTTGCCAGTTCAGAGTATCCGTCTAGATCGAACGGCTTGGTGAGATAAAGATCCGCCTTTAATTGCCTGGCTCGTTGGATGTCTTCTTTCAGGGCGGATGATGAAACGATGATGACGGGTATCGCTTTCCAACTTTGGTGAGCTTTGATCGTTTTCAGGATGTCGAACCCATCCAGTCCCGGAAGATTCAAATCCAACAGGATCAGGTGGGGACGTGGAGTCCCATTTTCCCTTCCGTCTGCATTTAACACGGCGAGCGCCTCCTCGCCCGTGGGTACGCGATGGATGTTTTCAGGTAATGAACTCTGCCTCGAGGCCGTGCAAGATGAAGGTTGCGTCGCTATCGCTATCCTCGACCAACAAGATGTTGATACGTTGCGACAAACTCATCTCGACTTCCTCGCTGGCTTGCGAGCTCCCCTGCGGTGACAAAATTGTTGCCGAAAACATAGGTCCAAAACTTCGGTTAAAACGGTACTCACACCTCTCAACCGAAAAGCGAACGCTTGAGCCGCCAATAATGTTGATGGCGGCGGCGGCAATCGCCACGCCGGGCGTCCTGTCTGGGTCACAACGCTGTTCGCGAAAAGCACTTACGGCACTCGCCCCGGTTCGACTACACTGGACGATGCACGCTAGATTGGCAAATAACGGCAACAGGGAACGTTGGCGATGGATGATTCGCAGAGTCACAGTGTCAGTAGATGGATTGACGGCTTAAAAGGCGGTGACGCCCAGGCCGCGCAGCAGCTTTGGGAACACTATTACGTGCGTCTCACCGAGCTGGCTCGCCAGCGGCTGCGAGGCGTGCCGAACGTCGCGGCTGACGAAGAAGATATCGCCCAAAGCGTATTCCACGCGCTCTATCGCGGTGCCGAAGCGGGTCGGTTGAGCAAAGTCAATGGTCGCGATGACCTATGGTGGATTCTCCTAACCATTACCCGGCATAAAGCTGTCGATCATATTCGCCGCGAAATTGCGGAAAAGCGTGGCGGCGGTCAGGTGCACAACGAAGTGGACCTGCGTGGCGACGCTAGCGACAGTCAGGCGTTCTCCCTGGACAATCTGATTGGCGACGAACCAACGCCTGAATTCCTGGTCATCATGGACGAGCAACACCGGCACTTGCTAGGCCTCCTGCGGGACGACCGGTTGCGAAAGATTGCCAACGCTCGAATCGAGGGTTACACTAATGCTGAGATCGCGAGCGATCTTAGTGTCAGTACCCGTTCGGTCGAGCGGAAACTGCAATTGATTCGCAGCCTGTGGGCGCAGGAGGTTGACGATGTCGCGTAAGCCTGGGGCAGGGCAACAGACGGTCACGCTCAATTGGTCCGCTGACCAGATTGACGTTGCTTGCGATGAATTCGAAACCGCTTTCCGCCAGGGCCGGGACCCGCAAATCAGCACCTACGTCCGCCGCTGTCACGGACCGTCACGGAAAAAATTGTTTTCCGAGCTGATGCTGGTGGAACTCGATCTGCACAAACAGCACGGCACGCAGCGCAGCTACGAGCAGTACCGCGACGAGTATCCGGAATTTGCTGACGCGATCGAAACGATCGCCTTCAAGCACGGGCTGAGCACCAAAGAGACGCGCGCGCTGAAAGACGTCGGAACGGATGCCAAACCGGGCCGCCCGCTGGTCAGCGACGACATAACCCACGTCGGCCACTTCCAGTTGCAAGAGCGGGTCGGCGCCGGCGGCATGGGCCAGGTCTGGAAGGCCTTTGACGCCAGGCTGAAGCGGACCGTCGCCGTCAAGATTCCCCACGGTGTCGAGCTGGACGAACAGGGCCTACATCGTTTCCTGCGTGAAGGCCGCGCGGCCGCCCAATTGAATCATCCGGGTATCGTGCGGGTCCATGAAGTGGCCCGCGACGGCGAACTGGCCTATATCGTTTCCGACTTCATCGACGGCCAGAATCTGAAGCGGTGGGCTGCGGATCGTGTCACCAAGCCGCGTGAGGCTGCCGAAATGGTGGCGAAGTTGGCCGACGCGGTGCATCACGCTCACGATCACGGCGTCATACATCGCGATTTGAAACCCGCTAACGTGCTACTCGATCAGAAATCGAACCCGCATATCACGGACTTCGGCGTCGCCAAGTGGTCTGAGGACACGTGGCAGATGACGCTGAAGGGCGACGCCATTGGCACGCCGGCCTACATGTCGCCCGAACAGGCCCGCGGCGATTCGGCCAACGTCGACCGTCGTACGGACGTGTACGCCCTGGGCGTCATCCTGTACGAGCTGATGACCGGAATCTTGCCGTTTCGTGGTGACGAGCCCCACGCGGTCATCCGATCGATCCTGGACGACACACCTCGTCCGCCCCGTCAGATAAACCCCGAAATCCCTCGCGACCTGGAAACGATTTGCCTCAAAGCCCTGGAAAAAGAACCGCACCGCCGCTACGCGACCGCACAAGAGATGGCTGTCGATCTGCAACGGTTTCTTCGCGGCGACGACATCATTGCTCGGCGCAGCGTCCGTCCCGGAAAAGACCGTGCGGGCCCTTCGCAAGCGCCCCGCGGTGACCAGCGCGATTGGTCTGGCCTTTCTCGCCCTCTGCTCGATGGGCGTGGCAGCGTTGACGTTTCACGAAAACCGGTCCCTCACGCACACCACCGTCCGGCTGGATACCAAACCGAGCGGCGCCCGGGTTGCCTTTGTTCCGCTCGACTCACAGACGCTTGAGCCCCAGGGCGAACAAGCCGTATATCCCAAGCAGCGCACACCCTTGGCGATCCAATTGCTGCCAGGAAAGTATTTGGTGGTTGCCGCACTTGATGATGGCCGCTTTCAAGAAGTCTATCGATTAGTACCAGCCTATCCGGATGCGATGGGTGGCATGTATCGCGAGAGCACCTGGTACCGGGCTGAAGAATTTGACGGCGCGGTACTCTATGACATTCACATTCCGGATTCCGATGTTGTCGAAGGTATGGTTCTGATTCAATCTCCCACGAACACGCATGCTGACAACGCACCAGGTTCGGCAACACGAGCCTTCTATATTGACCCGCACGAGTTCACGTTGGGGGACTGGAAGAAATCGACTGACAATGAACCGGCAAGTAAGAATTACCAGAGAATACGCCCGCGGTCAGAGTCGCACGCAATGACTGTCAGCTTTGGAGAGGCTCGCAAAGCGGCGGAGAATGCCGGCAAACGCCTTCCGACGGCGGCCGAATGGGAGTTGGCTGCGTCGCTGGCAGCCTCCTTCGACTGCGATGAAACTGGAATGGGCGAGGCGGATGATGGGTTTCGCCGTGTCGGTATGCCGGACTGTGATCGCGCTGGTCCAAAAAATCAAATCATCGGACTCAACTCCAATGTCGCAGAATGGACGTCAACGTATGCAAAAGTCATGAGGAACGAATTACCAACTAACGTCAGCATGTACCTTCCGGTTGAATTTCGCGAGCAACCTGATCGATATCCGCATTACGAAGATCGCCGACCGATACAATTACGGTCAGCAGATCCTGGTGCCGCGCGTCACTATTTTAATCATTACCTCGTAAAAGGTGGCGACCTGGTAGTCATCGACGGCAACCCAACGACCGCCATTGAGCACAGACGGCATTCGCATTCAATGGCCGTCATGCAGTATCTGTATTGTCCCGGAATCGGTTTTCGCTGCGTCCGCAGTGCAAGGCCTCGTTTTCTACCGGAAGAATAAGGGGCAAGGAACGAGCCCGGCGAACCGGACTCGTTTTTCGCTACAAAGTTTCCCGTGCTGACGCAGGGTCACTTCGCCAGAAAAACCAGCACGTTGACGGCTTTGCCGATCGTATTGTCAATGGCGATCAGACCGCGATAGACGTGCGTATCATTCGGGTGCAGCTTTTCAGCAGCCATGACATTGTGAACTTCGAAATCCTCGTCCGCCGGGGTGACGGTGACCTCAAAGGCCATAAATTTCGATACCCATTGACCGGCCAATTCCTGGTCCGTGGCACCGCCCCTGCGCGATACTTTGCGATTGAAGCGGACTTCGATCACTTTGGCATAGCGCACCTTGCGGGCATCATCTTTGAATTTCACGAAATGGCAATTCCTCTCCCTGTTGACTCCGGTTCCCACCGTGCTGCCTGGTATACCATTACCCACATCCCTGTCGTGCATATAGTCGAGTGGGACTTTCGTTTTGAGTCCCGGAAACGGACTGGGATGGTTTGACTTCGGCGGAGCTGCCGCGGCAAGTGCGACTTTCGCATCATCTTTGAAACTTCCTTCACCACAGTCATTCGTGCCGCAGTTTTGATAGGGAATGTTTGGCAAGTCGCCCACCCAATAATCGCCTGCCGGGATGTCTGTACAACTACTGGGAAACTTCTCGCAGAAGTAAAGGAAATAAGTCGGTGAAAACTCGTAAACGACGTACAGCGGGCAATAGTAAGGAAAGCCGTAGTCGTCAGCGGCCGACTCGGCCGCCGTCGCGTGGGGCGGAGATAACAGGAACAACAGGGGGAGAAACAACAAGATACGCATTTTCCACCTCATCTATTGAGAGAAACCGAGTGGTGAGTCGCCTGCCGCACGGCGGAGGCCCGTCATACAATCAATCGCAAAACACACGCGAGATCCGACACTCCCCAGCGCGATTTGGGTCTGATCAGCGTGATTTGTCATCCCGCGTCGCCATCTCCTTGAGCAACACCAGGTCGATCTCGTCCTCGACGAAATCGACCGCGCCACCGACCATCAGCATGTTCACGCCCCCGGGGTGGGGCGAGATCAACGGATTGTTGGGACCTCGCGCGACATCCCGCACCCCGGGCTGGTCGTAATCCTTCATGTTCGGTCCGTACCGAACCGTGGTGATATTAAAGCTGCTTTCGGTGGCCGGAAACGAGTTCGTGTAGTTGGGCGGCGTGCCCGGCGCGACCGTCCCGGTGATCCAGCCCACGGGATGACTGCCGTCGATTCGGCGCTGTCGATTTAAGGAATCGATCGCGTAGTCGGAGCACTCCCCCACGGCCAGCGTCCGAGAAAGACCGTCGGTAATCTGCTTGAAGCGGATCGCCTGATTAGGAATCAAGACCCCGCCACCCGAGATCTCACTGTCGTTCGTTGGCGCACAACAGGGCGCAACACGGGTTTCGGGAAACCCGTCGTGACTCGTGGCACCCGAAATGCCGACATACGACGGCACCATCAGTTTGAAGTTGTATTGAAGATCCGTTCGCGGCAGGGGGCTCGACGGGCACTGCAAGGTCGGCACGACCCAGCCGTCGATAATTTGTGCGTTCTGAGGATTGAGCAATACCGAGCCCGCATGGGCCGTGTTCAGCTTAAAGCCGTCGACAATCGCCGGATCGTTCACATAAGGGATGACTTCCACCCACCACGAAACCCCGAACGAGGATTTCGCTTGTGCGCCGATCGGCAACCGGCGATACGAGCTTTCAAAACTGTGCAGCCCCAGCCCAATTTGTTTGAGGTTATTGGCACATTCCATCCGCCGGGCCGCTTCCCGAGTCGCCTGAATCGCCGGCAGCAGGACAGCAACCAGCATCCCGATGATGCCTATCACGACCAGAAGTTCGACTAAAGTAAAACCGCGCAGGTCGCGCAGATTGAGCGAACCGTCGACCATTTGACGGTCAGTGCACTGTTCTGATTGAAAACCTCGGTCCATCACGGCTAGCCCTCCGCACCGCGCGGTTCTCTACCACGATTTTATGAATTCCGCGTCGGCCTCCAGCGCGGCCGCATGCCACACAGCATCGTCAGCCCCACCAGGCACAACAGCGCCGACGACGGTTCCGGTGCGCTCGCAGGCGGCGGTGGTAGGGTCACGGGAGAAAGCGAATCAATACTGAACAACACGTCGGGCGGGCCAAAGACGCCATCACCAAACAGATGTATCGTTGTAGAGGGATTTGCGGGTATCGGTGGTAAGGCCGCCGGGAGCGGTTCAGTGGTCCCAAGCAAGGTCGGGGAAAAACGCAGGCCTAATAACATGAAACCGATCCCAACCGGTTGCTCGACGCCATTGGCGTGAATCGACGTCAGTGGAAACCCAGGCTGGTTGACAAGGATGTTCATCGTATCGAAAGTTCCACCTGCACCGGCATGAAATCGTCGTTAATCTTGACGGTATAGTTGTCCGCGCGAAACGTAGCGGCACCGCCACCAAATGAGAGGAAGAATCCGTTGAACCGGCTTTGCGCGTACGTTGTTTCGTCCCCAACGACGACGCCACCAGTGGTCGTATCATACGCAAAGTGCCCGCTAACGGGAGCTGTGGCCGGTAGTCCAAAAGGTGTCGCTCCAGTCGGAGAGACCCCGCTTCCTGAAAACGAATACGCCACCTCGCTGGCCGCACAAGGTTGAGCGACAAGTACTACGACAAATGGGCACAACGCTATCACTAACTTTTTCATAATTGTTCTCCAAATCTGCATGTGGCAACCTCTCATGGAAAATCTTCGCAACCGTGCAGAACCCGCTCGTGCCAGCCGTGGCCGTCGCTCAAAACAATCGCGCACAAAAAAATGCCCACACGTCCAAACCCCAGGCATACGCCTCGAGCGCTTAGGAAGTTTCGGCACTATCGAATCGTTAAATCTCTACTCCATGGCCGGAATGGCGACGAGTTTGAAACAAGCGACGAGTCCACGAAAAAACGCCTGGCACGTTCGGCAATCACAAGGATCACAAAACGAAGCAGGCGTTTTTCGCGAAGCAGGAGCTTGCCCCAAGGATGTAGTTAATTTCACTTCATTGGCAGCAATCAATCTAAGGACGCCGCAGGGCAAAGTCAATCATTCGGTCGAATATTCGCGAGTTATTTTATATATGAGCTCGTGACAAGAAAATTGCGTGTAATAGCGCTCACTTATCTTTTGTCTAAGTGATATTCGCATAGGGAATTCCCCTATGCGCATCCCATTAACTAACGGAACTGTTACCAAGATTACAGGATCGACAAGATCAACAAGCAAGGTGTGCGGGCATGTTCACCGCAATTGGTTGACCGCGAACCGGCGGGGGGAACGCCCAACCGACACGCTGCCCGTCGGAGATTGCCGACAAGTTTGTCCCTGATGCGGCGCGTTTTCCGGCAATCTCCTATGGGACGCGGTTAAACGATCAAGAGCAGTAGGTGAACCTAAGGTGTGAGCAACCATCCGACTCCACGAATTCAGGCCGATCGAACTCGCTTGCTCACGCTACGCACTTGCGATGACCGCAAGCAGAATCCGTGGGTTTTCTACAGAGCACTTCCCACTTCATAAAATCCGTGCTACTAACAATCGATTTCCTGTTTTCTTGCGCAAATTCGTAGGACGGCGACCAACGCTCCGCGTCGGTGCCCGTAATCCGTCTGGACGGAATGGCATTCCGTCCTACTTGGGTTGCGGCCGTGTTCCATCCGTGGCTGAAAGTTGTCGTCGAATCGCAGATTTTCTACACGGCCATTCCCGTGCCCTTTACCCACTTGCTATTTACCGATTCTCTGCTCGCTGAGGCGCGTCAAGCACATGTCGATTTTCGTATGCCCCCACCGCCTTAAAATTATGTACGATGGCCCTCCGAGACGTCTCCGATGAGCGGCGTTACGCGGGCGGCTTCGGATCGTTAACCTACAAGTTACTCTGTCGAGAACCCATGGCCTTGTCCAAGGTAACCGAACGTCCTGCCGAACCATCTTCCATCGTTCCGCGATGGCGGGAACAATCGCGGTCGTCGCTGTACGTTTGCATTCACGATGTCGCTCCCGTGTTTCTCGATCAATTGAGCGAACTCTGCGCGGCGTTGCGGCCGTTGTTGGGCTCCGAAATGGCTGCCGCGGTCGTGCCGCGTTGGGGCGGAAAGACAATCACTCGCGACGATGCCGAATTTGTGCAGCTGGTAACCGATAATTGTGACGAGCTGTTGCTGCATGGCCTGACCCATCAGAATACGGAACATCGCGGCCTGGTCGCTCGATTCACCGGAGACGCCGACGAACTTCGGCGGCTGAGTGGCGAGGAATGCGAACAGCGGGTCGCCGAGGGACAGGCTATCTTGTGGGACGTGTTGGCAAAACGGGCCGTGGGTTTTGCGCCACCAGCCTGGCAACAGGGAAAGGTAACGTCGCAGATGCTAAATCGTCACGGCCTTTCGTTTTGCGTGGGATTGCAAAACGTCTCGACGGTCGAGGAAATTCGACTGCCGACCGCGACGTGGTCGTGGGATCTGGGCGTTGTTCCTGGCGCGGGTTACGTGGGCGAGGCCTGTGGGGGCCTGGCACATCGCATTCGCAAACGGGCGCTGCCGGTCGTTGTGGTTCATCCTCATGACGTCGTGCGCGGGTATCTGCCGCGCATTGTGCGTGTCATTCAGGCGTTGCTGGATTCCGGGCGGCGGCCTGTGCTGCTTTCACAACTGTTGGCCGGCAACGGGCGTCCGGTGTCATGAAAAACTTGTTAAACCGAATCGCCGAAAGACGGGCCCGCTTTGGCCCAGCGCGTCAGGCCGCATCTGCCAGCAAGCGGACGGTTGCTGGATATCGGTTCGGGAACTGGCCATAACGCCGTCGCACTTCGGCAGAGTACCGAACTGGAGCTGGTCGAGGCCGATGTGGTGGATATGTCGGTTGTCGGCAACGGCCCCGTCGTGTTTGACGGCCGCCGGCTACCGTTTGCGGGCGATGCCTTTTCCGCCAGCTTGATGATGTTTATCTTGCAATATCCGCGGGATCCGGTGGAACTACTGACCGAGGCGCGTTGGGTGACTCACGGTCGAGTTGTCGTGTTGCAGTCGACGTATCGCGGGCTGATGGGATTGGCGCTGCTGAGTATGCGAGAGTTTGTTCTGGGCCGTTTTGCGTTCGCCGTTGCCCGCTGGGTACGCTTCGTCAAAGCGTCGCCCTGCCCGTTGCGTCCACACAGTTATTTTACGCAGGAAGGATTTCGCGAGCTGGCCCGCCGCAGCGGACTGGAAGTAAAACACGTCGATACAAGCAGGCCGTTCGGGCTGCCCGTCTGCCGCGACCTGTTTGTTCTTGAACCCCTGGAATTGCAATGAGCGTCCAGCTTTCGGTGATTATTCCCGCCTACAACGAAGAAGCGTGGATCGGTGACACGATCGCCGCCGCTTTGCGGGCTAGCGATTATCTACAGGACAACGAAACGATCAACTCAGCAGTCCGCGCCGATCAGGTAGAAGTGATCTTGGTCGATAACGAAAGCCAGGATGATACCGTTACGGCTGCCAGCGCGCATAACGGTTGCGGCCGATTGCGAATCGAAATGTGTCCGGGCGCGGTGCGGCGCGGGCCCGCAACCACGGGGCGGGCATGGCGAGGGGGCGGATCCTGGTTTTCATTGACGCGGACACGCAGATTCCAGAGCACGCGCTGCGGCGGATTGTGGACCATTGTGACCGTTCTGCCTACGAAGCCGGCATTACGCGGCTGGCCGAGCTGGACGGCGGCCTGCGGGCGCGGTTCTGGTGGTTTTTCTGGGACCACGTGCGACGCTTGCCGCTGGCGCGGGCCAAGGCCATGCCGGCGTTCATGTTTTGTACAAGCGAGGTGTTCGACGAGTTGGGACCGTTCGACGAGCGGGTGGCGATTGGCGAGGAATGGCCGATTCTGGCGGGGCTGTATCGCACGCGTCCGGCGCGGCTGATTTACGATCGCACGCTGACCGCCAAGACTTCCAGCCGCCGTATGGAGCGTCAGCCGTTTGGTTATACGCTAACGTATTTGAAATACTTGTGGGCGATCCTGCATTTCAGCGGCCGCGTCAATTACACTGACCGCATCCGCTAAAGCGAGAACGCGCAAACGCGTCGCTTGTTCCGGCCTGCTGATTTTGTTCCGGCCCCTGACAGCATCAAATCCATGGCAGTGTTGTTCGCCGTTCGCTACCGCTGTGCGTATTGGCTCGGTGGACTTCTGGCACGTGCGCGATACACCCGCACGCGACGCATCGAGCGCGAGGGCGAAATTGTTTACGAAAAGCACAGGCCCTGGTGGCGCGCGCCGCTGATTGTCGCCGGTAACGTTTATCTGTGGATGTCCCGGTCCGGCACGCGAGTGCTTGAGGCCCGCGGTTGGGAAAAACGTGAATGTGCAATGCACGCCTTGCTTTACCATCGCGACGTGCAGTGCGACGCGCGAGGCCGAATCGTAATACCGGCATTGCCTGGCCGGCCACTTGCCCAGGTGCTCGCCTCTGCCCGGACACACACGGCGACGAAGCTGGAGATGGTTGCGGCGGCGGTCGCGGCGCTGCAGGAATTTCACAAGCTGCCAGTGGATGCCGAATCGCCAGGAACCGCGTCGCATTCGCACGGTGATGCAACGATCTTCAATGTCCTGGTCGACGAACAAGCGAAGACCGCTTGTTGGATCGACTTTGACATGGCACACGACGAACGTCTGCCGCGCGAGTGGCGCCGCGCCGACGACTTGCGGGCATTGATTTATTCGGCGGCCATGTATTTCGAGCGACAAGAACTGAGCCGGCTGGTCGAAACGGTCGTGCAGTCGCTTGACGATCCGGCGACGTTACGCGCGTTGCGCGAGGCGATCGAGTTCTGGCGACGGCGCCCAAATGCATTTCATCTTGCGCAGGCACGGCTCGAAAGGTCGCAGCGCGAACATCTCGACACCCAGCTTGCGCAAGATCTGCCAGGAAATTAATCCAGCTGCGCAATGGATTAAGAGGAAAGGAACATCTTCATGTCTGATGGAGAGCGCGAGGAACCCATCTGCTTCGGCGCGTTGTCAGTACACCGACGGCGATTCCAGGAAGCCGATTACCGTGCTGATGATCGAATGGAATGACGGGCCGATCATGAACACGAAGCTGACAACCAATATGGCCAGGTAAAAGACCCGGCCCGTCGCGTCAAACATCAGCAGCAGTAAAAGTCCGCCGACTAACACCAGCGCCGCGGCACAGGCGACCCAGTTCAATACCACCAGTTTTTTGAAATACTGGTATTTCTGGACGCGAAATTCCGCGTTGATCGCGTATAACTCCTCTTCGACATCCGGGCTGGTCGGTGGCGCGGGTTTGCTGTGCAACGACGGCGGCTGGTACTTGTCCTTAACGCGCTGGACGTAGGTGTCGTAGTCGTTTTCGAACAAATCCAGCATTTCCCGGTAATGGGCCATTTGTATTTCGTAATGCTTCAACCGCGCTTCGTAGTCGGCCACACGGTCGTCGTGCGTCGCCTTGTGCTGCTTCAGGTTGTTCTTGGCCCGCGTGTTGTCCGCTCGAAAGCGAATCTCGTTCAGCTGCACTGCCTCGGACCGCAAAAAGTAGGTCGAAAACAGGAGCACCAGGAACCCTGTGACGGAGAGGACCTTTAGGATCGAGAGAGTCCGTTGTGACATGGGGTGACCGATCCTGTTGGCGATGAGATCCAGTGCGTGACCAGAGGCCAACTGAATGTACCTGATCGCGCGCTTTTACGGATAGACCTCTTGGTACGCAAACCCGCCTGTCTTAAAGCGAAGGCAAGTACAAACCGACGGAGCAGTTCAGATGCTGTTGCCAGTTTGTGGACAGACGGATGACTGGAGCCAGCGTCTGCCCCAAGAATTCCCCAACCCGAAATCTAATAGCGGGTTGCGAAGGGGATTCGTCGTTTGACCGACAACCACTTCATTTTCTTGTGTTAGCCTGACGACGGCCACCTGTTACCATTTGTCGCAGTCGACGCGCAAACTTTACGCGTATTTCCTTGCATCCGGACCAGGCAGCTGAGGGCGTTAGTTGATGATTAGGATGAGAGCGATTTATGGCACACTATTGATGTTGATCGTGTCGGCGGCGAGCACGGTCGTCGCGGAGGAAACAGCAGAGACGCTCGCCGAGCGGGCCGCGCAGGAGTTTGATGCGTTGGCGCAGCCGCTCTCTCAGGCAGCCCGCGAGATGACGGCTCAGTTGGATATTCTGAATCAAAAGCGGCGCGACAAAGCCATCATTACCGCCCACGACATGCGGCCCACTAATCCGCAGATTTACGTCTCCACCAAGGGGAAATACGAGGGTGAACTGGCATGGATGAATTCGGAGAGGGAACATCGCGTCGAGGTGCAATTGCGTGACTACGGTTACGAGTTCAAGGGAATTGACAGAATTGCACGGACCGGGCGCCGCGAGCTTCCTTTCGAAGCGACGGTTCGCTTCGAAGTTACGCTGAGCATGCGGAGGGCGGAGACGGTGGTGATTGAGCCGATCGAGCGGACCGACTTCCGCCGCGCTACGGTGGCCGAGCAAGAAGGCGAGGAAGCAATTTCCTTCTTAGACATAGGAGTCCCGGAAGAATCTTCGAGTACTGGTGGACCGGCTGCCATCGCACCGCTGCCGGTCGCGCCGAAACAGGCCGATCCCGGCGCGTGGCTACCGAAGGCTGTGCTCGCCAGCATGGACGAATTGCAAAAGTCATGTCGCCAGGCGAAACCAGAAAAATCGACGGACCTCCGTACGGCGGTGGCCCGATATTCTCTGGACGAGAAGAAATGGGTTTTTCAGAATACGTATCACCGCGCTGAGGGCACGGTGCCGGCAAGAAATAACGGGCAATCGGATGAGCTCGACGTCGAAAATCCTTTCGAGGTGGGTCCTTCTCTTGAGTAACGGAAGGCACGGGGGTCGCGCTGCACAGAGTAGGAAGAAACGGATCACTCGGCCGAAATTAAAAACCTAGGGGGCACTTCGTCCCTGCGTCCAACGCAAGCAACTTGCGAGACCGTTGGATAACCGCCATCGACTTGGGGATCACCGCGTTTCACAGTTTGGCGGAGCTTTGCCGCCGGCCGCTGGCGTCTGGGGGTTGGCAACGGCCATCAAACCCATCTCGATGGATCCAACATTAGGTCCAGGGTATGCCAACGGATCGATCCATTGAATTAGCTTCGTGAGTGGCCCGTCGACGGTTGACCGGGTGGGGTTTCCAGTCGAAAGATGACCGAACGCAGCACCGCACGTTAAGAAAGCGACCAAGGCACCGATGGCCGCCAGGGATCTAGCCAGGCGGCGGCGAAGTAGTCGCAACGCCACCGGGCAGTCCCTTGTGATGATCGTCCCATCGAAGCGCCGAAACATGCGAACACAGACTCGACCTTCCGTTGCGAATACCAACTTTTCAGCCTCGTCGTGGCTGAGTGACGACAAGTCGAAAACGTTCAATTCGCATTGCGCACACCTTCGCACATGATCATCACCCTGCATCTCATTCCACAACATGTCGCACGGCGTCGCGATTTCGATTCGATCGAGCGAGGGGAAATGATCGGTCGGCATGTTTCACTCCATAGATGTTGTTTCGACGGCAGGCGTCGTTGCCGCCGTCGGAGGCTTCGTAGTCGGAACGGCCGTTGGAGGTACACACATATCGCCCATGATCATTCTTCCGGACGCGGGTTCGATCCATTCAATCAAAACCTGACACGGCGTCGCGACATCAAGCAAGTCAAGAGAAGGAAACTCAGTCGCATTCATAGCTCACCTCAGCTAGTCCGTTCACGGAATGCCGAACATGGTTGGGATCGTGATCTGGTCGGTCCGGGAACTGCCGTGCTTGCTTGCCGCGGATCCAACGGTCCGCCAATCCCGAGAAAACGGAGCCGCGCCGCACCAGATTCCAACTGCCCATCCGCAGCAGTAAGAAAGTACATGCCAGAATCGCGACGAAGCCGGAGGTCCAGCCAGAAAAAATCCGCCAATCCGCTTCGCGGCGAAGAAGGTAGGTGGGCAACAAGCCAAGCAGGGGCGCCAGCGGCAGCAAGACGGCAAGCGCAAGCCACAAGTTCTGTGATCGAAGCACCAACCACAATGTCAGGATCGCTCCGGTTGCGAACGTTAACCCGAGGCCGCCAACCACGATTGCACGAGAGTATTCATCAGGTTGGCTTCGCAATATTCCCGTCATCGTCATGCCAACCGCAAAGACGCCCGTTGCCACCAGCATCGTTCGCATCGAGAATTGAATTGCCTGACGCGATCTGTCGGGTTGACGAACGATCCAAAATCCGGCCCCTCGCATTACAAGCAGAGCCGATATCAAGGCGGCTGTCTGGAAAACCAGAAGGATATACAGGTAATCCGAGCGATAACCGCTTTGGGCAACGACGATGCCCGTAAAGCAAATCAGAACGAACGGCCATCGGACAAACCACTTGCCCGGCCCGAGGAATGCAAGAATCGTCAGTAAGGCAGCTTGACCAACCACGATCGAGTCGACGGCGGCTGCGGCGGTGTACGAGGTAAACTCGGTCGACGCACTGGCCCACAGGAAGGCCGCCAGATGGCCTAACAAAACAGCACAGAAGAGCGCGACTTCGGCGCCGCGAACGATACGTAGGTTTTTCATGATCGTGTCAGCGTTTCCGTCGTCGTGCGTCCTTCCAAGGGGGAATCATAGGTTAGGACGACTGCCGGTGGAGGCGCGTTCCACGGTCGACGAAAAATCATCGGAATAGGACCGGCGATTGGTGGGCCGGCAGTCGCCGCGGCGACCTTGTCCCACCCTACATGATTCAGCCGGGTTAGTTCTTGAATAATCCGGGTTAGTTCTTGGGAAAGAGGTCTGGCGTGCCGTCTACCGGATGGGACTCGGGCGCCCAGATTTTGACGTCCGCTACCCGCCCTGAGTCGTCGAAGCTGCCAAAGCCCAGGAAGCCTGCACCAAACGACTTGTCTTCCGCCGTCATGATGGGCTTGTCCATGTCTTCGAAGAACACCTTGACCGTCCCGTCGGAGAGACTGCGTTCCAGTCGCACTTTGCGCCAGACGTTGCGGCCCCAGTCGATGCCCTTGGTCGTCGTGATAGAGATTTTAGTTCTCGGTTTGTCGTTAACGATGAAGATCTGATGAGCGGCGTTGTCGGACTGTGATGAGATATGCACGTAGTAATAGTGCGACGGATCCTGGAACCCAAAGAACAAACACATATCGCGGTGCCCGTAGTCACCACCGGTCTGCAGCAGATCGGCTTCCATGACGAAGTCGCCAAACTTCTGTGTTGCGATTAAGCCAAGGTTATAGGGTGAGCGAACGGCCGGCTTGTATTCGCTTCCTTTGAAAAGCTCCAGATAATCGTTGTCTCCCGCTTTGCCCAGTCTCCAGGCATTGGCGTCGCTGAACGCGAATCCGCTCTTGCTATCGTCGTCGGCGAAGTTGGACGAGTAGACCAGTTCGTAGCCGTCCGGCACGTCCGCGGCCGCAAAGCCGCTTGCCAGGACCGTCAACGCAGTTAAGCACAATGACAATCGCATTCCTTTTTCGATAGTTGTACAGTTTGGCCACATCAGCGCCAGACTTCCGAAGTTTGTTAACAAACTTCGGAAGTCTAAATGTTTCATTCTCATCGCGTCCTCCGCTTCGAACCACCCATGACACAAGTAACTAAGACCTTTTCCGACAAACCTCAGCCTTATTTCCAGCCACGCTGCAACAGATGGACCTTAGCCACGTCGTGCATGTATTGGCCACTCAGCTTCGCACTAGCCGCCTTTTGCATGTGCCGTTTCGCCTTGTCCTTTTCACCAGCTACTTCATAGTAGAGCCCGAGATAGAGGTTGGCGTACATCGAGGCAGTGGGCCGGTCGGCCTTCTCAGCAGACTTGAACACGGCATCGACCGAGCCGCTTCCGGCATACAGATTGTAGATCTCCTTCATCGGAATGCGGCTGTCATGCCGGGTATCGATCTCGATGATCGATTTTCGGGCTGCATCGATGCCTACAACGCGGGCAGCGCACAAGAAATGCCAGGCCGCGTTTTCGACGTCGTGGGGGTTTGCCGTTTTGTGAATTTCAAACTGCCGCACGCCGTCTTTGTACTTGCCGGCGTAGTAGTGGCTGATACCCCGCTGCCATAAACGGGGCACAATGTCCGGGTCGAGCACCGCGGCTTTGTCGAAGTGCCGCAACGACGCGTCAATATCGTTGGCGCGAAACAACTCCATGCCGTGCGCCACGTGCTCCTGCGGCGATTCCGGTTCCGCGCCGATCGCCGTGGCCAAAACGAGCGGAAGACTGAGGAGAATGGCAATGCAGCACATCCGAACATCGTAGGCGTAGACAACGAGGGTCGTCAACGGTTCGGGGAGCGGCGACCGTGAACCGCCTCTCATCGATCGTTGAATCCCGGCGCGCGGGACAGGCGCCGGCACGTCCACAATGCCGGCGCCTACCGCTGGGCGTTAAACTAATTCCTCGTGCTATCGGTCACGTAGAATGGCGCCGGTCGGCCAACCTACCGCCAGAATTCGATCAGGCCGTTTTCCGCGACCGCGCGACGGTAGCCACTGTCGAGCGCTACGGCCTGCAGCGCGGTGCTCCACTTATCTGTCGCGTACGACGGAATCACGATCACGGCGTATCGCCGCTGCTGGACTGCAATGCTGAGGTCGTCAAAATCGAGATGACCGACGTTGAACAGAATCCGGAGGGCATACCAGTCATAGACAACCGGATCGCCGACACGCACCGCGACGGCATCGTCCAGGATCAGCGCCTGGCCGCGGAAGCGTTGATAGCCTTGGGCCTGTTCCGCGGCGGGCGACGAGGGTGGCCCCTGGTAGGCGAAGGGCACGCGGTCGATGCGGCGATGTGACAGCTCGTTCCAGCCGGCGCCAAACTCGTAAATCGGCATCCAGGTTCCCAACAGCATCAACAGCAACGGCGCCCACGCCAATACCGTTCCTCGCTGAAACATTTGCCAAAGCCCCGTGACGACCGTCAGCACCATCAATAGTGAGAGTTCGGCATGATAATTCAGATCCGCGCCCTGCTTGCCATGGGCAAGCGATGTGAGCGCGAAGCACGTTAGCAGGTACAACACGAGGTTCGTTTGAGAGCCTTTGGCGGCCAACCACGCTACGGATACCATCGTGGCCGGCAGCAACATCCCCCAATGACCGTGGGTCAGGATGGGATAAAAGGCGAGCGACGCTAACCAGGGGTTCATCGGACAGGCACTCATCGCCGCGACGGTGTGCTGAAAGTACCCGTGACCGAGCCACAAGTAAGTCGCCAAGATCATGCTCGACCCCAGCAACAGCGAGGTCAGCGTCAACTGAGCAAAACTTTTGCGATCACGCTGCCATAGCAACTGCAAACCGCAGGCGACTGGCGCGGCAAGGAATACCGGCTTGAAGGCGATCGCCGCCACGAATAGTAACGCGGATAGCCACACCCACCACTTCGGCCGCAGTTGAACGACCATCCAACCCGAAATGGTCAATAACAATCCGGGCGTTTCGGGACGGTTGCGAAAGAAGTCGGTCAGCGTTGAACTGTGATAAAACAACACCATCAGGATGCAAACCAGCGCAGCCCAATAATCGTTTGTTTGGCGTTTGACAAAGTATCCAAGAACGAGCAATAGAGCGAACGTCGAGATCAGCGGAAGGATGCGACCAGCGACCAGTAGCTGATCAAGATCCAACTCCAACCAGCCGGCAGCCCAGCCGGCGGGCAGGTAGGTCAGCGGATTGTACAGGTGGAAGGTGTAGGGCAATCCGGCTGTCGAGGGATAAAGTGGATCACCGGCAGCCACCTGTTGCATACCGTGAACGATATGCAATTCGGTCAAACAAGTTGGTACGGGAGTCAGCGCGGTCTCAATACCCTGATAGAGAATACGACCACCATCGACGGACCACGGCAGGATCAACAACAGCAGGCACGCGTACCGAATCGCCCCGCGCGGCGCGGCGAAGCTTTCCGCTTGATCAGGCGTGCTGTCGGTCGGAAGGGCAACCGCGTTGCCAGTCGTTGAAATCGCCACGTCACAGAAACCGCAAGGGAGGAGGAACCGTTCGCAAACCTATATAAATCTAGCTTGCGCCAGGTGTTCCCAGCGGTGTTATTGGGTTGGGCTGGCGACCGGTCCTAACGTCTGAACCGTTTGCACGTTCAATCAACGCGGATTTGGGAATATGTACGATGGCCCTCGGAGGGCCATCGTACAAACGCCCTGATCCGATTCTCGTTGCTGCGAAGAAGGTGCTTAACGCGGATTTGCCAGACCCTCAATGAATCCGGCATAAGAGGCGACGATTCTGAAGATGATCGAAATGATCACCAGGGCGACCAGCGCCCAAACGACGAAGCCAGCCAGCTTGGTCATCGTTGCTAGTGCCGCACGAGCGCGATCTTGGTACTGATCTGCCAAACGCAGCATGGCTTCGTCCATTTTGCCGCTCTGCTCTCCCACCAGCAGCGTATCGAGAAAGTCGTCGGGAAAAACGCCGGTCCGAGTGAAGGCTTCGACCGCTTCATCACCACGGTCAACCGAATCCTGCACAGCCTGCGTGTGCTGCTGGAAATAACTGCTATGAGTGCTCTGCATCGCAAATGGCAAGGCGCGGCGAGCGTCCATGCCGGCCTCCATCGTCAAACCCAACGTCCAGGCCAGCCGCGAGATCGCCAACGTGCGCAGGCAGTTACCGACGGCCGGTATCCTCATCACCATCAGTTCGACGGGCCGTATCCAGGCGACACCGCTGCGAACCAAGTAGTAGCCGGCCACGACAAGGCCGCCCATCGTTGCGATGAACGACACATAGATCAACAACCCACGATTTCCTTGCAGTCCAAATCCCAAGATGTCGTACGGCGCGTCGCCAGCGCTGTCCGCGATGACTCCCAAGATCCAGATCAAGAAACCCACAATAAAGATGGCGGCACCAAGTTGGAACAGGGGCCAGGTAATCCCGGAGATGAACTCACGGCGCAGCTGAACGCGATGCTCGTAGTGATCGGCCATCCGCCGAAAAACGGTTGCCGACTTGCCCGTTTCGTCGCCCAGCGCGACCAACTCGCGAAATAGCGGCGGGAAATACGAGCCGGTCGAATGGACGGCGTCGCCGACAGTCCGTCCCTGGTCCACGGCTGCCGCGATCTGGCTGACCATCTCGTGCATGTGGCCGCGGCTGCGTTCGGATTCCCGGAGCCAGATCTTGCGCTCGTCGATTCCGGCTTCTAACGAAATAGCGATTCGACGACTGAGGTCAGCCAGCAGTTTGGATCCGATGCGTGCCATCTGTTTTCCGAAAGGAGAGGAGCTATTTCATGTAGAACGGAACTTGTTCCGTTTTAACAGCACCACAATGATATCAAAAACGGAACAAGTTCCGTTCTACAACGAACGATCGGCCGTAGATCTGGCAGAACAATGAAATGAGGCTTTTTGCCGGCCCTGGCGGCAGGTCATGCCAATCTGCAAGCCCTCTGATACAATGCCACGTTTTGTTAGCCCCGATAAAGCGGCACTCGCCCCGATAAAGCGGCACTCGCCCCGATAAAGCGGCACGGGGGTCGCCTGACATCCTGAAGGACCGGGATCTGCCGACGCAATAAATGATGCTTTGGGAAGTTGACATTTACGCCCGCGAAGGGATGCCGGATCGTATCGCCCAATCGGTTATCGCCGAGGCAGCTGATTTGGGCCTCCCGAACTTGCAGGTCAGCGCGGCCTACGGTTACCTGATTCAGGGAGAAATCCAGATGGATCAGGTCGCCCGAATTGCGCGCGAACTTCTGGCCGACGACGTTGTCCAGCGAACAGTGGTGGCACCCGTTGGCGACGCCGCGCTGCAAGATCCACCTCCTGGCACGCCCTGTCTGATTCACGTTCTGCCGAAACCGGGCGTGATGGACCCTGTCGCTCTGAGTGCCGCGGCGGCAATCGCCGATATGGATATTCGTGTCGATGAGGTTCGTACGGTGCAAAAATACTGGTTGTCGCCGCTGCCAGACGAACATCTAGAAATCATCAGCAAGAAGATATTGGCGAACGACGCCATCGAACGGGTTATCGTCGGCCCGCTGGACTTCGACCACCTGGAGTTCGGCGCACCGTACGACTTCCAACCGCAACACGTCGTGATTCGAGATCTGGACGAGGACGGACTTGCTCGGTTGAGCCGCCAGGGGCAGCTCTATCTGCAGCTGGCCGAAATGGTTGCCATCCAGTCCTACTACGAACAGCGCGGTTGCGAACCAACAGATATCGAACTGGAAACGTTGGCTCAGACGTGGAGCGAACATTGCAGTCACAAAACGCTGGCGGGGCGAATCAGTTATCGCGGAGCGATCGGGCCCGAGGCGATTCCGGGCGAGCAGCAGTTTGACAACATGTTGAAGGAGACGATCTTCGCCGCCACGCAGCAGATTCGAAGCCAGTTGGGCGACCAGGACTGGTGCGTCAGCGTGTTCGAGGACAATGCGGGGATCATTCGCTTTGACGAAGATTACAACGTCGTTTTTAAGGTCGAAACGCACAATCATCCTTCGGCCTTGGAGCCGTATGGTGGTGCCAACACGGGGATCGGAGGGGTAATACGCGATCCCTTGGGTACCGGCATGGGAGCAAAACCCGTCTGTAATACCGACGTTTTCTGCTTTGCGCCGCCGGACACGCCCGCCGACCAGATTCCGCCAGGGGTTCTGCATCCTCGTCGTGTGCTGAAAGGTGTTGTGGCGGGAGTGCGGGATTATGGAAACCGGATGGGCATCCCAACCGTCAACGGCGCGATCTATTTTGACCCTCGCTATCTCGGTAATCCGTTGGTCTATTGTGGCAACGTCGGCATCTTGCCCCGCGACAAATCGCACAAACAGCCACGCCCTCAGGACTTCATTGTGGCAGTCGGCGGACGCACGGGGCGCGATGGAATTCACGGTGCCACGTTCAGCTCGGCGGAATTGACCGACCAAAGCGATATGCTTTCCGGTGGCGCCGTCCAAATCGGGAATGCCGTGACGGAAAAGATGGTCGTGGATGTCGTGCTCGCCGCGCGCGATCAAGGCCTCTATAGCGCGATCACGGACTGCGGTGCCGGAGGGTTTTCCAGCGCGGTCGGTGAAATGGGCGAGCATCTAGGTGCGGAAGTCTGGCTGGAACTGCGCGACCACCAAGTACGACGGTCTTTCCTATACTGAGATTTGGATTTCCGAGGCCCAGGAGCGAATGGTCCTGGCCGTCCCGGAAGACAGCTGGGAAGCACTGGCCGCGCTCTGCTCGGCAGAAGATGTCGAGGCGACCATCATCGGCAAGTTCGTACCCACGGGGCGCCTGCAATTGAAGTACAACGACAGCGTGGTGGGCGATCTTCCAATGGAATTTCTGCACGGCGGGCGCCCGAAAGTGATTCGGCAAGCTGCCTATCTGCCGCCGCCGGAAACCGAATTGTCACCTGGGGCAGGAAAGACTCGCGCGGCCGACGATGCTCACAACGACTTGCTGCAGATACTCGGCTCGTTGAATGTCGCCAGTAAGGAATGGGTAATTCGTCAGTACGACCACGAAGTTCAAGGCGGGAGCGTCATTAAGCCGCTGGTCGGCGTGAACAACGATGGCCCTAGCGATGCCGCCGTCGTCCGGCCACGCCTGGATTCGCGCCGAGGTCTGGTTGTCGCCTGCGGTATGAATCCCTACTACGGTGATCTGGATACCTATCATATGGCGGCTAGCGCCATCGACGAGGCGATTCGTAATTGCGTGGCGGTCGGTGCCGATCCAACGCGGATCGCGATCCTGGATAACTTCTGTTGGGGCGACTGCGAACGATCCGAAACCTTGGGTTCGCTGGTCCGTGCCGCGATGGCGTGTCGGGAAGTGGCGGTCGCTTTCGGTACCCCGTTCGTCAGCGGCAAGGATAGTTTGAACAACGAATTCAGCTACGAAGACGAACACGGACAGCGGCAGACAATTGCGATTCCCGCGTCGTTGCTGATCAGTGCCCTGGGCCAGGTCCAGGATGTCGGGCAGTGCGTCACCTCGGATCTGAAAGCGCCGGGCAATTTGCTGTACCAGGTTGGATTCACCAAGGACGAGCTGGGAGGATCCCACCTCGCCGTGGTACGGGGATGGACCGGCGGCCGCGTGCCGCGGTTGGATGTTGGCAGGGCGCTCGATACCTATACCGCGATTCATCGCGCGATTACCGGCGGCCTGGTCCGCGCTTGTCATGATCTGAGTGAAGGTGGGCTGGCGGTCGCGGTCGCTGAAATGGCCTTCGCCGGAGGATACGGCGCGTCGATCGATCCGGCCAATATTCCGTGCGTCACCGAGGAGTTGAACGGTCGTGCGGACGTCGTCTTGTTCAGTGAATCCAACTCGCGTTTTCTGTGCGAAGTCGAGCCGGCGAGGGCGGCCGCATTCGAAGACGTGATGGGTGAGCTTCCATGGCGGCAGATTGGATCGGTTACTGAATTGCCGCGTTTGAAGATCGGTGATTGGCTGAATGCCGACCTCGCAGAACTGAAAGATGTCTGGCAACGCCCTTTGGTGTTTGACTAACTAGATTCGTTGTGTGGCGGCGTTTGAAAATCGCCGCTTAGATTTATGGCTGAACGAAGTATCGCTGGACGAAGTATCGCTGAACCCCGTGTCCTGGTCTTGCGAGCGCCTGGGACGAACTGCGACGTGGAAACCGCGTACGCGTTTGAGGTCGCCGGTGCGCAAGTTCAGCGATTGCACGTCAATCGTATTTTGGAACAACCGGGGCGGTTGAAGGAATTTCAAGTACTTTGTCTTCCGGGTGGATTCAGTTACGGGGACGATATCGCGGCGGGTCGCATCCTGGGCAATCAGATTCGTCACCACCTGCACGATCGCCTGCAGGAGTTTTGTGGCGACGGCGGATTGATTCTGGGGATCTGTAACGGCTTTCAGGTACTGATGAATTCCGGAATCTTGCTGCCGCCGGCGCTGGCTGGCGATGGCGCTGCTCTGTCTCCGGCGACCCTGACGTGGAATGATTCAGGGAAATTTGAGGATCGCTGGGTCAATTTACAGGTCGCCAGCGACAAGTCGGTGTTTCTAAGCGGCATCGAGTCGCTGTACCTGCCGATCGCGCACGCCGAAGGAAAGTTCGTCGCCCGTGACGACCAGCAGTTGAACGACCTGGACAAGGCGGGTCGGCTGGTGCTGCGGTACGTGAACGATGGAGCGGCTGCTGGCAACGGGGCAGGGGCAGTCCCCTATCCGTCGAACCCGAACGGTTCGCAGCGCAACGTGGCTGGCCTCTCGGATTCGACCGGTCGCGTGTTGGGGTTGATGCCACATCCGGAACGGCATATCGATCCGACGCAGCATCCTCGTTGGACGCGTGGTGACGCGAACGAGGTGGGCGATGGCCTTGCTGTCTTTGCTAACGCCGTGGCGTATTTTCGCTGAATCGACGGCAGCTTCTTGCAACGCGGTGAGCGAGGGGCGATCTATGGTGTTTTGCGAATCTTGAGAATGCGCTCGGTAAACGACGCAAGCTCCCGCTGAGCCGGGAATTGGCGGGGCTTTCGGCTCGGCCCGCCACGGCGGATCTTCGATACGGGCCAAGGGGGCGGGCGGGCCCTCCCAGAAAAACGCAATTAGGAGACACAGCTTAGTGTGAAATTCGTGAACGGTTCAACAAAGGCGAACCAGTTCGACGACGAAAATCGCCATGCTCGATCACTATCTAGCGAGCTGAGCAGCATTGCTGGCAGCGACGTGTTTCTATTGCTGGCAGCGACGGGTTTCTATTGCTGGCAGCGACGGGTTTCTATTGCTGGCAGCGACGTGTTTCTATTGCTGGCAGCGACGTGTTTCTATTGCTGGCAGCGCCTGGGCTTTATTGACATGCATCGCGGCGCTTTCTATTATTCCGCGGCAAATCCCGCATCCCTAGCGATAAAGCCTCCGCGAAAGCCGATCGGCGACTTGTTTCGTTTGGGCAGTTTGACCCTACGGAAGTCATTAAGAATTTGAACCGTGCGCCGTACCGTTGCGCAATATCGCTGCGCTATATCATTGCGCTGTCGTACGTCGTGCCATGCGTCCCGGCCGGTGTAGGTCGTTGCGTTGATTGGTGGTTGTTGCCGTGATGGACGAACCACTTCACATACCAGTAATGCTTGACGAGGTAGTGCAGTGGCTGGCGTTGCAGGATGGACATTGCATTGTCGACGGAACCTTGGGAGGTGGTGGGCATACAAGTGCCATCGCCGAAGCGGTCGGGCAAAACGGGCTGGTTTTGGCAATGGATCGTGATCCGGTGGCGATTGCTGCGGCCGAAGAACGATTGGCGGGGATGCCGGTGAAGTTGGTCCAGGCGAGCTACAGCGAACTGAGGGAAGTTTTGACACAGATAGAAGTCGATCGCGTTGACGGCATCGTCCTCGACCTGGGACTGTCCAGCGACCAGCTGGCGGACCAGCAGCGGGGCTTTAGTTTCGACAGCGATGGACCGCTCGATCTTCGTTTTGATCCGACCGCCGGCCAGCCAGCCTGGCAGTTGATCCAGCGTTTATCGGAAAAAGACCTGGCCGACTTGATCTACCGTTACGGTGAAGAACGTTTTAGTCGCCGAATCGCGACACGGATAGTCGAACGAAGGAAGCGCGAACCCATAAAGACGGCTCGGCAAGTTGCCGAACTGGTGCGCAGCTGTGTTGTGCGATCCCCTCAGCGAGGATCAATCGACAAGGCCACGCGTACCTTCCAGGCTCTGCGGATCGCGGTGAACGACGAACTAAAGCATCTTGAAGATGCACTCACAAACTTTCCAGGTTGTTTGAAAGAAGGAGGTCGCGTCGTAGCGATCAGTTTTCATTCTCTGGAGGACCGGATCGTTAAATGGGCTTTTCGCGACGATCCACGTTACGAAGTCTTAACGAAGAAGCCGATCCGACCGACCGACCGCGAAGTGCAAGCGAACCCAAGGTCTCGAAGTGCCAAGATGAGAGTTGCGGTGCGTACCGCGGAATAACAATTCGGAATGTTGGAGTAGTGGAATACCAGGATTCGTGGAGGTCACGGGGTCGGCAGCATGCGGCGGCAAGACGCCGTTCGGCATTGCCAAAATGTCATTGTCAAAATTTCAGTGTGAACATTCCAGTGTGAATATATCAGTGTGAACATCTCATGACTCGAACTTTCCCCCCTACCAGGTAAGGAGGCCCCTCATGGCCGTACGAAGAACCGTCCCCAGGGAAACCAAGATTGGCGTGACGGTGGTTTTCGCGCTGTTGGTTATCTTCGTGTACGTGGTCGTCAATCGCGTTCGTGAAACCTCTGTTTCCGAGACCGACGTCTCCGTGGTTGAAGATCAAAGCTCGCCGGTTGAGACTCCCGCAGAAACCGTACACGTCGCGAGCGCCGCAAACCAGCAAGCGCCGGAGTATGACGATAACAGACTCCCGCCCAGCGAGGACACGGGTTCCTACTATCGGCAGGCCCAGAGATCCCCCCCGGAATTGCCGGCCGATCGGTATGCCTTCCTGCCGCCGGAGACAATCCAATCGGACGATGTTGCCCCGTCGGTCGAACAGCAACCGGCCCCAGCCGAAGAAATCGCACCACAGATTTCGCAGGATGATGTATCGTCCGAGTACGCATCGGCCGAGCCAACCGATGTGCCTCCGGCTCAATTCCAGCTGGAACCGGTTCAGCAACCGGTGGCCGACGTCTCTCAGGAACCGTTGGACGTTCGTCAGGAGGTTCGTCAGGAATCCGTTCCCTTGGCTGATCAGCAGCCCCCAACGTTCACGGCTCCCGATTCCGACCCTCCGGCGGTCGTGGGCGATCGCTATACCGAGACAAACTTCCGGGAGCAGGAGGCGACCAACACCCCTCCGGGTTACTCCGGTCCACAACAGGAACAGGCTTACGTCCAATCGCAGCAGTACGCCAATACCAACGCGCCAACGTTCCAGCAGGTTGATCAATCGCAGGTCGCTCAGGTATCCCAGGTCGGACCTCCCGATGGCGATTACGCACAGCGAGCGCACAACGGCCAATATGACGTTCAACCGAATGACAACTTCTGGACGATCTCGGAAACGCTGTACGGTACGGGCAGCTATTTTAAAGCATTGATGGAATACAACCGCCAGCGGTATCCGCTGCCGGAGCGACTCGCCGTTGGTGATAAGGTTCTTGCACCGCCCCGCACGGAACTGATCAAACTCTATCCGGACCTTTGTCCGAAAGACCGCAAGCGGCCGAACGTGATTGGTGTCGGCAGCAAACCGGCTAGCGACGGCCAGGTTTACGTCGTTCAAGAGGGTGACACGCTGTTCGATATCGCTCGATACGAACTGGGTGACCCATCAAGGTGGGTTGAGATCTACAAACTGAACGCTCATCAGTTGACCGGCGACTTTGATTATGTGCGTCCCGGATCAAGGCTTGTGCTGCCACGACGCGGCGGTCGGCCGGTTGGATCGCATGACGAGCGAATGACTCAGCAGCCTCAGGGTGAACCGTCGCGCCAATAAGAATTGAATTGGCGTCGGATTGACAATGGACAAGGTCTTGCGCGGCGATATACTGTTCGCATGAATAGTATGGCAGCGCCGCTGCACAAGATTGTTTCTGGCGGACAGACTGGTGTCGATCGCGGGGCTTTGGATGCCGCGATCGAAGCCGATGTGCCGCATGGCGGCTGGTGTCCACGGGGGCGCCGCGCCGAGGATGGCGCCGTTCCGGACGAATATCAATTGACGCCGACGGACTCGTACGACTACACGGTCCGCACCGAGCGGAATGTGCTGGACTCGGAGGGAACATTGATTCTGTGTCGGGGGGCGTTGAGCGGCGGAACGAAGTTAACGCGCGAATTGGCCAAGACGAGCAAACGGCCGGTCTTCATCGTCGATTTAAAGCACGTCGATTTAAAGCACGTCGATTCAAAGCAAGATGGCGAGGATTCCGAGTCTGCCGTGCAGGACGTCCTTCGCTGGCTGCGGGATCACGAGATCTCGGTTCTGAACGTCGCCGGCCCGCGCGAGAGTCAACAGCCTGGCATTGCGCTGGCGGCGCATGAGTTCTTGCGAGACGTTCTTTCGAAAGCGCTCGGCTGAGGTTACGATTCCGGATTGTCGTTGTTCTCTTCGTCCTCTGTCCGTGACGTCTCGGGTTGAAGTTCTTCCGATTCGGTCTCATCCGCTGCCGAATCTTCTTCGGGCTGGGGGACCGCGTCGTGTTTGTCAACGACCATCTGCAGCGGGAAGTCATCCGGCAGTTCACTGCTGCCGTCATCGCGTGTTTGCGCTAACAGCTCACGATACGATCGAATCATCTCGTACAGATCGCGCACCATGGCGTCGTGGTCCAGCAGCACCGGAAATCGCTTCAGGACACTTGCCCATTGGAGGATTCCTTCGTCAAATCGTTCGCGCGCGCCGGGGAGGTCGCCCTTCGTGTACTTTTCCTTGGCACGATACACGCTTTCTCGCGCGGCGATCGTTTCCGGCGACTGTTCAATCCGCGTACGTTCGCCCCAGTATTCGTAATTGACGACGGTGCGGTACGTCTCGATCATTCGCACCCGTTCGCCGGCATAATTGACCCGTTCGACCAGTTGCAGAGCATCTTGGCGTTTGTCCTCTGGCATCGCGGCGGCGATCATCTCGGGCGTCACGCGCCGACGGCGTTCGATATCGCGAACCATAGCCACTTCTTGCTCGGAACGTTCAGCCCTCGGCTTTTTCCAGGCGGCCAGTTCGTCGGGCGACAGTTCGTCGATCACCTTTTGTTGCAGGGCGTCCGGCAGACCTGGTTCCAGTTCTTCCAGTTCCTTCCGTCGCTTGTCGCGCAGTGCGGTGAACGTATCGAGGCGATTGAGTCGCACGGTGAAGCCGAGTGTGGTGGGGATGTCCTTCGACCCAAATTCGTCCCACTCCTCCTTGGCGGTCGCCCAGGCCATCTGGGCTTTCGGTCCGAATTCACCTTCTTCCTCAATCGTCTCGGCGTATTGCATTTGTTGACGAGGAGCGTCGGAATGCAGCAGGAACGCATTGATCGGGCCGTACCGGGTTTCCGTCTCGTTCGCACCGTAACGCAGCGGATTCATGTTCATCGAGCTGTATTGGGCCTGGCCGAGCTCCACCAGCTTTTCCGCTTCGCGATACCACCATTTACTGACCAGCCAATTGTCACGCATCGCTTCCGGACGATGATAACGCGAACCCAATAGTGGGTTTTGGTCGTTCTTGGGTGCGTGAAAATCCTCGTCGTTGCGATACAGCACTCGATAGAACTGTTTTTCGTCTGACCTGCCGATCTTGAAACCGGTAAAGTGGGCCAGCGACCGGAGTAGTTTTGGGTCTTTCTCGTTATAGCGGATACCTTTCTTCAGCAAGTTGAAGCCCTTGATGACGTACTGGTAGCGCTTGCGGTAATCGTCAAATTCAACGGAGATATTGAATGCGACGTTGTGGCCCTGGAATTCCCAGACTTTCACAAAGTGGGGTTGCAGGTACGTGATCTGTTCCAGGGCGGCATCGAAGTTCGTATAGTCTTCGCGCTCTTTGTAGCTAAGCGCGCTGGTCCACAGTTTGGTTGCCGCCGCGCCGTGTAAGCCGAAACTCGCCAGCTTCATGCTTGCACTGGTTGGATCGATCTGTCCCAGGTTGGCTTCGCTGAGCCCGGCGCTGGCGCGTAACCGCGCTAGTTTGCCTCCCTCCGACTGGGTCGTTCTTGGCTGACTTAGCAGCCATAGGGGGTACAAAAGGAGGGCAATTCCCGACAGATAGATGATCTTGCGTACTAGTAATTTTTGTTGGTTCATAGCGATTGGTTCATTGGGCGATTTCACGAGTCTTCAGCATGAAATAACCGATAACGTAGGCGCAAACCAGAAACGCCACGGTCGTTAGACCATGCTGAAGCAGGAGATTGCTATCGATATGATATCCATGAGACAGGTACTGGACCTCAGTGAACTGCTCGAAGTCGGGCAGCAGGTTCAGCATTTTCTCGATGCACGTCATCAATGCCAGATCGGCTTTCTTGATAAACGTCGTCAGCATTCCTTCGTCCAGATCGCTGACCAGGTTGTTTTGCGTGATGATTCGGTAGAACGACTCCAACGGCCCGCCTCCGTAGTAGCGATCGTGGGAGGCGACTCGTTCTTTCATATTCGCAGGATCCAGAACACTAATCGCGACGTGGTCCAGGAAGCCGCGGTTGAAGCCCAGGATGATCATGGTGATGGTCAACAGCATGGCGATGGGGCCGCTGAGGAACGTGCTGAACAGTACGGCGAGCGTCGTCACCAGGATCACCTGCAGCCAGATGCTGATGATTCCCTTGACAAAATTCAGCCCGTAGGACGCCTCGCGTGCCCGCAGGTAGACGTCGGCGCCGGCCATGCCAAAGTACTGGCCCGAATTGAGGCAGCGAATCCAGACCTCGGTTTCACCCTTGTGGACGAAGTTCTCGAACAGGTCGACCAGGTTGTCCTGGCGATCGTACAATTGACGCGGGATATCGATGCGGTCGGTCTCCGCATCCTTGGCGGTAAAGATCTGTTCACGGCTGCGGGCACCCGTTTTCGGATTGCGGATGACAATGCTTCCGGTGACTCCCTGGTTGATCACGCCCATGTGGGTGCGGTAGACGCGTATGGTTAATTCCAGGGGCAAGCCGTTGGGGAATTGTTCGGGCGTAACATCGTCGAATTTCCAGATCGCCGCCGCCAACGAATTTCCTCGGATATAGCTTCGGTAGGAGAAAATCTTGCCGATGTTGTCCGCCTTATCTTTGAATACCCAAGTCGCGGGCTGTTTTGGATCGCCTTGCTTGTCTCGAAAACGAAGTTGTCCGTACCGCGGAACGCGCGCCACCAACATGCCCTCGTCCGGTCCCGCCTCGTACTCAATCGTTCCCGGTGTGCCTTTGGACCGTTCGTCTTCGCCAGGCCCTCCGCGCGCTACGATATGGTGTTTGTGACCCTTGTCGGTGGAGGTGGACGTCTCTTGAATCGTGCGCGCCACGTTGATCGTTTGTGATTGGCCGCCACGGTTGATCCGAAGCTTGACCGTACTACCTCGCCGTCCCCGCAACTGGTCCAGGAACGCGTCACCCTTCAGGGTCTCGGCTCGCACACCGGCGATGGAAACCACCTGGTCGCCTGCCGCCAGGCCGGCGTCCACCGCCGGACCGCCAACATCCGAAATCATGATCCCGCTGCCGTCCAGGGTCGGAGCGAACGCCAGTTCCGGTAAAAACGACTCGCCATCCAAATGGACGTCATGCTGATGCCGTCTTTCCAGCGACGTTTTGCCGGCGTACGACAGCTTGCTCCGAATCTCGGCCCGTTTCATCTCGGTCGCCGTCAATTCGTGGGTGTGTCCCAGTCCGCGCGAGACGAAGACGTAACTCGCGGCGCTCATGAACAGCAGAAGCCCGGTCATCACGATACAAAAACCAAAGATCCGTCCCAGCACGATTTCGCTGGGCCGTACCGGTTTGGTGGTGATCGTATAGATGGTCCGGTTGCGGATATCGTTGGGCAGGCTGAAAGCGGCCGTGAAGACGGCGATCGGTAACAACAAGTACGTGGTCGCCGTTAAAACGAAATTCAAATAGAGCTTGGCCGGTTCCTCCGTATTGGGACTCAACTTCCAACCGGCAAACATCAGGATGACCGCGAACAAGACGAGCGCGATCCAGACGCGTTTTCGCAAGGCTTCGCGAATTGCGAGGCGGGTCAAGCCGATCACGCGGCGGGGTGAGATCTTCAGCAGATCAACCGGCGCGTCGGCCAAATACTTGAAAACGATCTTCAGCCCTCCCACCGGACCGTTACGAAACGCGGCGGCCAGGTAGGCAAGCACAATTCCGAACGCGGCCAGGACCAACACCACAAGCGAAGCGGTTCGCAAGGCGGGCCACAGCCACTGGCTGATCGTGGGAAGTGCGTTCTCGATGACCATCAGTGAAGCTACCGATCCGTGTCCGTATGAGCACGCTTGCCAGGACGCGCCTTGCTCTCTTCAACAATGTTCAAGAACAGCTCTTCCAGCGTCGTGGTGGGGTTCTCCATGGCGAGCAGCTCCCCACCGTGCTTTTCGATCACGCCCCGTATTTCCTGCTTCGCTTCTTCATTGAGCCCCGTGCTGCGAATCTGCGTTACGTCCCGGACCTTCAAGAGACTGTCAACGCGACCCAGCTCTTTCAGTTCGCCCTGGTAAAGAATGGCGATTCGATCGCAAACATCTTGAACATCGGCCAATAGATGGCTGCAGAGGATGACCGTTTTTCCCTCTTCCTTGAGACGAAGAATCAAATTCTTCATTTGCTTGGTGCCGATCGGATCCAAGCCGGTTGTTGGCTCGTCCAACAAAACTAACTCCGGATCATTGATCAACGCCTGCGCCAGACCGATCCGGCGTGTCATACCCTTGGAATATTCCTTCAGCGGACGGCGCTGGGCGCCTGTCAGACCGACCATCTCGATCAGTTCAGCCGACCTTTTCTTCCGTTCCGCCGTCGACATGTTGAACAATCGCCCATAGAAATCAAGCGTTTCGACCGCATTGAGGAAACGGTAAAGGTAGGACTCCTCCGGCAGATAGCCGATCCGCTCGTTCTTCGTGACCTCGGTCGCGTCGCGTCCGAAGACCAGGGCCTCGCCGCTGGTGGGAAACAATAGACCCAGTAACAGCTTGATCGTCGTCGACTTGCCCGAACCGTTGGGACCAAGCAGTCCGAAGACCTCGCCGCGGTGAATTTCCAGATCGAGCGCTTTCAGCGCGCGCACCTTTTGAATTCCCCAGAAGTCGCGGTAGATCTTCGTTAGATTCCGAGTCTCGATAACTACGTCCGCCTTTTCCGAGGGGGCCGCGGAAGTTCGCTCGGCAACCGCTGACTTAACCATAGAGATCCTTTGATGTGAATTGGCCCAATTGGGCACCTTACTGGACCGTACTAGCTACGCCTCGAAAGGGGCGTAAGTTCGGATTCTGGTCATGTCCGGCAACAATTCCTGACCAGACACAGGCGGCTTACCTAGGCCGGAAGCCAGACCGAGCGGACCGCAGTCCGCAAACCCGGAATATAAATCGGTTTGGGTTCAATCGCAACCAGCTGCGCCGGCGGCAACTGCTACGAATTAAGGCTCAAAACTTTTTCCCCGAAAGGTGTAGACAGGGCAGATAGGATCCGTAAAATGGCGCTTATTGAGAGCGAGTCTCATTTAAGTTAGCGTTGTTGGTCTATCGTCGAGCCTGAAGCTGCCGAAGGTCGGACGCCCAAAGGAAGGAAATCTCAGTATGAAGGCCAAGAACGTGAAGACCAAGAACGGCTTTACCTTGGTTGAACTATTAGTCGTCATCGCCATTATCGGCCTGCTGGTCGCTCTGCTACTGCCCGCATTGAATGGAGTACGCGAAGCGGCGCGACGCTCGCAATGCAGTACGAACCTCAAACAATTCAGCCTGGCGGTGTTGACGTACGAGAGCGCCAAGCGGGAACTTCCGTCCAGCCACAGTGGCGAAGGCTGGTCGGCTCAGGCGGCGGTGACGCCGTTCCTTGAGCAGGGCCACATCTACACGGCGATTAACTTCTCGGTTTCGTACAAAGATCCCTCGTCCGTGCTGAATGGTACACCGATTTCTGCTTTGCGTGTGCCCGGTTATACCTGTCCGTCTGAACCGAATACGCAGATTCGAGTCTCCGGCAGCGAGTCGCATGCTCCGATTAGTTACGTGGTCAACATGGGGCCATGGTTCGTCTGGGACCCGGTCACGAAAACAGGCGGTGACGGGGTTTTTTATCCTGAGGATGGCGTCCAACTTCGTCAGATCGGGGACGGTACGAGCCGTACGATGATGGCTTCCGAGGTGAAGACCTACAATCCTTACTACCGCAATTTGGGCGACATGGACACCAATAAACCGATGCCGACGCTTCCGTCAGAGATTTGCACGTTGGGTTCATCGGGCGGCGACTTTAAGACGAACTCTGGCCACACGGAATGGGTGGACGGTCGAGTCCATCAAACCGGCTTCACGACGACCTTCCAACCGAATACCGAGGTCGACTGTGGTGGTTTCGATGTGGACTTCAATAACTGGCAGGAAGGCAAGCCAGGCGACGCTTTTACCTACGGTGCCGTCACGGCGCACAGCCACCATCCAGGTAACGTAAACGTCGTCATGATGGACAATTCCGTTCACTCGATCAGCAACGAGATCGAACTGCAGACCTGGCAGGCGATGTCGACGAAGAACGGGGGAGACACCCAAAACGACTTCTTGCCGTAGCGGCTACCGAACGGACCCACCGATCTTCAAAATCAAGTCCAATGCGGGTACGCTTGGTCTATTGCCTTGGCCCCCGCCGACCGCATTGAAAACACGATGCGACGAAGATCGGTTCCTGACGTGCCCCCGCGTCGATGTCTGGATCCTGCCCGTTCATGTCTGATTCTGTTTGCCCATCTGAGTACGCCAATGCCATCGAGTTTCTGATGGGTCGGCTGAACTTCGAGCGGGTTCCGCCGAAGAAATACCGAAAGCGCGAATACAAACTGGAACGCATGCGCTATCTGCTCGACCGGCTCGGCAATCCGCAGCAGCGGCTGCGTATCGTTCACATCGCCGGCACGAAGGGAAAAGGGTCGACAACGGCCACGCTCGCCGCGATCTCGACCGCCACGGGTATGCGCGTGGGTGCCTTTATGTCGCCGCATCTGGATCGTGTGGAGCAACGCATCGCGATCAACGGCGAACCATGTTCGCCTGCTGATCTTGTTCAATTGGTCGCGCGGATTCGGCCTGTCGCCGAAGCGATGGATTGCCAGGTGTCGGCGTCCGCAAATGAAAGCCGCGGACCCACCTATTTCGAATTGAACACGGCCCTGGCGCTGTTGCACTTTGCCGATCAGCGCGTGGATCTGGCAATATTGGAAGTTGGGATGGGCGGCCGATTGGATTCGACCAACGTCTGCCTTCCCATTTGTTCGGCAATCACCAGTATCAGTTATGACCACATGAAACAGTTGGGCAACACGCTTGAGGAAATCGCGGCCGAGAAAGCTGGCATCATCAAACAGGGCATTCCGGTCGTCAGCGGAGTGACCGCGTCCGGCGCCCGGCGGGTGATCGCCGAAGTCGCGGCCAACCGACACGCAAACCTGGTGCAAGTGGGCGAAGATTTCAAATGGCACTATTATCCGCCGGCGAAATCGGGCGGCGAGGAACAAGCCGCGACGTTCGATTTCGAGCCGTCGGCAGGTCAGCCTTTACGCGGTGCTCGGCTATCGCTGTTGGGACGGCACCAGGCCGCGAACGCGGCCGTCGCGTTGGCGATCGTCGGTGAATTGGAAAAGCAGGGTTTCGCATTCGATGAGGAGGCGATTCGCCGGGGCCTGGCCGATGTCCGTTGCCCGGCTCGTATTGAACTGGTTCATCGACGGCCAAACATCGTCGTTGACGCCGCTCACAACGTTGCATCCGTCGAAGCTCTGCTGACGGTGCTGGATGAATGCGTTTCGGGACGCCCGCGAATCCTTGTTTTTGCCTCTACCCGTGGCAAAGATGTGGCGGGCATGCTGCAGCGTTTAGTACCGGAGTTTGATCGGATCATCTTGACGCGGTACCAGAACAACCCGCGGGCGATTCCTACCGACCAACTGGCGGCGATCGTTGAAGGCGTGTCCGGCGCGACCGTTGGGAAAGTACCTGCCATTTGCCACGATCCGGTGGCGGCCTGGCAAGCGGTTCGGCAGGTCATCACGCCCGACGCCCTGGTCTGCATTACGGGTTCGTTTTTCATCGCGGCCGAAATGCGAGATATCGTGGTGGCTGACGTCGGTAATTCGCAACCGGTCATCAGCGTCAGCGGCGGTTAGGAATCCCTTCAGACTGACTTCCACGTCGGGGGAAATACCGAAATCAGTCTTGAACCACTTTGGAGCGTGTTTTGAAGCGACGAGAATCGTCCAGCGCGGTTGTACGATGGCCCTCCGAGGCCGTCGGTTGCTGTGAGTCGGATGTACGCGACGGGGCTGCGGAGGGCCACCGTACGAATGCCCAAACACGTTCTTAACGGGCAAGGCCAGGTCCGTAGAGCCGGTTTCAAAAATCCAGGTCTTCGGAGTCGAAGTCGATCAGCGGCCAATGCTCGCTGCGGTCGGGCAGGCCGCGCTCAGTCGGCCATTCGCTCAACGGAGGTGGAGCCTCGTTGCGAACGTCCGGCCAGCGCTGAGTATTGGTCAAGCGATTGGTCCAGGGAAGTTCGCGCTCTTCGCGAACTTCACGCTGCAGTCGCTCGATAAGACCCGCGATATAGGGATCATGCTTCACGAAATTCCTGGCGACTGGCTGCCTGGCTGCCGACCGACGGTCGCCGAACGGCGGATTTTCGTCGGGGACAGACAGATTGACGATATAGATGTGAATGTTCTTGGTTGTCATGATCATTACCTACTTGAGTTGGACGAGAATTGAACAGAAGAGATTTTCGTTTGGCGGTTTCACGACGGTTGGCTCGACGCGTTACTAAAAGCCGCGTTACTAGAAGCCGCGTTACCAGAAGCCGCGTTACCAGAAGCCGCGTTACCAGAAGCCGCGTTACTAGAAGCCGCGTTACTAGAAGCCGCGTTACTAGAAGCCGCGTTACTAGAAGTATTACGCACATTGCAGACCAATCGACGAAAAAAAAGTTTTGAGCGGTGTATTTGCACACAAATCGCTTAGCGGCCGTGTGTTTGCGAGCACATCCGCCAGCGTCTTGCCAACCCGCAACGTTTTACTGACCGACGCGATTGGAATGGAAAAATTGCAATGTGCGTGAAAAAAGAAGAAGCGCTTGGCAGCTAGTGCTGCTAGCAGAATCCGCGGGATCGCGAGAGTTTGTCCATTACTGCTTGGCTATCTCGTGCAGTTCGGACTGTAAATACTCGATGGCCCGCTGGAGTTGCGGATCGATTTGGGACAGCGGCGGATTGTCTTCGGCAGGAGGCGTCGTTGGCAGCTTGTCGCGTTCTCGCCGATCCCTTCGCCGCGCAAGTTCCTGTTCGTCGGTCAATTCAATCTCAAATCCATCGTCTGGTCGGACGCCCCACTCGTCTTCCTTCTTGGCGTTCTTCAAGCGGTGGATGTTCTTGCCATTGGGCCGCCAATAGCTGGCGGTTGTCAATTTCAATAGGCTACGGTTTCCTTCCATGGGGATCATTTGCTGGACCGAACCCTTGCCGTAGGTTCGCTGGCCGATCACTTTGCCGCGCTGGTGGTCCTGGAGACAGGCGGCAAATATCTCACTGGCGCTCGCGCTATTTCTATTGGCCAGAACAACGACCGGGAAACCGCCGAACGTACCTTCGACGGTGGCACGGTATTCCTTCTGGACGACGCCACCCGGACCATTGGTCGTAACAATCACGCCGTCGTCGACAAATAAATCGCAGATTTCGTGGGCGGCGTCCAGAAAACCGCCTTCATTATCCCTTACATCGACGATTAACGCCTTGGTCGGTCCGTTTTGGTCCATCTGGGTTAACGCTTCTCGCATTTCGTCGGCTGATCGCTCGCCAAAGGTCGTCAACCGCAGGTAGCCAATACGCGGGTCGCTGTCCAAGAAATATTCCCACCGGCCGTTTGAGTCGCGTGAATTGCCCATCACCGAATCCACCGCGATATCCGAACGGATCACCACCAGGTCTTCCGGCTGCGTGGCTCCTTCATGAACGACCGAAATGGTGACGGGCTTCCCTCGCGGTCCACGGATGCGATTAACGACCACCCCGTACAACTCCCCTACAACGCTCGTGCCGTTGATCGCAACGATCCGATCACCGGGTCGCATCCCGGCATCGTGCGCCGGATGGGGCTTTCCGATGATTGTGTCCACGACGACGATATCCTGTGTGTCACGCTTTTGTTCGACACGAATACCGATGCCTGTAAACTGTTGTTCCAAGTCGGAAAGGTACCGTTTCTTATCTTCACGAGTGATAAAATTCGAGTGCTCGTCATGTTCCTGCGCCATTCCGCGTAAGGCGGCATCAAACAAGGTTTGACGATCGAGCTGTTCCAATCCCCGGTGGTGAATGACTTCCAGCGCGTCGACGAAATAGCGCCCGTAGGCGGATTCGTGAGTCTCGTGGTAGCACAGCAGCGAAACCAGAGTCACCAGGCAAAGCGCGTTAAGGTTCAGACGAGTCACGTCGGATTTCGGATTGGGGATTGGGGATTGGACGCTTGGCGATGTCTGTTCAGTATATCGCAAAGATGCACGTCAGGGCGTGGGCGATGCAGCCGTAGCACGCAGCCGCTGGTGGCGTTAGCCGGGTGTGGCGGGCGCGTCGAATGGCCAACAGAAGATTGCGTGAACGGCGAGGAAGCACCAGCCCAAGATGAGCGACAGGCCGCCGACGGGAATAATCGCCCAGTGGCCGATTTCGCCTGTCACAGCAAACAAGATGAGACCCCCGCAGAAGAAGATCATTCCTGCGACGAACAACCATTGAGCTATTCCCAGGCAGCGCGAATAGCCGCTTGCGCTGAAACTGGCCAGGACCAGCATGGCCACGGTGTGCGACAACTGGTAACGGACGGCAATCTGCGCGTTTTCGACGCGATGTTGGATCACGTCCTCTTGCACGTCGCTGGCGATCAATCGCTCTTCCATCCCGTGGGCCGCGTAGGCACCCAGGGTGACGGCGGTGGCTCCGAAGACGGCGGCCAGCAGGAATGCAAGTCGGACATTCACGTATCGAGTTCCGCTACAGGGAGATTCCGAGTTTTTCCTCTTCTTCTTCCTGAATAATGATACGTGGCGTCACCATCAACATCAGGCTTTCGGTTTCGCGCCCGATACCGACATTTCTAAAGAGCCGGCTGATATACGGGAGCTTGCTGAGGAACGGCGTCCCACGCTCCAACCGTGCTTCGCGCAGACGCTTGATACCACCCAGCAATACGGTACCGCCGTCCGGCACACTGACCGTGGTCGTGACGGTCGTAAATGCAAAGGTTGGAAGCTGGATGGTCGTGCCTTCGGTCACGGTCTTCGTTTGAAAAGACTTGCCGTTGGGATCGTTTGGATCTTGGACTGGAACTGTGGATGTCGAGCTGCTGCCGTTAAAGGTGAACTCGTTAACTCCGCGAATTTCACTGAAGAATGGGATCAGCGTCAAGCGGACGAATCGTCGATCCGGTGAGACCACGGCCTGGACGGACAGAGTCGTACCTTCGGCAAGGACGACGATGACGGGTGCTTGCGCGGCGGCGAAGTCACCGACAACGGGTGTAACACTGATGACAAATGGCTGTTGGACTTGATCAGAGATTGACGCTGCCTGGCCGTTGAACAGCGTCACTTTTGGCGCTTGCATAACGTTCGTACGGTCGTCACCTTGAGCCGCTCGCAACACGAAAAATGCTTCGATATCGCTGAGGATCGCGATTCCGAATGTGGTTGCGAAAGAGGGATCAAAGCCGCCGAAGGCCGGAATTGCAGGAAAGTTTCCTTGGCGAACTTGAATGTCGCCCGATCCGTAACCATTCAAGGGCAGGCCACCCACACTGTCGAAGAGGTAGTCGTTACCGGCCTGCGCGATCGCACCGGTGACGTTACCGTTTTGAATATCCAGACCAACGGTCGTGGTAGGACCGCTGTCGTCGTTGGGCAAGACGGGGTTGTTGTCGGGGAGGTTGAAGTCAAAGTCGATTCCGATTTGTTCAAAGAAGTCGTCACGAAGCGTGATGAATCGGACCTCGATCGTGACCTGCAGATCCTGCAGACGTCGTAGTTGGTCTAACAGATCTGCAATCTTTTCGTGGATTTCCTGAGTCTGGCTGATTACCAGGCTGAGGTTGGTTTCGAATTCGGCAATCGAGCCTTGACCGCCGACTTCGTCCCACGAATCCGGATCGACCGTCTTGGTGATCAGCTCGATCAGCGAGTCAAAGTCGGCAGCGGAACTGCCGCCCGGAGTCGTCGCGCCGGTTGTCCCGCTATTGACTTGGGCCAACATGCCTTCGGGCGTGGCCGTGCCGACGTTGTTGTTCTGGGCAATTCCCATCACGCCAGGTGCCGGGCCGCCGCCTGCCAGATCGAGCTGCGTTCGGTGGTAGCCGCGCTGCAGTTGCGTCGGCAGTCCCAGCTGGTCATGCGGTACAAACTGGGGGATCGGGATGACAAGGTCGGCGACGTTGTACGTTTTCGGGTAGACAGTGCGATCGCGCAACTGATCACTGGTGATTTTCAGCACTTCGTTGGTGATCACGTAGTTCAGATTCAGCTCCTCCAACATGATCCTCAAAGCGCTCTTCAACGAAACTTCGTTCGAGAGGTCCAGCGTGACCAGTGTGGCGGACGGATCGATGCCTTCCTCGGCCAGTCCCAGGCGATCAAAGTGGATGTTAATCCCAGCGACCTGCTTGATGTATTGAATGACTTCACCGATGGGCGCGTCCTTGAATTTCATCGAAATAGGCATCGACAATTTTCGCTCGATTTCCAGTTCCGACGGATGGCGGCGACGTTCACTGTCGCCGGAATATTTCTGGCGCTGCAGGGAAAGTTCTTCCCAGTTGTCTCTGAAAATAATCGGGTTACGATCGCCAACCGAGATGGTCGCGGAACGATCGACATCGGCCAACGTATTCACAAAACTATCGTCTCTGTCGGCTTCCAGGGTCTGGTTGTTTTTGACACGGTGCAAGAAGCGGATGTGATGCCACATCTGGGTGACAACCTGCTCTTCTGGCGCTAATGCGCGTGCTTCACGGGCCTTGGCCTCTGCCTCGTAGTAGCGATCCTCATCAATTAATTCGTTAAATTCCTTGACCAGATCTTGTAGGCGCTGTTGCACTTCCAATTCGTAGGTGCGCGAACGGTCAAGGTCTTCCAGAACGCCTTTGTTTCTCTGATCGTTTTCAATTTCTGCCCGATGTTGATCAATATACTTCTGCATTTCACTGATCATGCGGTCGACGCGATTGGTCATGAGCCGCTTGTCATTGCTGGCGAGCGCCGTTTCCGTGACCATCGTTCGGACGCTCTTCAGTTTTTCCATAGCACCCAGCGGATCCTTTTCGCGCAACTCCAACGCGGCACGTGTCTCCTTCGCGACGTCGGCGGCGACCATCTGCTTGAGACGTTGTTGGGCCTGACTGGTCTCGGCCAGCAGGTTGGGACTCAGGAAACGTGCGTCGACGTCGGTATTATTCGGTGGTCCCGATCGTCCGGCGGCAACGGAAGGAAGATTTGGAGGCCGGACTGCGGGCGGCGGATTGTTAGACGGATCCGAGAGCAGAAGCTGTGAACTTCTGGTCGGCAGGGCCGAGTCATCACCCGAAACAAGGTCGACATAGGTGCGGTCCAACGGCGGAACGTACAGCGATTGTTGCACTCCGCCCCGAGTCCCCGTTCCCGGAGCTCCCGCCGGCTGCGGTCCGCCGTGCGTCGCGGGCACGGGTTCCTCGTGCGAAAGCTGCAAGCCGGGATACCGTGGCGGTGCGTCGCCCCGTGCGTTGCCGTCCCTGATGACACCCGGAGAGCCGGACGAGTTTATTGGCGTTTGCTGCGAGGCAAGTCGGATGTCGCCCGCCATTCGCGTTGGGGAGTCTTCGTTGGGGCCGTATTGGACGCGTAGGGATGCCGCGTGTTCTGTCAGCATCGCTGCCGATTCTATATTCCCTTGCGCTAACGCTGTTCGTGCCTGAAGTAGTAGCTGCCTTGCTCGCTCCTTATCGCCCGCAACGATTTGTCCATCGTTCGCGGGAACTTGATTGAACGGGTCCTCTTTCGGTTGCTGTTTCTTCAGGAACTTTAGTTGTCCCATTGACGTATTGACGCTGAGCCAAGCGGCGACACCGTGGGTTGTCGCATGCACCGGTTGTCCGGGCGTCAGTATTCCGACGGCGAGCAAACCCGTTATGATTCGAAGCGAGTGCTTCGCCCCAACGACTCGCAAAGTCTGGACAGAGAAGTTCAAGGCAATCTTGTTTTTGGCGTTGGTCATGATGGTTCTAACACGGCGCACCGTGGCTATTGGGACTCGAATCGTGACGCACACGATCGCTGTAGATGATGTTCCCGCTATGCTTGTCTAACGACAAGTTTCCCAGATAAGATTTCGCGAAAGGCAGAGAAGAGGTCGGTTAATTACTGGCGATGGATCGACGCGTCAAGATCATTTGCTGTAAACGCCACAGACAAGTAAACGCCAAAGACAAGGCTGACCGACGTGAGCTCGGAGACGAATGACGCGTTAGACACGACACCTTCGAAAGGTCTAGCAAATCGAGCAGAGCAGGTATTGCATGCATAGGGTGCACAGGCGCTGATTTCTAAAGAACACTGTCTTCCAAGAACACTGTCTTCCACGAGCACTGTCTTCCACGAGCACTGTCTTCCACGAGCACTGTCTTCCACGAGCACTGTCTTCCACGAGCACTGTCTTCCACGAGCACTGTCTTCCAAAACGGGAGTCTTTAAAAACACTTTGTAGAATAGGCAACCTGTCACCTAAGGGATGCCTGCGGGCCGTGGCCTATTCGAGGGAAGTCGTGTCGTTGGCTCGTGTTACAAAGCGCCCCAAAAACGCGACTCACTGTCGTCTCTTTGAATACGGTTTTGGCGGTCGGCAAGCAACACGAATTTGGCGTAAGTCTTTGCTAAAACAGGAGTCAAGGCGATATAATGCTAGCTGGTGTGATAGTTGCTCGTAGGTAGCATGCCGGCGCTGATGATGTGGGTGGGGGTGCGTCGGCGTTTTGTTTCCGAGCAGATTCCAACACGGGGGTCAGCGCGATGTACCGATGGTGCACGATGGTTGTTGTAGCTCTTCTTACGGGCCTTCTGGCTGGTTTAACAGGATGGGCACAGGTCGACGGGGTGAGTCGTCCAGAATTTCAGGGGCCAGTCTTGCAGGACGGCGCGCCCGTTCCGCCTCGTCCAGTACCTGAGCCAGACCAGTGGTCCGGCGGCCTGGAGATTAACGCGCAGCCGGGTGCGGTTGACGGTGATGTTGACGGTGATGTTGACGGTGATGTTGACGGTGATGTTGACGGCGAGCCGCTGGCGCGGGGGCCGATCCACGAGGCGTTCGCGGAACGCGTTGACCAGGATGCGAACGTCCCACCGATTATCGTTCGACCTCCACCGCAGACTGTGAACGAACTACCGCCGGCGATCAAGCCGGAAGGGGACGACATTCAATGGATATCAGGTTACTGGGCTTGGGATGACGAGCGGGAAGATTATATCTGGGTCAGTGGCGTCTGGCGGAAGGTACCACCAGGCCGCCGCTGGGAACCTGGCTATTGGACCGAAGTCGAAGGCGGTCACCAATGGATCTCTGGCACGTGGGTCTCTGCCGATCTGATTGAACTGGCAGAGGTTCCTCCACCGCCTCAGAACCTGGACGTCGGACCATCCAGTCCTGCACCCTCCAGCGACCGGATTTGGATTTCAGGTAACTGGGCGTTTCAGAACACGCAATACGCTTGGCGGCCCGGTTATTGGTCTACGGGATATGACGATTGGGTATGGGTACCCGAGCGTTATTTGTGGACGGCCGGCGGATATGTTCACTGTACGGGCTACTGGGACTATCCGGTGACGTATCGCGGTTTCCTTTATGCGCCGTACCGCTTCTATCGACCGCTTTACCGCAACGCTGGGTACCGTTACACGCCGCGGGTTCTATTGCGCGTCGGTCATGTGTTTGCTCACATCTTTGTACGACCACGTTACCGTCACTATTATTTCGGCGATTACTATCCCGATCGATACCGAGACTACGGCTACTTTCCCTGGCACGACTACCATCGTCGCCACTATAGTCCCCTCTTGGCGCACTACGATCATTACCATCGCCGACATGGGATCAACTATCTGCACCACCGTGAGCAAGCGTACGATCGCTTTCACAAGAATCCTCACCTGCGACCTCATCATGTTGTGGACAAGCACTACCAACACAGGATCGGCTCGTTGCACGCTGATGCCCATGGCAGTGGCACGGCGCGCTATCGCCTCGATCGGCCCGGACAGGAAGGTTCGCGATATCTGGCGGCCCGTACCGCGGAGCTCAAGGCGGGCGACCGTTATCCAGGTAGCGTCCGCCGGACCGTCCAACTGCACGAACAACAGCAGCGCGCGATTGGAGATATTCAACGACGAGAGACACAGCGCGCATGGTCGAACGACGTAGGAATGCGTCGCGCGAGGCAATAGCGCGAGGAAGCGTTGCTTCCCAGCGACCAACGGCGCAAAGCGTCCTGAAACCAGTTGCAGGTAACGGGTCGCGCCAGGTCGGGACCGGGTCGGTTCGCGTGCCGTCGTCGCGCGGCAACGCACTGCGGATTGAGCCAGACGTTCGGCAACGATCGGTACAGTCGGAGGGTCGATCCGTTCAGGTTGGTCGGCCTTCGCTAAGCCGCGATTCGTCAACGACCGAACGTCCGAATATTTACCGATCGGTCAGTCCCAGCATCAGCCAACCGCGAGCCGGCGACGCCCCGCGTCACGATACCACGAACGACCGCGCCCGGAAACAGCACGTCACGTGGTCCCGCTCCGCGGATCAGTGTTCCGCGTACTTATAGCCCGCGGCAGTAGTGCGCGAACGATTCGCATTCCGAGTGCGGGTTCGTCGCGGGGCGCTGTGTCTCGACCTGCTGTGTCTCGACCTCCCACGTCTCGACCTGCCACGTCTCGTGGGGGAGTCTCGCGAAGCGGCTCTTCCGGAGGGGGTGGGTCTCGCTCGTCTGGTGATGGCGGTGGCGGTAGTCGCGGAGGCGAAGGGGGTAGTCGCGGAGGCGGTGGAACGCGTGGTCGAAGATAGGCGCGGGCAGGGCGGAGGATGAACGCGACGCACGAACGACAGATTCCGCCGCCGCCGCCGCCGCTGCCGATGTTGATAACCGGTGTCGCCGGCGTCGCTGGCTACAACGCGCTGAGACTACTTTTGCCAGCGGTATCCCGGCCAGGTCTTCGGGATCCGTCAAGCGGACAACTGGCCGCTGTCGGCAGCTCATATCTTGCCCTGCAATGCCGAAGATCCCGACGGACTGCGGCGTCTATTCGACCAACACGAATTCCGCTCGGTGCTCAATTGCGCCGGAAACTGTGCGCTCAAGTCGTGTGAGCTCGATCCGCCGCTCGCCTGGCGAACCAACGTTGAAGGTCTGCGTAACCTGTTGACCATCGTCGACGATCGCGGCGTTCGATTGGTCCACTTGTCCATTGATCTCGTTTTTTCAGGAACCGGCAATGGCGGCCACATGGAACTGGATCTTACGGATCCGGTCACGGAGTACGGGCAATCGATGGCGGCGGCCGAACGGCTGGTGATGATGGCGGACCCTAGAGCATGCATTCTGCGAATTTCGCTGCCGATGGGGATTAGCTTCAACGGTCATGCGGGAGCGATCGATTGGATTCAATCCCGCTTCAAAAAGTCACGGCCGGCCACGCTGTATTTCGATGAAGTACGGACACCCACGTATACCGATTGCATGAATCGTCTTTTCGAGCGCGTATTAGCCGGTTCCCTGACAGGCTTGTTTCATGCCGGGGGGCCGCGTCGGTTGAGCCTGTTTGAGATCGCACAGATCATCAATCGGGTGGGCGGGTACGACCCCCGTCATTTGCAAGGTTGCCAGCGGATCGAAGCCGGCCCCATGCCGCCGCGCGCGGCGACGTTACCCTGGACTCAACGCGTCTGGCCGAGGCGATCGGCTTTCCGCCGTTCGATCCCTGGCCACACGACGACCGCTGGGTCCCGACCCATCCCGAATGGCACTTCAAACGCGCGACCGGTGAACCAGGATCGGCGGAGCTGCTTGCCGATATTCTCTATCACAATCCGAGATACGCCGACGACCGAATCAGCGCTCACGAAGGCTCAGCGCCCTCGTCCCCATGAACGGACCTCAACGGCATGAACGCTCGCGCGCTAGACGCCAATATCCTCATTCCAAAGTTCGCTGTGCGATTCAATGAACTGGGTCATCAGGTCGATGCAACGCGGGTCGTCCACGATAATCAGTTCGACGTTGCGCTGTCGCAAGTAGTCTTCCGGCCCCTGATAGGTCTTGTTCTCGCCCACAACGATCTTGGGAATCTTGTACAGCAGTGCCGTACCACTACACATGTCGCAGGGTGATAGAGTCGAATACAGCGTTGCCTGCTGGTAGTCGGCGGCAGTCAACCGCCCGGCGTTTTCCAGGCAATCCATTTCGGCATGCAGGATCGCACTGCCTTTCTGGACGCGGCGATTGTGGCCTCGACCCACGATCCTTCGATCAATCACCAGTACGGAACCGATCGGTATTCCACCCTCCTCTTGGCCGAGGATAGCTTCGTCAATCGCAGCGGAAAGGAATTCGTCCATCTTCAGCTCGTATCATTCGTCTTTTGGTTTTCAAGGTCCCTATAACAAATCCGCACCGCCAGGGATTTACCGCAGAGGTCGCAGCGTATCGTTGAAAGTGTTTTAGTCCCCAGTCCCCAGTCCCCAGTCCCCAGTCCCCAGTCCCCATCCTCTGCGAGACTCTGCGTTCTCCGCGTTTCATTCTCCCTTCCCGCCTCCCTGGCTGGACAGGTCATTATCGACCATCGGCGATTAACCGGTAAACAGCCGATTCGATGTGCGTCCTGTGCCATCGACCGCCGTATTGATCTTGTTGATAGCCACCGATTCTGATAGCACATCCGCGCTAGTAGCGAAAGGATTTCTTTGTGTCCGCCGAACCATCCATCGAACTGATTGAGCTGCTTGCGCATCTTCAGTTGGCAACGCGCGACGAGATTCTTGCTGTTGGTCGTCGAGCGAAAAGACTGGTACGCGGACTGCCAATTTTTGACTCCGTGTGGATCGACGCGCTGCTACAGGAAGAAACTCTAACGCCGTTTCAAGCCGCGGAAATCAAAGCGGGTCGTGGCGAACAGCTGCAGGTCGTCGACTTCGTTCTGTCTGCAGTTCTGGACTGCCCATCATATGGCCGGCAATTTCGTGCTCGGCGGCTGTCCAGCAATGACGAAGTACGGTTGCTGGTCGTTGAGATTCCGACGGGTGACGCGACGAAGATCGAAAAGCAACTCAAAACGACGATCGATGTTTCCCGTCGACTGGACAATCCAGCATTGCTGCCCGCGACCGAAGGTGGCGTCGAAACGACCGGCGCGAAATCGAGGTTATGGTGCGTGTGCGACGCCGGCGACGGAATTGCAGCGAGTCGCTGGTTGGTGCCTAACGGTCGAGTGCCCCATCAAGCGGTACTGCACATTGCGCGGCAGATGGCCGGTGCTCTGGCCGAACTGGAGCGTTATGAGCTGCCGCACGCGGATATCAGCACGGTCAACTTGATCTGGGATCAACACGGCCGAATTCTGTTGCCACTGCCAGGCATCCGGGCGATCGTTCGACCGGACGAGGGTCACGGCGCGCGGATCTCACGCCGGACGCGTACGACTACCTTGCCCCTGAGCGGATTGTCGACGGTACTCCCTCTGACACCGCCAGCGAGCTCTACGCGTTTGGGGCACTTTGTTGGCACCTGCTGGCGGGGCGGCCGCCGATTCCAGGCGGCGACAGCATGACGAAGTTGCGTAACATCCAAAAGGGCAAGACGCCTGATATTCGCACGATCGCACCGATACGCCGGACTACTTCGCGAACGTAATATCTCGGTGTATGAACGCGGAACCCGCCGAGCGCGGCGCTTCCTTCGATCAAATCGTAGCCACGCTTGGTCCCTCGTCGCGCAGGACGTAGCGGAATTGCAGCAGTGCGTCTACCGGCATTATCATCCACAGCCGATCAACGATCAGAGCAGATCGTGGCGGTTGCCGCCCGGACGACTCGGCCAGCGTTTCGCCCTGGGCTCTCTCTCGGCAATTGTTTTGGTGGCGACCTCTTGGTATCTGCTACAGCCCGGCCCAGCACCGACAGTCCACATTCCACCCCCGCAGACAACCGCGACCAAGGCCATGCCACCGGAAGCTGCGCCAAAGCGGCCGACAGGTGCACCCTCGGAGGCGAGTGCACGCGACCAGCGGACTCTGGAGCCAAACGTCGTGCTGCTGAGTCACAAGGCAGCGGCCAACGGGCATCTCCCGCGTCTATCGGCGGGAGTTACCGTACGTGGTGACCCACAGCAACGACCCGTGTTCCGCATTCCCGCGGAAGGAATCGCACTCGACGTGCCTCACGTGCGTTTCGAGCACGTCGATTTCGTCTGGCAGAATTCCAACGATTTGAACACGAATGATTTGAACACGAATGGTTTGAATGCCGTGGATCAACCCGCGATGGTGCGCTTGTCCAGTCGATGGGTAGAATTTCACCGATGTTCGTTTCAGGCCGGTGATGTTCCGTTCGGGCACCAGCGACCCGTAGCCGTTACAGTGATCCAAAACGCGCAAGCTGAGTCGATTTCTGCGGTGCACATTGTCATGGACCAGTGCGTATTGCGCGACGTGGATGCGGGAGTTGGAATCGGTGAGGGCATCGCGCTGACATTCCAGGCCCAAGGTACGCTCTATCTTGGGCCTGGCCCGCTGATTGATTTACAGGACTGGCCGCGTTTGGATCTGCCGATGCGTTTAGCGTTACGGCAATGCACGCTACGCAACGCGACCGCGCTCGTGTCGATACACGGTGGCTATGATTCGCAACGACCGGGAAACTTATCGGTTCTGGCCGAATACTGCGTTTTTTCACCTCGTGCCGACGGGTCTCTGTTCAAGTTCGAAAATGCCGAACAAGCTCCGCCGTTTTTGCGGCGAATCCATTGGTCGGGGCATAGTTCGCTGCTTGCCGCCGATGCCACCCTTCTCGCCAGGCAGTCAGCGGACGGGCAGACGGAGCGAATCGATGATTCGCCAATCGCGATCGAAGGTCTTATTCGAGGCGATTTTGAATTTGAAAGCCCGCAGTTAGAGATTCCCGCCGCATCCGGTCTGCGGGATTGGTCCGTACCGACGCGCGGAGCGGCCAGGCCTGGTATCAATGATGTCGACGTCCATCTGCCCAAGATCGGTAACCGTTAAAGATTCTTTCCGAAATAATTGTCGAGCCGATTTCTTACGGATTGTTTGCGCGTAGGCGATCATAGTGAAAGAGTCCGACCAGCGTTTTAGCGTCTTCGATTCGCCCATCGGTTGCCATCTCCATTGCTGCGGACCACGGAACGACGTGGGTCTCAATCTGTTCGTCGTCCTCCAAGGACGCGGAGCCCGGCGATAGGCCTTGCGCAAGGTAAAGGTACATCACCTCGTCCAGGATTCCGGGGGACATGCAGAACTTGGACAGCGAAGTCATTGCTTCGGCGTGGTAGCCGGTCTCTTCGGTCAGTTCGCGACGCGCTGTCTCCGTTGGATCTTCATTTGGCTCCAGCGTACCAGCCGGCAATTCGATCAAGATTCGACCAACGGCAACACGAAAGTTCTTGATCAGGCATACATGATTCTGATCAACCATCGGAATGATCGTAACAGCCCCTGGGTGGACAACGATCTCGCGCTCGTGGATGCGACCATCCGGCGTCAACTGTTCAACTCGGACTACCTTGAATTTCCGGGTTTCTAGAAGTGTCTTACGAACGTCTGCCATCAATGCCCCCCTCGATATCGATCGAATTAATTGCCGCCTGTGACCATCATTGGTAAGATAGTAGTTCAGACGGGAAGTGGCCAACCACTGGCGTCACGTGACGTTAATATAGCGGTAGTTCGCGTAGAACCCTGGCAGACGGCGATCGTAATGGGAGGCGCAGGTGCCGGTAGCATCAGTTTAGGGCGATGGTTAGGGATACCGGTACGTCTACACGTCTCCTTTTTCTTTCTCGCCATCTTTTTGCTGTTCGTCTTTACGCGGTCGCCGTTTAACAACATGGCGGCCCATGGCGGCTTGCTGATCCTCGTTTGGTTCCTTTGTGCGATCTTGCACGAGGCGGGTCACTGCATCGCCGTAGCACGCCTAGGCGGACGGACAGATGGTGTCGTGCTGACCCCGTTGGGCGGATTGAGCCACTATACCTACCTGCAGGAACCTCATCGGGAGCTGATCGCGGCGATGGCTGGTCCCTTGGCCAGTTTTTGCGGTTGGTTCGCAGGCGCTTGTCTATTGTTCGCGCTAGGTGAGGTCACCTTAGTTGGGCTGCTAAACCCGTTAGCTCCCCAGGGTCTATTTGATAACGCGGCCGCTGTCCGGATCGCATTGCGGTTCAGTGTCTTTTTGAATTGGACGTTGGTCCTCATCAACCTGTTACCCGCCATCCCGTTCGACGTGGGCTGGGCTATTCGTTGTGTCTTGCTGCAGATGCCACAGATGGGTCACCAGCGAGCCGTGGGGATCGTGCGTCGTTTTTCGATGGTCGTTGCGTTAGGGTTGTTTGTTGCCGCCATCTGGATGACGACCTGGGAAACGGATTTTGTGATTCCGGCCTGGCTCGCGCTTGCCGTGCTGGGTGTCTGCGTGTCCAGCTACGTCTTGTCTCCGATCGACAGCCGCGACGAGCAGGTTGGCGACGACAAGATTTTTGGTTACGACTTTTCACAGGGATACACGAGCCTCGAGCGACGAGACGGGGCGCAACGAGTGCCCGATTCCGGGCCGTTGCGGCGGTGGATCGAGCGGAGGCGAGCCGAGCGTGACGCACAGCGTCAACGGCAAGAACAGGAAGAAGAAGAACAAGTCGACCGAATCTTGGCCCGGTTGCATGACGACGGGATCAGTTCGCTGAGTCCCGACGAGCGGGCGTTGTTAAATCGGGTAAGCGCCCGTTATCGAGAGCGATCGAGCAATTAGCAGGCCTGTAAAGGCCTGCGGTCCCTGCTCGCTTCCTCTGGCCCTTCAGGCCGCATAATCGTCATCGTGTGCCTTATTTGTGGCCGTCCGGCGGTGCCTGCCGGGTCTGCAACCTTTTTCTTTTGCTGGGCCTACGTTCGTGCAATAAGGTTTCAATGAACCGTTCCGTTCTTGCTTATCCGGCCGTGGCCGGAGGGTGCTCAAGGTACCAATGGACCAGTCATTTTTACGGACAAGCGCGACGTCGACCGACGTTGAGACGACCGCGGCGGACGAGCAGCGGCTAAGGGCATTGCGCCAGGTTTTCGGCGTCCAATTCTCCATTGTTGACGTCGAGACGTGCTCACTCATCTTTTCCGCTCCTGATCAAGTACCAGGTGACTGGCAGGTACGTTCGGTTATCTGCCGCGAGGTCGCACGGCTGGAGAAACCAGAAGTCATCGAAGAGGTAGAGTCGCTGCTGATTCTGGCGATTCCTCTGATCGAAGAAAAGCAGGTCAAACAGGTTGCGGTTGCGGGATTCGTCACGGGCGATACCAGCGATGAAGGTCGCCGCGACTTCATTGCCAAGACACTGGTCGCAGGGCGCGACCAGCTAGATCCATGGCTCAATAGCCAGACGATCTGGCAGGAGCGGGCTTTGCTCGCGATGGCGCAACTCTTCGTCGAGAAGGACACCGCCAATCATCAGGTCACGGTGTTACGCCAGCACGTTGATGACTTGTCGGAAAATCTCTCGCAGTCGTATGAAGAGATCAGTCTGCTGCATCGCATTGCTGGTAACTTGAAGATCTCTAACGAACCAAACGACCTGACCAAGCTGGCGGTTGAGTGGCTGCACGACATCTTGACGACGGATGCTGTCGTCGCATACTTCGACGCAGGAGAAGAGTCGGATGGAGAATCGGCCGACTCGCTTTCACCACGTGGCATCATCATCCAGGGCGACTGTCCGTTAGGCGATCAGGACTTACATGATCTGGTTCGGGACGTTGCTGCGGTGGAAAATGCGTCGACACGAGTCATCAATCGTGAAATCACTCAACGCGAAGCGTGGCGACACCCTGCCGTCGAACAACTTGTCCTTGTTCCTCTGACGACCGGTGACAAGCACTTGGGCTATCTGGCCGCCTTGAATCGCTCCGACGATGGTGATTTCGGAACCGTCGAGGCCAGTCTGCTGAACAGCGTCGCGACCATGCTGGCGATCCATTTCGGCAACATTCAGCTGTATAAGGAACAGGTCAATCTCTTCTCGGGTACAGTACAAACGCTGGTGTCGGCGATCGATGCCAAAGATCCCTACACTTGTGGCCATAGTGACCGCGTCGCACGCGTTGCGGTGCGAATCGGTCAAGAGCTAGGATGCGACGAAGAGATGCTCAACACGATTTATCTATCGGGTGTTCTGCATGACATCGGCAAGATCGGGGTCGACGATGCTGTGCTACGCAAAACGGGCAAGCTGACGCCAGACGAATACGAACAAATGAAGAAGCATCCCGAATTGGGTTACAACATTCTGAAGGATATCCGTCAAATCAAGCAGGCCTTGCCCGGAGTAATGCACCATCACGAATCTTGGGATGGTGCAGGTTACCCGCACGGTCTGGCAGGCGAAGATATACCCTTCCTCGCTCGAATTCTGGCCGTCGCCGATTCCTTCGATGCAATGGGTAGCGACCGTTCGTATCGCAAGCGTATGAAGGACGAAGAATTGGATGCGATCCTACTCGAGCGTGCGGGCATCCAATGGGACGAAAAGGTCGTCGCGGCGTACTTTGCCGCACGCGATGATATTCGCGAAATCTCAGAATCCGAAGGCGAACGAATCCAGCTTCAGCTGCCTACATCCTTCTAGCACGGGCCACAGCCGCTGGCCCGAGTGTTCCTCGTCGTTCGGCCGTCCTAATGTGGTGGGACCCTGCGTCGCTAGTTTTCGCGGCAGCAACTGCCGCTGAGCCCACCAAGCTGGTAAACTCATAATCTCCGATTGCCGTGCTTCGGAAGAATCTTTGTTTGCCATCCTGCGGCGAGTTTTTGGTTGGCAATTGGTCGATCGAAACTGCTTGGAAGTTCACCATGCCCAAATTTGCAGTCATCATGCCGGCAGCGGGAAAGAGCCGGTGCTTCAGAGACGAACATTACAAAAAGCCATTCGCGATTCTCGATAATCGAGCCGTTTGGCTGCACTCGGCCGAGAAGTTTCTAAATCGTGACGACGTGATTCAGCTGCTGCTCGTTATTTCTGCTGACGACCGCGAAGCGTTCAGCGCCAAGTTCGCTGCCAACGTGGCAATTATGGGAATCGACATAGTCGAAGGGGGTGCCGAACGGGCTGACTCGGTCGAGAACGCCTTGGCGCGTGTCAAGCCAGAAGCCGATTTCGTCGCGGTGCATGATGCGGCACGGCCATGTATCGTCGACGAGTGGATCTCGACTATCTTCCAGGCCGCGCAAGAGACCGGAGCGGCGATTCCGGCGATCCAGGTGAACGGGACGATCAAGCGCGCGAATGCACAAAAAATAATTGAAGAGACGATTTCGCGGGAAGGACTGTGGGAGGCGCAAACGCCGCAGGTCTTTGCGAGACAAATCTTGCTGGACGCCTACGCCCACCGAGGCGGGTTCAATGCGACAGACGACGCCCAGCTGGTCGAACGTACCGGCCAAACCGTGAAGATCGTTCCCGGTTCGCCCTTGAACCTGAAGATCACATCCAAGCAGGATCTGCGGCTGGCCAGCCAGGTGCTGAAGGTGATGCCCAAGCCCAAGCTCGGAGGTCCCGCTCATCCCTTTGCCAACGACGATATGTGGAGGTGAGGAGGGTTGAGGGTTGAGGGTTGAGGGTTGAGGGTTGAGGGTCGAGGGTCGAGGGTTGAGGGTCGAGAGTTGAGGGTTGAGAGTTTAGGGTCGAGGGTTGAGGGTTGAGAGTTGAGGGTCGAGAGTTGAGGGTTGAGGTTAGAAGGTCGAATACGCAACCGCTCTTTTCTTCGGCGCGCACTATGTGCATGATACGACGACGTTCCGCATGGGCCACATTTTCCCTAACCTCTTACCTCTACCCTCTACCCTCGACCCTAAACCCTCGACCCTAAACCCTCGACCCTAAACCCTCGACCCTAAACCCTCGACCCTCAACTCTCGACCCTCAACCCTCAACCCTCTCGACCCTGTGGACATTATCGCTGAGCTAACCTGGCGGCAGTCGATCCATCAGACGACAGATGACGCGTTTCTGCCCGGCTGGTTGTCGTCGGGAAGTCGCACGCTGTACGCAGGATTTGACCCCACATCGGATGGATTGCACGTCGGTAACTTTGTCCCGCTGATGATGCTGCGGCGGTTTCAACAGGCGGGGCATCGCCCGATCGCCCTGGCGGGTGGCGCGACGGGTATGATCGGTGATCCAAGCGGCAAGAGCGACGAGCGCAATCTGCTAACCGAGGCTGCGATTGCCGCGAACCTGGCAGCGATCACCGACGAGTTACAACGTTTTCTCGATTTCGATGCCGGATCCAACGCCGCCGTGCTGGTGAATAACTTCGACTGGATGAAGGGTTGGAATTATCTGGAGTTCCTGCGCGACATCGGCAAGAATTTTCCCGTCAATGTGATGCTGACGAAAGATTCCATCAAAGGCCGCCTCGACCGCGATGACGCCGGGCTTAGCTATACCGAATTCAGTTATATGCTGCTGCAGGCCTACGACTTTGTCCGGCTGAAAAAGGATTACGATTGTGAGCTACAGGTTGGCGGCAGCGATCAATGGGGCAACATCACGGCGGGAATCGATCTCGGACGCCGGATGGGAGTCGGCCAACTGTACGGCGTTACCTGTCCGTTATTGACCAAGCGAGACGGTAGCAAGATGGGTAAGACCGAGTCGGGCGCGGTCTGGCTATCCGAACGCAAGACGAGTCCCTACCACTTCTATCAGTATTGGTTCAACGTCGATGATGATGACGTCGGTAATTGCCTGCGCGTATTGACGGAACTTCCCCGTGAAGAGATTGAAACGTTGGATGCGGTGCGCACGGAGAATCCAGGGGGCCGTGAAAGCCAGCGCCGACTGGCCGACGCCCTGACCGAGTTCGTTCACGGTGACGAGGGTCTAGGCAAGGCAGTGCGCATCGGCGGTATTGTTTGGTGCCGAAATCGATCAGATTTCCGACGCAGACCTATCCCAAATTTCTTCCGACGTGCCCTGCCGGGAGTTACCTCGCAACCAACTGGAAGGTATGAAGGTAGTCGATGCGTTTGTTCATGTGGGGCTCGCCAAAAGCAAAGGCGAATCGCGCCGTTTGATCGGGCAACGCGGTGCGTACGTTAACAATCGGCCGATCAGCGATGTCGAACATTCTTTGTCCGAAGGCGATCTGGCAAGTGAAACCACTCTGATCTTGCGTTCCGGCAAAAAACGCTACGCGCTGCTGCGTTTCGTTTAGAATTGCCCGTAAGTTGATCGAAATGCCGTCGCCGGCTACCAAACCTTCCCGGCGATCGTCAACGCCTGTGGCACGGTGACGGAGAGAGGGTCGGGACACGCGGCAGTTTCGGGTGCCACCGCTGGCCCATGGCACCCCCTCTGTCTTCCGCCTGCCGTCATTCCCGCGCAGGCGGGAATCCAGCCCAACCGACGCGGGCTGCGATCGAGCACGGAATCACGTAGCTAACGGATGGTCGGCACATGTTGCGAATCGGTATTGGAATTGGTCTGGTCGCACTTCGTCGCGGCACAGGAAAACAATGCCTTGGAGCCTTCGCCCGTCAAGAGCCACCTTCCAGCTACCTTCAGTGCGATCAATCACCTCGTAGCTTCCTTGATCCCAGCGGACGACATGGCCGCGATCTCCCGAAAGCGGACCTTCCAGTTCAAGATAGGCGAGCCGATGGTCGCCTAGTACTTCGGCCTGCTGAGGCGTTGGTTGCCGTGGGTCGTGAAACAGTGCCCAAGTCTGCAGAATCCCTTCCGACTCCAACATGAAGTCCCAGTGCGACGGGCGTGGGTAACCTGCCGGCGTCTCGTGGCGCAAGATCACAAAGCGGGCCATGAAAAGAGTGCGCGGGGTTAGCGATTGATGCGGCCGTCGCCGCCTTCTGAATATATATTCGTCTCCTCGGTGCTCTGCAAGGCTTGCTGTTGAGCGGCACTGATGACCTGGGACTCGGCAATAAAGCGACCCGCCCGGTCGGCCCGAACCGCAATCCTGAAGATTAGCGTCTCCTCGGCTCGAAGTTCGGCCACGGGGTTAAATCGAACGCGTCGACCGGCAATCGTCGGCTGACTGGGTCCCTCGGTACCGGTTGGCACGGGCGTCATGCCCGCAGGGAAGTCCAAAAACAGTTCGACGTTATGGTCAGGAACGTTACGCAGGTTGGTAATCGTGACCTCATAGGCGATCGTCTGACCAATCGCAACTTCGTCGCGCAGATCGGTGATATTCAGCTTCAATGCCGCCGCACCTGGGGTTTCTATGGCTGCGGTGGGATCGGGTTTCGCGTCTAGCGGCGCGGGACTTCGATCGACATTGTCGGTTGGGGGTCCCGCAGGCGTGATTTCAATACACACCTCGTCCGCGATCAGAACGCCGCCGTCGGCGCTGACGGTCGCGCGACTACAGGCCCGCGCGGCCTGTTCGCAGCTTACCTCGACTTGAATTTTTTGTGATTCGCTAGGGGCCAGGCGGTCGATTTTCCAGGTAAGTTTTTCATCGACGTATTCAAAGCCTTCCGAAACCCGCAACGGTTTCAAGCCAATGTCGTAGTCATCGGTAACGATGATATTGGTCAGGTCGGAATCGCCGGCGTTGGTCAGTAACAATTCAATCGTCAGTGTGTCACCCACGCGCACCGTGGGTGGCCCTAGTTTTTCGACCTGCAGATTGGCCTGTGCGACGGGCGGTGGATTTTGAACGGGAGGCGGCGCCCCCGACGCACTGGAAACTCCATCAATGCAAACCGTGCGCTGCGTGAGCGGGATGCCATCGCCGACGAGTTCGACGGTATGGCATACTCGGCCCGCCCGCGTGACCCGCAGGGCGACCCCCAGATCGTCACGGCTTTCACCCGGACCAAGCGTACCCAATTGGCGAGTAATGGGGCTCGTCGCGGTATCGTGAACGAGGCCTTCGCCCAACGTGTCTCGCAGCAACAACCCTGTGATGGCCGAATCGCCCGGATTGGAAATTGAAATGGCAAATGTCGCACTTTCGCCAACCACGGCCGTCGCCGGCCCCGTAACGTCCAATCGCAACGACGGCGCAAGGACGTCGGTCGTAGCACAGGACTCAGCGATCAAACCCTCGGCACTTTTGGCGGTGATGCAGTTGCGAATCGTTGATCGCTGCGTGACTTCGTAATCGACCTCAAAGGACTCCGTCTGGCCGGGTGCCAGCTGGCCTATCTGCCACTGCAATGTTCCACCGTTGGATTCCGCGGGAAGGGAGGCTCTGCTGGTAGCGCAGTCCCGCTGGCAGACGGTTGGTCAAAACGAGATCCGTTACATCGCCGTGGCCAGTGTTCACGACATCGACACGGTACGTCGCGGTGGAGCCGACCTGCGCCTGCTGGGGACCATTGATTTGCACTGAAATATCAGGCGAGGCCCAGGTGACCATCGTTGCGCCGCGCCCAATAATCAGGCGGCGGTTCCCGGCGCCAGCCAGGCTTGCCGGGCGTACCACTTCGACCTGAACGGTATTTTCGCCGCGTGCCGGTTGCAGCTGGGTGATCTCAACGATCCCGCGTCCGTCAGCGTCCGTCGGAACTTCGAATACTGCGGCACCATTCGAGCCCAGCCCCGCCGGTGATCCGCCGGTAACGGAGTATCGTACGTGATATCCTTCGATTGGCGAGCCGTCGCTGCTGCGAGTGACGACGCTGCTGAGCACTTGCCGGGAACCGACGGGGCCGATGGTGGGAGCCGGGAAACTGAATTGCGCATCGACCCAATAAATGATGGCGGTCTGTTTGCGACCATCCCAGGCCGGCATATTGGCGCAAGCGACGTCACGTAGCTGACGCCATCGGTTGCCGAACTGACGCTGATCCATGACTGTCCCGGCTGGACCGTGACGTCGTCCATCTGTGTCGGCGTTCCACGCGTCAGCGTGCTCGCGCGTTTCGACGTCGTTCCCACGGCATAATTGTTGTCCACTTTTTGCGGGGTGCCGTGACGTTTTCTTGAGACGCTGGTCTGATCAATCGTGATGAACTGGCCAACGCTGTTCGGTGACAACATCCATTCAATTCGCTGGCCAGAGACGGGCTGTCCCAGCCCGTTGCCGGTTGTCGTCAGCAAGACCACCTCGCTGCCGACCGGCGCGATGATCGATCGCGGCGTTAATTGCAATGTTCCGACGGGAGGCACGGCTTGATGTTTTCGGAAGTGCGGCGGAACAACCGGTGCCGCCACGGGGGGGGCGATCGTAACGACGCCGGATGGAACGGCTGCTGGGGGCGCCACAGGGGCGCCGTCGGCACGAAGATGGGCGCTGCCGGCACGACGATCACGGGACCGACGACAGGACCGGGTGGAATCGGCTGGATCGCAGCAATGGGCCGCAAATTGCCATAGAAATTACGGCAGCCTGACAAGGCTATGCACAGCACGCACAGCGTCAAAACGGAGACCGTTTTGCGAGGTGTTGGCAGCAGGGAGTGGTGGGGAGCCTGTGTTCGCATGGTACGAACGAGGTGTACGGCCGGTCATGTGTTTTGGTGGGCAGTTCCCTGGATTGCTAACGCGATCCAGCGCGGGCTGGAGCAAACGCATCGCGCAACGAGCGCAATGCGGCCTATCAAACAAGTACCACGTCACCGGAAGAAGTGTTGGTTTTTCGCCACACGACGTGTTGGTTTTTGTGAACGTCGGCGCTAGGATCGGTACAATCCGCTTGAACGAACGGCAACGGATCGCTTCAATCGTTACGACCCGACCGCCTCGGCGGCTGCAATGACGGATGGAAAACATGACGGATGGAAAAACGGTGACCTATTTCGTCCGTAACCACTCGGGCAGCCGTTGCGGTTGACCGTCGCGATTGACACAAGCCAAGGTGCTTTCGGCCGTGGCGATCAGCTCGTCCCCGCGCAGCAAGGCATACTGGTGGTCGATGCGCGCCAAGGTAGTCCGAGTCGTCATCGTGATTAACCGCAACAAGTCGTCGTAGCCTGCCGCTCGATGATACGAAACGCTGATTTTTGTGACGACGAGCAGCACGCCGTTGGCCTCAAAATCGCGGTAGGTTTGTCCCAGCGATCGCAGTTGTTCCGTCCGCCCCATCTCGAAGTAATTCAAAAAATTGGCGTGGTGAAGTCTTCCCATCGCATCGGTTTCGCTGTACCGAACTCGGATATCGATCTCGTGTTGGTAGACCACCGATTTCGGCTTGGGATGGCTGGTTGACATAAATCTCGTGAACCTCTATAGTTACGACCGCCTTAGGGATCGTTCCCTGGGCCGTCCGCAGCTTTGCTCCAGGAAACATTATTCGGATCAATGAGCGTAGGAGAAGTGCCGGCACTGATTTTTCGACGATGCGGGGTCGCGACTACCCGGCAATCCGTCAATTCACGGTTTTTCTGGAAAATCGTGTGGGGCAGCTTCTTGAAGTTATACGGCGTTTTGAAGGCAGCAAAGTCCGTATCTGTGCCCTCTCAATCAACGACGCGTCCGAATGTGCCTTTGTACGATTTCTGTTGAGCCACCCCGAGGAGGGTCGCGAAATACTGGAACTGCGCTGGGCTGGCATTGATCGAGAGCGACCTGATTGGTGTCGAACTTCCCAGTGAACCGCAGCCTCTGCTGCGGGTTTGTACGGCGCTGCTACAAGCCGAAATCAACATCATCCAGGCCTATCCGATTTTGGACCGACCGCACGATCGGCCCGCGGTGGCGCTAATGGTGGATAACATCGAAATGGCCCAGGAGACATTGGCGGCTAAAGGATTTTCGATGCTGTCGGAGAAAGACCTGTCCGCCGAAGCCTAGAGCCGCCGAAGCCTAGAGCCGACGAAGCCTAGAGCCGCCGAAGCCTAGAGCCGACGAAGCCTAGACTGTCCCTGACGCGAATCTAGCCGCCGAACAAGTCGCCAGGTAGATGCACAACGCCGCGCAACACGACCTGGGCCACGGAATTCCAGGCAACCGACGCCAGCGCATAAGAGCCATCGGTGTCCCGTACGGCGAAAAATCCCTGGTTCGGGCCGGAAACAGCGGCCGAATAAAATTCGGGACGCAGCACGTCGCCGTTGGTCAGCTGCACTTCCAAATGACTACCGTCCCGACGCCTCGCCCACAATTGCTCGAACAGGAGATGGATTGACTCATTCGCTGCCCCGAACGGAGCTTCGGCGAGGAAACCTGGGTGTGGGATGGACGCGATGGCCGTATCTTCCGTGGCGATGCTCTCCAGATCATCAATGCCCGGAAGGCCTACCAGTTCGGCATCGCTCGAGGCTATCCCCGATACGTATTCCAGCGATTCCATCTCGGCCTCGGCACTAAATTCCGAATAGTCGGGGATGACAAACTTACTCTGGCAGTGTGGGCATTGGCCAGGGCGTCCCTGGAGACTGGCGGGTCCGGTCAGCTTATGCCCGTTCGGACAAAGGAAGGCAATGCTCTGATCGTCGTTCATGGCGAGTAGGGAAGGGGACAGAGCGGAGGGGTAGTACTGGTCGGTAGTTCTGGTCAGGGGACGCTTGTTAGTCCGCCTTCATGTTACTTCAGTGCTGCAGGCGTAGCAACGGCGACATCAACGTTGCCGGACGGCTCGCTTGACTTGCGTCTGGCCTTTGCGAAACTAGGCGTAGTTCTGGTTGGAAAAGACCGCGAACCGAGTGTCGATGCACTCGTCCGGCCTGCCATGAAGCGACCGATGTCGCGACGCCAGGCCGTCACCATGGGATACCGACGGCGATACCGACGGCGATACTGACGGCGATACTGACGGCGATACTGATGTCATCGGCTCAGTCTTTAAGAAAGTCTGGCAGAGCCATAACTTGTGGAATGGTGAAGTAAAGCATGGCAATCATTGTTGTTTGTCGCAGTTGTCGCAAGCGATTTAAGGTCAGTGACAAATTCGCTGGCCAAAAGGGACCGTGTCCCAATTGCAAGGAACCGATCGAAGTTCCCAAGAAGGACGAACAGGTCCAGGTTCATACCCCCGAGCATTCGGAAGCGTCGGCCCGTGGCAAATCGGGCGAACTTGTGCTGGAACCGATCGCCCGCGAAGAATTCAAAATATCGAGGTGGGTTGGTATTGCAATTGGTGTGTCAAGCCTGGTCGTCTTGATCCTGGCGTTATCTTTTCGCGGCGCGGAAGAATCGACGAAGCGGAATCTCGCCGCGTTGGGCGCGATTGTCCTGGCACCACCGTTGATCATTGCCGGATACGCTTTTTTGCGTAACGACGAACTTGAGCCGTACCGTGGCAAGTGGCTGTGGGTGCGAACGGCGATCTGTTCCGTGGTTTACGTCCTGCTGTGGGCCGGCTACGGCTTTTTCGTTCCGGGGGAATGGACGGATCAAGTATGGAAGTGGGCGTTTTTGGGACCGCTGTTTGGAACGGCGGGGGCGACCGCAGGCTTTGCGTGTTTTGATCTCGATTTCGGCAGCGGCTTCTTCCACTTCGCGTTTTATGTTGGCATAACCCTGATGTTGGGAATGATCTTAGGGTTGAACTTTTTTGGCGGTTAACAGATGCCGACGATTCGCGAAATTCCGGAAATTGCCGGACTCGACGCCAAGACCGCACTGGTCCGCATTCCCCAAGAACTGGACATTCCACTCACCTCCCGCGCGCGGAACCTGATCGACACGCCAGCATTTCGGCGATTGGCCAGCATCAAGCAACTCGGGCTGGTTTCACTGGTCTATCCGGCCGCCAATCATACACGATTCGAGCACTCCCTGGGCGTTTACCGCTTGGCGTTGTTGTGTCTCAGGCGTCTCTCCTTCGATCCTCGGTTTGCTGACATTGTCAGTCCTGCGGACGCCGAACACCTGATCGCCGCGGCCCTATTGCACGATCTGGGACATTGGCCCTTTTGCCACCCCATCGAGGATATTCAGTTGCCCAGCGTGCCGCGGCACGAGTTGTTCGCCAATAGCTTCATCCTGGAGGAAGAGGTTGCCGACGTTCTTCGTGACGACTGGCGGATCAATCCCCGCGACGTCGTGACGCTGCTTTCGGAAAAGCCCAATGATCCGGCTCGGCGTATCCTCGCCAATCTACTTTCAGGGCCAATCGACATCGACAAGATGGACTATCTCTCGCGTGATAGCCTGCATGCGGGAGTTCCGTACGGGCGAAACTTTGATCAGAATCGTCTGATCGGTAGCTTGTGCTTGAACGAAGCGGGCGACGGACTGGCGATGAGCGAAAAGGGCAAAACCGCTGCCGAGATGATGGTGTTCGCTCGGTACGTCATGTTTAGCGAAGTCTATTGGCACCATGCGGTGCGATCCGCGACGGCGATGTTTCAACGAGCGTTTTATCTGTTGCACGGTTCGTTGGATATGGACGGGCTGTTTCGGCAGACCGAGCCGGTCGTGATCAGCGAATTGATGCACGCGGCGGGCGAAACGGGAGCCAAGGATCTATTGGACGGTCTGTTCGGCGCTCGCGCCGGCTCTACAAAAGACTGCGCGAATACAATCTTTCCAACGAAAACGAGATTTATCAGCGACTTGCGCCGACCCTATCCGCAGCTGGCCGCCTGTTCCGATCAATTGGCCGATACGGCCAGCCGCGCATTGGGCTGTCGCATTGCGCCCCACGAGATCCTGATCGACGCGCCGCCGGTCGTGCGCGAAGTCGAATTCAACGTCGACGTCTTCGACCCCAAACGAAAGACATACCGCCGGCTGGATCAGGCCTCTCCCGTGGTCCTCGCCCTTGCGCACGATCAGTTTGACGACTACGTCAAACGTGTGCGTATCTTCGCGCATCCGCGTGTTGTGGATCGACTGATCGATCACAAGCACCTTTCCAAGATGGTGACCGAGGCCATAGACTTTCTGGAATAACGAACGAGACGCCGCTGAAATAAGCTGCTGAACCACGCTGCTGAACCGCTGCTGAACCGCGCTGCTGAACCGCGCTGCCGTACTATGAAGCAAATTCCTCGCCGATCCTCCTCGCCCATCGTCGTTGCCCAGCGATGAAGTCCTTTCCCCCGATCCGCGATGCCTGGTGCCTGACCGGTCCGACCGGATCGTCAAAATCCGCCGTCGGCGTTCGACTGGCCGAGCTAGGCGACGCGGAAATCGTGTCCATGGATTCGATGGCCGTCTACCGCGGGATGGATATTGGAACCGCCAAACCCAGCCGCGAAGACCGGGAAAGGGTACGGCATCATCTGGTCGATGTCGTCGAGCCGACGGAGGAGTACAGCATTGCCGAATACCTTGCCGCAGCGCACCTAGGCGTCGACGATGTTCGCGCGCGGGGCCGGAACGTCCTGTTTGTCGGTGGCACGCCACTGTATCTGAAGGCACTGCTCAGGGGATTATGCAGTGGACCGGAAGCGGACTGGGATTTGCGCAACGCGTTAGCCAGCGAGGTGGAACGAAACGGCCCGGAGGCCCTTCATCGACGTCTGGCGTCGATTGATCCGCGAACTGCCCAACGCGTCCATCCGCAAGACACGAAGCGACTGATCCGCGCCCTGGAAGTCTTCGAACTGACGGGCGAGCCGATTAGTGACTACCAGGATCATTTCCAACGCGAATCGGCCGACGCGACGGTCCGAGTTTGGGCGCTGCATTGGCCACGTGAAATGCTGTACGACCGAATCAACCACCGCGTCGACCAGATGTTCGAGCAGGGCTTGGTCGACGAAGTTCAGCAGTTGATGCAAACGTGTGCAGCGTTCAGTCGGACTGCCGACCAGGCTGTCGGATACCGAGAAGTCGTGTCCTATCTGCAGGGCGACATTGATTTGGAAACCGCGATTCAGGAAGCCAAGACGCGAACGCGTCGGTTGGCCCGCCGGCAGATGACGTGGCTGCGTCGCTTACCCGAATGCCGCTGGATTACCATGGAGACGTCGCGCGCGCCGGATCAGGTCGCGCAAGAGATCGCCGCCGACACGAAGGAATAGACCCGGTAGTTCGACTCTGCCGTCGCCGTGTGGCCCTCTGTCGCCTCGTAATCCCCAGATGGAGGCCCGATTCGAGGCAGTTTTCCCCACGGCATGGATGAACTAGAATACGGGGCTTCCCATGACCGGGTTGATGTCGACACGGTCCCGCTCCTTGTACTTTTGGATATTCGACGTTGCTACGGACACATAACTGCGGCGAGCTACGGGACCAACACGTAGGCCAGACCGTCACACTGTGCGGTTGGGTTGATACGTATCGAGACCTTGGTGGAGCGCTGTTTATCGATCTGCGAGATCGATACGGAAAGACCCAGGTCGTTGTCAGCGCAGACGATGGTGCTGAGCTTCAGGAAAAGGCGGGTAAAGTCTGCGCCGAGTATGTCCTGCGCGTCACCGGAGAGATCGCTCGCCGCCCCGAGGGAACGGTCAATTCAAAGCTGGTCACGGGCGAGATCGAACTGCGTGTCGCCTCGCTAGAGGTCTTGAACGCCAGCCTGGTACCGCCATTCCCGACATCGGGCGCCGAAGTGCCCGGTGAAGATCTACGACTGAAATACCGGTACCTGGATCTGCGCCGCCCCGCAATGCAGGAAACCATGATGAAGCGATATCGCATCATCAAGATCATGCGAGACTACTTCGATGAGCTCGACTTCATCGACGTTGAAACGCCCGTTTTGGGTCGCAGCACGCCGGAAGGAGCACGCGACTATCTGGTTCCCAGTCGTATCCATACAGGCAGGTTTTTTGCACTTCCTCAATCGCCGCAACTGTACAAGCAGATCCTGATGATCGCGGGATACGATCGCTATGTCCAAGTGGCGCGCTGCTTTCGGGACGAAGACTTGCGAGCGGATCGACAACCCGAATTTACGCAATTGGACGTCGAGATGTCGTTTGTTGACGCGGATGACGTCATCGAAGTGATCGATGGCCTGGTGGCCCGCGTGGCGAAGGAGATCGCCGGGCTGGATGTGACCTTGCCGTTACCGCGTCTGACCTACCAGGAAGCCATGGAGCGGTTTGGACACGATGCGCCCGATTTGCGGTTTGGCATGGAGCTGGTCGACCTGACCGGAATCGCGGCGCAAACCGAATTCCGTGTTTTCCGATCCGTGGCGGACGGCGGCGGTCGAGTTCGCGGCTTCAATGCGAAAGGGGCCGGTGACAAATACTCGCGTAAGGGAATCGACGAGCTGACCGAATACATTCAGCAGGATTTCGGAGCAAAGGGCCTGGCATGGTTTAAAGTTGACCCGGAAGGGAACCTGGCATCGCCGATCGCGAAGAATTTCGAGCAGGACGCCCTGGCCCAGATCTGCGACCGCATGGACGCGCAGCCGGGTGATCTGCTGTTGATCGTTGCGGATCAATTCGAGGTTACCTGCAAGGCGCTCGAATAGTCTGCGCAATCGACTGGGCGTCGAATTGAAATTGTACGACCCGCGTCAGATGCACTTCTCTTGGGTTGTCGAGTTTCCGATGTTTTCCTATGACGACGAGGGAAAAAATTGGGCGGCGATGCACCATCCCTTCACGGCGCCGCTTCCGGAGGATGCCCCGTTACTGGAAACCGGGCCGGAAAAGTGCCACGCCCAGGCCTATGACCTGATAATCAACGGTTCCGAGGCGGGTGGTGGTACGATCCGAATTCACGACCAGGCTTTACAGGCCAAGGTTTTTGAGTTGCTGGGACTAAGTGCCGAAAGCGCAGCGGATCGCTTCGGATTCTTGCTGGATTCGCTCCGATATGGTGCGCCCCCGCACGGTGGGATCGCGCTAGGCATCGACCGCTGGGTGATGCTTTTCGCAGGTTTGGGAAATATACGGGACTGTATCGCCTTTCCGAAGACACAGCGCGCGTCCGACCTGATGACGGGTGCGCCAGGAAACGTGGACCCTAAACAGCTCGGTGAGCTCGGCATCCAGATTCGCCGTTGACGGAAATCGTTCGGATCGAGAAACTAGATGTGCAATCTGCGGCAAGTAATTGGCGAGCCGCCGTCGCATCCTGTGCTTAACAGAAGGAAATCGACCAGTGCCAGTTCGGACGATGTGTTTTGTTATTTGCTGTGTCGCAATCCTCTTGTCTCACGTCGCTTGTAACGACACGAAAACAATCACCTCGGGCGGCCAATCGAACCGCGGAGGCGGGGACCCCGGCATCCAAGGAAAATCGGTCGCCGATGGGACGAATGTTCGGCCGGCGCACGGCGCCGATCCTCATTTTCGTATCGAGAATGGGGATCCGGAAGTTATCGAGCCTAACGAACCGCAAGCACCGAAGCTCGAACTGCCACGGATTTTTCTGTCGGACGAGCACGAAGCAAGTTGCCTTGTAAGACAAGGCGATACGATGCCAGATTTTAAGCTCAACGACATCGAGGGAAATAATCATTCCCTTAGCGCGCTTCTAGGCGATAAGGCAACGGTGGTCTGTTTTTGGACAAGCACCGACGCGCTGGCAAATTGGGAAATAAGCGACCTGGGGCCTGACCTGGTCGAGCGATTCGGGCCGCGGGGTTTGAAAGTCGTTGGCGTGAATTTCAAGGAGCCGTCGGAGACGGTTGCCGCCGTGGTCGGCCAGCATCAGATTACGTTTCCTGTCCTGCTTGACGTCGACGGGGAAGGCTTCGCGATGGTTGCAACAAAGTACTTACCGCGCACCTACGTCCTCGATGGTGATGGTAAGATTCTCTGGTTGGACCTGGGCTATACGCACGAGACCCGCCGGGATCTTGAACAGGCAGTCCGTTACGCGCTGGAAACGCGTTAGCTCAGTCGCTCGACAAGTCGGGAGAGTCGGACAAACGAATTCCCATCGAATGTCGAAGTCGCGGCAGGCGGTTGATCTGCATCCCGGCGTCGCTTGACCCGTCCGTTGCCGCTGCCCGCGCTGGGTTGGCATCGGATTCGTCCAAGACAAACGCGTCCTGCGTTTGCTCACTCAACGGCGTTTCTGGATCGGCGGCGACTCTCCACAGAACCGGCATCGGACGATCGTTGCGTTCGCGCCGGGTCCCCAGAAGTCCTGCCAGTTTCCCCAACGCATCGAAACGACTTCCGAGTTATGACCGCCGTCAATGTGCCAGTACTCGGAAACGTTTTCATAGAAGTTGTTTGCCGCGTTCCACAAAACCAACCGTTTGAATTCGTCAGCCGTCTGCGCCCGACCTGGTCCACCAACGGAGTGTTGGCCATGATCAAAATGCTGTCGCTGCAATCGAAGCGGACTGTCGGCAGATGGCGTTGATCTTCGCTACTCAGCATTCGGCAGAAGCCACTGCGAGCCAGGCACGTGACGTGTTTCAAATCAATCTCCAGCTGCGCGCCGAGGGGCAGGCTGGCCGATTGGCCTTGTAATACAACGAATGGTTCACTGATGGCAACCAGTCCGTTGTCCCATTGAAGCTGGACGGTATCCAGCGCGGAACCTCGAAGTAATACTGCTTCGCCACGGGCAACGCAATCACGTAACTGTAATTGAAGTCGAGGAAGTGGATCCTGAACGTCTCCCAACATCGTCCGCACGCGTTGAGGGGCGGCTTTGGTATGGAAAAAGCTGACGTTCTGGTACAGGGCCGCGTGATTGCCGTCCGCGTTCCTTATCGTCATCGTGCAACCTAGCAGGCGGATTCGGTTCGCCAACACCGTTTCGAACAGGGACCAATTCTCGGACCGTACCTGGACGGGAATCTCGAGCTCGAGGTGAACGTTGGATAACAACAACTCGCCACCCGCGACGTGGATCATGCTACGCGGATAGAGCACTCTGTCGGGACCGGTCGGGCGAAAACGCACGATCGGCTGAAACCCTTCACCGCCGCGAATCGTCAATTTGCGATCGGCAATCGTGATCGGTTTTTCCGGATGGTCCAATCGGCCGTCATAGCGAAGTTCGATGACATCACCGCTAATCGCGATTCGACAAGCGTCTGCCAGTGTCGCGTACTGTCGATCTTCCATCGGGTTGCTCGTTACTACCAGCAACGTTTCGTCTTTGACCCCGCCCCTATTTCCTCCGTTGGCCGGCGCTGCCGATATCGACTTGCGTTCTTCCGGACCAACTGCCTTGGCGCTCCCGCCGCCGCTCGGTCGGCTACCGTCATCGTGGAAGTCGCCATTGCCAACACGTCCGTTACTGACGCGCTCGTTGTCGACCGGCAGGGGGGTCGTGCTGCCGTTGGACGCTCGCTCGCTCGCGCCGCTGGCTAGCGGTTGCCTGACTGTCTTGCTGTCCGAGATTGATCCCACGCCGCCGGAGCTGCTGTTGGGCGTATTCCCGTTTTGATCGGATTTACTAGCTGCCGTGTTCGACGAGTCCACTGGTTGACGCGGATTGTTGTTAGTCCAATCGGCCCGGTGTTGTGGAATATCGATCCCCGCGCCGACGGTGCGAGGCTGCTCGATCGAGCGAGGCGCCCAGTAATGTATCATGGCCCCGACTATCAAAAGCAATCCTAGAGGCACCAGCCATGGTAAATGCTTGCGTGACCAGCCGGATTGTTCGATCGATGGTGAAATCCAAATCGGGGTTCGCGTGCTGGTCTTGGGCAGCTTCAACTGCTCTGAAACGATTAAAAGATCAGCAATCAGCTGGTGCGGATCCTGATATCGGTCGTCCGGGTTCTTAGCCAGTAGCTGTCCTGCGACGTTGCAGACCGGTTCAGGAAGATTAGGTCGGAATTGTCGCGGGTCGGGCGGGGCGTCGTTCTGATGTTGAAGTAACTTCTGGAGGACCGTGCCGTCCAAAAACGGTGGGCGGCCCGTCAACATGAAGTAAAACGTACAGCCTAACGAATAAAGATCGCTGCGGACGTCGGCACTGCGCGGATCGCGAGCCTGTTCTGGCGCGATATAGTCAAAGGTGCCCAACGTCATACCTGTGGCAGTTAAGTCGTCATGCGATGTCTCGACCTGGTGAAGGCGAGCCAGTCCCATATCGACCAGTTTTACGTGACCTTCCGCGTCCACCAGGACGTTGGATGGTTTGATGTCCCGATGCACAACATCGCGTCCGCTCGCATGGGCAAGCGCCTCAGCTATTTGAAGCGTGTACGAGACCACTTCACTCAAGGGTAGTGGGCCTTGCCGCTGTACCCGGTCACGAAGATTTTCGCCGTCGATGAATTCGTGCACCATATAGTGCCAACCGCGATCGACGCCGACAAAGTAGACCCGCGCCACGTTTTCGTGATCTAGCCTCGCCGCCGACTGGGCTTCGTTGTGGAACCGCTGGACGGTTTCGTCGTCATGAGCGAAATGACTGAGCAAGACTTTGATGGCAACCGGCCGACCGAGCAGCATGTCCGTCCCGTAAAAGACCGCGCCCATGCCGCCGCCGCCAATGAACCGCTCTAACTCGAAATGGCCCAGCCGCTTGCCTTCCAGAATGCGACCTACGTCAGACGGCGTAGCAGCCGAAGCGCCGGGAACGTCCGATGGTTCAGGACGGTTCGAGATGACGGTGGCGTCGCCGAGCGGACTAGTCGGTCCTGGCCTCGTCGTACCACCTTGATCCGACGCGGCTTCGTTGGAAGTGGCTTCGTTGGAATTGGCTTCGTTGGAAGTGGATTCGTCACCGCCAGCCATCCCGGCGGGAGCACTACCCGGCTTAGTACTGCCCGGTGTGGTACTGGCAGGTGTGGTACTGGCAGGTGTGGTACTGGCAGGTGTGGTACTGGCAGGTGTGGTACTGGCTTGAGCCCGAACAACCGAAGACTCCTGTCCAGAAACCTGTTGACCGGAGTTTTCGAAGTCTGACTTGCGGACCGTCGACTCGCTCATCGGTGATTCGCAATGCCCGCCGCAGATTGGGGCCGACTTCAGCTGCGCCTCTCGGGAGAAGGAAGTGGTGATCTGAGCCAGCCCTGCTGGCCTGCTGCAGTCGCTTCGCATGCCGACCGACATACGACGATGACAATACTCAAATTTTCTATTTCGATACTCTTATTCTATTTGGACACTGTGGTTCAGTCAACGAATAAACGTAAAGCAGCAAATAAGTTAGCTGCTCTTCAGCGTATTGCGCCAATGCTCGTGCAGAGGGCCCAGTTCGTCAATGTCGCGACTGAGGTTTTCTTTTAGCCGCAATCTTTGTTCGGAGGTTGCCGCAGCGAATAGCGCCCGTTCGGACAACACTGGCCCGGTTCCGGTCGCTTGTCCCGCCACAACCTCTCCCCAGAAGAGAATTCGGTCGCCGATGTCCGTTGTGGTCAGCACTCGGCAATCCAACCAGGCGATCGAATCCTGTAGTATCGGTGCGCCGGTCCGAGCCGTTGTAACGGTCAGACCTTCCAACTTGTTTTGATCGCGACCAGAACTCAAACCGAATCGCCAAGCGACGTCGATCTGCGACGGATTAATCAGATGAAGGGCAAACGAGCCGCTGGCGCCGATGATTTGTGCAGTGTTATGAATCGGGGCGATCGCCGCAGCGACCACTGGCCGCTGGGGGTCCAGCGCCGCCTGGAATACCCAGGTGGCGACGAGACCTCCTTGCCGTTCACCGTCGGCGGACGTAACAATCCAAACCTCCCGGTCGACGAGGGAAAATACCTTGCAAATGGAATCGAAATCAGGGACTTCGGGTGGCAACGAGGGTGGCAATGTAATCGCTCTCCTGCGGGCCTTGCGGCTGCTGGTGGTCTACGTCTGTCTGCGGCATCCGTCTGCGGCGTCCGTTTGCGGCTTGGTCCGTTTGCGGCTTGGATGGGGAAGTTCAATACATCATAAACCGCGATCTGCGACGAATCACGGTTAACTGCTTACGACCCAGTCCGGCCACTCAACGCGAATCTCCAATCTCCGAAGTCGTCCCTGTTTTGCCAATTCCCCATTTTTCGAGCCGGGACACGGCAAAAACGCAACTTGTCGTGTGCCCAAAGAATAAGCACCCCAAGAGGTGTCGCTACATTAGGCGTCGATGCTGAAAAAGCTGGCACCGCTAGCGTTCTCGACGTAACTGCCATCAGAGAAGTGACATCCATGCTGGTCTTGACTCCAACGCCATGATTTCAGAAAGTACGCGGCCACGTGAGACCGCGAAAAACGGAATTTTGCGGTGAGGATCATTTACTCAAGGAGTTGGGAGAAAGTGTGATGCTCGAAGCTCAGCAAACGATACCACAGTTACCACAGTCACCTCTGTCACCCCAATCGGAAATCATGGAAGGCATCCGGCCTGGCACGGAGAAGTGTCGGGAGGTGCAACGTCAGGCGAATCGGCTTTTTGAACAAGAGCCGGATTGGGTGACGTTCTTTCGTAATGTACTAGGAGTCAACGGCTTGATTCGTCGTTGTTTCTCGGACCCGCAGGCTTTGGCCGATTTCGAGAAAACCGACGAGTACATCGATATCCAACAGATGCTTGCCAAGCTGCGGGAACGCGGCCGCACGCAGGTATCGGATCAGGAGCCGACCCGTGTAATTACGGTTCGGATGCCGAAAAGCTTGCACGAGTCCTTGCGAGTCGAGGCGCACGAGCGCCACACTAGCATGAACAAATTGTGCATTTCCAAGCTTCTCCAAATGATCGATGAAGGCTTGGTACCAAACGAAATCTAATTGCCAACGCTTTCGTTCGGTATTACCCGCCGAACGAGAATGAAATGGAAAGCGCTGAGCACGCTAGCGGGTGGAGCGGATGGTCTGCATCTCTCCACCCGCTATCGGCTCCAGCGTTTTTTTCGTAAAAATTGGCGGGAAACCGCTTCTTCTGTTGCGTTGGCCGAGCTATCACGGTTATGAAACTGGGATTGGACTAGCGACGGTCCTCCTCGACGTCGCCTATTCATGGCGTAGAATAGGGCCGTTTACTCCAAAGGCTAACGAAGCTGCGAGGATCGTTCGATGGCCGAATTCAGCCATTTCGATGAAAAGGGGGCCAGCCGCATGGTCGATGTCGGGGACAAGCCGGCCACGCGGCGGTACGCTCGGGCCAGTGGCAGGGTGGTGGCGTCGGCAGAGACGCTGGCCTTGCTGCGAGACCGGAAATTGTCGAAGGGCGACGCAATCGAGATTGCGCGGGTCGCGGGCATCATGGCAGCTAAACGGACCAGCGATTTGATTCCGCTGTGCCATCCGCTTTCTCTTGATTCCGTGAAACTCAACATCGAGTTACAAGATACCAATTCAATTGCCATCGAAGCGGAGGTAACGATCCGCGCGGCAACCGGCGTGGAAATGGAGGCTTTGACGGCGGTGAGCATTGCCGCACTGACGATCTACGACATGTGCAAGTCCGTAGACCGTTCGATCGTCGTCGAACAGATTCGTTTGGAAGAGAAGCAGGGGGGGGAAAGCGGACATTACGTTCGCGGGCGGGAAAGTTCCTCGCCCGGATAGCCCTAAGGGTCACGGGGCGGGCCCTCGCCAGTAAGTCGGGGCGGGTGCCGCCAGACAGTCCACCGCCACGAAGGAATGATTGGACAATCATCAACGCAGCATCGGATGCAAGCAACATGTCATTGACAGAAAATCATCAACGAGCCCCCGCGGGCATTATGGCGAAGAGCCACTCGCAGGCCAGCCCGTCGGACCAGCGCGAACGTTACGAACTGTTGTATGCACCTGTTGCCGACGAGATGGCGGCCGTCGAAACGATTCTACAACAGCAGCTGGTAAGTCGCTACGACGGCGTGAACGAACTCTTGCAGCACGGCGCGCGACTCAGCGGAAAACGACTTCGGCCGGCTTTGCTTTTACTGACCGCCAAAGCGTGTGGAGCCGTACGCCCCGCACACCTGAAGCTGGCGGCGGTGCTGGAAATGATCCATACGGCAACCCTGGTCCATGACGATGTGCTGGACGATGCGACGATTCGTCGCCATCATTCCACCGTGAATGCACTCGCAGGAAACGAAGCAAGCGTTCTGTTGGGCGACTTTCTGTTTTCGCATTCGTTCTATCTCGCCAGCACGCTGGATAACACCTTTGCTTGCCAACGCATTGGTCGCACGACCAATATTGTGTGCGAAGGTGAGATGCGACAGATTCATCACCGGGGAAATTTCAATCTGACGGAGGCGGAATATATTGAAATCATTGCCGCCAAGACCTCGCAATTGTGTGCCTGTTGCTGCGAATTGGGCGCTCACTACGCCGATGCGAGCGACGAACGCCAGCAAGCTTTGTACGAATACGGTAACAACCTCGGAATCGCATTTCAGATCATCGATGATGTACTTGACATTGCCGGTGACCCGATGAACACCGGCAAGTCGCTGGGAAGCGATTTAGAAAAAGAGAAACTGACGCTGCCTTTAATTCGACTGTTGAATCTCTGTAGTGACGTCGAACGTGACGCGTTGGTCTACGGGATCCTTCGCGAGGCGGGGCAGCGTCGTGACGATTTGCTGGACCAACTCGAGACCAGTGGGGCATTGGAGTATGCACGGAATGTCGCGAAACGTTATGCTAATGCTGCCCAGGATCAGCTGCGTGAATTAGCGCCCAGCCCGGCGCGAGAGGCACTACTTCATTTGGCCAGATTTGTCGTGCAACGACATCATTGAACGTAATGGTTTCGTGGTTTAACTGACGGGGCTGCGTGTTCGACGTCAACGATCTCCATTCTTATCCTGTTAAGGTTCAAGTTGTTGCCGTCGGCATTATCTGACGTAAACGACAAGTCCATGCCTTCTCCATCGGGTTCGATCGCTGCGCAGTATGCTCAACAATGGGCCGATGCCGATTCGGCGCCAGATGTCGTCGAATTTCTCCGTGCTCGGCCAGGCACGAGCGCCAGGGAAATGGCCGATGTCCTGCTGGTTGATCAGCGACTGCGGTGGACGCGTGGTATCGGGCAAAGCGTCGATGAGTATTTCCGGCGCTTTCCGGAAGTGGCGGATGACGAGGCCTTGCGGCTGGAGCTGGTCACAGAGGAATACGATTATCGCACGCGTGCCGGTGAATCGATCGATGCGGACCAACTGTTGTCTCGCTATTCCGAAACAAGCGATTTGGAGTTGTCCAAGGTCTTTCGGCAGGTCGGCCACGATGAAATTGCCTCGCCGACCGATTTGATTTGCGCGTTATTTGCCGAGAGCGATGTGATGCCGGCGCTGATGAGCGAACTGACGGGATCCGTCGCCGCTCGGCTGGAAGAAGTCAAGCGCAAGCGACGTGATGTTCCTCCGCTGGGCAAGTGCGAAGTGTTTTCCGCTTTGCCCACGAAGGTAGTTCGTCGAATCGAGGGCGCCATGGTTCACGTCGAATTCCCGGAAGGCGAGATCTTTATTCGCCAGGGAACTCCCGGAACGTCGCTGGTTGTCATTACCGAAGGCGTTGCGGACATCGTTTCTGCCGATGAGGGCGGTGAACGACATCTGATTGGCCGCGCCGGGCGTGGTCACGTGCTGGGAGAAATGTCTCTGCTGGGTGATCAGCCGCGACAGCGCGGATGCCATCGCTCGCACCATCGTCAAGGCGTTGGAATTGCCGGCGGAGACATTTCATCAGCTCGCTCAACAGCACCCTCAGATTTGTGTTGTGCTGACAAATCTCGTTGCCAGTCGTCTTGGGGGACGAGGTCGTGATGCGCTGGCGGACAAAATGCTGTCTGGCTATCGAATTAAGCGACGGCTGGGTCGGGGCGGCATGGCTGTTGTTTATGAGGCGATTGAAACGGCCAGTGACCGTCACGTCGCCCTGAAAATGATGAGTCATCGGTTGGTATACGACGAGGAGGCGTTGAATCGCTTTCAGCGTGAGGCCGATATCGTGGAATCGTTCGATCATCCGAACATCTGCCAGACCTACGGCCGCTTTGCTGCCTTTCACACGTACTTCATCGTGATGGAATTCTGTGATGGGGTTACGCTGTACGAGTTGCTGCAACACGATGAGGATCTTCCGCAGTCTGAAATCAAAAAGATCGTGGGACAGATCGCAGCCGCTCTACAACACGCGCACCGCGCAGGCATCGCGCATCGCGATATCAAACCGTCCAATGTCATGATGTTGCGAGACGGGACCGTCAAACTGATGGACTTTGGCCTCGCCACGCCCGTCGACGGTGATGACGCCGATGAAGACGACGGTTCGCTGATCGGTACTCCCCGCTACATGGCTCCGGAGCAGTTGCTGGGCGGCCGAGCGATCGAGGCGTCGGATTATTTTTCGCTGGGAGCCCTGGTCCACGAACTCATTACCCACCGTCCGTTATTTGAAACAAACGACTTTGGGGAACTGTTGCAACAGCATAGTGCCTGGAATCCCGATTCGTTCGGCAAAGTCTGTCCAGCGGCAGACGAGCACGTGCAAGCAGCCTTCGCTCAGGCGCTCAATAAAGACCTCCTTAAGCGGAATCTTGATCTGGACACGATTGCCGCCTGGGCCGCGTCGATTGATATGACGACGATCGATGTCGCCCACGCCCTGTTTGACTCGGAATGGGAGGCACGGGACGCCTCATGACGCCCTAAGGCGCTATCGACGTGCCCAGCACCTCAAGAAAAGCCCGCATCCAGGCCGGATGAGCCGGCCAGGCAGGTGCTGAGACCAGATTCCCGTCCACATGGGCGCTGTCCAGCCCGCCGCTCGGTTCAATCCATCCACACCCGGCCAGGTCCAGGTCCGGCCGGACAGCTGGATACGCTGAACACGCGCGTCCGTTGAGTACGCCCGCCGCAGCCAACAGCTGCGGACCATGGCAAATCGCCGCAATCGGTTTATTCGATTCGAAAAAGTGACGAACAATTTCGAGCACCCGCTGGTTCAAACGAAGATACTCCGGCGATCGGCCTCCTGGAATGACCAGCGCGTCATAATCCTCGGCTCGAATGTCGTCGAAGGACGCATTGAGCTGAAAATTATGCCCTCGTTTTTCGCTGTAGGTCTGCTGGCCTTCAAAGTCATGAATCGCGGTCGCAACGCTGCATCCGGCCTTCTTGTCCGGACACACGGCATCGACCGAGTGCCCTACCATCAGCAGCATTTGAAAGGGGACCATCACTTCGTAGTCCTCAACAAAGTCTCCGACCAGCATCAAGATTTTCTTTGCCGACATTCCGGTGATTCTCGCAAATTTGGTGACAGCGACGTGTGGGATCGAGTATAACAGCCAGCAAATGGATCGACAGCGGGGGGGGGTGAGAGCCCGAAAACGGTATACACCAATTCGCCGCCGGTTCCTGACGTTTTGCGGTCAACGCGCAGGGCGCGTCGTGGTTGAAACGCCAACGCACACGGCGGACACCATACGTATCCGGATCTTGTAGTCCGAATGACAATAATCTCGAATCCCTTCCAATCGCCGCAGTATCAGCAACTCGCCACCGAACAGGATGACGAGTCGCGTCGGATTTCGCGCTTCGCGCATCTGGGGCAGGTCGTTGTTCGCTGGGAAAAGATGCGAGTCTTCTACAATGCCATTCTAACGTTATGGGTATTGTTGCTAATGGCTTTGCGCGCCGAAATCTCCAACCCGCCCCAGTTGTTCATGCTCGCCTTCTGTTGCGTGGCTGCCAATGGATGTTTTCTGGCCGGACCACTGGTTGAAGGTTACCTATGCTGGTTCGGCATCAGGAACCCGGCCATTACCTGGCTGCTGTTTGTTCCTGGGACCCTCTTTTCCTGTGGTCTGGCCTTGTTGGCGTTTACTCTGATTCACTCGCTGCCGTAACCGGTTTGCGTTCTGCACCGCATTCGGAGCACGAAAAAACCCACCGTTCACATGGACGTGAACGGTGGGTTTATGTTGTTTAACTTCGGTTACGTCTTTACCACCACTTGCTGTATTTCGATCCCACCCAGGAACCGTAGGCTCCAAAGAAGGAATCGTGGGACGAGCTCGAACTGGAATAGCCGCCCGAGCTATAGATGGATTGACTTTCACTGTCATGACTACTGTCGTCGTGGCTACTGTTGTCGCCTTCATGACCGGTTCCGGAACTGTAGCTGTCTCCGTGGCTGCCAACATGCGACGTGAGGTTGTCAAACGCGGACCAAACCGAATCAAAGATTTCGGTGTACTTGGACAGCAAGCCACGTTTGCTGTGCATGCGTTCGACAAAATCGAAACCATGAGCACATGCGCCATTGGAAAGCTCGATGTTCGTGAACATGTCATCCATAACGCCGTGCTCGTACTCAATGATGCCAATTTCCTCGTTCTCTCCTTCGATCTCTCCCGGAATGTTGGGGCCGTCGGCGAAGTTGTGCGGCTGTTCCTGCGTTACTTTGTAAACGCCAGGTTCCAGCCAGTCGAACTTATAGAAGCCCCATTCGTCGGTGTAGGTGACCTGGGCGGGCACATCCTTGTCCAATCGCGTCAACGTAATCTTTACGCCTTCGATCCCCTTGACGTGCTTGTCGTCGTGATCATCGTGCCCGTTATCGCCGTGCCCGTTATCGCCGTGCCCGTTATCGCCGTGCCCGTTTCCTTCATCTTCATGATCACCTTTACCGTCCCAATCCTTCCCGTGCTTGCTGCCATATCCGTGTTTGAACTTGTCGAAGATCGAACTGTACTTGTCGAAGTACGAGCCATACTTATCGAAGCTAGTCTTGTGCTTGGGCTTTTCGATTTTTCCCTTCTTTTCGACAAACACGCGACCTTCAATCTTGTTATGCAACGCGACCTCGGCGTCGTCCATATCCATAACGGGATCCTGCCCGGTCGGAATTCCGTTCGCATCGGTTGGGGTACCAAACGCCGCGGCCTTGTTGACGATATCCATGTCGACAAAGATCGTGTTGGTCAGCGTTTCACTCTCGTTGGGCGCCAGCGGCCCATCGATGGTTCCGACAAAAATGTCATCTGACGTATCGCCGGGCGTTCCGGCATCGTCGATCACATCAATATCCGACAGGAAGGTGGTACCCGTGTTGGTTACTGTATAGGTGTAAACAACGTCTTCCGCGCCGTCGATGAGTTCAACTTCGCCATCCGGCGCGTCATTGGCCGTCTTGACGATGGAGATCGCAGGCATTCCCTGGGTTTGCTGCCCAAAGTGGTTGCTGGGGTCATCGTCCATAACCATGTTGGACGTATTGGTAGAATCGACTCCAGTGACCTTCGCGATATTCGTGTACTGTCCGGCCGTCACCACCCTCGCCGCCGAGTACAACCAGGTTTCGCCCGTGTCCAGCAGGTTGTCGGTATTGGTATCGCCAATATTGAACGCGCCGTTCAAGACAGGTGTCGGCAGAAAGTCGTCGCCCAGATTTCCCGGTGTTCCGTTGTCGTCGGAAACGACAACGCTGGCCAAGGCAACGGTTCCCGGATTCGTGACTTGATACGTGAAGACTGCATTTTGGCCGACCGGGATGATGGGTCCGGTGGGGAGATCGGCATCCTGATTGTTGGTCAGCTTTTCGATGTGAATATTGGGCTGGCCGATGACTTGGCCAAAGTGGTTACTGGGATCATCGTCCATGACCATGTTGGACGTGTTGGTGGAATCGACTCCAGTGACCTTCGCGATATTCGTGTACTGTCCGGCCGTCACCACCCTCGCCGCTGAGTACAACCAGGTTTCGCCGGTGTCCAGCAGGTTGTCGGTATTGGTATCGCCAATATTGAACGCACCGTTCAAGACAGGTGGCGGCGGAAAGTCGTCGCCCAGATTTCCCGGCGTTCCGTTGTCGTCGGAAACAACAACGTTGGCCAAGGCAACGGTTCCCGGATTTGTGACTTGATACGTGAAGACTGCATTTTGGCCGACCGGGATCATGGGTCCAGTCGGGAGGTCGGCATCCTGATTATTGGTCAGCTTTTCAATGTGAATATCGGGCTGGCCGATGATCTGGCCAAAGTGGTTGCTGGGGTCATCGTCCATGACCATGTTGGACGTGTTGGTAGAATCGACTCCAGTGACCTTCGCGATATTCGTATATTGCCCCGCCGTCACCAGGTGCGCCCCCGTATACAACCATTGTTCGCCCACATCCAGCAGATTATCCATGTTGGTGTCGCCAATATTAAACGCACCACTCAACACCGGCAGCGGATTGAAATCGTCGCCAAGGTTTCCTGGCGTGCCGTTGTCATCGGTCACGACAACGTTCGCCAGCGCGACGGTTCCGGGATTCGTGACTTGATAGGTGAACATCGCCATGCCACCGACCGGAATCATCGGTCCGGTGGGAAGGTCGGCATCCTGATTGTTGGTGAGTTTTTCGATGTGAATGACTGGCACACCGACCGGCTCTCCAAAGTGATTGCTGGGATCAATATCGCTAACCATTTGCTGGGTAGCGGGGTCAACGCCGGTCACCGTGGCGATATTGGTGTATTGACCGGTGGTAACGACGCGCGACGCTGAATACAGCCAGATCTCGGTGAGATCCAGCAAGTTGTCCATGTTGGTGTCCCCGACGTTGAAAGCTCCGTTCAACGTTGGCGTCGGATTGAAATCGTCGACCAGGTTCCCTGGCGTACCGTTGTCGTCCGTGACGACGACATTCGCTAGCGCAACATTACCCGTGTTGGTGACTTCGTAGGTAAACATTCGCCATCTGGCCCACGGGGATCACGGGTCCCATGGGGAGATCGGCGTCCTGGTTATTTGTTAGTTTTTCGATGTGAATCCCAGGTTCGCTTGGGATCTGACCGAAGTGGTTGCTTGGATCGTCGTCGACGACCATCTGCTGGGTGGCCGGATCCGTTCCTGTCACGTCGGCAATATTGGTGTATTGGCCGGCGGTGACAACGCGCGAGGCTGCATACAGCCAGATCTCGGCGAGATCCAGCAAGTTGTCCATGTTGGTGTCCCCGACGTTGAAAGCTCCGTTCAACGTTGGCGTCGGATTGAAATCGTCGACCAGGTTCCCTGGCGTACCGTTGTCGTCCGTGACGACGACATTCGCTAGCGCAACATTGCCCGTGTTGGTGACTTCGTAGGTAAACATCGCCATCTGGCCCACGGGGATCACGGGTCCCATGGGGAGATCGGCGTCCTGGTTATTTGTTAGTTTTTCGATGTGAATCCCAGGTTCGCTCGGGATCTGACCGAAGTGGTTGCTTGGATCGTCGTCGACGACCATCTGCTGAGTGGCCGGATCCGTTCCTGTCACGTCGGCAATATTGGTGTATTGGCCGGCGGTGACAACGCGTGAGGATGAATACAGCCAGATCTCGGTTAGATCCAGCAAATTGTCCATGTTGGTGTCCCCGACGTTGAAGGCTCCGTTCAACATCGGCATGGGACTAAAATCGTCGCCCAGGTTCCCTGGCGTACCGTTGTCGTCCATTACGACAACATTCTCTAACGCAACACTGCCAGTGTTGGTGATTTGGTAGGTAAACACCGCCATCTGACCCACGGGAATGATTGGTCCCATGGGGACGTCGGCATCCTGGTTATTCGTTAGCTTCTCAATGTGAATCGCAGGGTCGCCGGTGGCGATCAGTTCGTCGATCTGCCCGTCAACGGCTGCAGTTCCGGTGATCTGTAGCTCAATGGCCCCGACGTCCGTAAAGTCGGCTCCGACAAAGGCACTAAAGGGAATCGTGATCGTGGGGCCCAGGCTCCGCCGGTATTCGGAATCATCGCAACGGCGGATGTTGCCACGCCACCATTCGTATAAACCGTCAACGTTACCGTGCCGCCGACCAGGTCGGCGCCGGCCTCGAATTCGAACCGACTATTAGCTCCGCCTTCGGTCAGGTCGAAGTTGCTAAGGCCATTCGTGGCGATGGAATTGGGGTCGCCATCGGCGCCGTCCCAGACCACTTGACGGCTGCCCGTCGCCGTCGCGGTCGCGCTGAACGAAAGCAGCGGCTGGCCAACGAAGTTCGAGCTGAGTACCAATTCACCGAATTGGGATGTCAGATCGACCAGCATGTCTCGCTCGCCGCCGATCGTTTCGGGAGCAGCCACCGACGAGGCCGCTGTTAGCCCGGCCGGAGGTGGCGTTGGTGGATCTTCAACGATCTGCATCGTGTCAAATGTGTCGATCGTGACTGCCAGAAGGGAACGAGATTCCAATCGTTCAAACGCCGGGCGTTTGTTTGGGTTCGTCTTGTGGAGTTGGCGTCGTTTTCTTGAGCGGCTCGAAAGCATTTCCTAATTCCTTGGTACAAATATTCGGGGTCAGAACGAAAGCTGTGGTGGGGTGGTTAGGGGACGACACACCCGTCGCTTTGACCCTATCAAGAGGTCGAAACCGCGGCGATCGAAGGGGCACTTAGGTCTTACCCTAACCTCCCAGGCGTTTAGGTCAACCCTTTAGTTCTATTTTATAGTTCTTTTTCTATATGCTGCTAAATGGATGGTTTGAATTAACCCTTTTACATCGTGAGACTTGCGTTGTCAGCGTAGCTTGCGGAAGTTTACCCCAAGGCACTCCGTTTGCGACGTGCTCGTTACCATCCCTGGCTCCGCAGGTGCACGGAATCGAAACAGACATGAACTCGTTCAGGTACCGGTGGTTATGACGCGGGAGGCAAAAAACAGCCAGGTCTCGTTGAGATCCAGCGTGTCGTCCATGTTGGTGTGCCCAACGTTGAAGCCTCCGTTCAACGTGGGCATGGACGGAAAGTCGTCGCCGGGAATGCCCGGCGTGCCGTCGTAGTTCGTTACGACGACATTCTCTAGCGCAACACTGCCCGTGCTGTTGATTTGGTGGGGATACACCGGCATCGGACCCACGGGAACTATTGGTCCCGTGGGGACATCGGCGTCCGCTTGACTCGTTAGTTTCTCGATCTGCATGGTGCCAAAGGTCATGGTGTCAAAGGTGTTGATGGTGACTTCCAGAAGGGCAAGGGACTCCAGTCGTTCAAACCCTGGGCGCCTGGCTGTGTTCGCCATGGCTGTTTGGGGTCGTTTTCTTGAGCGGCTGGCGAACATCTGTTAATTCCTTCGTGCAAATCGGGTTCAGAACGAAAGCCGTGGCAGCCTGGTCAGGGGGCGTCGCCCGCGTGGCCGAGACCTGCGAAGCGGTCCAAGCAGCGGTGCAGACTTTCCGTTCTAAGGAGGGACTTAGGTTCTAAGAAGGACTTAGATTGTGCCCTAACCTCCCAGGCTTTTACGTCAACTTTATGAACGATCCGAATTCCTTCTATATCTCTTGTTTAGTAAGTCAATTGGTCCTAGTTCTTTAGATCCGCCAGCGTTACGTCACCGGCGCATTTTCTGCTCGCGACAGGTTATCTGCAGACGTTTACCGCAGGGCTGCGCGTTTTCTACGTGCTCGGTACGATCCGCAACTCACCAGGACGAGGCCACCCAACAGCAACGAAACTCCACTGCTCGGCTCCGGTACCGCCGACGCTCCGGTTTCGATCAGGTCAAGCCACAAATCGAGGCCACCCATGCCGCCGATATCTCCGTCGATGTCGAACTGCAGCGCGCCAACGTCGCTGAAGTCAGCGGGGCCGCTTGCGCCAGCTTGTTGCATGAAATCCGCAAACGCAACCGATTCAACATGGGTCGGATTGCCCATTGCAACGACCGGGATCGTCGCGGTGAATTCCGAAATGTTGTCTGCGTCCGTCCAGACCGTGATTTTCATTTGCGTCTCATGATCGTTGAACGGAACGTGCACGTACAACGTGCTGTGGTCGTCTTCCTTGAAGTTAATTCCGCCGAGTCCTTCCGGATCGAGATCCATGCTTCCGTCGTTGCCGTCGTACTGGAGCTGCCCTTTGCCGGTGACGAGCGTGCGAAAGCTCAGATCGTAAACGCCAGTCATCGCACCTTCATTGACCGTGGTCCTGGCCGACGAACTGGACGAGGTCTGCGTTAGTATCGCATCGCGGGCATCGCCGACGATCGTGAGACCTGGGGTACCAGCATTGAAGAACGATCCGGTAACCGATTCCATTGCTGTCGTTTCGAGTTGTTGTTGCAGCACGTCGCCGTCGAAGTTATCCACGGTTCTCGCCGAAGCAAGTGCAGCCGCGTTCAGCAGCAGCGCAAACGCACATACACTCTTCAAGCCATTGAAAATATGTTGAATACGCATCACAGTCATCTCCTAAATTAGCGATTAAGTTCATGGCGAAAGCCCACAAGTCTCTTGCGAAAAATGCCTTCGCGTCTCATAACGTCAAACAGGAGGCGATCCGATACGCTCGCAATGCGCGCAGCTTCCTCGCAGGAACGCAGTCTTCTTTTTCTGCGCACGACACTAGGAAGAACTCGGGTGCGTGTTCCAACACTCGTTTGCACCCTAAATGCAGGCGCGAACAGCCGGACGTCGTCAGCGCTGGGCGGCCTAGGGCAGCCTCGGCGCGTGCGACATCAACCGGATTGTGAGCGAAGGATCGCCGTAGTAAGGCGTCACGCGGCGGAGAGATGAATCAGCTATGCTTGATTCGTTGTTTCAGAACATTCACGGGCAAAGTTGAACGCAAATCTGAAAACGTGCAATCGCAGAATGGTCACCACACCAATCTGAAAATGCCTAGATAGCAAGCTTAAGCCATCGCTCTTGGCGCGACTCAATTAAAGCTTGCATTGGCAGGAAGTCTCTCTTTCAAGAAAACATCGGGAGCACGGCTTGTGCTCCAGCGATACCCCTATGATACGCGCCGAAAAGCCTGCGTCAAGCATTTTTTCCGAATTTTTAGGAAGTTTCGCGGGGATTCCCTAAGTTGTTTAATAGTTAATGCTTACGGTGTCGACCCGGAAGGCGAAGACGACAATAAGTCGCGTTTTGAGATCGTATGCATGAGCTCACCGAAATTGAACTCGATGGCGTCCACGCCGCCATTCAGCCCAATATTGGCGAAAAGGTCGTCGTGAACACTGAATTGCAGCAGGCCCGTGCCGCTGCCGATTCGGCCTGGCGTCTCCCGGCCGTCTCGCAGCTGCCGACCGTCTCGGAAGCGGTCGGGCTGAGTCTCCGTTACTGAATATGAACCCGGCAGGAGGTCGTAGAATCCGTAGGCACCATCCTCGTCGGTCGTGTCGAACTGCGTCACCGTGTTGCCCAGCACGTCCACGCCGGTCAAGCGTACTTCAACACCTTCAATACCCCAATCACCGGTTTCCATTTGGCCGTCGTTGTCAAAGTCGACGTAAATGTATCCGGAGACGCTGGCAAACGCCGCCTGGACCAACGTCGGCTCGTCCGCAAGATTATTGTCCAAATTAAGTTCGGCCAAGAACGTTGAAGGCGAAGTCGGATCCGATTGGACCGGAGATCCTGCAACGAGGGCTTCGTTATCGATTTCACCCACAACATCAAAGCCGACTTGAACCAGTATCGTAACGATTTCTGATTGACCGTCTTCAAGGTATCCCAGTTGTGCGACGACAACGCCACCCGATTCTGTCACGGTGCCTTGGGTTGTGCTGGCCGAGATGAAGTTGACTTCGTCGGGAAGCGCGTCGGTCATCACGACATTGTTGGTATCCGACGGACCGTTGTTGGTCACAACGATTGTGTAAGTCAACTCTTCACCCGCCATGACGGGATCCACTGAATCGGTCTTTTCGACCTGCAGATCGAAACGGCCAACGACCTTCGTCGGTTCGTCGTCCGTATTGTCATCCGGGTTGTCGTCCGGTTGGTCAGACGTCGTGGTAACCGTGTTGAGCAACATATTTGGCGCACCGGAATCGACGGATGTTGATAACACAACGCTCGCCGACGCACCCGGTTCGAGCGTCCCCACGCTGACCGTGACGACGCCGTTCGTCTCGCTGAGCGTCCCTTGTGTGCTGCTGCCCGACACGAACTGTACGGCCGCGGGAAGCTGGTCGGTGACGATCACGCCCGTCGCGGTGGAGGGGCCGTCATTTCGGACTTCGATGGTGTAAGTCAACTCGTGGCCGGCGATCACTGGATCCGGATTGTCGATTTTGGTCACGACCAGATCGACGCGAGGTTCGACGGCGGTTGGTTCTTCGTCGTCATTATTGGTCGGGTCGGTATCCTCTTCGTTGGATGTGACCGTCGCCGTGTTCAACAACGTTTCCGTCTGTGCGGGATCAACCGCCGTGACGATGGTGATCGTTGCCGAAGCACCGGGGTTCAGATCGCCCAGATCGGCGGTGACGGTGCCAGCGGTATGTTGAACATCGCCCTGGCTTGACGTCGCGCTGACGAATGAAACGCCGTCGGGCAGTGCGTCGTTCACGGTGGTTCCGGTCGCGACCGACGGCCCATTGTTCGTCACGATCAGGCGGTAGGTAAGTTGCTCGCCGGCCACGACCGCATCGGGATCGTCCGACTTGTCGATTTCCAGGTCGACCTGCGGGACAACAGCGGTCGGTTCTTCGTCGCGATTATTATCTAAATTCGATTCTTCTTCGTTCGCCTTGACGGACACGACGTTCAACAAGGGAAGTGTCTGTGCGGCGCTCACGTCGGTAACGATCGTGATGGTCGCGGACGCTCCTGGATCGAGTGTGCCGAGAATTGCCGAAACTTCGCCGCTGTCGTGCAGGGCCGTTCCCTGGCTGGATGTTACTGAGGCAAAGCTAACGCCGGCGGGCAGTCTATCCGAGGCCGTGACTCCCGTCGCAACGGACGGACCGTTGTTGGTAACCACAACCGTGTAGGTCAGCTGTTCGCCGGGCACGACCGGATCGGGATTGTCCGATTTGTCGATCGTCAGATCGATTCTTGGGACAACGGCGGTTGGTTCTTCATCGCGATTGTTGTCCAGGTTCGATTCTTCTTCGTTCCCCGTAACGGTTGCGACGTTTAACAAGGGCGATGTCTGGCCGGCGTCAACATCGGAAACGATGGTTATTGTGGCGGAATCGCCTGGATCGAGCCTGCCGAGATCTGCCGATACGCTGCCGTTATCATGCGCCGTCGTTCCCTGGCTGGATGTTGCAGACGTAAAGCGAACGCCAGCGGGCAGCATGTCCGTGACGGTGACCCCCGTCGCGACAGAGGGACCGTTGTTGGTAACCAGGACGGTGTAGGTCAATTGTTCTCCCGGCACGACCGGATCGGGCTGGTCAGACTTGTCGATGGACAGATCAATCAGGGCGTTAACCGTGGTGACAGCCTGATCTTCATTGTTCGTCAGATCGACCTCGGTCCAGGGATCGTTCGGAACAGGTTCGGCAGTAACGCGCCGTCCGCTTACCACCGCGGTGTTGGTCAGCTGGCCGACGACGTCGGGGTCGATGTCGGCAATAATGGTGACTGTGGCCGTTTCGCCCACCAGCAGGCTGCCAAGCAGCGCGGTGACGGTCTGACCGCCAGAACTTCCGTTACCTTGGCTCGTGGTCACGACCGGATTGGAAAGGCCCGTCGGCAGGTTATCGACTACGGTGACGTCCGTTGCATCGGCCGGCCCGTGATTTGTGATTTGCAAGGTGTAGGTGAGCGATTCGCCGGCGACGGCGGGATCTGGGGCATCGGACTTCGTAATGGAAAGGTCGAACAGAGTAAAGCCGATATCAACGGTCAGATTACTGGACGCGCTGGTGTCGCCATCGTCGACCGGTTCCGCGGCAGTGGTCAGGGTGACGGCAGCCGTGGCGATCGCCCCGCTCGCGGTTAACAGGCCATTGTTGTCGTTGTTAACGTTGTCGTCCGGATCGGTTGCGATTGCGCCAGTGGTCAAAACTAGACCCTCCAGCGCCCCTCCCGCGGCGAAATTGGACGCATCGACTTGGACCAGATAATTTCCTGGCAGCAGGCTGTCGAACAGGTAGTTACCGCTGGCGTCGGTGCGCTGGTTCGTTAAGGGAGTGTCGATCGTGGCCGAAAACTCGCCGTTGCCATCGGCATCTGCATAGAGGTTCAGCAGGACGTCTGCAATTCCCTGTTCCTCGCTTGGGCTATAGGTGGCATTGTTGTTCCCGTCAAACCAAACGATATTTCCCAGGCTCAGCGGTTCCAGGTTGGTAAAGTTGGCTTCGAAAATCCTCGGTCCGTACGTTTCAATGCGGTTGATCTGGCCATCGATCGCCGCGTCACCGTCGATCTCAAGTTCGATCGCTCCCACATTCGTCAAATCGGCTCCGTCACCGGCTACGGCCACGAATTGATCCAGCGGCAAAACGAGGGGGCTCGATCCGCGGCCGCCGGTCTGAGGGATGTCGAGGACCGCCTGCGACCAATTGTCTTGATCGGTGTAAACGCGAAGCGTTAGCGTACCGACGGAATGGTCGGCGCCAAACGTAAATTGAATTCCTCGAACGGTATCGCCCTCGGTCAGGTCATGGCCGCCCAGGCCGCGGTAATCCGTTTCGTCTCCGACGCCATCGGCCCCGTCCCAGGTTACGACGCGTCGGCCGGTAGCGGTTGCGGAGGAGTCGAATTGCAGGACGGGATCGCCAAACCCATTAGCGCTCAGCTGGATCTTTCCGAAGTCCGACGTCAATTCCGCTACCAGGTCTCGTTCGCCGCCTAGCGCTTCGCTAGCCGACATGGATGACGCGGCGAAGCGAGAACCATAATAGGAAGCTTCGACCATTTGAGCGGTCTGAAAAGTGTCGATCGGAGTTCGTTCGATGCCCTCCATGTCGGCATCCGTAACGATGACTTGCTGAACCTTGCCGCCATCGCGTTGCAACAGTCCGGCCGCCGGCGTCTGACGTACGAAATAGCTGCCAGGCGTCAGGTTGTCAAAACGGTACTGCCCGTTGGAATTGCTGGTGTCGGTGGCCACCAGGGTGTCGTCGTTCTGGCCTCCGTCAAAGAAATTATTCCCGCCGTCCCGATAAAGTTCGACAAGCGCACCGGAGACTTCAGCGTCGTCAGTCGTCACGCCATTGTCGGTGTGGTCGATATAAATCGTGCCGATTAGTGAAGCTGGCACGTCGCCGTTCAGAAGATTGCGTTGTTCAAGCGATTCGAAGGTTGCCAACCGCGAATTCGAGCTTTTCTGACTTCGCGACTGCTTGCGACGAAATACCTTTTTCAAGGTGTTGATCAACGAAGGCATGGCGGGACGTCCTTGTCGGGTAGTTGGAAGGGGCTGATTGCCAGCACGACTACCGCCATGGCGGGGGCGGGTACTAAAGTCGCGCACAATCCTTTGTCGCGCACTATAATCGGATCGGAAAGCAACGGAACTTTGCTCGGACGTTTGCTTCGCGGCCAAAGTTCGACGACGGGCGTCGCATACTCGTCAGAGTCTGCTTATTTCAACGGCCAATCCATTCCTGAGATTCGGCTACCGCCCAGCAAGGTTTCAGCCATTCGCCTATCCGTTAAAACCGTCAAGGTCGAGCGTGTACCGTGACTTGCCGCGAATCCGCTGGCACAGTGCGCTGCATGGCGCAAGAAAAAAGGCAGGCCAGCGAACATGCTGGCCTGCCTTGAGGAAGCGTTTTTTCGTGGAATTACCAGCGAAGCTCGGCGCCCCAGCTGAGTCCTTGCGCCCAGAAGTCCGTATCGTTAAAGGCGAACGCTGGACGGAGCGGACCGCTAAAGGGTACGGCCTCCGGCGGTAACAGGTTGGGATTCACGGTGCGATCGATGATATTTCCGGGTTGCGCGACGTTGTTCCAATAAACCAGACTGTAACCCATTGTCAACTTGATGTTGTCGGTCAAGCGATAGCCGAGCGTCGCGCCGAACTCCGGAATGACCGCGAACTTGTCCCGTTCAAAATTGCCGATATTGGTTCGTTGAGCGAGCAGACCGCCAGTGAATTCGTCGGAGATGCCACCCGCCGAGATCGTCGTACCGCCATCGATCGAGACTTGTTGGTTATTATTCCCAAAAGCGATTTTACCCAGCAAATCAAGCGACCAGCGGCAGCGATGATACTCGTAGATAAAGCCAATGTCGACACCGTGAAATTGAGTTTCGGTGTCAAAATTGTCGAAGATGTCAAACTGCGTGCCCACCGAGAAAGCGTCGAGATCTTCGGTGATCAGCAGGGATTCGTCCAGACGCATGTAGCGATAGCCGACCAGGAAATCGAGACGTATGTCGCCCCCAGGAGCGTAACAAAGGTCACAATTCGGCAAGTGACAGGGTGGCGCACATTCACGCTCGGTGCAACAAAGGTTACAACGCCAGCGGATACCTGCCGAGCTCAGCGAGCTTTCCGCCTCAACGCCAACTCGACCGTCAAGAATCTGGGGAAATCCAACCAGTTCGGCATCTTCGGTATTCGTCACGGCGTTAAAGAAGGGGCGAGCCAGAATTGGACTGCCATTGAACGACTCCGCGCTGAAACTCTGTCGCTCGTCGTCCAAAGCGAAAAAATCCGCCTCGATTCCGTAGGTGTTGCAGCAATCTAACCAGAGACCGAAGCGAATCCGGCCACCGGAGCGACTATCTTCCAACAGGTCGTTGCCGCCAAACAGGATTTGTGTTCCATATTCACCCAGGACGCCGGCATCTTGACGGTCCGTTCCGAACGGGCTGGTCGTCACCAAAGGCGGAGTTCTCATGCCCTTGGTCCACCACAGAAGATATTCGCCTCGAACCCAGAAGCGTCCCGGAGGTCCACACGGGCACGGCCCGCAGCCACCGCACGAGTCGCACGTCCCGAGATCCGCGGCACATCCGCAGCTGTCGCCACCGTCGCAGTCCCCCGAGGCGCAGTTACCCGAGGCGCAGTCACCCGAGGCCCAGTCCCCCGACAAGTCCCCGCTGTCCAACACGTGCCCACTATCTGGGGCGATCGCTGGGCTCAATGGTTGGAGCCGAACACTGGAATCGTCGTAATCTTGGCCGGCTGGAGGTGGTGGCACCGGAATTTGTTCGGCGTCAACAAAGTCGACTTGTCGAGTTTGCGTCGGGTTTTTCCAATTGAGATGTGCGCTGCTGCCGGACGAATCAACGCTGTCGCTGGCCGTGACAAAAGAATCATCGCCCAAGGCACGCATGCTGGCGTCCGACAGCATCACGCACAGCATGCCGGTGACAGCCACTAGGACGACCCAACACTTCCCAAAAATCTTATTACCCCCCTGTATGCGACGCATTTTTAATCCTCGCTCTGCCTTGTGGTCAGGTAAGATCTGCGGTCTGCGGGAAATCTTCTCGCACCGCTAGTATCGACCGGGATAATGCGGATTTTCGGAAAAATCGTTTACATCGGAACAAACTGCCTTGTTTGCGCAGTGTGAAGACATGCCGGAAACTGTTAAGGAATGCCCAAGAACGGCGGTTGGTCGTTCTGGCCGCTGGCCAGCGTATAGCCACGCGACGCGGCGAACCTGGGGCAAGCTAGGGCGTGCAAGAAGGGAGCCTGAAAGCGCTGCTCTCATGAAACGCAAGCGCTGGTCAGCTGGCAGATGGCGTTGCCACTTGACCTGAACTTGATCCCAGCCGGGATTGATCCGTGAGCTGTCGAACCACCTCTATGGGATTCCCCGTCTCGCGGAGGATCGTTCGTTGTCGGTCCGCCCAGCTAATTTGTCCGGCCATCGCCAGGCAATGCTCCAGATAAGGCAGGCATCCTAATTCTTCTGCCTCGGGTTGCAGACGTTTGACCAACCATTCAATGATTGATCGAACTGGCCGGACTTCGTAGGTATACGAATCCACCAATTGGGCATTGATGCCAAAACGAGCGGCACGCCACTTGTTCTGACGCACCATCATCGGATGGCAGTCGTGTTGGTACGCTCCCTGGTCGATCTCGTCCGAGAGTCCCTTAACCAGGCATTGGATCAGTGCCGTGATCGCCAGCGTATCTTCGAGATTGCCTGGTATGTCGGCAACGCGTACCTCGACGGTACCGAAATTGTGATGCGGTCGCACGTCCCACCAGATTTCACGAATCGTATTGATAAAGCCGGTTTCGACCATGTGATTGACCAGCCATACGTATTCGCTCCAATTCCGCATGAGGGTCGGCAAGCCGGCGGTCGGCAATCCCTCCATGATCTTTGATCGGTGCGACTCGAGGCCCGTGTCTCGATTCTCCCAGAAGGGACTGCTGCAGCTGAGCGCCAAGATGGTTGGCAGGTGTTGCATGATCCGGTCACAGATCATTACCGCCTTGTCTCCGGAATCGACGCCAATATGGACATGGAGACCAAGGGTAACCAGGCGCCGTGCCATTTCCTGCAGGAGGTTGACCAGTTGAGCGTACCGGTCGTCCGGCGTGACCTTTTGGTCCTGCCACTGGGAGAACGGGTGGGTCGATCCCCACCACAATCGCAGTCCAAGCTGATCACAGGCCTGCTCGACTTGACAGATTTTGGGCCGCAGATCCGCCTCTGCATCTCCAACGGTCTCACACACGTCGGTAATAATTTCGATACAGCTTTGCATCAACTCCGGCTTGAAGTACGGCTGCTCGCTGGAAACGGAGAGCTTTTGCAGGAGCGGCTGAATTGCGCTGGTCAGTGCAAATGTCTTGTCACTTACCAGTCCCAATTCGAGTTCAACGCCAATCGTGTGTTTCTCGTTGGAGGTAAATGAGATCTTTGCCATCTCGTCTGCTCCTCAGCGGGACGCTTTCTCTGGTGGGATTTGGCCCGCAGCCGACCAGTTGATAGCGGCATGCGCGATGAGTTTGCTACCGATGCCGATTGCCGCCTCATCCAGATCGAACGATGCGTTGTGTAACGGCGTACCGTTGCTACCGGACTTGGCACAACCCAGACGCAACATCGCTCCCGGAACGTGTTGCAGATAGACGGCAAAATCCTCGCTCCCCATGCTAGGCCGCTGAATTTCTTCGACGTGATCTTGTCCCAGCGACTCCCCGGCCACCTGACGGATCAGGTCGGCCAGATGCCGATCATTACAAACGGCCCCGATCCTCGCTTCGAAGGCGACCTGGATCTTTGTGCCGGAGCTTTCCGCGATGCCGCGGCAAATCTGTTCGATATGCTGCATTGCCCGGTCGCGTACGCCGTCGTCCAAAGTACGCAGGGTTCCGTGCAATTCGACCTGTTCGGGGATGACATTCGGATTCGAGCCTCCCTGAACGCATCCGATCGTTACGACCACGGCATCCTGACTGTCCGTCGCGCGGGGAATCGAAAGGTAAATACAACTAATCAACTGGGCGGCGGTGGCGATAGGATCGATCGCTTCGTGAGGCCGCGCCGCGTGTCCCCTGCGCCCGACGATCGTCAGTCGCATGACGTCGCAATTGGCGGTCAAGATGCCGGTTCGAATCCCAATGCGGCCGACGGTACGCGACGGGTCGACATGCAGGGCGAGGATCGCGTCTACCTTGTCCAACACTCCTGCCGCGACCAGTTCTGCGGCGCCGGTTGAGGTCTCTTCGGCTGGCTGAAAGATTCCGCGGACGTTGACGGGCCACGGCAAATCGCCATTGGCTTCTAGTTCCTTCAATGCGGTCAATGCACCAACCAGTATGGCGGTATGAGCATCATGGCCGCAGGCGTGCATCACGCCATCCTTCTGGCTGCGATAGGGAACCAGTTTTTCGTCCTGAATTCGCAGCGCGTCGATATCCGCGCGCAAGGCGAGTAGCGGTCCTTCGGCATTACGTCGAGACTCGACGATCAGCCCCCGTCCATCCGGTCCCATTTGCACGTCGAACCCGGCGTCGCTGAGCATCTGGTACAGGTACAGACTGGTTTCGTGTTCCTCGCCGCTTATCTCTGGATGAACGTGCAAATATCGTCGGACGGCGACCAGGTCGTCGTACCGGTGCTCGACCGCCGCGTCGATCTTCGTTTTCCAGGTGTCGCTACTTGCTGCCATCGGTTGTCGTTTCTGAGCCGTCCTATCGCAGCCGCATGATCCTTGTCTCATTCTATCATGCTCGCCAATTATCAAGAATATAAGCACAATCGCATCACAACGATCTGTGCAGGGCGCCCCGCTGAAGGATAGCGAAGCGTCGAACCAATTTGGAACTAGCGGCTGTTGTTCAAGCCGGCCTCGCGTTTCTCTTTTTGTTCCGCCAATGCTTGCTGCTGCAGCGCATATCCGAGCCACCATCCCCAAATCAGATAATGAACTGCTCCAAAAGCGAAAACGCCGCCCGCGATCAGCAGCACGGCGGGATTGAACAGAGTTCCCAGGAACAACAGGCCGGCCAGCACGCTGAGTCCGAGCAGGCCGATTGCTAAGGAGAAGATGCGGCCACCCCAGCGATGGGGTTGGGGGCGGGGTTGGGAAGTTCCGGTCGTGGCGACGGGTGGCGTTGGCATCCGCCCGGCGTCGCGATCAACCTCACCTGGCGCAAAGGCGGGCGGCTCGTCGATTGGATGCTGATCGGAATCTTCGTGCATGTACGCAGCTTAAGGTCGACAAGCGTCTCGAACAAGCACAATCGTCAGTCGACGAACTCGGGCTCGACCAATTCGTCGATTACGCCGGACTCGTGACCTCGTCGCAACAGCAGACGGACTGCTTCTCGACCCTTGGGACCGAAGTCGAGCGTCCACTGGTTAACGTACATCCCGACGAATTGGTCGGCTTGCGACGAATCCAGGTCGCGGCCGAACTGCAAAGCGTACGCAAGGGCGTCCTCGCGATGATCCAACGCATATTGAATACTGGCCTTCAGCAGCCGATTGATTTCGTGAATGCGATCCTCGCCCAGATCCTTGCGGATAGCATTTGCGCCCAAAGGTAACGGCAAGTCGGTTTCATTCTGCCACCATTGGCCTAGATCGACACTGAGCGCCAGATCGTGATTGGCATAGGTGAGTTGTCCCTCGTGAATGATCAAGCCGGCATGAATCTGTTTGCCTTCGTAACTGCCTTGTTCGGTTGCGGCAAGAATCTGATCGAACGGAACGACAACAAATTCGAAATCGGCATCCAGATAGAGCCGCAATGCGAGATACGCTGACGTCAGCGTACCGGGCACCGCGATCGTTTTCGTCTTCAGTTCGCTCGCGCTGAACTTCGATGGTGCGACGACCATTGGTCCGTAGCCATCACCCATACTGGCGCCGCTGGAACAGAGCGCATACAAATCCGTCAGATGCGCGTAGCCATGGACGCTAACGGCGGTCAGTTCCAATTCGCCGCTAAAAGCACGCCGGTTCAGCGTTTCGATATCCACCAGTTCGTGTTCGAAATGGTAGTCGCCCGTATCGATTTTGTCGCGAGCCATTGCGTAAAACATAAAGGCGTCGTCTGGATCGGGGCTGTGTCCGACTCGGATCAATTGTTTGGTCGTGGTCACCTTGGATTCTCCGGTGAAATAAATTCCGAAACCACGTTCAGACAAGATAGGTCGCAGCGGTTGCCGCTAGTCGACGTCCTGAAATCGCGATTCGCCGTGCGTCACGAGGACTCCGTCTTCGATATAGGTGACGCTGGTATAACCGCGAAAGGCCTTCAGCAATTCCATGCCTTTTCGAACGTGCTCGATCACCGGCTTGGCCATGTTGCCATCGACTTGTGCATTAAAGCCCTCTTCGAGCTCGAAATTGCCAACTGCGTCTTCCATGTTGCGCACCCAGGCTCGGACACCTTCGTTAATCCAGGGCGTCATCGTATCGACCATGTTCGCCCAGTCAAAATAGACGATCCGCGCAAGGGGTCGGTCGGTATTGGCAAGCGGCCCGCCATCTACCTCGAGCGCTTGGTCTTTCACGATCTTTTGTGTATGCCGCGGCAGCAAGGTAAAGGCTGCCATCGTCTCGGTGATGGCCGCGTTTGGCGCGACGCGGTCGTAGACGCCTAGCTCGGCTGGAAGCGGATAATAGAAAATCTCCGCTCCACTTTTCAAGTGACGCAACTTTGCCGGAGGCAACTGTACATCCGGTATCTGCTGGGGGTTTATTTCGTGCAACTTTTTGATCAAATCGTTCACGACCAATCGATATTCGCCCAAAGCTTTCTTGAACAGGTCTGCGTCCTTCAGCCCAATTACCAATGCCGGTGACGGCAGTGCGATCGGTTCCGTCGTCGCAGGCAACCGAGACGTCCATTGTGTCGTTTCGGATTCGGTGTCGATCGCCAGGCCCGCCTGTCCGTCCGCTGTGGACGGGATGAGCATTTCGCGATTGATTTTGTCGAGCCGACCGAGCAGCGGAAACGCGATTTCGGCGAACTGGCCGTACTGATTCTGTTCACGCTCCGACATCTCCTCGACCGCATACTTTTCGAAGTAATCGCGTCCCTTCTTGAACCACTTGACAATCAAATCGTAGTCTTGCGGCCGATGCTCGGCGCATCCCAACACGGCCAACAGCGGTGACCCCCCCATATGGTTCACCAGGGGCAGGGGCTTCGATCCGTCTAGCTGATTGTTGCTAGACCAGTTGTAGTGAAAAGATTCGTAGCCGCGGCCGTTCAGGAAGTTAAAGGCCAAATGCGCGCCAACCGTCGGTATGAATGGCTTGACGTCCTTGGCTAATTCCTGGGCGTCCGCCAGAATCTGCTGTTCTTCTTCTTCCGGTAATTCCGCCATCGGCAATATCTGCTTGGCAACATCGACCAGCTGGTCGACGTCCTCCTGATTCGTCGCAGCCGACTGCATCATCGCCTCACTGGCGTATGCGATTCCGGTGATTTTCTGGTTCGCGTGAGATCGCAATGGTGCCAGCTTTGCATGATCAATCAACGCATCGCCTACGCCAAGTCGGACGAGATGTTCGTTCGAGGGTCCGATCGATATCAGAAAAAATCCCTTGTGAACGCCGAGGCTGATCGTGAGCGTCAGTTCGCGCAATTTCTTTTGGAGTGCATCGTAATCTCCAGGATTTTCAGCAACTTCTTCAAACGGAATCTCGTCCCAGGGTACGATACTGCCGTCCACGGTTGCCGATAGTAATTCGCTGTCACCCACCTTTACCCGTTTAAAGTTGTTTTTGACCGCGTCCAATTCCGGCGGCAGGTTTGGCAGCATGACTTTGATCAGCGCTTCGAGCCGCGCCAGCTGCTGGTTCGCTGCTTCGTTGTTTTCGACTTTGAAGCCGATCACCATGGCCGGAATGACAACGTTGTCCACGTCGCCCGCCAGGCTGTCCAGGACCAGTTTGGCTGCCATTTCGTCTTGGGAGAGATCCGAATCTCGCGGGATCAATTCGCTGACCATCGATCCGTACTGGACCGAATGAATCGTAACCATCAACAGACTTATCGTTCCCGCGGTTTGGGCATCGCCATAGCAAAAGACTTCGTCGGATGCCATCTCTTTCAATAATTCCAATAGTTGTTGGTTTTCCGGCATTTCCAACATCTGCATCGCCTGTGCGCCGGGACCCTGCATCAATCCAAACTGGGCCATCGTTTTCATCGAGACCACCAGATCCCACTCGTTGACTCGTTGCCACCAATTGCTGTTTTTTACAAGCGAGACTTGTTCTGCCAGGCGCAAAGATGCCGTGTAATAGGCGGCGTCCTGAGGAACGAGTGCCAAAGATGCAGCCGGCGACTCGGCGGCACGTGACGAAGGAACCGAAGCGAGAATTGCCAGCAGGCAAGCGATCACGCCTGCACGAAACGACCTTGGTGGAACCACGCGGAATGTCGACATATCAATCAGTCCTTTTACGAGTAAATCGCTTCCTCAAAACTGCCCCAACCGCCAGCTGGCAACCCGAACGGCTCATTCTAAAGGGCACGTCCGGACTAGACAACGGGCTTTTACGTTGAGAAACGCCGGGATGTCCCTTGCCCTAAGGCCCAATTGTTGCTGGTCGCCCCCTTTGCAGGTGCGCTACCCTTGGCGATGATGATTCCCGAACCACTATCTCCCGGGTAGACAAGTGCAAATAGGTAACACGGAAATTGTTGACACGTTTGCGGAGGCGTTCCGCATGCGTTATGTACGGCTCGTCGTCACGGCGCATGATTCCCATTGGCTGGACGCAACTCTCCGCGAATTTACAGGTTATGCCTCGTCGGTTATTTCATGCGATGCCGAAATCGGCGTCGAACGTATGCTCGACGCGGAGGAAACGCCCGATCGGCGGCCTGGCGCGTCCGTGTTGGTATTCGGCTTTAGCAAGGAGTTATTGGCAGAATCCGTCCCGAACCGGACCGGCCAATGCGTGATGACCTGCCCATCCACCGCCGTCTATGACGGTCTTGTCGAGGAGGCCGAACGAATACCGCTTGGCAAGCACATCCGATACTTTGGCGACGGCTTTCAGAAGAGTAAGAAGCTGGATAGCCGACGATATTGGCGGATCCCGGTAATGGACGGTGAATTCCTGGTGGAAGACCGGGTCGGCGTGGCCAAAGGGATTGGCGGGGGAAATATCGTAATCCAAGCCAGTTCGAGGGACGCCGTCCTGGCCGCCGCCCGCCGTGGAACGGAGGCAATCGATGCCGTGGACGGTGTCATCATGCCGTTTCCCGGCGGCGTCGCGCGCAGTGGAAGTAAAGTTGGCAGTATCTACAAGGGACTGAAAGCAAGCACCGCCGACGCGTTTTGTCCAACCCTGCGGGGACGAGTCGAAACGCAGTTGCACGACGATACGCATTTCGCGCTGGAAATCGTGATCGATGGCGTTAGCGAAGAGGTCGTCGCGAGCGCCATGGCGTCAGGAATCCGAGCTGCTGTAGGGGAGGGAGTGACGGCCATCAGTGCCGGTAACTACGGTGGGAAGTTGGGCAAGTTTCATTTCCATTTGCACAAGCTACTGGGTCCTCCTTTCAAACAGGAGGCTACTCGCGGCCAATCGGTCGGAGGCTGATCGACTTCAGTCGCATCAGCGTCGCGGAGCGTCTTTCTTGTGCTTTGATCTCCAGCTGATATGCCCGCCCCGTTTGATCAGAATCGTTTTGATCGTGTCGGTCGTGAATTCGTCCCGGCCCCCGGTGTCACGTATCGTAAACGTGAAAACGCTGTTCGCGACGGTGATTATCGTCTCGGAGTCGGCCGCATGCCGGTCGGCCGCATAATTTGCTTCGACGACGAAGAAACCAGGCTTGCTAACCAGGAATTGCCATCGCAGCGCCGTCAGTTCTTTGTCCCAGTCGACGGCCCCGTTCGACCGTTGGACCATTCCATCGACCTCGGCGCGATCCACCAGAAGCACCAGGTTGCCGTCGTCACGTTGTGCAACGACGTTCTTGGGGACAATCACGGTCTTGCCCGCCAGTGATGGATCCCCAGGATCCGCTACCGGAGGAAGCACGACGGCTTGGGAAGGTGCGAGACTTCGCCGTTCCCAGAGACGGGCGAAGCTTTCCAGTCCGATGACGGCGATCGCCACCAATGCGACACAGATGATCACGCCGCCCAGGGCGCTTGGCCGCTTCCTCATTCGGCGTCTGGTGGTCGGTCGCTGCCCTGCAGGGGTGGCGATACTTGGAATTCCTCCGCTGGAAGCGGGTGATTCCACTTCGATAGGAACCACCGACGCCACGGATCGTGCGGCTAGGGGTTGCGACTCGCTGCAAGCCGGACTGGACCCCCGCGTCGTAGGCGGCCTTCGATACCGCTTCCGAAAGGCACCGCCGCGCTGTGGCAACTTCATTCATCAGCCGCGCGGCTTCTTGAGCGTAAATACCCCGTTGCCGCTGACGCAGGTTTAGCAACTGTGCGTCCGCCGCCGTGGAAATCACCGTCACGTCGGACTCGAAAAGTGGAATCCCCAGCAGCCGATAATAATTGGGCGGCTGTTCCGTTTGCGGAATGTCCAGCCATTGGAGATACGGATCGAACGGTGCGGTCATTGCGGCAGCGAAAAAACTCGGCGGAGGAAACCGACGGGCACAAAGGGTAAGAGGGTTACTGGCGTTCGTAGAGTATACACGACAAGGTAAACGGCCTGAGCGGCGGATAAACGGAGATTCCCAAACACGTACTAAGGAAGCTGCTGGATGAAGTCGCTCAGTAAACGATAGTAGCCATCGGGCTGTGGGTCGTTGTGATCGCCCGAGCGAATCGTGAAGAATTCGGCGAAATGTCCGTTGTCCGTGTTCGCCGCAGCGAAGAGGCGTTCGCCAAGGTGGAAGGGAATCGTGCGATCGTCAATTCCATGACTCTGAAGAATCGGCCCTTGATAGAGCCGGATCTTGCTGATCGATTCGAGACGGGTGCGCATCAAGCGACGGACGGGCAGCCAGGGGAACTGGCAAGCCGCGACATCGGGAATGGAACTGAAGGTACTTTCCAGAATCAGCCCGCGTGCGCCGTCATAGGCGGCCAGGTCGACCGCCACGGCACCTCCCAGCGAACGGCCCATCTGAACGATGTCTTTCTCATCAACCTCTGCCAATTGGGCGATCTGTCTCCGCGCTGCGCGGGCATCGGCCAGAACGCCTTGTTCGTTGGGGCTGCCCTCACTGCGGCCATAACCGCGGTAGTCGTACATAAAGACCGACAGACCCATGCTCTGCAGTCGATCACCAATGTCGGCCCGATGGGTTACGTTGCCGGCATTGCCGTGCGAGAACAGGACGATGGCACGGGGTGACTTGTGGGGGAAATACCAACCGTGCAAACGCGTTCCATCATCCGATTGGAAATAGATGTCTTCGAATTGGTAACCGACTGGATGCCAGTATCGGCTTCCGTCGAACTCTGTCGGGATGAATATTAGCTTCTCTTCGAACAACATCAGCAGCAACACAAATCCCAAAAACGCCACGAGGATAAATCGGCCGAATCGCCACAAATAGCGTGGCGCGTGAGTCAGGAAGGCGGGACTGGCGGCGGCTCGCGACATGTTCAGTGAGAGGACTTGCGCGCGGCGGCTGGATTCGCAGCGGCAAATTCGTCGACCCGCCGCCTATTCCTGGATCTTGAAATCGGCGTCGGTGAAACCGTTATTCAACTTCAAACGACCGTAGGTGTATTCTTCGAGCAACACAGCCTCACCGCCTGGTTTTTTTGGCCATAGGTAGGACTCGAAACGGATCGGCAGGTTCAGTTCGTCATCGACAAAGATACGGGCCATGTAGTATTCGAATTGCGGAAGTTGCGGGTGTGTAATCTGAGTGACCGTGCACGTACGATCTTCAACGCGAGCGCCCTTGAAGTACTTGACTTCAATCTGTCCGAATTTGCGATCGTCCGCACCTTCTTGAAGCAGTTGTTCGGTCAACCGAACCATCCCCGTATCGGTAATCGGATACCGCTGGTTCTTCATGGCCATTCGACCATTGGGATCGAGCGCATAAGGACCGCCGATACCAAGGACACCGACGGGCTGGGCAAGCAGCTTGTTGTCATTCTGGCCCTGGATATAGACCGCCTGCTGGCCTTTGACCGATTTCGGCGCCAGGAAGTACATGTACACACTGAAAGGTTCGTGCCGGATCTTCATGAACATCTGCTCATAGTCCAGCAGCTTGCCGTTAACCCGTTCTCTTTTCGTGAACGTGCAACTATAGTCCTTGATCTGCGTGCGCATTGCCTCCAAGCGTTCTTTCCCGTGCTGGAGCTCCGGATCAAGGGGATGTTGACCCGGCGGGAACGGGGCGTTTTCGGCGATTGCGATCAGCGGCAGGACGAGGATGCCGGTGACTAGAAAGAACCGCAACGTAAGGCGACCGTCCATGCTTTCGCTTCCTTTGGTTGACGTGCGTGAGACGTGTATCGGTGGGTAGAAACCAACCGCGAAAGATACAAAAAAGCCGATTAATTAGCCTTATTCTACGCTAAAAGCGAAAAAAAAACAACGTCCTCCAGCTGCGGGTAAGCCTAGGATACGCACAGAGAAGGACGTTGGTTCTGCACTACGCCGCCCTGGAGCGGACCTAGATCCGCGTGCTAGCGTCGTGAACCCTTTCCGAAGCGGTAATTTTCGTTGCGATAGTCAAAATCCTTATCGGTAAGGCCATTGTTTAATTTGATATTCAGATAGGTGTACTCTTCATCCAACTCTGGCTCGCCTCCTTGGGTTCTTGGCCAAAGGTAGGCGGCGTAACGAACCGGAATTTGTAGTTCGTCATCAATAAAGACGTGCGCCATATGATAGCGGAATTCTTTGCGGCGCACGGGATGAACGCACTCAATGCAAGTGCAATCGCGACCGTTGATCTTTCCGCCTTCCATGATTTTCACTTCGCATTCACCGTACTTGGTATCCTCCTGAGCGACTTCGACCAGCCGCGACGTCATGATGCGAATGCCCGTCATGGTGATCGGGTAGCGCTGGCCGGTCATGGCGAGTCGACTAGCGGGGTCGAGCGAAACCATGCCAAACTTGGACCTCCATCCCTGCGCTTTCATGCGCTTGCATTTTGCCGTTATTCTGGCCATCCACGTAAATCACCTCGCGGCCTTTCATGGGGCCGGGAGCGATGAAGTACATGTAAACGCTAAACGGCTTGTGTCGAACCTTCGTAAAGATGTGTTGGTGTTCGCCCAAATCCCCGTTAATGCGCTCTCGCTTGACGAGCGTGCAAGTATAGTCTTCCACGCCGTTATCGAGGCGGTCCAGGCCATCGTCTGCCATTTTGATGACTTGAACCATCGGATGTTCGCCGTTGGTCGGATTGTGAAGCTCCTGGGCGTCGGCTTGATTCAAAGTGGCGAACAGAATAGCAGTAGCCGCGGCAGCCCATACCGTCAGGCGATCTCCATGATGAGGGCGGTGGATCATCGAAGAAACTCCTCCAGAAATTTTCCAATCGGTGGAAGTCGGTAAAGTGAGTGGCTTTGGTTGACGCCGGGATTCCCGATAGCCGTGCTAGCGTGGATCCGGCGGTTAGCGTGAATACGTTGGATGTGTAGGACAGGAATGCATCGTCCTTATCGCCCGCAGGAGTAGACGAAATTACAATGCTTTCCGTCGACGAAATGGTTTGCCCAAACGTCGCGATAGATTGTTGTGATAACCGGAAAAAGCCGTACGGCTTGCCCGGCTTGCGCGTTTCGAGGTGGCACCCTTCGACGGTAATGGGACGAGTAAGAATCCAAACAACCATGAAGCAACATTCAACCATGAAGCAACATTGTTGCGACCGAGTGAGACGGCGTTACGACCGACTTAGACGGTGTTGCGACGCATCGCGACCGCCTGAACGGTCGAATCAGAGCCACGTCCCTAAGGGCGTGAAGGCGTAGAGATTGTCGAGGACGTCCAACGTGTTCAATCCGCCGCCGACGCTGTATCCGTAGACGGAATCGAAGCCGACGCCGCGGTTGTCGAAATTGCCGCCCATGAAATAGAAGTAGTCGTCTCGGCCGAACAACAGATCGTTGCCCGACCCGTCGTACACGTCCGCACGATCGTCGGTGCCACCCGCGGTCGCGTAAGCCTGGACTTTGTCAAAGCTGCTCGCCACGTTATAGAACCCGCTGCCTTCCATCCTGGCGATGTCGGGTCGGGCAACAAACCGATCGTTGCCGATGGAATCATAGAAGTAAGCGTAATCGGCCGTGCCGCCTGCGGTCGCATACGCGTAAACTCGATCGAAACCGTTCGCATAGTTGTAGAACGTGGTTCCGCTGAGCACCGTATAAGCGGGTCGCGACATCAGCACATCATTGCCGCTGGAATCGAACATGTAGGCCCGATCATTTTCGCCCGCTTTGGCATACGAATAGACCCGTTCGAAATTACGGGTGTAATAGTAAAATCCGCTGCCCGACATCACCACGCTATTCGGTCGGGCAACCAGCGTGTCATCGCCTGACGAGCCGTGAAGGGATGCCGTGTCATTGCTGCCGCCACCGGTCGCGTACGCATAGATCCGATCAAATCCGCGGATGTAGTTATAGAAGTCATCGCCAAACATCCGTGCCAGATCAGGGTTAACAATCAACTGCTCGTCGCCAGCCCCATCGTAGATATAGGCCTTGTCATTCGTACCGCCTGCCGTGGCGTAGGTCAGCACGTTGCGATAGTCGACGACGTAGAAGAAGAAACCATTGCCTTCCAAGCGGACCGAATCGGGCCGCGCGATCAGGTTGTCATTTCCCGGTGAATCGTAAATCAGAGCCGTGTCCTTGTCGGTATCGTTCGAGTACCCGATGACCGTGGACACATTTGTCACTTGCTGGCGGTAACTGCCCTGTGTTCGTAGCGCGAATTCCTGGGTGATTCGCAACGTTTCGTCACCGGGCATGTCGTGATACCAAGCGCGGTCCGCTCCGCCGCCCCCATCGATCCTTACGTCCTCAACACCCATCGTGTCGAATTGGAAGGTCGGGTTCAGCACCTCGGTGGCGTCGGCATAGAATCGTATCTGATCGTTGTAGTCATTACTGTTGACGATCAGCCTGTCGAATCCGCCATTACCCTCGTACGTCACCTTGACACGGGCATCGAACAAATAGGGCGTCCCGTTGACGGTAACTTCAACGCAGTCGGAACAAGTCGTTCCTAGCGACGAGTCCGGTGCGTTCACCGTCACCACGTCGTCTCCTGGCGTTCCCATGATCGTCAGGGGACTGTTCATGGCAAGCAGGTTGAATAATTCCAAGTCGACGTCGCCGGAGTTCTCGCCGTACAGCCGCAGATAGTACGTTTCACCTGCGGTGGAATCAAAATCGATCCGTTCTTGGTTGCGAGTCGAACTACTGTCACCCAGCGGGTTCCCGGCGGCATCGAAGACGGCCATGTCGATGTTGCCTTCGCGATTTGCGAAGCCGGCTATCGCCGTGAAGATGCCCGTTTGCGAGGCGGTCATCGAAAACAGTTCACCCGGCGACGTGATCGAAAGGCTGTCGAACGTGTTGTCGGTGATCGTCCCCAGCGGGGTGGCTCCAGTGCCGAAGGGTGTCGTCGTCGAATTGATATTCACCAGGTAATCTTCTACCTCACCAGCGGCGGTCGGACCGCGCGGCGACAAGCCGAACTCGTAGCTGATGCGGAACCGCGCAAACGTCGGGCCACCCTTGGCATCTGCAGGCACCGCAAAGGTGATTGTGTTCGGTCCTCGTGCGATGATCAGATCGGTGACGATCTGCTCGCCCGGATCATCCCAGTCGCCATCCCAGTTAAAGTCGACCCAGCCTTGAAGTTTACCTTTCAGCGTATCCTGGGCAGCCGAACCGATGACGGTGATCTCCTTCGTGGTGCTGGCCACCAGGGGCGTATCCAATCCAAAGACGCCGTCTTCGTCGTCCAAGCCGTTGGTGTCGTCTCCGATCGCCGTGGCGCTGGGCTGGCCGTTTGGATCGCCGTCGACCTTCGTCACGGTTGCGGCACCCGGTCCCAGGTGGAAGCCGGCCACGATGCCATGATTCGCACCCGCCTCGAACGAGCGAACCGGATAAATGATTGGCGCGTCGCCCCAATCAACCAGGCCGACATTACCAAAGTCGAAACCCTTCAATTCGTCGCCTGCACGCAGATTGGCCGTATATTCGCCGCTGGCCGGAGCCGTCTGTCGCCAACGCGTGGAAACGACTTCTCGAAGTTGATAATTGCCCGGTTCGACACGCGCAATTTTGTAGTTGCCGTCTTCGTCGGTGAAGGCACCACGTTCACCAACACCCGGATGATTGTTATTGTTTGCGTCGAGATAGATATAGAAATTCGGCAGTCCCGGTTCGCCTGGATCGCGTACGCCATCCGCGTCCAGGTCGTTGAACTTCACGCCTTCGATACTGGCGAAGCCCTTGTTGCCGAAGTTAATATTCGCGGCCGTGATTCCGCCGAACAGGTTGACGGTCTGGGTTCCATCGCCCCCGGGGAACGTCTGTTCCCAGTTCGTTTGTGGGACTTCGGCGACGGTGTAGGTGATGGGAGCAACATCCGTGATGACGTAACTACCATTGGAGTTCGTTACATCGAACGGTTCATTACCGTCTCGTAGACCGTTGTTGTTCAGATCCAAGAAAATCGTCCACCCACCCAGACCTGGTTCGTTGGCGTCGCGCAAGCCATTTTCATTCACGTCGTGGAACTTGACGCCGCGTAGGCCGCCGAGGCGCTGATTTCCAAAGTCGCGTCCCACCGCGACGGAATCCGCTTCGTAGTCGACAACATAAAAGCCCTCTGACGGGGCCGTTTGGATCCAACTCGACTGCTGGATTTCACGAATGATATAGGTTCCGGTCGCCAGACCGACGAATTCGTAACGTCCAAACTGATCGGTAACGGACGTTGGCTCAAGAGGATCCAGAAGGCCGTTGTCGTTGGAATCGATGAAGACGGTCCACCCTTCCAGGTTGGGTTCGCCAGCTTGTTGAGTTCCGTTGCCATTTAAATCGTGGTATTTGATGCCACCGATACGGGGGCGGACGTTTGCAAAGTTCACTCCAATCACGTTTTCACCGAAACCAACCGTGAGATCCTGAGTTCCGGTCGCCGGGCTGATCATCTCCCAGCCGTCTTGAGGGACTTCGGCGACGGCATAGGTTCCAGGAAAGACGTCGGTAAAGACGTAAGCGCCGTCCGTACCCGTCGTCGTGGTCGGTTCGCCAGGATCGAGTACACCGTTTCGGTTCAGATCCAGGTAAATCTCAAAGCCAGGAACGGGCGGTTCTCCGGGCTGGCGTTCGCCGTCACGCGTCAAGTCTTCGAACTTAAAGCCACTGATCGAACCGGGGTTGGGAATAACCAACCGATCTGCCCGAATGGTGCCGAAGAAGGTCGTCGTCGTGGCTCGGTCCAATTGCTCCGGGTCGATCGCGTACGTCGTCCGCAGCGCCGCCGACACTTCGTACACAGCCTCGATGATCGCGTCGTTGTCCGGGTCCCCGTCAATCGTATTGCGAAGCGGATTGCCGGCGATAATGCGCCCTGCCAGGACAGGAAAATCGTCCATTTCGAAGCGGTTCGTGGCGATGGGTGTGCCACCGCCTAGCGTGATTGCGAGAAGTTCCTCGACATCGGCCGGCGTCGCAATGTTGTCAGAAATGTACAGAAATTCGGTGCCGTTGTTGACCACTCGCCCGCCACCGTCAAGAAGAGATTCTTCCGGCGGAAATTCCAACTCACTATCCAGGTATCGGATAAAATCGAAAGTCGTCGTCGCTGCGCCGACATTTCGGAAGTAATACGTCTGCGTAAGCAGCGAGCCAATGGGCACGCCACCGTCGCTGACCAACCCGAGCGATTGAAACAGGTTGATTTCCACGTCGCTAATAACGACGGTCGACCACGACGTCAGCGGTGTATCGAAAGTGGCCAGGCCGGGGAGACCACCCGAACCCTGGATGTCCCCGGTGGTAAGAAAGGTTCGGCCGCCGCCGAATCCAAGGGCCACGCCCGATTCGAACGTCGTGCCGAGCGCAACATTTACGCCTATTGGATCAAGGAAGGCGTCGCCCGCGGCGCCTCCGACTTGGGCTCCAAAAGCGCCATATTCATCAACAGTTACCGATACCGTTCCACCACCGGGACCGTTATTTAACGTTGCCAGCAGACGTCGATCTTCCAGGGGCTCGAACGCTAGCGCGGTTCGGTTGCGGGTCGTTTCGCGAGTCGAGCGTCGGCGCAAGCGCTGCATCGCGCGACGAATAGTGCGTTTCACTAATTTGGCCTTTGTTGAAGAGCCGGGATCGATCAATGATCCGTCAAGGAAGATGGAGCATGCCCAATCTGCTCCATGGCGCTATTCCTGAACGCGCAATAGTAAGTGCGGAAATATCCCGTAATCATGATTATAGTTTGGGTTTGTCGTTCGTCAACGAAATGCACCCAAAGCGGAGTTACCTATATAGGCTTCGGGTTACTAGAGGATTTTCCGTAAAGGCGCCATGCCGCGTTAGAAAACTTTGCCCAACCGTTGTGTTCCGGAGAACCAAAGTTGCCCCATGCAACGTACCTGGCTACTAAAGAGACCAGAAGTACTGATTGACAAAATCGAGAACCGTCTCGCCGCGTCCCGCCCGGCGACCTATTTCGGTTTCGATTCCATCAGCATGGGCTGGAGTTCGTCGACGAAGTCGTGAACGTCCTGGAATTCACGATAGACGCTGGCGAAACGAACGTAGGCTACCTGATCCAGAAACCGTAGATGCTGCATGATCATTTCGCCCAGATAACGACTTTCCACTTCGGTATCAAAGTTCGAGTAAATGTCGTTCTCGATATCGACCAGTACTGCCTCGATCCGTTCGTCACTGACTGGTCGTTTCCAGCAAGCTGTCTCGATGCCACGTTGAATCTTTTCTCGCTGAAAGGGGACCCGCGTGCCGTCCTTTTTGATCACTTTGATCGGCCGCTCTTCAATCCTTTCGTACGTGGTATACCGGCGCTGGCACGACAGACACTCGCGCCGGCGTCGAATCACGAATCCGTTCTGGCCACCGCGCGAATCAATGACTCGATCGTTGTCGTCGCGACAAAAGGGACACTTCATGATGCAAAGCCCTCTGCAGGCGGATCGAGGATAGCGCGGGGGAGAAAAATCGGTTGATAGGAATCAGATAAATGGGAATCAGGGGATGGATTGCAGGACGAATCTTTACAATATACGAAATCTAGTGGCAACGGTATAATACCGATCTTTCGCGACCGGACCTTTGCATTGCTGGCCACTGTTACGGCGGGAAGCTGCTTTGACACATGCCGCGATAGCGGTTGGGACTCGCCATGTCATGGGACTCGCCAAGTTATGGGGCTCGCCAAGTTATGGGGCTCGCCAAATCACGGGTGACGCCCGTTCTTTTCGAAGCATATAACGGAATCGTCAACAATGAGTTGCTCGAATTGTAAAAGCGAACTACCGAAGACCGCCAAGTTTTGCCCCCATTGCGGCCAGCCGCTAGCCGATCAGACCGGAACATCTGGCAGTCGCGCCGAAATTCCCCCGCTTGTGCGGAATGCCGCCGCGGCGGATCACCCCGCCGCCAGGCTGCAACCAGGTGGCGGCAATCGGTGGAACGAGGGTACAGAAGATGACCCGGAAACGGATGTCTGGGCAGGCACCTATTCTCCCAAGGCGATGATCTCGACCTGGGTCACGGCAGGATTGTTGACCATCGTTGCCTTTGTCGCGTTTCTGATTCTGAAGCCCGATTCTATTTGGTGGGCCTGGCCAGTTTTTCTGGGCGTCGTTTTTCTTGTTTGGATGGGTCTGGCGTTGCGGCTTGTCCTGCAGCGACTCAACGTGCGATATCGGTTGACCACGCAGCGCTTCGTACATGAAGAAGGAATCTTGCGACGCGTCACGGATCGAATCGAGGTAATCGACATCGACGACGTTGCCGTTGAACAGGGGCTGATCGATCGTCTGGTTGGTGTGGGCACCGTGCGGCTGACGTCCAGCGACCGAACCCACGGCGAATTGCAGCTGAAGGGAATCGATAACGTTCAGGACGTGGCGTCGAAGATTGATGTTGCACGGCGCCGAGAGCGCGTGCGACGCGGCCTGCATATCGAGGCTGTTTAGAGGGGGAGGTTAGAGGTTAGAGGTTAGAGGTTAGAGGTTAGAGGTTAGAGGTTAGCAGCGCTCTAACCTCTACCCGCTAACCTCTACTCACTAACCTCTACTCACTAACCTCTACTCACTAACCTCTAACATCCTTCTTTAGCCAGTCACGTCGCTGACGTGAGCTAGGAATATTCATGCTCTTGCGGTACTTCGTGACGGTGCGTCGTGCGACGTTGAGGCCTTGTGCTGCCAGTTGTTTGACGAGCTCGTCATCACTGTACGGCTTTTGTTTGTCTTCGTTGTCAATAATTTCCTGCAGCTTCAGCCGCACCGAGTCCCAGGCAATTTCTTCTCCGTCCGCGCTGACCGTGCCACCGACGAAGAATTTCCGTAGTGGAAAGATTCCGCGGGGCGTCTGTATCCACTTGTCGTCAACAGCGCGGCTGACCGTTGTTACGTGGACGCCAACTTTATCAGCGATCTGCTGCATCTTAAGCGGTTCGATGTACTCCGGGCCTTTTTCGACGAATTCCGTCTGATGATCAACGACTGCCTGGGCCACGCGAGTCAATGTGCTGCGACGCTGCTCGATCGATTCGATTAGCCATTGTGCGGCGTTGATCTTGCGCTTGATATATTCCTTGGCTTCGGGGGTCGCCTCGCCACTCTGCAGCAGTTTGCGATAGTACGGGCTGATGTACAAATTGGGCGTGCGTTCGTTGTCCAAGCGAACCACGTTATTGCCGTCATCGTCGTGTTCGACGTAGACGTCCGGTATCACGGCGGGTACGTAGGTATCTTTGAAAACGGAGGCCGGATGCGGATTCAGCTTTCTCAGTTCTTCCCAGACTTCGTGGATATCTTCGATCGACATCCCGGTTTTGCGTGCAATTTGGGGTAGGCGATTGCTCGCCAGGTCTTCGAGATGATCGCTGATTAGCTTGTGCAGCTCGTCGTAGAACAGCATGCCGGGCGTCAACTGAAGCAAGAGGCATTCGCGTTCATCTCGAGCGCCACGCCGGGGGGATCAAGCTTTTGTACGACCGCCAGCGCACGCTCGGCAAGCACGACGCGTTCGGGTGTCGCATCGGGTCCCAAGAGGTCGATCAGCTGACCCTGAAGTCGACCTTCGGCATTCAGGTTGTAGATGATCAGGTCGACCAGCTGACGAAGATCTTCGTCCAGGTCGAACCAGCTGATCTGATCGTGCAGGTAGTCTTGAAGTGTCTGCGGGCGATCGACCATGTTCGCCATCGTGTCATGCTTGCGGGCCGATTCCTGTTCGATGCGATCAATGGAGGGGCGGCTGCGTTCCTCGAAGTGGTCGGGCAACTCCTCGTCCATATTCATCAGTCGCTCGAAGTCTTCTTCGTTGTTCTTGCTTTCGTCGACAACCATCTCCTTTTCGTTGTCGTCGGACGCGTCGGGAGTTTCTGCTTCGTACTGTTCGTCTGGCAGGTCCGAATCAAATTCTCCTTTTTCAAGAACCGGGTTTTCCTGAATCTCTTGTTCGATACGTTCCTCCAACGCTAGCGTCGGCAGTTGCAGAATCTCCATCGACTGGATCATCCGGGGCGCCAGCATTTGTTTCTGGACGAGTCGAAGTTCTTGTCCGAAGCTTAATCGCATCAGTTGAGCAACAAGGCGTTGAGTTTGGAGAATGAATTGAGATTAGAGACAGTCAGGATTCGAAACTCAGTAGGCGAATTGGTCTATTTAAGTTTAGTACGCGATCGGTCGCGGTGTCACGATTTATGTCACTTCTTATAATGGTTGCCGGCCTGAAAGGGCGTCGGAAAGCATGTCTTTATTGGCGAATTGCAGCGCACTTCCGGATATAACGCCTCGGCCCAGTCGCGTTATTTCGACAGGATATTCGGCCAGGACATTCGCTATATGCTGAGCGGTTCCGTCACCCTCCACCGTGGGATTCGTTCCCATGATGATCTCTTTGATGTCGCCCGCTCGAACCCGCTGCACCAGGCGATCGATCGTTAACTGATCGGGACCTACTCCATCCAGCGGGGCGATCTGTCCCAGCAGGACATGGTAAAGGCCTCGGTAGGCCCCCGTTTCCTCCAGCGCGAGCAGGTCCTGGGGTTGTTCGACAATCAAGAGCCGCGATTTGTCGCGTTGCGGGTCGCGGCAGATCGCACATTCGCCTTGTTCGGTCAGATTGCAGCAGTTGGTACAGTAATTGACGTTCTGCTTGACGCGCTGAATGGCCTCGGCTAACGCCATGGCCTCAGCCTCCTGCATTCGCAGAACGTGATACGCTAGCCGTTCGGCGGTCTTCCTGCCGATACCCGGCAGCTTGGTGAAGTTGTCGACTAGATTCCCAACTGACTGACTGACTTGATCCATCTGAAATAGCCGTCCGTGTTACGTCGTACTAGCTGGCGGTTCCGTCCGGGGGAGGGCCGCCGTCGGTTGCGCCGCCGGTCAGCGCACTGAGGGCGTCACCCAGACCGGGCAGGTTCAGTCCGCCGGTCAATGCCTTCATCGCTTCGGCATGTACTTCTCTCGCCTTTTCCTGCGCCTGATTCGCCGCGGCGGGGATCAGGTCTTCGATCAGCTCGCGATCTTGTTTTTCGATCAACGAGGGATCGATGCTAACGCGAAGGATTTCGCCCAAGCCGTTCACTTCAATCTCAACCAGACCGCCTCCCGAGCTTCCCGTCGCACGGGCGGTTTTGAGCTCGGCGCGCATGTCCTCCATCCGCGAACCCATCTGCTGGGCCTGTTTCATCAGGTTCGCGATATTCCCAAGTCCACCTAACATTGAATTCTCCTTGGCCGCGTGTGCCTTACTTCGGACGCTTGCTGTCTCTTGGCGGCACGCTGTCTCTTGGCGGCACGCTGTCTCTAGGCGGCACGCTGTCTCTAGGCGGCACGCTGTCTTTTGGCGGCAAAACGTCTACCGGTCGGGCCCCAAACAATTCGCTGGCGCGTTGCATCAGCGGATTCGTGGCGAGCGACGCCATCGTCTGCTGCCGCGTTGGTCTCGGCACCAAATCTTCTGCCTTGGGCGCGTGCTCGCTGAGGGCAAAGACGATTTCAATATCGATGCCCGTCACTTCCCGCAACGCCTGTCTCAGCCTGGCCGTTGGTTCCGGCCGTTCACAGTACGATTTACACAATTTGTAGGTTTCGTCAAAGCTGATCATCAGGCGGTTGGGCGCAGGCACTGAAATCGTTTCGTATTCCTTGGCCTTGGCGGTGATCATGCCAGTCAGCTTATTCAGTGCTTCTTCCCAGATCTGCCCGGCATTCTGTTCGGTCAAAGGCTGCAGGGTGCCAGCAGTGGCGGCGTCGCTTTCACCCAAGTTCGCGACGGTTCGTTCCGACGAACAGTCAACGGCTGTTTCCGTGGGGTTGGCCGGGCGTGATCGTGGCAGGACGGATTCGGGCCGCGCGGTTTTTTTCGGTTCAGGTTGTTTTTGTGGAAGGACGGCTTCGGGCCGTGCGGCTTTTATCGGTTCAGATTTTTTTTTTGGAAGCGCACTCTTAGTCGACGAGGCAGCGCCCGGTCTGCCTTCGATCGGGCCGGCCTTTAGCTGGGCGGCCAGCGAGGCCAGGTCTTCAAGGCATTCGAGCTTGCACGCCCGTACCAGCGCGATTTCCGCCAAGGGACGCCGGTGCATCGAATACCGCAAGCCACTCGCGGCCTGGGTCAGAATCTGAATCAGCGCCAGGTTCGTTTCCAGATCCAATTCCTTGGCCAGCAGATGGATGGTTTCGCGTTCGTCCCGCGTCGCCGCGAACAGAAACGCACCGTCGTCACACCCGACCTGCGCCACCATCGTATCGCGAAAAACTCCGACCAGCTGCTCAAGAAGCTGGCCGATATCTACGCCTTCGGCGACTGCACCATCGGTCGCGGTCAACACGGAGGCCGTATCTTGCGCGACGATATTCTGCGCCATTTTCAACAACAGGGTATTGTCGGCCGTCCCTAGCATCCGGTTGACTTCGGTTGTCGTGATATGTTCATCACCACACGCTAACATCTGTTCCAATAGCGATTGGCTGTCGCGCATCGAACCGGCGGCACGGCGAGCGAGCAGTTGCAATGCGTCTTCGTCCGCGGTCACGCCCTCCGTTGCAACGATCTGCTTCAAACGCGCGACAAGGGCATCCTGGCTGATCCCGGCGAAATCGAAGCGTTGACAGCGCGAAAGGACCGTGACGGGGATTTTGTTGGCCTCGGTCGTACAAAAAATAAATTTGACGTGCTCGGGAGGTTCTTCCAAAGTCTTCAGCAATGCGTTGAACGCTTCGCGCGTTAGCATGTGGACTTCGTCGATGATGTAGATTTTGTATCGCGCTCGGCTTGGTCGTACATTTACGTTGGACCGCAACTGGCGAATCTCGTCGATGCCCCGGTTACTGGCACCGTCAATTTCCAGTACGTCAACGTCTTCCCCCGTGCTGATACTTTCGCAAATATCACACTCGTTGCAGGGGACCGTGCCAGGACCTTTTTCGCAGTCGAGCGCCTTGGCCAGAATTCTGGCGGCCGAGGTCTTGCCGACGCCACGCACGCCGGTAAACAGATAGGCATGACCCACGCGTTGCGCTCAATCGCGCCCTGCAATCCCTTCGTGACATGCTCTTGCCCAATCAGCTCTTCAAAGGTCTGCGGTCGATACCGACGAGCCACCACGACGTACGGAACTTCGAGGTCTGGCTGACCGCCATCCGTCTCCGGCGAGTCGACTTGCTGCTCGGAATCTGACATGGGCGTCCTGCGAAGGGCTGATCGCGACAAGTAGTTGGGACAAGGGCGTTCGGCGGCCGATGAGAGACCCGCCGCACAAGAAGATGACTGCTTATGGCTGCTGACTTTCGTCTCTGACCAGGTTCACAGGTCCCCTTTGCGGGGGTCCCTCATCGGCCGCCGCACTGTGACTCTTTGTACGCTTTCGTTGGGAAAACGTCAATTGATGGAACCCCATCTGCGAGGTGGAACCGACGACACGCAGCCAGAGTACGCCGCCTGGGTTTCCCTATTCCTCCGCGGTCACAAAAATCTTTGCTGCCGCATCAAGACCTAGAGTTGTTTCTGCGCCATCCACGACGATCGTTACGACGCCGGCTTCATCAGAATTGCTGACGACGTGGCCCCGCGCCAAGTGACAAACCGTTGTCGCTCAGATACCGCAAGAAATCCGCCGACTGATCCTTGACTCGCGTCAAACGAAACGCGTCGCCATCGGTGCAGGCCGACAGGCTGCGGCCGCGCATTTTACGCATCGATCCGTCCGCTTTCGGGATCGGGTCGCCGTGGGGATCGACCTCAGGACGTCCCAGGCATTCATCAATGTGATCGATCAACCGATCGCTCACCGCGTGCTCCATATTCTCGGCTTCTTCGTGAACCTCGTCCCAGCTGAGGCCTAGCGTGGTTACAAGAAACAGTTCGATAAGCCGGTGTCTCCGTACGACGCGCATGGCGAGGGCTTGCCCGGCATCGGTCAGTTTGACACCGCCGTACGGTGTGTAGGCCGCCAACGAGCTTTCGTTCAGCGTCTTCAGCATGCTGGTGACCGTACCCGGCGAAACGCCCAGCGTGCCGGCGATCTTTCCGGTCGCCGCCGGTTCTCCATCGGTATCGTTGGAGATCTGATAGATCGTCTTCAAGTAATTTTCGACGGTCAGGCTGGGCACCGATCCGGACTCCTCGTTCCCATTGCGTGGTTCCTGCGCGCTGCTCTCCTCAATTCACTGCTATTCACTGCTCTCCTCTTATTCTAGGAGGCACGCATCGTTTTTGGGAGTCCTTCAATCGAATCGACTGCGTTCCCAGGACCCCAATGCGTTCAACGGAATTCCGGGCATTGCTTGCGTGAGGCTTCTCCGGCATCATGAAGGCCGAAAAAATCATTCCGGCGGTGCATGAGTCTCATGGTCCAATTAAATGAAAGAGCTGCGGAAGTGAGCCAGCGAATGCTGGAACAGAACGACGTATTGCGCATCGTAACGACAGAGCTCCCCAACGGGGCAATGTTGTTTGATTGCGGAATCGAAACCGCGGGCGGCCTCGAAGCGGGCCGCCTGCTGGCCGAATGTTGCCTGGCCGGCTTGGGCCACGTCCGCTTCGTACCCGGTAACGAACGGTTGTGGTCGGGCCCTTCCGTCCAGGTTCGAACCGATCACCCGCTTGCCGCCTGCATGGCCGCTCAATATGCCGGCTGGGAAATCAAAGTTAACGATTTCTTCGCGATGGGGTCGGGCGCGATGTCGCCGCCGCCAACCGGGAAGAGATCTTTGCGACCATCGGGAATACGGAGAATGCGAAATCGGTCGTCGGCGTGCTGGAGACGCGAACACTACCGGGCGAGGATGTCGCGGAGTACGTCGCGACGGCGTGTGGCGTGTCCGCTGCGGACGTTACGCTGTTGGTGGCACCCACTGCCAGCCTGGCCGGCAACGTCCAGATCGTTGCCCGCAGCGTTGAGACGACGTTACATAAAATGTTCGAGTTGGGTGTTGATCTGAAGCAGGTGATCAGCGGCTACGGAACCGCTCCGCTGCCACCGGTTGCCGGCGACGACCTGGCGGGTATTGGGCGCACCAACGACGCGATTCTGTACGGCGGTGAAGTAACCCTGTGGGTTCGCGGCGACGATGACTATTGGTCCGAGCTTGGCCCGCGGATTCCCAGCAACAGTTCGCCCGATTTTGGAGAACCGTTCATTAAGATCTTTGCCCGCCACGATCACGACTTCTATCGGATCGATCCGCACTTGTTCAGCCCAGCAATTGTCAGCCTGATCAATCTCGACTCCGGCGCGAAGTTCCAGTTTGGGGAATCGCACCCGCAAGTGATCCAAACGTCATTTTCAACGTAGCACGTTCTGCCACACACCGTCTGCCACACACCGTCTGCCACACACCGTCTGCCACATGCAAATCATCGTCCTTGGTTCCCTGGAAAGCTGGTATGTCAAAGACCTTCGGCGCGCCGCGGCGGGGCGGCATGAGGTCCTTCCCAAGACATTTCGCGAGGTGACCAGCTTCGTCGATCGGGCCGCCATCGCGGTGCATAGCGGCAAGTCAGACCTGCGGGCAGCGGATGCGGTTCTGGTCCGCACCATGCCGGCCGGGTCGCTGGAACAGGTCGTGTTTCGGATGGACGTCTTGGGACAACTTCACCGTTCCGGCGTTCCCGTACTCAATCCACCCCAGGCGATCGAGGCGGCTGTCGACAAGTATTTGACGACGGCCCGCTTGCAAAATGCGGGGTTGGACGTACCTGCGACGTGGTGTGGGCAGCTGGCCGAGGACGCCATGACCGCGTTCGAAATTCTGGGTGGCGATGTCGTTGTCAAGCCAATTTTCGGCGGCGAAGGACGTGGGATTACGCGTGTCCATGATGAAGCGATTGCGCTCCGAGTGTTTCGCACGCTGGAGCAGTTGGGCGCCGCGATCTATTTGCAGAAATTCGTCGATCACGAAGGAATGGATCTGAGACTACTGGTTGTCGGCAGGCGGGTGTTGGGCGTGCGTCGCCGTAGTCAAAACGATTGGCGCACCAACATCAGTCGAGGTGCGGTCGCTGAGCCGCTGGAAGTATCGGACGAATTGGCCGAACTGGCCCTGCGGGCCGCCGACGCGGTGGGGGCACCGTTGGCGGGCGTTGATCTACTGCCGGGCAAAGACGGTCGGTTGTACGCGATCGAGGTGAATGCCGTGCCCGGATGGCAGGCGTTGGGACGAACCCTAAACATCGACGTGGCTGACCTCGTCTTGCGTTTGTTGGACGGCCTACGGACGGACGAAACCGAGTTGAGGCCGTGGCACCCAGAGGCAAATGTGCGATGAGCGTCGCTAATCCGCAATCCGCAATCCCTAATCCGCAATCCGCAATCGTCAACGTCGCCGCGCGAATGACCGAATACGCTCGTGAATCGCCCCACCAGATCGCCGTCGCGGAAACCGCGGGGCGCGATGCGACAGGTAAATATCGATATCGGCAGGTCACGTACGGTCAACTCGAAGAAGACAGCAATCGACTGGCGTCGGGATTGCAGCAGTTGGGTGTCGAACCTGGTACGCGGATGGTGTTGTTGGTTCGTCCGGGAATTGATTTCATCTCGCTGGTGTTTGCCCTCTTTAAGGTGGGCGCGGTTGTCGTCCTCGTCGATCCGGGAATGGGGCGCAAGAATCTCGTACGCTGCCTGGCGGATACCAGGCCAGAAGGGTTCATTGCGGTGCCCCAAGTACACGCAGTACGTACCTTGTTGCGTCGTCGTTTTCCTAAATCACGAATCCACGTGACCGCCGGGCGGCGTTGGTTCTGGGGCGGCGTCACGCTGGAACAATTGCGCGGTACCGGATCACCACAGCCGTTGGAACTGGTCCGTGGAGGCAGCGATCCGGCGGCGATTATTTTTACGACCGGCAGCACCGGAGTTCCGAAGGGCGTCCTGTATTGCCATTCGAACTTTGATCAACAAGTTGCGCAGATTCAACAGCGTTACGGGATCGAGCCAGGAACCGTCGATCTGGCAGCATTTCCGTTGTTCGGCTTGTTCAATAATGGAATGGGCGCCACGACGATCGTCCCCGACATGGACGCGACGCGACCGGCGAGCGTCGATCCGCAGGACTTTCTGACGGTCGCGCACCGATTGGAATGCGACGCAGTCGTTTGCGTCGCCAGCGCTGTGGCATCGTGTCAGCCTTTATTGCGAACGCAACAACGTCCGCATGCCGACATTTCGCCGATTACTTTCCGCAGGTGCCCCCGTGCCGGGCCGCGTTTTGGCCAGGCTGAAGGCAGCCTTGGTGGACGACGCTCAGATTCATACTCCGTACGGCGCGACCGAGGCCTTGCCGGTGGCGTCCATCAGCGCGACCGAAGTTCTGAACGAAACACAGCAAGCAACTGACGAGGGGGCTGGGGTTTGCGTCGGCAGCCGGTTTCCGGAGATTGAATGGCGAGTCATCGAAATGGTCGACGGGCCGATTGCGTCACTTCATGACGCTCGATTAGTGGAAGCGGGACAGATAGGCGAACTACTTGTTACAGGTCCCGTGGTGACTCGGCAGTACGTAACACGGGTGGAGGCGAATCGTTTAGGCAAGATCGCAGACGGTGAGCGGGTTTGGCACCGGATGGGCGACGTCGGTTATCTGGACGACGATGATCGGTTCTGGTTCTGCGGCCGGATGACACATCGCGTGCGCACGGCGGATGGCACGTTGTTTACGATCCCTTGCGAAGCGGTTTTCAACACGCATTCGTCCGTTTACCGATCGGCGCTGGTGGGGATTGGCACCGCCGATCGACAGCGACCGGTGCTGGTGGTTGAACCGACCCCTGAATACTCGGAGGGCGGCGGTAACGAACGCGAGTTGATCGCTCAGCTGCTGGAAATTGGCGCGCGCCATCCACACACTGCCGCGATCAAAGACATTCTTGTACGGAAGTCGTTGCCGGTCGACATCCGTCACAACGCCAAAATTTTCCGCGAAAAACTCGCACCTTGGGCAGCCAAGAGACTAGGTAGTTCGAAGTGAATTCCCAACACTGGTTTTCGGGAGGGCGAAGTTGCTAAATCCCGATCTATCGGGGCTCCCGCTGAGCCGCCGACGTTTAGAAAACGGCTCGGCCCGCCACGGTGGATCATCGACATGTGCCTCGCCCTCCCTGTTCGGGAACTGCTTCGAGTAACCATTCGCGACACATTCTGTTTACGAGTCGATAGTCATGGCTGACAAAGCGCTTGTTACTGGTGCCAATGGATTCCTAGGCCGCTATATCGCGGAACAGCTGCTCGCGCGCGGTGATCTGGTGCAAGTGCTTTGTCGACGGAATGACGATTCGCTAACCGCGGCCGGCGCGACGTTGGTTCAGGGTGATGTTCGAGACAAAGAGGTTGTCGAACGTGCTTGTCGCGATCGAGACGTCGTCTACCACGTCGCGGCAGTGGCCGGAATCTGGGGCCCGTGGCAGCACTATTATTCGACGAATACCGAGGGCAGTCGAAACGTCATTGAGGCTTGCTTGAGTAACAACGTCCGCAAACTGGTCTACACCAGCAGTCCCAGCGTGACATTTGACGGAACGGCTCAAGAAGGAATCGACGAGTCGGCGCCTTATCCGAATCGATGGTTGTGCCACTATCCGCACACGAAGGCGTTGGCGGAACAACAGGTTTTGCAAGCCAACGGAAAAAACGGATTGTTAACGTGCAGTCTGCGGCCGCATCTGATTTGGGGACCCCGAGACCGTCATCTGATCCCGCGCGTCGTGGCACGGGCCAAGGCGGGGCAACTGCGGCGGGTCGGTGATGGCAGCAATCTGATTGACATGATTTACGTCGAAAATGCCGCCGCGGCGCATCTGCGAGCCGCGGACGCTCTGCAAACGAACTCCCCGGTGGCCGGACGTGCCTATTTTCTGTCGCAGGGCGAGCCGGTGAACTGCTGGGAGTGGATCAATGAAATTCTTGGGATCGCTCAGGTACCACCGTTAATGAAAAGCATTTCGATCCGCGCGGCATGGCGAATCGGGTGGGTGTTGGAGAATGTCCATCGGACCTTGCGGATCCGGTCCGAGCCACGGATGACGCGTTTTCTTGCCGCGCAGTTGGGGACTTCGCACTATTTCGATATCCGCCGAGCTCGCGATGATTTTGGCTATGAGGCCACCGTTTCGACGGAAGAGGGCATGCGGCGCCTGGCGGCCGAGTGGACGCAAAACGACTAGCTGTGGTCGACGTATCAACGGCGCATGAGAGTGCTTGCACGAGCGATTTTTCCACGCGGTAGGCGGTCGTCGAGCGTCGCGCTATGCTTGTAAAATTGCGGAAAAATGGTAATGTCGAGTGTTTGGAGTCTTCCCGCCGGGCAGTGAAGCCATGATCGCGATCCCACCCGCACCCGCACCCGCACCCGCACCAGCACAGCAGCGCATCGTCATCACGGGAATTGGGCTCACGGCACCCAACGGTAATTCGCTGACTGAGTATCGTGAAAGCTTGCTTGAAGGACGCAGTGGCGTCAGCCCCTACGAGATTCGCTATTTCGGCAAGACACTGGCCGGCATCTGCGATTTCGATGAACAGCGGCATCAAAAGCGCAAGGCGATCCGTCGGGGAACTCGCGCCGGTAGCATTGGCATTTATTGTGCGAGGGAAGCGGTCGCGGATTCGGGTATTGATTGGGATAACACCGATCCCTCGCGCGTCGGCGTTTATATCGGGGTGACCGAACATGGCAATGTCGAGACCGAGAACGAGGTCTTTCAGCTGAAGGGGTACGACTACGATACTCAGTATTGGTCGCACCACCACAACCCACGCACCGTCGCGAACAACCCGGCTGGCGAAATATCGCTGAACATGGGTATCACCGGCCCGCACTATTCGATCGGAGCGGCGTGTGCTGCCGGGAATGCCGGTTTGATTCAGGGAATGCAGATGCTGAGACTGGGCGATTGCGACCTGGCACTTGCCGGTGGTGTTTCCGAGAGCATCCACACCTTTGGGATCTTTGCCAGCTTTCACAGCCAAGGTGCCCTGGCGACGCACGAAGACCCGGCGCAGGCTTCTCGGCCTTTCGACGTCGATCGCAATGGCATCGTCGTCGCCGAAGGTGGTTGTATCTATGTTTTGGAACGATTCGACGATGCGAAGGCCCGCGGTGCGCAGATTTACGGCGAACTGCTGGGCTACGCCATCAACAGTGACGCCAGTGATTTTGTGTTACCCAACCCTGTGCGCCAGGCCGAATGCATCGAACTGGCTTTGCGCCGCGCAGGGCTGGTAGCAGAGCAGATTGATATTGTCAGCACGCATGCGACCGGCACGACCAGCGGCGATATTCAAGAAGCGACGGCCTTGCGGCAGGTCTTTGGCAAAAGCGATCGAACCTTGTTTAACAACACGAAAAGCTACATCGGACACGCGATGGGCGCGGCAGGCGTCTTGGAGTTGACCGGAAACCTGCCCTCCTTTCACGACCGCGTCTGCCATCCCACCATAAACGTCGAAAAAGTCGATCCGGAATGTGAATTAGCTGGCCTGGTGTGCCAACAACCGCGCGAGCTGGATCGGGTGGATTACATACTGAACAACTCGTTTGGTATGTTAGGTATCAATTCTGCAGTGATCATTAAAAGGATCTAGCGATTATCAAGATGATCTAGCGGTAGTCGTTTGTCCGCCGCTGGACTTAAAACGGAGAATGTGATGACGGACGAGAAAATTCGCGGAGCGATCATCGATATCCTGAGCGACATCGCGCCGGACGACGATTTAAGCGATCTGAAGGATGACGTGGCGTTCCGCGAGCAACTGGAATTGGACAGCATGGATTTTCTGGATATCGTCATGGAATTGCGCAAACGTTACCGCGTCGAAGTTCCGGAAGAAGACTATACCCAGTTGGCCAGTATGCAGAGCACTGTTGCCTATCTATTACCGAAAATGCAGGATGTCGAAGTCGGTTAGGGCACGCATGAGTGGTAATGACCAAGCCCCAATGACCAATTGAACACGCCGTCAACACATTTGTCCATTTCATTGGTCATTTCATTGGTCATTGAGATTTGGTCATTGGTCATTTCATTGGCCTGATCCATGTACGATACGATCATCATCGGTGCCGGTATGTCGGGACTGGCCGCGGGGATCCGACTGGCGCACTACGATCAGCGGGTCTGCATTCTGGAGCGCCATTACACGATCGGCGGCCTCAATTCGTTCTACCGTTTGGGAGGCCGCGACTACGACGTCGGGCTGCACGCTGTTACGAACTTCACGCCCAAGGGCACGCGCAAAGGCCCGCTCGCTCGACTGTTACGCCAACTCCGTTTCCGCTGGGATGATTTTGCGTTGGCACCCCAAATCGGCTCGGAAATCAATTTTCCGGGCGTATCACTACGTTTCGGCAACGACTTCGAACTGTTCCGCAGCGAAGTGCACCGCGCCTTTCCGGCCCAAAAAGAGGCGTTCGAGCAGCTGTTGAAACGCATCGTCGATTACGACGATTTGGACCAGGAAATGTTCGACGTTTCCGCTCGTGAAGTCCTGCGCGAGAACCTTTCGGATCCGTTATTGATTGAGATGATCCTGTGCCCGTTGATGTGGTACGGGAACCCGCGCGAACACGATATGGGGTTTGGGATGTTCTGCGTGATGTTTCACAGTATCTTTACCGAAGGTCTGGGTCGACCGTTGGCGGGTGTGCGTTTGATCTTACGCAAACTGGTCCGTCGGTTCCGCGAGTTGGGAGGGGAATTGAAGCTGCGGTGTGGGGTCAACTGCATCAAGGTGGATGGCAAGAAAGCGACGGCTGTCGTGTTGGATGATGGTCAACAGATCACGGGGCGACAGATACTTTCCTCTGCAGGTTGGATCGAGACTATGCGGATGTGCGAAGATGTCTCGGAAGTGGAGGCCACTGAGGCAGGGAAGTTGTCGTTTGCCGAGACGATTTCGATCTTGGATAAGCCGCCGCGCGACCTGGGCATTGATCGGACGCTGGTGTTCTTCAACGATTCGGATCGTTTTGATTGGCGCCGGCCCGACGAGCTATGTGACACGCGCACGGGGGTGATTTGTTCGCCCAATAACTTTGAATACACCGACGGAAAACTGCCGGATAATGTGCTGCGAATTACCGCGCAGGCGAATTACGGCAGCTGGTGCGACTTGTCCGAGGACCAGTACCAGCTGGAAAAACTGAAGTGGTACGATCGAATTCAAGAGTCGGCCGTCCGTTTCTTGCCCGACTACCGCCATCACGTCATCGATACCGACATGTTCACGCCCAAGACGATCCGGCGGTTTACCGGGCACGACAACGGGGCCGTCTACGGAACCCCGCGCAAACGGCTCGACGGCTCGACCCATTTGAATAACTTGCATATCTGCGGGACGGATCAAGGATATGTCGGCATCGTGGGTGCCATGTTCAGCGGGATTACGCTCGCGAATCAGTGCCTGATTATGAAGCCTCAATGACCAAATCCCAATGTCCAATTTGCTATAACCGACTTCCCTGGTCCCAAATACCGCGTTAGAATCTTACCAATCAATGAACATTTGATGACAAACTACTAATGACGAACAGGCTGGCCATCATGCCGCCTTGAATTTGGTCATTGGGATTTGGTCATTGGTCATTCTCATCCACTATGCCACGCGATTTTCTCAAGGATGCCGCTGACCGTTACGACGTGATCGTCATCGGTAGCGGACTGGCCGGAATGACATCCGCGAACGTGTTGGCGCGAAGTGGTCATCGTGTCCTTCTGCTGGAGCAACATTACAAGCTGGGCGGCATGGCGACCTGGTTCAAACGACCGGGCGGCCACATCTTTGACATTTCGCTGCATGGCTTTCCGGTCGGGATGATCAAGAGTTGTCGGCGATACTGGTCGCAGGAACTTGCCGACGCGATCGTCCAGCTGAAGAACATTCGATTCGACAACCCCATGTTCTCGCTGACGACGAGCTACAATCGCGAAGACTTCACTCGGCTGCTGACCACCGATTTCGGACTGCAGCCGGACGCCGTGACGAAGTTCTTCGATACGGCGCGTCAGATGAACTTCTACGATGACCAGACCACCTCGGTGGGCGACCTGTTCGAACAGTACTTTCCCGGCCGCAAGGATGTCGTGCGACTGCTGATGGAACCGATCACCTACGCCAATGGTTCGACTCTGGAGGATCCCGCCATCGCGTATGGCATCGTGTTCTCGAATTTCATGTCCAAGGGCGTCTTTACGTTCCAAGGTGGGACCGATCAATTAATTCACCTGATGCACGAAGAACTTAAGGCGAACGGAGTCGATATTTGCATCCGCTGCGACGTCACGAAGATCAACGTCCACCGCGGAAAAGTAACGGGTGTGACCGTCAACGACCGCTTCATTGGTGCTCGATCCGTCGTTTCCAACGCCAACCTGAAGGCGACCGTCTTGCACATGGTTGGCAAAGAGAATTTGGACAAGGACTTTGTTGAACAGGCGCTGGCGGTGCGGCTGAACAACTCGAGTACGCAGGTGTACATGGCGCTGAAACCGGACGAGCACATCGAGGAGAGCACCGGGGATTTGTTATTCAGTTCGACGGCGCCGGAATTCCGAACCGATTTGTTGCTCAGCCGCGACGTCACCAGTCGCACATTTTCCTTCTATTACCCCCGCACTCGGCCCCAGGGTCGACCGCGGTGCCTGGTCGTTTCCAGTACGAATGCGAACTATTCCGACTGGGCCGACCTGTCGCCGGAAGAGTACGAATTGAGCAAGCAGGATCTGGTCGAGACGACGCTGGACGCGGCCGAGAAATACGTGCCGGGGATCCGCGACAAACTGGATCACGCCGAAGCGGGCACTCCGCTGACGTTCAAACACTACACCCGGCACGTTCACGGCGCAAGTTTTGGCACCAAGTTCGAAGGCCTGGCCGTCAGCCGCGGATTGCCCGAACAGATCCAAGGGCTGTACCATGCCGGCAGTGTAGGCATCATCATGTCAGGTTGGCTGGGGGCCATTAACTACGGTGTTATCGTCGCGAACGATGTCGACTCGCTGCTGATGAAGTCCTCGAGTTCCAGCCCCGTGTCGATTTCTTGACCCCTGACCCGTAACTTCAATTCCCCAGAACTTGGCTCCGAACCATGACTCAGCAGGCAATTCTGGACGCGATCCCTCACCGCCCACCGTTTCTGTTGTTGGACGAAATCGTCGAACAGGACGACCAGCGGATCGTCTGCCGCAAGCATTTTGCGGGGGACGAATTCTGGTACGGCGGACATTATCCCAACTACCCGCTGACGCCGGGCGTTTTATTGTGCGAAGCGTGTATGCAGGCCGGCGGCGTCTTGCTCGCGCAAAAGTGGGACGGCGATTCCGGCGCCGTCCCGGTCGCCACGCGGATGAACAACGTGCGTTTTAAACGAATGGTCCTGCCGGGCGACACGATTAGAATCGAAGTGAATCTGACCGACCGCTTGAAAAACGCGTATTACATGACCGGCAGCGTAACGGTCGACGACAAAATAGCCGTGCGTCTGGACTTCGCCTGTTCCATCGTTACGAAGGACGACAAATAGCCGATCGCAGCTGCATCCGGACGAATCGATGCAGGACAACGAAAGCAGCATCTTGGACTTTCTACAGCTGACGGGAAAAACGATCGCGGTCTTCGGTGTTGCGAACCGCAAGAGCGTGGCTTATCACATTGGCCGAGCGCTTGACGAGGCCGGGGCGACGGTTGTTTATGTCGTTCGCTCACAGGAACGTAAAGAGCAACTAACGAAGTTGCTGGGCAACGCCCCGATTTTCGTTTGCGACGTGGAACAGGAAGAACAGATCGAGCAGGTGCGCGACCAGATCGCTGGCCAGTATCCGACGCTGCATGGCCTGGTCCATTCGATTGCGTTCGCCGAATACGAGGGAGGTGTCAAGCCGTTTCACGAAACCGGCAAGCACGAATTCCTGCGTGCCGTCGATATTTCCTGCTTTTCGCTGGTCGCCATTGCCCGCGCGTTCAAGGACCTGCTGGATCCGGACGCGTCCGTTGTCACGATCTCTATTTCGACAACGCGGATGGCTAGCGAGAATTACGGATACATGGCGCCCATCAAAGCGGCGCTCGACTCTTCCCTTGCGTTCCTCGCCAAATCGTTCAGCAAGTTTTCGCGCGTCCGATTTAACGCCGTCTCACCTGGCCTGCTGAAGACATCCGCCTCGGCGGGTATTCCGGGGTACGTCGATTCGTACCTCTACGCCGAACAGGTGATTCCACGCAAGCGGGCTGTTGCGACCGAAGAAGCGGCCCACGTGGCCGCGTTTCTGTTGAGTCCGCGATCCAGCGGCGTGAACGCGCAACAAATCGTCGTCGATGCTGGAATGTCGATCAATTATTTTGATCGCGACATCGTCAGCAAGGCGACACGGTAGTCGTCAGTTGTGAGCAAGGCGACACGGTAGCCGTCAGTTGCGGATGTACCAGAGATCGTCCGATTTCTCGAAGACAATCTTGTCTCGGCCAAAGAAGTACTTCACATTCACCGGAAACTCCGCCACCGTGCCAGCTTCGTTCATCTTCGGTTCAAGGCTTTTGATTTGTTCCAGCACAGCGATCGTCACCTTGGCCTTGTCCTTCGCAAACGATGCAACAATATCGTCAAACTCGAGTGCCTTAATCGCCTTGGCGAGATCAGCGGGGAAGGCGAGCTTTTTGATGTACTCCTGATGGTTGTCATCTCGCAGTAAAACCAGTGCGTAATCGATCGCTGAGTGTAGCTCGGTGCGTGGGTCAACTTGATCATTAGGAGGCACGGCTTCCTGTTGACCGGGAATCCAGGCACTCAACAGCACTGCTACAACTACGTAGTGCATCAGGTTTTCCTTGTGCTTCTGATTACGGTTGCTGCTTCGCCGAAATCGCAGGACGAACCACACCAGGGAGCGAAACGGCGGCCGGCAGGGACATCCCGTTATAGGCGGCCTGCCAGTTTGTCCGCAAGGCAAGTCTGCGCCTATCGACGAATCGGTTGACCGCGACGCCTATCGCAGAACGGCAGTGGCGGACGACGGGCGCGTTGTGAAGTTACGAAAACTGCCGGCCATCGCAATCGCGCGATGGTCGGCAGTTTTGTAAATCTCTAATCAACTAGTTTGTTTTCGACAACGTTGTACTAGTCGATCGCTAGTCCGGGGACGACGCGGTCGGTCGGCTGACGGATCGTGTTGTCGTGGCAAAGAATTCGGCTCTCACCCACGAAGTACGTGTTGTTTTCCGCTACGACCAGATTGTAGGTCTCGGCATTGCTCCCGGATTCCACAGCACTCACCGGGACGGCGCCGTTGACCGCGTGGATCGACGCACCGCTCTTCAGCTGTCGAGACTTGACCCATCCGTTGCCGGCCACCCAGAACAAGTGGCCACCGCTGGTTTCGATATTCTCGTTTCCGATCGACACGCTCAGCAGGTCGCCTGCCGGTCGGACGGTCGTGTCCAGGACGGGCTTGTAAGTGAGTTCACCCGTTTCGGGGTTCTGGGAAAGAACGAGATCGCCGATTTCAATGGTTTCAATCGCCTTGGGACCCGCGTCGGTCCAGACCAACGTACCGGCCGCCAGACAGTCGAGCGCTTCGCTACCGCCGGTGGTTCCGCCGGTCGATCCTGACGGTCCCGACGTACCCAGCGAGGTCCGATCGACGATCGCGACTTCTTCGGTACTCACCGTTTCGCGCGTCGGTTTTTCGCCAGAGATATAGACTTCGTTATGTTCGTTCCACCACGACCACCATTGTTCGGGCGTGTTGTAAAGATTCGTACGCGTGGCGATGTCCAGCGTCGCCATAATCCGCTCGTTCATGGACACGGTTTGCCGATTCGCTTCTGCCACCGCTTCTTCGCGGTCTTCGGCACGTTCTCCGATGTCCTCAAACGTGCGGCGCAACGTGTTGTTAGCGCTTCCGCCCGGCAACGCGATCCGTCGGTAGTTCGTGTCGAATCGACTGATTTCGCGATCATCCTGGTTCTCGCGGAACAGCACATGGCGGTACATGAGACGCCCGCGACGAGTGCCTCGGACGATTTCGCGCTGCGACTGGATGGACGTGTGCATGGCTGCGAGCATTGAGGGAACGTAATCGTCCAAAGGCCGATCACGCAAAGCTTCCGCAGCGCTTTCACGCACTTCATCGAACTGGGAAATCACGGCGTGTCGTGCCAGTGATTGGGAAGACTCCTGGCCCTTAATGCTGCCCAGTACCTCGACCACCAGCTGTCCCAGCCGGGCGCTTTCTCCCGAAAGGACGATTTCCAAAGCGGGGATCACATCCGGGTCAGAGATCGCTCGCAATTCCTTTTCGGCCAGCGCGCGTTGCTTGGTTCCTCGGCTGTTTAGTCGCCGCTTGATATCTTCGACCTTTGGCTGCCAGGCGGCCAAGGCGGCACGTCGGGCCTGGGTGCGAGCACAGTCCCGCCGTAAAAATAAGCTGGCTAATGCTCATTGGGCAAATGGTGCGGAGATTGCGGCGGCAAGGAAAAAGGCTAAGGAACAGATTAATCACCGCGAACGTAATAAGCTGTCTCTGTTTATCGTTAAGCCTAAATTGATTTTTCCCCACCAACGGGAAATGGGGGAAAAATGATTTTAGGCTTAACGAATTTCGCGCGCATAATCTGTTTTCCTTTAGCCTTTCCTTCCCGCCGCAATCTCCGCACCATTTGCCCAATGAGCATTAGCCAGCTTATTTTTACGGCGGACCGCGCTCGCACCCAGGCCCGACGTGCCGCCTTCGCCACCTGGCAGCCAAAGGTCGAAGATATACAAGCGGCGACTTCAAGCTCGCCGAGGACCAAGCAACACATCATGGCCGAAAAAGGAATTACGACGATCTCTCACCCGGATGTGATCCCCGCTTTGGAAATCGTCCTTTCGGAGGGCGGAGCCCCAGCTCGGACAGCTGGTGGTCGAGGTACTGGGCGGCGTTGAGCAGGATCTTCCGAATCACTGGCACGACACGCCGTGATTTCCCAGTTCGATGAAGTGCGTGAAAGCGCTGCGGAAGCTTTGCGTGATCGGCCTTTGGACGATTATCCGAATGCTCGCAGCCATGCACACGTCCATCCAGTCGCAGCGCGAAATCGTCCGAGGCGGTCTCATGTACCGCCATGTGCTGTTCCGCGAACCAGGATGATCGCGAAATCAGTCGATTCGACACGAACTACCGACGGATCGCGTTGCCGGGGGGGCGGATTAACGACACGTTGCGCCGCACGTTGAGGACATCGGAGAAGCGTCCGAAGACCGCGAAGGAGGCATGGCCGCACCGCATCCAGTGAACGACGGAGTATGGCGACGTTGGACATCGCCACGCGTACGAATCTTTACAACACGCCCGAACAATGGTGGTCGTGGTGGAACAAACATGACGAAATTGTATATCTCTGGCGAAAAACCAACACGCGAAACAGGTCCACTGCGAAGAAGTCGCGATAAATTCGGTCGGACCTCCGCTGGGTTAGTCGGAGCCGTCGTCGACCACAGAGACCACCGGCGGTAGCGAAGCGCAAGTCGACTGTCTGGGCCGGACCGGTACGTTGGTCTGGACCGACGCGGGTCCCAAGGCGATTGAAACCATTGAAATCGGCGATCTCGTTCTTTCCAGAACCCCGAAACGGGTGAACTCACTTACAAGCCCGTCCTGGACACGACCGGCTGCCAACGGCAGGCGACCTGCTGAGCGTCGATCGGAAACGAGAATCGAACCAGCGGTGGCCGCTTGTTCTGGGTTGCCGGCAACGATGGGTCAAGTCTCAACAGGCTACTGAAGAGCGGTGCGTCGATCCACGCCGTCAACCGCGCGTCCGGGTGGAGTGCTGTGGAATCCGGGAGCAATGCCGAGACCTACAATCTGGTGGTAACGAAACAACACGTACTTCGTGGGTGAGAGCCGAATTCTTTGCCACGAGCAACACGATCCGTCAGCCGACCGACCGCGTCGTCCCCGGACTAGCGATCGACTGGTACAACGTTGTCGAAACAAACTAGTTGGAGTTAGAGATTTACAAAACTGCCGACCATCGCGCAATTGCGATGGCCGGCAGGTTTCGTAACTCACCGACGCATTGGTCGTCCCCGCCACTCCGTTCTGCGATAGGCGTCGCGGTCGACCCGGACAACTGCCTTTTGCGGACAAACTGGCAGGCCGCCTATAACGGGATGTCCTCCTCGGCCGCCGTTTCGCTCCCTGGTGTGGTTCGTCCTGCGATTTCGGCGAAGCAGCAACCGTAATCAGAAGCACAAGGAAAACCTGATGCACTACGTAGTTGTAGCAGTGCTGTTGAGTGCCTGGATTCCCCGGAAGCCATTGCCTCCTAATGATCAAGTTGACCCACGCACCGAGCTACACTCAGCGATCGATTACGCACTCGTTTCTGCGAGATGACAACCATCAGGAGTACATCAAAAAGCTCGCCTTCCCGCTGATCTCGCCAAGGCGATTAAGGCAAGTCGAGTTTGACGATATTGTTGCATCGTTTGCGAAGGACAAGGCCAAGGTGACGATCGCTGTGCCTGGAACAAATCAAAAGCCTTGAACCGAAGATGAACGAAGCTGGCACGGTGGCGGAGTTTCCGGTGAATGTGAAGTATTTCTTGGCCGAGACAAGATTGTCTTCGAGAAATCGGACATCTCTGGTACGTGCGACTGACAGGCTACCGTGTCGCCTTGCTCACAAATTGACAACTACCATATGGCCTTCTGATGTCGCGAATCAAAATAATTGATCGACATTCCAGCATCGACGACGATTTGTTGCATGTTCACGCCGCTCGATAGCGACTCGACGGAAACGCGGCCACGTGGGCCGCTTCTTCAGCCCGCTTGCGTGGAATCACCTGTTCGGCGTAGAGGTACAATCGACGTACCCGGAATACCCGCCGAGGCGGATGTCTTCAGCAGGCCAGGTAAGACAGCGTAATGCGACGCGCGACACCTGGAGCATTCGCGCGAAAGTGAGGGAAGAGTCGAGCACCGCTTTAATAGGCGCATGTATCCGTAATTCTCGCTAGCCATCCGCGTTGTCGAAATCAAGATGTGACAACGGACGCGTCCGGATCCAGCAGGTCCTTGAACGCGGAGGGCAATGGCGACCAGCGAAAAGCAGGAAATATCGACGGCACGCAGGAATTCGTGCTTGCCGGTTTCGTGAAACGGCTTGACACCTCCCTCGTATTCGGCGAACGCGATGCGAAATGGACCAGGCCATGCAGCGTCGGATACTGGCCAGCGATCTGGTCACGAGCACCTGCTCGATCTGTTCTTCCTGTTCCACGTCGCAAACGAAAATCGGGGGCCTGCCCAGCAACTTCGTTAGTTGCTCTTTACGTTCCTGTGAGCGAACGACATAAACAACCGTCGCCCCAGGACGATGTGAATGAAGCCACGCTCTGCGGTTCGCA
>CAWJNN010000018.1:0-9375 GCA_963844115.1 uncultured Planctomycetales bacterium | reverse complement strand
CAAGACCGACGACAAACAGCTGGTGGCCTACCTGGTGCCGGAGACCGATACGCGGCCGAACACGAACGAGTTGCGGGAGTTTCTGCGGCAGGAACTACCCGATTACATGTTACCGGCATCGTTTATGTGGCTCGATCGCCTCCCCGTGAACCCCGCCGGAAAAATCGATCGCCAAGCGCTACCAGAACCTGATACGTCGCGCCCCGAACTGCAAATTGAATTCGTTACGCCGCGAAACAAAACGGAAGAGACGTTGGCCGAGATCTTTGCAGGCGTGTTGGGATTGGACCAGGTTGGCGTCTACGACAACTTTTTCGATCTTGGCGGCGCCTCGATCCAGAGCCTGGAAATCGGTGCGCTCGCGAAGTCGAGAAATCTTCATGTCACGCCCGCCATGCTGTTTCAGTATCCGACGATTGCCGAATTAGCCGAAGTCGCAACTCCCGCCATGCCAGCTGGCGAGGCCGATGCCGTCGCTTGCCATGGCAACGGGAATGGCACCTTGGTGGCGCCTGGAGAGATATCCCAGGCCAGCCCACGCGTACGCAAATCGCACTCGTCATCGGTGCGTCAACGTCGCGAGACCAAGAAATCCAATGCGATTATCGAGAGCATGGGGGTCTATCTGCCGCCGAAGGTCGTAACGACGAAGGAACTACTGAAGGGCTGCAAGAAGAAAATGTGGTTTCCCTTGGAACGGATGACGGGAATCCATAGCCGACGAATGGCCGGCGAAACCGAGTTTTCAATTGATCTGGCGAAGAAGGCTGTGATCGAGTGCCTCCAGCATTCGAAATACGGTCCGGCGGATATCGACGTGGTGATCGCTTGCAACATCACTCGATTGGACGGTGTGCGGCATCTGTCGGTCGAACCAAATACGTCGGTGCAGTTACGAAGTCACTTTGGTTTCGATAACGCCTTCGCGATCGATATCGCCAACGCCTGTTCGGGCATGTTCACGGCAATCAGCGTCGTGGAAGCGATGCTGGAAACGGGACTGATTCGTCGCGGTCTCGTCGTAAGCGGCGAGTATATCACGGAGATTTCCAAGACTGCCCAATTGGAAATCGACAGCTTCATGGATTCGCGGATGGCCTGTCTGACGGTTGGCGACGCCGGCGCGGCGGTTCTGCTGGAAGCGGCGTCCAACCGGGACGTTGGCTTCCACGAATTGGAAATGTACTCGCTCAGCAAATACGCACGGCTCTGCATTGGAAAATTGACGGACCAGCCACACGGCGGCGCCATTATGTACGTCCCTGATCCCATGGAGCATACGGCGGTTGCCGTCCATCATTCGGTGATGCATGCGAAGTACACCTTTGAAAACAGTCCGTGGAAGCCGGAGGACATGGACCACATGATTCTGCATCAGACGTCCGACCGGTCGCTGCGAGACGCCAAACGGGCGATCAACAAGGCGTTCCGTCGCAACGTCTGCAATGATGACAACACGATTCACAACATTGCCGAACGCGGCAACACGGCGACGACGACGCAGATGGTCGCCGTATGGGACAATATCATCAGCGGGAACATCAAATCTGGCGAGCGGGTGTTGTTTGGTATCACCGGTTCTGGTCAGACGATCGGGACGGGCATCTACACGTTTGACGATCTGCCCGACCGCATTCGCCACAACAAGCAGAACGGTCAGCATCCCGAAAAGCGCCACTCACCGGCCGCTCAACAGCCGCCGCGTCGGGCCGATGTACCGCGAGTTCAGGTGCACAGCGCGGGGATGATTCCCTTAGGACAGCCGATCGAACGCGACACACCCAAAATGACCGCGCTGGCCGCCACCGAGTGCCTGCGAAGGTCGTCCTACGAGTGCAATGATATCGAGCTGTTGATCTACGGCAGCGTTTCGCGCACGGGCTATATTTCCGAGCCCGCGATTGCGACGCTCATCGCGCGCGAGCTGGAAATGAACGACACGATCGCGTCGGCACTGGACCAAAAGACGTTTGCATTCGATGTCTTTAATGGCGGGATGGGGGTGCTGAATGCCTGCCACGTCGCGACTCAGATGATTCAGGCCGGCACGTTTGGCAATGCGATGATCACGGCCTCGGAAGTTGAAGTGAACGAGGAACTATTCGGTGAACTGTCGGGGGTTTACGAGACGGCGTCGGCGCTGATCCTGGAACCCTCGTCGGACGGGCACCGAGGTTTTGGTCAATTCCTCTTCAAATACTTCCCGCAATTCAGCGAGTCTCGCGTCGTGACGGGCGCCTATCGAGAAGGCAAGCCGTACCTGAACTTCCAGGTCCGACCCGAATTGAACGACCATTGGCTCCAATGCATTCCGGACGTTATTCATGAGCTGTTGGAACGGGAAGGGCTCGATATTTCGCAGATCAAGATCGTCCTGCCACCCCAGTTCTCCTCGAAGTTCAACCGGCAACTTGCAGGCGCTTTGGGCGTTCCGAACGAGCTTGTGGTTGACGTCGACCACGGCGGCAAGGATCTATTCACCTCGTCTTTGCCGTATGCGTTCGACCACGCGTTGGAAAAACAGTTAGTTCAACCGGGCGACATCGGTCTGATCATCAACGTGGCCTCCGGCATCCAAGTTGGCTGCGCGACGTATTACTTCTAACAGCGTGTTTAGAATCGCAATATTGGCTCGCGTTATACGGCGCAGCTGAAACCTGGCACGAGAGTTAGGAGTATCTCGGTTTACAAAGAAACTCCCGCAACGCCGTGCTCCAGATCAAGCGAGCGCTTCGGTCCTGTTTCTTGCAGCGGGATCGTATCGCAGATACACAGTCGCAGCGATTCCGCGCTGGCTTGTCGAGCGGCAATGGCGATGCGGTAAGGAATCGCTTCCAGCTGGAAAAACTGCCATCGTTGAGCGTCATCATCGAGCAATTTCAAGAACCGGATAGACGCCGGCTCGTTCGATCGAAATTCAAAGGCGAAGTCCGCCAGAGGAATCGACAGACCTTCACCGCGCGCCTTGATGTAAGCTTCCTTCAGCGTCCAAATCTGTAAGAACGTGGCGCGACGATCGGGCTCATTCGCACTCGCCAAGTACTCGACTTCCGGGCGGGCGAAGAATCGGCGCGCAATCGACAGCGCTTCCGTCGCCCGATCAATCCGCTCGACGTCGACCCCCAACATGGATACCGCCGCCACACCGCAAATGACCAGGCCGTCCGTATGAGAGAGGTTGAACGCAAGCGGCAGCGTGACCGGTCCGGCGACGTGCGGTTTACCATACCGATCCTGCTGAAACTCCCAGTCTCGCGGCTCAACATCCGCGTACCGCGAGAGCGTGGTGCGAACCAACGTGCGCGTAATCAGGTACTGGTCGCGATGTCGATCAAAGACGAATCGCTGAGCGCGCTGAACTTCTTCGGGCGTGAGCAGATCCCGGTAGGCTTCCAATAACTGCCGGTCGCGGATCGCGGCGATCCGCGTATACCAGAGATCGAGATCGTTTTCTTGATGCGACTTGGCCATCGACGTGGTTTTTATTCTACGAAGCAGATGTCGGTTCCACACCGGCCCGAGACAGGCCTTCGACTAACTCGACGCGATCCCCGGCCGCATAGAGGATGACATTCATGACATCGATGACGATCGATATCGCATTCAGGACGATCAATACTCGGATCCAAACTCCATAAGCGTCATCGGCCGGGATCCGATCCAAGGTCGTCCAAAGGAAGAAAATCAAGGGAAACCAGGTCAGATGCGCCAGGCTAAGCAGTCGAGTGAACCCCTGGAGTGCCGTCAGGATGGTAAACAGGGCGGAATTCACCACGGTTGTGGCAAACACGACCTGCGCTTCAAATCGAGTGATGTACAGCAGTGGTACGACCAGGTTGGCGATGAACAGTGACGCCAGCCAGGGACGCCAATACCACGGCATCCGGCCGAGGCCTCGATGGTAGTTCACAAAGGCATCTGTAAGCGCGCGCATCGACTGGCTCAAAATTATTCCAACTGGCATCGTCCAACGGGGATCGTCCGACGGGTCTGGTGCCATCTTCCCTTTTTTTAGTTCGTTTGTCGATCGTCCTTCGGCAGCTAAACAAGCGATGGCCAAGGCGTGTCTCGTCCAGTTATCATAGGCGAGGCGGCAATGCCGCAGCGCACTGGCAATGCTTCTCGGTGAATTCGCTCGCGCCGGGAAATGGCACGAGGTAGGTTGAATGATCGACATCAATGAACAACTGCGTCCCGCGGACCTTGGCGACAAACTGCAACGGCTATGGGATCTTTCCGGCCAGAAAATACTCGCCCTCGACGCATCATTTCAAGTCGGCGACGGTACGCCCGTCTTTACTGTCCAAGGCAAGTACACGACCCAGGGCTGGACGGAGTGGACCCAGGGTTTTCAGTTCGGCTGGTCCTTGTTGCAGTTCGACGCCACGGACGATCAACAATTTCTGGAAATCGGACGGCAGAACACGATCGAGCGGATGGCCCCCCATCTGACTCATTTCGGAGTCCATGATCATGGGTTCAATAACATTAGCACGTATGGCGGACTGCGGCGATTGATGTTGGAGGGGCGAATTCCGCACGATCAGCGCGAGCTGCAACTGTACGAACTGGCAATCAAGGTTTCGGGGGCCGTGCAGGCGGCTCGGTGGAGCCCTACCGCGGACGGCGACGGTTACATTTATTCGTTCAATGGCCCGCATTCGCTGTTCAGCGACACGATCCGCTCGCTACGAGTCCTGGCTGTTGCCCATCAGCTGGGGCATGTGCTGATGGTAGAAAACGATCAGCGAGTCTCGCTGCTCGACCGACTGTTACAACACGCCCGCACAACCGCCAGGTACAACGTCTACTTTGGTGAAGATCGTGACCAATTCGACCAACGCGGACGGGTGGTTCACGAATCGATTTTTAACTGTAACGATGGACAGTATCGCTGTCCAAGTACTCAGCAAGGCTACTCGCCCTTCAGTACGTGGACCCGCGGATTGGCCTGGGTCATGTTGGGCTACGCCGAACAACTGGAGTTTTTGCAGAGTGTGGCTGACGACGAGCTGGAATCGTTGGGTGGCAGACAGGACATGGAAGAACTGATGCGACGTGCCGCCTGTGCGACGTGTGATTTTTATCTTGAAAACACGCCGAGCGACGGTATTCCTTACTGGGACACGGGAGCACCGGGGCTCGGTCGGCTGGGCGACTATCTACAGCGGCCCGCGGATCCGTTGAACGAGCACGAACCGGTCGACAGTTCGGCGGCTGCGATTGCCGCTCAAGGTCTGCTGCGATTGGGCCACTATTTGAACAGCGCGGCAGACTCCTCGGCAGGACAACGCTATTGGCAAGCGGGACTTACCGTGCTGGCTAGACTCCTGGAGGAACCCTACCTCAGCGTATCCACAGATCATCAAGGCCTGCTCTTGCACACGGTCTATCATCGGCCGCGCGGTTGGGACTATGTGCCCGCCGATTCGAAGATCCCACGCGGCGAGTCGTGCATGTGGGGGGATTATCATCTGGTTGAACTGGCATTGTATGTCCAGCGCATTCTGCGCGACGAACCGTACTACACGTTTTTCGCGCCGGTTCGCTAGGCGATTTTCATCGCCTAATCTTAGGTTTTAGCGCCATTCCGCTCAGTTCGGGCAATCGCGCCGAAGCCATGGGCTGCAATGCCAGCTAGCACCGCTGTTGCGGCGGGCGATTGGCCTTTCGGACCGCGGGGTGCGTTTCTAGAATCGTGGCCCACCTTCCGAGGGACTTCCAATTTACATCCGCAGGTCCCCATTTTTCAAATGATGATCTCCCAGCTTCGACTTATCCTACGCTGTACCGTGATCTTGGCGCTTCTCGGCGCGGGCTCTACCTTGGCTGTCGTTCAGCACCCGTGACGCAGCGCCGACAGCTGCTGCTGATGCCCGAATCGCAAGAAGTGACGATGGGTGCGACGGCGTATGAGCAAATCCTGGCAGAAGAGCAAATCTCTTCGAACGCCCAATATCACGAGCTGGTGAATCGCGTCGGTCAGCGAATTGCCGCAGCGGCGCAGCGGCCCGATTTTCAATGGGAGTTCCGCGTGATCGATTCACCCCAGCAGAACGCATTTGCACTTCCGGGAGGAAAGGTGGCAGTTCACGAAGGGATCCTTCCCGTTTGTGCCAATGAAGCGGGGCTGGCCGTCGTCATGTCGCATGAAGTCGCCCACGCGCTGGCTCGGCACGGCGGTGAACGGATGAGCCACGGCATGGTGGTAAAGGGCGTGCAGAATACGGTGGATTACTTTACGAAGGGCCAGGAAGCCGCAGTTCGAGACCGCATCCTGGCAGCGTACGGTGTCGCCTCAAAATACGGCGTCGTGCTTCCCTATAGCCGCAAGCAAGAAGCAGAAGCGGATCACATCGGTGTGCTGCTGATGGCCAAAGCTGGCTATGACCCGACCGAAGCGCCGGCGTTCTGGGAGCGATTCGCGCAAATGGGCCAGGGCCAGAAACCGCCCGAATTTCTTTCGACCCATCCTTCCGATGCAACGCGTTCGGCCAACTTGCGAAAACTGTTGCCCGAAGCGCAGCAGCTGTACAGTCAGGCGGCCATGAAGTACGGTCTGGGCGATGCGATTGCGGTCGCCGCCGGCTCCCCGGGACCGGCGTTTACACCGAACGCGGCACCGACCGGCGCTGCCTTCGTGCCGCAGGGGCACGTTCCGACTGCCGCAGAAGGGTGGCCGCTTCAACCATCGGCTACGCGCGTAGACGCGACCCCGGCTCGGATCACCGCCACACGATCGCACTAGACAACTAGAGTTCCGGAATCGGATCGCCGGGGCGAATATCTGCACCTTCCCAATTGGCTTTGCCGTCACGATAAATCAAGACGCGTTCGCGGCTGCCGGGCGCTGGATCGGCGCTTGTCTTCGGCAGCCAGTTTCGATGTTGTTGCAAGACGTCACGATGGCGATCGTCATCGATAAGATTGTCGAATTCGTTCGGATCCGCGCAGACTGTATAGCTCTTCGGACCCGTCCGCATAGCGAATGTATCTCCAGTCCGTCGAACGGACGCCGTGATTATCGTGGTTGCAGGTTGTGATGGCTGGCCAATCACGTGAGGCGCTCGCATCCTCCAACTGGGGTGACAGACTGTGTCCTTCCAGCGCACGGTTCGCGGGTAGCTCGCAGAGCTGCAGCAACGTCGGATAGATATCCAACAACTCGGCTGGCTGCTGGCATCGACCGCGTTTGGCGATACCAGGGCCCGCAAAGATTAGCGGAACCCTGGTCGATCGATCCCAAAGCGTATTCTTCCCGGTGATTCCTTTTTCGCCCAAATGCCATCCATGGTCGGACCACAGTACGACAATCGTGTTGTCGGTTAAACCCTTGCGATCCAACGCGTCTAAAAGGCGGCCGACCTGATCGTCCACAAAACTGGTACACGCCAGATAGGAACGCACCAGGTTGATCCATTGGTTGGATTCTTGCAGATACTTCAAACGCGGTTCCGGCAATTTCCAGTGCAGATACCAGGAAAACCTCGGCGTGTCGTCACGGTCGTCTTTTCGGATCGTCGGCAAGATCGACGGATCCTCCGGATAAAGGTCGAACCATTTCTGTGTCGCATAGCAGGGTACGTGCGGCAGGAAAAAGCCAACGGAAAGCAAAAACGGCTGCTGCGGTTCTGCATCCAACTGGTTGATGGCCCAACGAGCGACCTTCCAATCGCCTTTGTCCTGGTCCTCGTGAGGAAAAACACCCCAGTCGACCAGCGGATGATCACTGGGAACATCGACCAGTCGTTTGTCGGGTTGGGGTCCGATGCTGGGGCCTGGCCCAATTTCATGGAACTCGTTATCCGCTTTGCGGCGACCGAACGGGCCGTGATAGATCTTGCCCGCCGTGTACGTGCGATAACCGTGCCTGGCAAGGTATTGCGGTAGCGTCTCGTGTTCAGCGAACGCTTCGACGGTACGGAACCACGGCGCGAGCCCATAGATGCCGGTCGTCGAAGGGCGCAAGCCTGTCATGACACTTGTGCGCGACGGATTGCAAAGCGGTGCCTGGCAATGCGCGTTCAGAAAAACCGTGCCGCGCTGGGCCAGGCGATCGATGTGGGGTGTCTTCACCAAGGGATGACCACCGAGACATCCGATCCAGTCATTCTGGTCGTCAATCGCGATGAAGAGGATGTTCGGCTTGTCCTCCGCGCACACGAACTTCGGTAAGATGGCGATGATAACGAGAGCGCAGATTCGCGACATCGGACGTTCGCTGGCTAAACGGACGGAAGGCACAGAATAGAATCTGCATTGCTACGATTTTACGCGAGCCGACGGATGCCGAGAATAGCCCGCATTTGCCTGCTTCCTTGCCGTAACGATCTTAATTGGACGTCGCCATCAGCTTGCGCCGGTTGACGAAGTTAAAACCGCCGTAGAGGGAAAGGACTGCCGCGCAGGCTAGCAATAGACTCGAAACGCGTTCGTTTGACGATCCCTGCGGTGGGACATACGGAACGCACACTTCGAAATACGTTTGACACATCTCGTCGATTGTCCTCTCGCCATTTTGGACGATAACCGACGGGTCCGGGTTGTTGGGATTGGCCGCTGAGTTATCGAAGACCGCGTTCATTCGCAATTCCGTGCCTTGGGGAATATCCTTGGGAACAGCCAGCTCATAACGATGTTGCCAGCTAAAGTCGTAACGAGGAACGAACAACAGGGTTTCGTTCCTGCCATCCGGATAGGAGGCGAGGATTTCCGCCGACTTGCCGCGTAAGTGCATGTGCGGATAGAGCGCCCTTAGCTGAACGTCGCGGTCCACGGTCCAACTAAATGAGACCTCGTACTTGGCCTCGCGTGCAGGAATCTCGTAGTCCTCCTCGACAATGACCCACGTGGCGAGTTCATATTGAACATCTTCCGGCCGCGCCCACTGAATTCCAACTTGTGTCCGATCCGTTTGTTCAGATCCCACCGTTACATAGTGAATCTGCAACACCATTTCGCAATCGGCCGGCAATCTTTTGGCGACTCCAGCTGGCAGTCGCAGGATCGGCTGTCCGGGGATATACATGGCCAGCAGCATGTCGTTCAACTCCCCGACCCGCCAATACCCGCCTTGTGCGCGCGGGCGAAGAGCAACTCCGGCATGGTGAACCACGGTCATGTTGCCGGGACGGATCTGGACGGCCTGGACCAACTTTTCGTCTTCAAGCTGGGGGTTGATGATAAACGTTTGATATTCGAGAACGCCCTCAGCCGGCACGGTGAATGGTTCCGGCATGGAATAGACGACGTCGGTCTTGATTTGCCAACCATCCGGGGGAAAAGTGGGCAGAGCAGGCAGATCGTTGGCGTTACCCTCGGGTGCCCCCGCCTTTGCCCAGGCGAAGATAAGCTGCCGTTCTTCGTCGGTCAGAG
>CAWJNN010000017.1:0-39596 GCA_963844115.1 uncultured Planctomycetales bacterium | reverse complement strand
CACGTATCGCTGCGAAGAGTGGCGCGGACAAATACCGTTCGCCCAGGCTGCACATGATCGTTACGATCCGCTTACCCTTGAACTCTGGCCGCGCGGCAACTCGAAGCGGTGGCCCACATGTTCGCGCCGCTGCTAATACCAGCCATTATGCCCTCGTTTTGCCAATTTCCGTGCCCAGTCAAAGGCATCGTCGTCATTCACCGTGATAAAATTCATGATCGAAGTATCCAGGTTATCCGGTACGAATCCTGTGCCAATGCCTTGAATTTGATGCTTGCCGGGCTTTCCACCACGCTCACCGGCGATGTTGCGGGCTCGACAGCTATTGCCTTGAAAATGGCATTTTGCCCTTTAATGAATCGGGTGATCCTGAACGGTCCCGCCGGTGCCCACGCCTGCCACAATGGCGTCGATATCTCCGTGACCCGTGTCTTCCCAGATTTCCGGTTTGGTTGTGGACGCATGTATCGCGGGATTCGCCGGGTTTTTGAACCGCGCAGGCATCGATGCACGTCGTCTCGCTGTACAAGCTCCTCACCACGCCGCAGCGCACCTGATACCATCGGCTGCTGGTGTAAGCACCAAGTCTGCACCCATGGCACGTAACAGCGCCCGCCGTTTGACAGACATCGACTCGGCATCGTCAGAACTAGGCGGTAGCCTTTCGCCGCGCACACAAAAGCCAGGGCGATGCCAGTATTGCCGCTAGTTGGTTCAATGATGTGGGTGTCGGCGTTAATTAGTCCATCACGCTCGGCCGCTTCGATCATGGCGACGCCGATGCGGTCTTTCACGCTATTTAGTGGCTGAAAAACTCGCATTTCGCGAAAACGGTTGCGTGATCGTGTGGAACGAGACGGTTGATTCTCATCGGCGTTTCACCGATGGAGCCGCTGAATTCGGATAGGTTTTACCGCGGGGCACTCCTGGCCCGGTGTTTCGGATTTTCCGACAGCCTTAAATATCGCTACCCGGATGCAAGATGATAGCCCACATGTTAAGCTTTTTTTGAATTGCCATTTGTTGCAACGAACAAGGTCGTCGGAAGCCTCCTCAAAACTTGCCGACGGCCGCTGGGAAAGAATTTCGGATTTTGGCGGCACATCTCAACGAATTCGGCTTCCAGCTGCCCCTGGCGGAGACGACGGCGAAAATGTAGTCGGCATGCAATCCGGAAAGACGATTCTTTGCTTTTTTCATCGCAAACACCTCGCAACTCGAAATCGCCTTGGGAGGACGATTTCTTCGTAGTCAATCAGCGAAGTCCGTGGGGAAACTCCAGGTGGTTGTAGCAGAGTCTGTTGATAATTCCTCGACCACATCACCTCCCTCCACATTGGTTTTTAGGTCAGATTTGGCAAACTACAAGACCATATTTTGGGTCAAAATATGCTAGAAAAGCCGTCTTTCGTGCTTACTTGTGGTCACTTTTTCAAGCGACATTGCCTACAGTATTTTGTACATGTGCGAGGCGCAACGCTCGTAATTTCATCTTAAATAACCGCATCAAGGAGTTGACGATGGCCGCTGAAAATCGCGTCGACAATTCTTCAACGAGCGATGGTGCCATTCTCGGACTTCGAATGTTACGTCCTGATCAGCGAGCAAATCGCGGTTTTCCGCAGCGTCGCGCTTTTCTCAAAAACATGCCGCCGAAAAAAGTTCCGCTCACATTTTCATGATGAGCCTGTCATAATCTTCCACCACGACGGTGTTCTGAAACAGACACTCCTTCGTCGCAGACGTCGGGTAAGACCTTCATTTCCCACGTGACTTTGAGTCGAACATACCACAAATGGAAGCCAGCAGTCCGAATGAGAGACCAGTTTAAGCCTATTTTCCAGTGAGATTTCCGGGACATAGTGCTGAATCATCAGGCGTCCACTACTCATCGACATTCACCGATGTTTGAGTTCCGCTCCGGCATGGAACTGGACCCGGCTGCAAGATGTCCCTTCGTGCAGTTTTGGTATTCCTTATCTGAATATCCTAAAACAGCCAACGTGGCAAGTCAATGTCTCCAGGAGGTATTTCCAGTGGAGCTTCACAAACCGAATGGGAGCATCCTATAGCTCATTGCCCTTCCCCGGTGGCAAATGCGTGAAGTAACTATCAGCGACTGAAACTTCTTCAGGCTAATGACTGTTTGCGGCATAACGCGGGCAGCGTAAAATCGCCTGCGTCTCTGAGGCCGATTCCGCTGAAACACAGTCACTCAAGACAGTTACATGGAGACCAAGCTGCACGCCATCTCGAACCGTTGAATCAATCGCCAAATTGGCGTACGGACCCGCGAGAACAAGGCGCTTGCTCATTTCCGCTTTTTGCAACTGGTCGTGCAGATCCGTCTTCATGAAGCAACTCAGCGAAGGACGGGCCCTCAGGAGAATGTCGCTGGAATGTGCAGCAAGCTCAATCGGTATCTCCCTGCCATTCGGTGTCGACTCAAGTAGTTCTCGTAAGTCGAATTTGAGCCGGTGGCGGGAGCGCCTGTCATTGACCACCGAGGAAGCATGAGGCATGCGGCATGCCTCTTTCTCGTGGTGTCGTGTTTCTGAATTCGTATCAGCGGCACCACGCCTTGTACTTGAATGTAAATGCCTGCTGAACGTTCACAAACAAGACAGCGGTCTTAGCCGCCGGATAGGTGCGGTATTTCCTCATCGCGAAGTACATATGATGCTTTACGGCACGGGTCACAGGTGATTAAACATGTGCCCCTCCCGACGAACGCAAGCGGCACCAACGCCTCCGTTGTCAAGAGCATCAGGCGTCAGGTATTGACAACTTGACGGAGACGGCCGCGTGATGGTCTTCAATGGTCCAGCTCGCGACTGCATCACTCACCAAAGTGATGCGATAATCAGGTCGACAGCATGCCGTGCGGTTGCTTCGACGCAGGTGTCGGACGTGTAGCCAATGATAATAATGTGAGAGATTCCTCGAATTCCATCAGCTTTTCATGTAAATCCGTTTCAGCGAACCCGCTCGAACAAGCGTGAGGGACTTAAGATGAAATCTCCTTCGATCGGTGCCGCTGCCCACCAAACTTGCCATCTTCAAACACACGTATCGACTTGATCCCAACGTGTGACGGGTGGAAAAATTTCCGATCGGTGGCCCGTTTTATATCGTCGACGGCGATAAAACTGATTCGGAACGTTACTCATTCGCCCGGCGAAACGATTCGCTGCAGGTTCTCAATTGCGTGGACCTGGTTTGACACCTTTCGCAACGCCTGCCAGAAAACTTTTCTCTCGCAGACATAAAGTCGTTGAAGGAATTCCCGCCAATGTCGCTGTGCTTCGATTTGAAAATGCGGGAACATTCATTGCGGATTCCAAACCTGTTGATTGTGCCATTCATTGGCGGAAGACGTCAGCCGCAGCGAACCGTGTCAGCGAACGTCCCCGTTCCACGGAGCGGCGAACGACGTTGATTTCAGTAGCCGGCGCGGCCCGCGGCTCCGTGTGCAACGGTTTGTGTACGCCCGTCATGGGCGTGATTGTTCTGTGGCGGCAAGTCCCCTGTACGAGTTTGGGATTCTTGAGGGAGGTCAACATACCAAATGCATTGTCTCTGATTGGCAAAGTACTAGAAAGAGGAACCGCGGAAGGGCGACCGACCGTGGGGAAAAAGCCTGTGAGTGTGTGCGTAAGTACCGGCCTGAGCTCCGCCTGTTGGGTCGCATCTCTTCAAAAAGCTGCGAGGTTACGAACAGACTCGTTAACAAAGGGGTCAGATCCGGTAGAGAGGCGAAGCGCGCACATCACGAAGCTGTTCCCAATGCCGTTCAGGTAAATGGCGAGCTTGCGCAGCGAAGCATCACGCCGCTCATCCGGGACAAGTGCCGTCGAGAAGCTGTTGGCGAACTTCGGGCCAACGAGGACGTAGCCAGTCGAGGAACTCCGTGATGGTAATGCCGTCAGGGCCTGGGGCTCCACGGTTCGCCTTCACGTTCTTCCACGCTGTTTCCATGTTGGCCGTCTCGACAACGGCTGCCATCAAGGTCTCTGGAAATAAGCTCAAGGCTGGCTGCTCGACCTGCGCCGCTGCGGTACGTCCCGGTCTGGACAGTGAACCTGTGGTCTCTTCAAGCGAAGAGGGGTTCCCTCGTAGCGAGTTGGTCGATGACTCCTCCTTGTTCTTCATCGTTCGGTCCTTCCCGTCTTCGTTGGCATCGAAGGATCGGTACTACGACCTCGGCTGACTCCTGCATTGCCCGTCGTGGATTGCTCCGCGGCGTTCCAGACTTTCAGGCAAGCCTTACTCTCTGGAGCAAACGACGGCTCGCGAGCCGTCTTGCAGGTCTCCCCGGATAAGAGCGTGATGCTTCGCTGCGCAAGCTCGCCATTTACCTGAACGGGCGTTTGGGAACGGCTTCGTGATGTTGTGCACACTCGCCTACCCGATCCGGCCTTATATGGCGTTTCTGTTCGTAACCTCGCAGCTTTGAAGAGAGTGCGACCGACGGCGGACTCAGGCCGGTACTTACGCACACACTCGCAGGCTTCCTCCCCACGGTCGGTCGCCCTTCCGCAGTTGCCTTCTTCTAGTACTTTGCCAATCAGAGCGATCATTTGGTATGTTGACCTCCTCAAGAATCCCAAACTCGTACAGGGGACTTGCACCCCACAACAATCACGCCCATGACGGGCGTACACAAACCGTTGCACACGGAGCCGCGGGCCGCGCGGCTTCTGAAATCAACGTCGTTCGCCGCGGCCCGGTGAACGGGGACGTTCGCTGACACGGTTCGCTGCGGCTGACGTCTTCCGCCAATGAATGGCACAATCAACAGGTTGGAATCCGCAATGAATGTTCCCGCATTTTCAATCGAAGACACAGCGATCGTGGTGGTCGATCCCTTCAACGACTTTATGTCTGCGAGAGGAAAGCTCTGGCCGGCGTTGCGAAAGGTGTCGAACCAGGTCAACGCAATTGAGAACCTGCAGCGAATCGTTTCGGCCGGGCGAATGAGTAACGTTCCGATCGTTTATGCACCTCATCGACGATATAAAACGGGGCAGTTTGCCGATCGCAAATATCTCCACCCGTCACACGTTGGGATCAAGTCGATACGTGTGTTTGAAGATGGCAAGTTTGGTGGGCAGTTCTTCGGGCCGCTGGCACCGATCGAAGGAGATTTAATCTCAAGTCCTCACGCTTGTTCGAGCGGGTTCGCTGAAACGGATTTACATGAAAAGCTGATGGATCGAGGAATCTCTCACATTATTATCATTGGCTACACGTCCAACACCTGCGTCGAAGCAACCGCACGCAGTGCTGTCGACCTGGATTATCGCATCACTTTGGTGAGTGATGCAGTCGCGAGCTGGACCCCTGAAGACCATCACGCGGCCGTCTCCGTGAATTATCAATGCCTGACGCCTGATGTCTTGACAACGGAGGCGTTGGTGCCGCTCTTGCGTTCGTCGGGAGGGGCACATGTTTAATCGCCTGCTAGACCGTGCCGTAAACAAGTATGTGTCCTTCGCGATGAGGAAATACCGCACCTATCCGGCGGCTAAGACCGCTGTCTTGTTTGTGAACGTTCAGCAGGCATTTACCCGTCAATTACAAGGCATCATGCCCGGCCTCATTAAATTGCAGAACCTGGCACGCGAGAAGGGCGTGCGCATTGTTCATGCTCCATTCGGTGGTCATTCACAGCGCTACCCGCCACCGGCTCAAATTCGACTTACGAAACTACTTGAGTCGACACCGAATGGCAGGGAGATACCGATTGAGCTTGCTGCACATTCCAGCGACATTCTCCTGAGGGCCCGTCCTTCGCTGAGTTGCTTCATGAAGACGGATCTGCACGACCAGTTGCAAAAAGCGGAAATAGAGCACCTTGTTCTCGCGGGTCCGTACGCCAATTTGGCGATTGATTCAACGGTTCGAGATGGCGTGCAGCTTGGTCTCCATGTAACTGTCTTGAGTGACTGTGTTTCAGCGGAATCGGCCTCAGAGACGCAGGCCGTTCAAGTTACGCTGCCGCGCTATGCGCAAACAGTGATTAGCCTGAAGAAGTTTCAGTCGCTGATAGTTACTCCACGCGCCACCGGGGAAGGGCAATGAGCTATCAGATACTCCATTCGGTTTGTGAAGCTCCACTGGAAATACCTCCTGGAGACATTGACTTGCCACGTTGGCTGTTTGGATTGTCAGATAAGGAATACCAAAACTGCGCGAAGGGACATCTTGCAGCCGGGTCCAGTTTCATGCCGGACGGAACTCAAACATCGGTGAATGTCGAATCGGTCGGTGGACACCTGATGATTCAGCACTATGTCCCGGAAATCTCACTGGAGAATCAGCTTAAACTGGTCTCTCATTCGGACTGCTGGCTTTTCCATTTGTGGTATGTTCGACTCAAAGTCACGTGGGAAATGAAGGTCTTACCGACGTCTGCAACGAAGTGTCTGTTTCAGAACACCGTCGTGGTGGAACATGACAGGCTCATCATGAAAATGCTGACGGCACTTTTTTTCGGCGGCATGTTTTTGAGAAAAGCACAACGTTGCAGAAACTCCGCGATTTGCTCAGAATCTGGTGGACGTGACGTTACGAAAATCCGAGAATGGCACCATCGCTCGTTGAAGTGAGTTGCTCAACACGATTTTAGCGGCCATCGTCAACTCCTCGATGCGGTTATTTAAGATGAAATTACAAGCGTTGCGCCTCGCACATGTACAAAATACTGTAGGCAATGTCGCTTGAAAAACAACCACAAGTAAGCACGAAAGACGGCTTTTCTAGCATATTTTCAAGCGCGAAGTACTGGTCTTGTCGTTTGCCAAATCTGACCTAAAAAACCAATGTGGAGGGAGGTGATGTCGTCGAGGGGATTTATCAACAGACTCTGATACGAGCCGCCTGATTCCCACGGACTTCGCTGATTGACTACGAAGAAATCGTCCTCCCAAGGCGATTTCGAGTTGCGAGGTGTTTGCGATGAAAAAAGCAAAGAATCGTCTTTCCGGATTGCATGCCGACTACATTTTCGCCATCGTCCGCCGCCGGGCGGGTTGGAAGCCGAATTCGTTGAGAGATGTGCCGCCAAAATCCGAAATTCTTTCCCAGCAGCCGGTGGCAAGTTTTGAGGAGGCTTCCGACGACCTTGTTCGTTGCAACCAATTGGCAATTCAAAAAAAGCTTAACATGTGGGCTATCATCTTGCATCCGGGTAGCGATATTTAAGAGGCTATCAGAAATCCCGAAACACCGGGCCAGAATATGCCCCGCGGTAAAACCTATCCGAATTCAGCGGCTGCCATCGGTGAAACGCCGATGATTCGAATCAACCGTCTCGTTCCACACGATCACGCAACCGTTTTCGCGAAATGCGAGTTTTTTCAGCCACTAAATAGCGTGAAAGACCGCATCGGCGTCGCCATGATCGAAGCGGCCGAGCGTGATGGACTAATTAACGCCGACACCCACATCATTGAACCGACTAGCGGCAATACTGGCATCGCCCTGGCTTTTGTGTGCGCGGCGAAAGGCTACCGCTTGACTCTGACGATGCCCGAGTCGATGTCTGTCGAACGGCGGGCGCTGTTACGTGCCATGGGTGCAGACTTGGTGCTTACACCAGCAGCCGATGGTATGCCGGGTGCAGTACGGCGTGGTGAGGAGCTTGTACAGCGAGACGACAGTGCATGGATGCCTCAGCAGTTCAAAAACCCGGCGAATCCCGCGATACATGAGTCCACGACCGGACCGGAAATCTGGGAAGACACAGGTGGCGATATCGACGCCATTGTGGCAGGCGTGGGCACCGGCGGGACCATTACGGGTGTCGCCCGATTCATTAAAGGGCGAAATCCCCATTTCAAGGCAATAGCTGTCGAGCCCGCAACATCGCCGGTGATCAGTGGTGGAAAGCCCGGCAAGCATCAAATTCAAGGCATTGGCGCGGGATTCATACCGGATAACCTGGATACTTCGATCGTGGATGACGTTATCACGGTGAATGACGACGATGCCTTTGACTGGGCACGGAAATTGGCAAAACAAGAGGGCATAATGGCTGGTATTAGCAGCGGCGCGAACATGTGGGCCGCCGCTCAAGTTGCCGCGCGGCCGGAGTTCAAGGGTAAGCGGATCGTAACGATCATGTGCAGCCTGGGCGAACGGTATTTGTCCACGCCGCTCTTCGCAGGCCTGACCTAAGAATGCAAATCCAGAATCCGATCCGATGTGCCTGACTAACTCAGCTCTGCGGTAATGGAAAAAGCGGATGTCGTAATTGTCGGTGGAGGCGTATCGGGGCTCTGTTGTGCCCGACGACTCTGCGAAGTTGGTATAGTTTGTCAGGTGTTCGAAGCGTCCGACGACGTTGGCGGCCGCGTTAGATCAGACGCAGTTGACGGCTTCATCCTGGATCGTGGGTTTCAGGTGCTATTGACGGCGTATCCGGAAGCTCAAGCCATCCTTGACTACAAGTCCCTCGATCTAAAACATTTCGAGCCTGGCGCGCTGATTCGCTACCGAGGCAAATTCCGTCGTTTCTCCGACCCGTGGCGGCGGCCTCAACACGCCTTGGCAACAGCCGTCTCACCCGTGGCGAGCCTGTCGGACAAATTTCGAATTGCCGGCCTGCGACGTAAGGCGTGCGCCGGCAGTCTGGATGACCTGCATCGGCGCGAGGAACAAACTACGTTGGGCTTACTGCGCGACAGAGGTTTCTCTGAGCGGATCATTCGTTCGTTTTTCACACCATTCCTGGGGGGCGTTTTCCTGGAACCTGAGCTGGCTACATCAAGCCGACTGTTTGAATTCGTGTTTCGAATGTTCTCGCGCGGGGAAGCGGCGCTGCCCGCTACCGGTATGGGTGCGATACCCAGGCAGATCGCATCTAAGCTGCCTGACGGTGTTGTCAGGCTGAACGCACCGGTAAAGACAATCCGTGGCCGCCAGATCGAACTTGAAAGCGGCCAGCAAATCAGCTCCAGTGCGGTTGTCGTCGCAACCGAAGAGCCCATCGCATCGAAGCTGCTGGGTCGAGAGAAGCAAGTAGCCGGCCGCAGCGTTTGCTGTAGTTATTTTATGGCCGATCGGCCGCCGATTATGGAGCCGATCCTCATTCTGAACGGTGACGGCATTGGGCCGATCAACAACCTTTGCTTTCCCAGCCAGGTATCCACGAGCTACGCGCCCGCTGAAAAAACGCTGGTCTCGGTAACCACTTTGGGCAATCCGGCTCTTGACGACCAGCGACTTGCAACGGGACTGCTAAACCAACTTACCGATTGGTTTGGCGAACAGGTTGAGTCCTGGCGGCACGTAAAGACATACCGAATTCGTTACGCTTTGCCGCAGCAGGAACCGCCCGCCTTATCGCCGGTCCAGAAAGCAGCCGATATTGGTGGCGGCATTTTCGTCTGCGGGGACTATTGCGATCTGGGTTCGCTGAACGGCGCGATGGCGTCTGGACGTCGAGCCGCTAACGCGGTGATCAAGCATCTTTCACATACCCGAAAGGAAGTCACCTGACGGGAGAGGCCAACAGCCATGCGAAATCTAATTATTGTGCCTGGTGACAGTCTCGACGCGAAATCCGCGGCTTTCGACGGATTTGACAAGAGCAAGGACGCTGTCTGGATGGCGGAAGTCACTGAGGAAGCGACACACGTCTGGTCACACAAAGCGCGGATCGTGATGTTTCTGTCGGCCATGCGGCACTTTCGTGACATGCTGCAAAAACGCGGCATTACCGTGAAATACCGGCAGCTTGATGACCGTGTCAACCGAGGACACTTTGCAGGGGAGCTGAAAGCGGCCGTGCAAAAATGGAAGCCCGAAAGACTTGTGATGGTCCAGGCGGGCGAATGGCGAGTGCAGCACATTCTGCAACAGGTTGCTGAGGCATGCGACATCGAACTGGAAGTGCGGCCCGACCGGCATTTTTTCAGCACTCCACAAGAGTTCGCGGCACATGCCGTGGGACGCAAGCAGTTGCGGCTGGAATATTTTTACCGTGAGTTGCGGCGAAAGACCGGCGTGCTGATGGATGGCGACACGCCCGCGGGTGGCAAATGGAATTACGACGCCAATAATCGCGGGTCCTTCTCCAAAAATGGCCCCGGCGATCTTCCCAGGCCAAAGCGGTTCCGTTGCGACGCAGTGACGCGTCAAGTAATGGACCTGGTCGAGCGCAGATTTCAGTCGCATCCCGGACGGCTCGATCATTTTGATTGGCCAGTTACTGCTCAGCAAGCAAGACTGGCCCTGTCCGACTTTATCGAGCATCGTTTGCAGAAGTTCGGTCAATATCAGGACGCGATGTGGGCCGACGAGCCATATCTTTATCATTCCCGAATCTCAGCGGCACTCAATTTGAAGCTTCTTGATCCCCGTGACGTCGTCGCAGCGGCCGAAGTGGCGTACCGCGCGGGCCAAGCCCCTTTAAACGCGGCCGAAGGATTTATTCGACAAGTGCTCGGCTGGCGTGAATTTGTGCGCGGGATTTACTGGTTACACATGCCGGAATACCTGGAACGAAATACGCTGCAGGCACGTGAGGCACTGCCAGCCTTCTTTTGGACCGGCGACACCGATATGAACTGTCTGCGGCAGACGATTACGCAGACGCTCGATCACGGCTACGCGCATCATATTCAGCGGCTGATGGTCACCGGCCTCTTCTGTCTGCTATACGGCGTTGATCCGAAACTCGTTCACGAGTGGTATCTGGCTGTTTACGTGGATGCTGTTGAATGGGTCGAGCTGCCAAATTCTCTTGGCATGTCACAATACGCGGACGATGGCGTGATGGGATCGAAACCGTATTGCGCGAGCGGCAAGTACATCCAGCGGATGAGCAACTACTGCGGCGGATGCCGCTACGATCCGGCCAAAGCCACGGGCGAGGACGCCTGCCCGCTGACGACGCTCTATTGGAATTTCCTCTGCCGGCATGAAAAGCGGCTGAAAGGCATCAATCGTATGGCGATGCAATTGAAGAACCTGAAACGCAAAAAGACCGGCGAGCGACGCCAGATACGTCGGCAGGCTGCGCAATTTCGTGCGACGGTCTCTTGAGCCGGCTCAAGAGCCGGTGAACCCAGTTTTCACGACGTGACCCAGTTGTCAAATCCGCGGAGACTCCTATCCTACTTGCAGTGCTATGAAAACACCTGACTCGAAACATCGGGGATAGAACAATGTCTACTGGCTTGGATCGGTGTGATGTGACGCATGAAGACGACACAGTGTTGGATTTTGAGGAAGACCGTCGAGTCGCAGACTTTGACCACGCGTCGATTGAATCCGCCGTCCGTACCATTTTGATGGCCGTCGGCGAGGATCCCAATCGTCCCGGCCTACAAGATACGCCTCGCCGGGTTGCGAGGATGTACCAGGAAATGTTTGCTGGACTCCATCGTGATCCCGCTCGTCACCTGCACGTAACCTTTCCAGAAGAGTACGACGAAATGGTGCTGGTCCGCGACATCAGTTTCACCAGCATGTGCGAGCATCACCTTCTGCCTTTTAGTGGCGTCGCCCACGTGGCATATATCCCCGATGGCCGCGTGACGGGACTCAGCAAGATCGCCCGCGTTGTCGAAGAAGTCTCTCGCCGACCCCAAGTCCAAGAGCGGATGACGCAACAAATCGCGGACTTGATCGATACCGAGCTCGCAACCAATGGCGTGGCGGTCGTCGTTCAAGCAGAACATTCCTGCATGGCCATTCGCGGTATTCGCAAAGCGGGCAGCCTCACCATCACCAGCTCGTTAAGGGGTGTATTCAAGAGCAATCTTTCCACTCGTGCCGAGGTTATGTCGCTTATCAATCAACGCTAGTGCTAAGTCGATTGGACGAGGAAAGTTTGTGATACCTGTAGGTAAACGCGATGATCATCCAGAAAGATTACAAGTTCTACGCCGCACACCGTAACGAGCAGCTGGAAGACAAGTGCCGCAACCTACACGGCCACCGTTACGCAGTTCATTGCTTTTTCGAGGTAGAGCGGAAAGGGTGTTACTCGACGCTGTTCGCAGACTTTGACGCAAAAATCGAACCTCTGCTCAAGTCGCAATACGATCATGCGATGCTGATCAATGTCAATGATCAGCTATACGACACTTTGCAGCAGCACATGCACAGGACAGGCGAGGTTTTGAGGCTAAAGGAGTTCGACGCGCCCACAACGGTCGAGAATCTGGCCTTCAGGCTGTTCACCGAAATCACGGAAATGGGCTTCCGACTCCAACGGCTGGAAGTACGCGAAACGGATTCATCCGTTGTTATCTACACCCGCGAGGACTGGATCGCGGACAATCGCAACTTGACCAAACTCCAAACACGTCCGCTCCGCTCAGAACGCGCGCCAAGGAGCCGATGAACTGCCTTTTTGCTTAACTGCCTCGCGCTGTCTTTTCGAAACAGGGCGAAACCACGGTAAGCAGTTGATCAATTCAGCCTCGCTTTCCATGCCAGGACAACTTTTCCACGTTCTCACTTCGCCCAAAAAATTACTACCGAATTGTCGTGCTATCCGATACCGTGCCAAGCAGACGAAACGGCGCTAGTAGGAAATCCCTCCAGCTAACGCAGGTGTCAGTGGCTCGGCCAAGCATGACAGTCGCATCGTGGGCTGCCAGGTTTCCTTCGTTTTCCTCAAGAATCTGGGCGACAAGGCTGGAGACAATATCCGACGGCTGGTCAGGATCGAGCCGTGTAACTCGCTCCCACAGGCCGTCCACGCCCAGGTAATTACCGGCCGCATCACGACATTCTGTCAGGGCGTTGCTATAGCACAACACCATGTCATCCCTTTGCAGCCGCACGTGAAAATTCTGATATTCGCCTTCGTCCACGAGGCCTTGCAGTACCTGTTCGACATACACCACGTCGGCCGGCGACGGCTTGAGCGAGCACCATTCTTTGCGTTCGGCATGGAAAAGAAACGGAGGTGGATGTCCCGTATTGCACAGCGAGAATGACTTTGTTGGAGCAAAGAACGTTGCGATCAACGCTGTCGCAAAAGCACCCTGACCGGCATAGCGCTGCAACTTTTGGTTCATGTCGCGCAGAAACCGGCCCTGCTTGATTGTGTTAATGTTCTCCATCATTAGCTCGCGAAACTCCGAAGCGAGTTCCGAGAATGCCGCACCCTGAGCACAAACGTCCGCGATCAGCATCCGCGTAATGCGTCCCGACGCACAGGAAGAAAGGAAATGCACGTCACCGCCGGCAACATGCGATTCTCCTTGCGGCCGGCTCCAAAGCCACAAATCGAATCCGGGTCTCCTGAAGCTTTCCTGGGCCGCCGCGTTGCCACCCCACACCTGCATGCACCGAACCTGGCCGTGCCCTGCGGCTTCGGTTTGAGCATGGTCGGTAAGCATGCTTTGAACCCTAGACAAATGTTTGAGTTGCGGTACACACATGTGAAGAAGTGGCGACCGATGATGTCATCCACACTTCGCGCCGCAAACGGTCGGGTGGAATCCAACATTGCATTTTTACCGTACCTAGGTTTTATATGACCGTCTTTCGAATTGCCAAGTGCTTGTCAGGAAAGAAAATAGCTGAGAACCTGGCTAGTGCTAAAAGTGCTGAAGGGCCTTGTCAGTTGAGCTGGCCTGATTGGTCCAGATCGTTTTCGCCGATTTTATTGTGTAGCTCTAGATCAAACTCCGCAGTGCCAACCGTCACGATTCCCAGATGCCCGTCGACTGTGACGACGTCCCCGTTGTCCAGCAATGCCGCGGCGTTCCGTACACCATTAACGCATGGTATCCCTAATTCTCGGGCGATGATCGCGCCGTGGATCAACATACCACCACGCCGCTCGACAATTGCAGCCGCCAGCGGAACAAGGTGGGTCATCGTTGGCTGAATCGCGTCACAAACCAACACCTCGCCTTTGCGAAACTGCACCAGGTCTGCCCGGCCGCTAATGCGGCGGACTCGCCCGGTGGCCAGTCCCGCGGAGGCAGGCTGACCAATTAACTGCCTTGGCTTTTCTCCAGGCGCCAGGTAATCATCAGTGGTTGCGGCCGCAGGGCGCTTCGCCTCAATCACGACGGGTTTAACGGTGGGATCACGTAAGGCACGAACAATCGTCTCAATCTCGGCCTCGTTCGGATAACCCTCACCAACGACGCGCCCGGCGGCACGCAGCCGCTGTATCGCAATTTCGTTGGCCCGCATCAGCTGACTTTCAATCCGTGCCACCAGCAGGTTATCGTCATCCCGCAGCTTCCAGCTAATTCTGCCAATCTCGAGCATTTCGCGCGCCTCTTGCTGGCGCTCGTCGCCGACAGCGGTCAGTAAACGTCGCTCGACCTCCACGGCACCTTGTTTCGAATCGTATCTCGATGAGCGCTCTTGTTGATCTGCGCAAAGCTCCAATAGGTTGAGCAACAACGGTTGAGGATCCTCCAGCATCCGATGCCGGTCGTACGCAATGTCAAAAAAGCGTCCATTCAAATCCTCAAACTCTCGGATAAAAGCACTTCCGCCGGAAACATTTTGCAATACATCACGAACTGCCGGCCATGTACACGATTCGACCGCTGTTTCCAATATTGAGACCAACGCCAGGCGAAGCAATTCATTCTTGCCGAGCTGCGAAGCCAACTCGAAGATGGCGCTGTTTCGTTGCGCAGCCAGTAGCGGCTGATTGCGCAGCAAACCGACAAATTCGTAAGGATCTTCAGGTTGCACTGCATCGTTGTAATACGTGGCCAATCGCCTAACGCCATGGGCAAACGGAATGAACTCGTCCCAATAGATCCTTTTCCACTTGTCGAGATTATTGCTTCTCGCTTCGATCGAATCAGCAAGCTCCCGATCGTCGTACGAGTCGAGTGCTTCACTGGCCAGCCGCTGCCCATCCGCTTCCAATTCAGGAATAAGCTCGCCCGCAACCCGCTGCCGCAATTCGCGCAGCCGAGCATCTCCCGGCCGCAGCGTCAGATACCAAGCTCTCTTGTCGTCCGTGTCCGACGTCGATGTCGTGATGGGTCTCGCCTGCAGAATGGTCAGCGCAGCCGCCTGCCCCGTCCATTCGACATCCGGTGACCAAAGAAAATGATTTTCAATAGACAGCACGGCATCCAGCACGCTCTGCAAGTCCGCCGTTTCAAGTAGTGGACGGGGATTGTCGTCCTGTTCGATTTCATCACGCTGTCCTGGCAGCCACGTCAGCACTTGTCTGGTCTCCCTGTGCATCTCCCAGCGATCGGGGTCGATTTCGCCGTCCACCAACAAACTGCAAGGGCCGGGAACCGCTTCAATGATCGCGCAGTTCCGTCTGGTATCGCGAGGATCACGTCCAAAAGCTACACCCGATCGATCTGCCTTGACCATTTCTTGAACCAGAACCGCCATCCGGCTGCTGGCCGGATCAAGCCGCAATTCCTGGCGGTACAGCAAGGCTGCGTCCGACCATAGTGAAGCCCAAACCAAACGAACAGCATCCCAAATCTCGTGCTCGCCTTTTACGTCTGTAAAAGACTCATGCAAGCCGGCAAACGATCGCTCGGCGGAATCCTCGCCCAAAGCTGACGAGCGGACGGCGAGCGGCGTCGACCGACTGAAGCGACTTAAAGCGCCGCGAATCGCCTGTTGCAACGGCCCTGAAAGCGGATGCGCGAGAAACATGGATCGAATTCGTAGCGCCGCGTCCCAGATTTCCTCCCACCGCATGTCGTCCAGCAGTTTGCGACCCAGCTCCATGCGTATGGCATTCTCGATCTTCGCATCCTTCACAAATTCCTGGTAGGCCTTAGTAGTCAGGCAGAAACCGTTGGGCACGCGGAAGCCAGCCCGCGCCAGTCGGGATAATTTGGCTGCCTTGCCCCCCACGAACTTCTCAACGCCGTCGGTCACGGCAGACAGCGGTATCACCAGTGACGTCACGGTATCCACTGCCGCACCTCTTGAAAGCGGACGACGTGGAAGTAGCGAACAATATCGATCCGGAACAAGGCACACGATGGCGACGCCACAAAATTCGTGAGATAGGCATGCCTTGCGACGAGCACTTCCGCCCACTTCGCAAATTCCTCGTATTTGCCACGTTCTATCAGGACCGCCCGGCCGGTTGCCGTGACGGCCTCGATTTCCATCAGCTCGCCGGCCTGATCAGGCCGGTTGTCAATCAACAGCGCAACGTGATCACACTGCGAAAGAGTTCGGTACTTTCTGGTGGCCAAGGGCGTTGCGAACACCACCTGCTTCAGATCGTCGGTGCAAGCGAAAGCGACTAAGGCACCGTATGGCTGACCCTGCCCCTGCGTGCAAAGAACCGCATAAGGTTGCCCGTTCACCAGGCGGTCGATACGCTCCCTCAGATCAAAGCCTGATGCTGGCGTGTTTGATACATCATCCTCAACGTTATCAAACAGTGGTTCATCTTCACCAGGCATACAAATTCTCTCGCTAAACCTACCCTGTCAACTAAGCTAAGGGACTCTAACAATACTCGTGCGAGTCCCGGCGCGCCGGGATAAGTCCCCTGCTGGCTACATGCCGCCAGTGATCCGGAGAATACGCACCGTTGGGCAGGTTAACGCCCCGCCGCTCGCCAGTAATGTGAATACGCAAGCCCCCAGTCTACCTGCAGGACTACCGAATCTCAGCCGCGCTTCTAACATAGTAATGGGTCCATCCACTTTGGCCAGTGCCGCCCTGCTGCACCGGCCGGATTGCAAGCGGAGCTTGAAAATGAAGCGAGTCATTCCTGCACGAGGTCAAGAGTCGGTTTGGGATTACCCGCGTCCGCCCAGAGTGGAAGCTTGCAATCGCGAGATCAAGGTAGTTTTTGGCCGTCAGACGATCGTGGACACCAGCGAAGCGCAGCGAGTGCTGGAAACCAGCCACCCGCCTGTCTACTACATCCCGATCAAGGCGGTACGATCCGGCGTATTGCGTCCCACCGATCAGCAGTCGTTTTGCGAGTGGAAAGGCGTTGCCAGGTATTTTGATGTCGTGTGCGAAGATTTCATCGCCCGCAATGCCGCTTGGGGTTATGAATCTCCGACGGCTGCCTTCGCGGCCATCCGAGACCACGTCGCCTTCTATGCGCACTTGGTGGACGCCTGCTACGTCGACGGCGAGCAGGTACAACCGCAGCTTGGCGGCTTCTACGGCGGTTGGGTCACCAACGACGTCGTGGGGCCCTTCAAAGGCGAAGCCGGCACGCAAAGCTGGTAATTCGCGTCAGTTTCGGCCCAAGTGCGCAGGAGGTGACTGCCTAAGCCAAGCACATTTGGTGCAATCTGAAACTTCCGAGGTGTGCGCCAGTCGCTGAAGTTTTAGGGCAATCAAATACTTCAGCGGTGTTGTCGCCCGACGCAATTTCGGAGATCTGCCGGTTTTGGATGAGCACCCTCCCGCCGCGTCATCAATCGGTTGACACCGGTCGTCCAGTGTCTCAACCGTGAACTGTTTTCGGTCGTGGCAGAAAACTGGCACGTCGATGTTGATGCCGAAGAGCCGGCCCAGGTGTTGCCTGGTCGAAGACTGCGAAAAGCCGGTCAATTCGCTCGGAGTTTGTACGACCCACAATTACCAGATGCGTAAATATGGCTCCACGTGGACTAAGCTCCGCCCGAGCCAGTGTGCTGTCGAGAGTTGCGGTGGCTCCCATTTCGCTAAAGGGTTGTGCAAGAGACACCACGAACGACTACGCCGCACCGGGCGGATCGACGCGGTCAAACCGCCGCGCGCGGTTTGCACGGTGCGCAAATGTTTTCAGCCGAAATACTGTCGAGGTCTGTGCGGAATGCATTACGACCGTCTTCGCAGGGACGGGTCAGCCGCGTTCGAATTTCACTACGAGCTGAAAGATTGCCAAGGCTTGCTGCATGTTGTCGCTGGGCATGATCGGTAGGCGACAGCCTAATCGCTGATTAGCCCCGAAAACTCATGTGTGCTACAATATGCAATCGCCCACCCTCGGATTTTTCAGTCTCTACTGTGCCCGTTGATCATGATTTCACAAACCGTCGAATACGCCTTGCGCGCTGTCGTCATGCTTGCCCAAAATTATGAAAAACTTTGCACGGTGCAGAGGATATCCGAGTTAACTCAGGTGCCAGGTCCGTATCTTTCCAAAATCTTGCAAATTTTAGTTCGTGCTGGACTTGTGCGATCACAGCGCGGTTTACACGGAGGCTTTGTCTTAGTCAAACAACCGGAGAAGCTGACGGTCTGGGACGTTGTGAACGCCGTGGAGCCACTGCAAAGGATCCCCGAATGTCCTCTTGGGCTGAGCTGGCATAAAAACGATTTGTGTCCCCTCCATCGTCGTCTCGATATTGCAATGAGCCAACTGGAGGCGGCATTTCGTGCGACGAGGATTGCAGAACTGCTTGTCCAGCAGACGAGCGAGACTCCCTTATGTGAGAGTGCCAGTCACAGTCCCGCCTTGCACGCAACTGGAGAGCAGGTTAGCGACAACCAATCCGCGAGTGATCGTTCCGATCAACGCAACGTAGAAGCGTAGGCCACCGGTACGGTATTTGGCGACAAGACAGATTACCATCTCGTTGTACTGCAGTCGGGACGCATCGCCGAAGTCGGAACGCACGAGTGGCACCGGCATCTTGACGGCGCTTTGCTCACTTCACGTGAATCTCGATCGCAGGTTCCGTCAAAGGAAATCTAAACGAAGCCTTCTGAAAAGAGGGTGGCCCGAAACTGCCCCTCGCGTTGTTCGAAAACCCGTAGGGTTCAGTCGGTGCTCCGAATGCTCCCCTATTCAGAACTCCGTCGGCATTCAAATCCTGGAACACAGCAATCGCGTAAACGCCCTCGTGCATGGCATCGAAGATCAGTTCCGCCCGTCCATCGCTTCCATCCGTCGTCAGCGTCCGAGCTGCTCGATCATTTTTGGGAAACCCGTCGGGAGCGTCGAACAATGCCAAATGGACTTGACCGCTTTCCCGAAGGCCGCTGATGCGTACGGTCATTGATGTGGCCGAGCGCTCGTTTTTTGGAGATGTCGCTGGCTCCGCAAAATTTGCGGTGCGCGGCGAATTCTCTACGACACGCGTCTTGGCAGGCGCCGTTGGTGTCGAAGGAGACGGTCCGGCACCAGGCGATTCAAAGTCGCGTTCGAGCAAGTACCAGCCAACGCCAGCCATGACGATCACGAAAACCAGGAGACCATAGCTCTTCATGAGTATTGTTCCGGGGACAGGGAACCCCGACCTCGCGTGTGACTAAGTTGCTTCCCAACGATCCGCATAGATGCGGGCAACGCAGGCCAGAGCGCCGGCCATCGCCAGCAATACGCAAAGCTCAACGTTGAGCGCCGATAGCGGCAGATCGTACCAGAATACCTTTTTGAAACCGTCTAATGCCCAGGCGTTAAACGTAAATTGACCCCAACGCTGCATTTCTTCGCTCATGATGTACCGGGGCACCATACTGCCGCCCAGCGCAGACATCGTCAGGATGAGAACAATCGAGACGCCATTCAGTTGGGCACGGGAACGGCACAAGACCGCCAGGCATAGTGCCAGGCTCGCTGTCGCAGCGGACGTTGCGATCGTCATCACGGCGAAACCAGGCACGTGTCCCAGCAGATCGACTCCAAACGCAAACTGAGCCCACAAAAACATCACGGTCAGCTGGACGCAGCCCAGGCAGGTGATGAACAGCCATTTTCCTGCCAGCAACTGTGTGACGCTCAGCCGACTCGACAATAATCGATCCAAAGTGCCGGCTTCATATTCTTCCAACAAGCTTCCCCCAGCCCCGCTGGCTGAGAAGAGCAGAAACATGACGGCAATTCCCGCTGCGTACATCGCGATCTTGGGATTGCGTTTGTCGGCGGCAAATACCTCGGTCGCATCAATCGAAATCAGTTCCGTGCCCGATTTCGCTTCTGGTGATCCGTGGAGTGCATCTTGCGCGGCTACGGAACTGGAGAGCGGTGCCTCGGTGCCCGGTCGATCCGGAAGGTCATCGCCCGGGTGGCGCTTCACGCTGGTTGCCGCTGCGGCGGCGAATGCTTGCGAAAGCATCGCGCTAACGATCTGGCGGCTGACTGGATTCGTACCTTCGCCGAGCAATTGAAGCGAAACTTGGTGGGCGATTTTGATATTCTGCTCGGTCTCCTTGGGAAAATAGATCACAACATCGACGCTACGTTCCTGAATGACGAACCGAGCCAGCTTTTCCAAGGGCCATTCGCCATCGGTATGCATGACGCGCACGTCATTCTGCAAGGCGTCCTGCTCGCCCAGGGTTTTCGTGATGTCCTTGGTCAAGGGAGAATGATCGTCGTCAATGATCGCAATCTTGATTGCGGGGCTTTCGGTGGCAACGCCGCGATCGAATATCAAAGCGAAAATACTGAAGAACAGAACCGGCACGACCAGGGCCAGCAGCAATTCCTGCTTGTTGTTCCACAGCCGCAGCACAGCGATATGAAAGACCGTACGAATCACTCCCGCAGCTCCTTTCCCGTCAGATGCAAGAAGACTTCCTGGAGCGTGGGACCTTGTAATACAACATGATCAATCCGCTGGCTGGCAGCTTGCAGCGTTTCCATGACTCGCGGTAGTTCCGTGGCCACGTCTGACATCACGCAGCTACCCGTCGTACCGGCAGCATCCAACGAAAGCGGTGCGATGACGACCGTCGGTGCACTGCGAAATCTCACTTTCAGACGCTGGTGCCTGCCAACCGTGCGGGTCACTAATTCGTCGAACGTGCCGACTTCAACAACTTCGCCCTGGTCGACAATAGCGATCCGATCGCAGCGAAATTGCGCCTCGTCCAGCTGATGAGTCGTCAGCAGGATCGCGGTGCCCTCCTCGCGCAGTTCGTCCAGCATCTCGTAAATCCGCTCGCGGCTTTGCGGATCGACGCCCACGGTCGGTTCGTCCAGCAGCAGAACCTTGGGACGATGCAGCACACTGCAGGCGATATTCAAGCGACGTTGCATGCCGCCGGAAAAGGTCTTCACCAGGTGACGGCGACGGTCTGCAAGATTCGACCAACCCAGCGCGGCATCGACCCGATCGCCTAGCGTGTCTCGTGGGACCGCGTGCAGCCTTCCAAACGCGAACAAGTTTTGCTCGGCCGTGAGATCTTCATAGATCGCGATGCCCTGTGGCACGACACCCAGCAAATTGGCATCGCCGCTGCCATTGCTATTGTTCAGCTGAAATCCCCCGTAATCCAATGCGCTGCGACCGGCCAGGCAACGGATCAACGTCGTCTTGCCGGCACCGTTGGGCCCCAGGAAACCCAGCAACTCGCCGGGGTACAGTTCCAGCGACACACCTCGCAGCGCGTGGACTTTGCCGTAGAATTTTTCGGCATCGCGAATCGACAGGATGGGCGTACGCTGCGACATCAGTAGCCATCCTATGCCGTGGTTGCTGTGTAAGCTCGTCCCCGCCAACTGGAATGGGAACCGAGCAGATTTCGACCCAGCGCCAGCCATTGCAGCGCCACGAATATTGAGATCGACAGCGGAAACAGGCCGGCAGCCAGCCAGGCGTGATCAAAACGAGCCGCCGTCACAATCCGCGGTACATAGGAAATGACGGCCGCCGCGAGGGAAACTGCCAGGGTTGTCGCCGACTCCGGCTGAATCAACTGATGTACGGCCAGAGCCGTCGGTGCCAGATAACCCATCACCATCAAACACGTGGCCGGAAGAATCAATCGTGCGTTCGCTATTCCCTCGTGAGCGTTCTTTAACAGGCCGCGGCAGGTCTGCAACCAGCCATGATACATGCGGCATTGCGCGAGATCGCGAGCATCGAAGACGTCGGTCCTCAGCCCCGCTCGACGATACGCGCGAGGCAAGGTGACGCCATCGTGCAGAGATCCCTTGATCGCCGCATGCCCACCACTGCGTGCGTATGCCTCTCGGCTTGTCAAAAACAGCTGTCCACAGCCAGCCGAGGCGGATGGCATCTTGGTCTTGCGCATCAACCGGAACGGTAGATAGGTCAGCAGCGTGATATGGATCAGCGGGATCAGCAGAGCTTCGCCAACTGTGGCGACGATTTGCCGTGGAAAGCCGCTCAGCAACTCCGCATCCGCCAGCTCCTGTTGCAAAAGACTCCGGCGAATCGCGGTGTGCGCCAGGGTGACGTCGGCGTCGATGAACAGGAACTGGTCGTGGCTGGCGTGCTGAGCCAATTGATGACAAGCGTATTGTTTGCCGCACCACCCGCCGGGCAGCGGTCGGCCACGTATCAGGCGCACGCGCGGATCATGGTCGGCGATTTCAGAAACAATGTCCACCGTTGCGTCCTGGCTTTGGTCATCGTAGACCAGAACTTCAAAGTCCACGGCTTGATTGGCGAGCACGGCGTTCAGCGTGTCGCAAATTCCACGCTGCTCGTTCCGAGCCGGTATCAGCACCGAAACGGCCGGCAATTCGCCCGAGTCCTCTTCGGCAGTCGGTGCGGTGCGGAAAATCATCAGGTTTCGCAGAAAAAGAACCGTCGAAAATGCTGCGAAAGCAAGGGTTAGCCACGCGAAGATCTCAAGCATCGATTTGATCCCTTGTACGTCGCCGACTGTGCCTGGGATCAAAGCCAGTGCGGGTCAGCAGCGACCTGAGCCGCCGAGACAGGTCGTACCAAAAACCGACACCCGCCGAGCCATCCAGGACCAGATCGAACTGCGCGGGGTCGCGCAAATCGCTTTCTCGGCCAGGCTGGCCTGCGCTGCGGCTAGCCGATCTTCCAGTTCCCGCTGCCATTCTTCTTTGGATTTTTCGCCGTCATCCGCGCGAAAGGGGGCGCCAAACTCGGCCAGCGCTTCCGGAGTGCGTTCTTCCCAGAATGGATACTCAAGCGCCATCGGCACCAACGTAACGCCGGATGTAGAGGCGGCAACGTGAGGCAGTCCCGGTTCAAACGTGGTACGGGCACGCGCATCGGCAAACTTGCCGCCAGGGGTCATCCAGATCGCAGTTTTCGGCTGTTTCAACAACTCGCGCGTCGTAGACAAAAAACGCTTAGCGCCTTCCAGGGACTGCATATCGATCCCGTAGAACCCCAGCTTGCGAAAAACGGGATACTGCTTCAGAACCTCCAGGTCGATGGGCGCGTAGACAGTGCGACCGGAAAAATAAAGTTGATTCATGAGGAACGCCATCAGCGGATCCCACCAGGCGGGATGATTCGCAAAGCAGATCACCGCCTGGTCGGCCGGCAAAGCGGGAGCCGTCTGTTTCGCGACGCGAACGGCGTTAAAGTGGCGCCGCAGATAACGGCGGACGTACCAGTTAAAGCCGAACGAATAAAAGGCCGACACCTTGGGCAGCTCGGCCTGTACGCGGGCCGTCGCATTACCGTTCGCACGCTCTTGTGCCTCGACTTCTTCACAGGTGTTCAGGGCGGTGGCCAAGTTGCTGATATCCTGAATCTCAGAGGGCGGCGGCGGCTTTTCGGATGGGCGTTCGTGCGGGCTGCGTCGCATCCTGATCCAGCGTGTCGGCCGCAATCCAACCCGACATTAACACCATGGGCATGCCCGGACCCGGATGCGCGGCCCCACCCGCCAGATACAAACCTTGAACGTCAGGACTGCGGTTTGCCGGTTTGAAACCACCCAAAAAGCGTCCATGGCTCGCTAGTCCGTAGATGGCACCATTTAACACGTGATACCGACGATCGATATCCTCAGGAGTGAGCTGCGATTCGAAAACAATGTTCTGTTCGATGTCATCCAATCCAGCAGTCGACTTCAGCTTGTCGAGTATCGTTTGGCGATAGTCGGGCAGCATCTGCTTCCAATCATGGTGCGGACGCAGGTAGGGAGTGTGGACCAGGACGTACAGCGCTTCGCCACCCTCGGTCGCCACGCCCGGTTCCGTAATCGCCGGTGCACATACGTAACAGGTCGGATCAGGTGCCGGCTCGCCGTGACGATAGATGTATTCGAATTCCTGGTGCGGATCATGCGAGAAGACGAAGTTGTGATGCAACAGTTGTTCGTAGCGGTGCCGCAGCCCAAGGTACAATACAACACCCGAACAGGCCGGCTCGTAACTTCGGCGTTTTAAGAATTTTCGCTCGGCCTCACCGCCCACCAGTTCCTTGTGAGTCCGCACCGAATCAGAATTCGAGACCACGGCGGTGACATCCAGTCGTTCGCCAGATTCCAACTCGACCCCGACGACCCGATCCCGCTCGATGATCACGCGTGAGACATGAGCCTCGGTGCGGTATTCGACCCCCAGGTTTCTTCCCAGGCGGATCAATGCTTCGGGAACCGCTCGCGTCCCACCCATCGGATACCAGACTCCCTCACTCGTCTGCATGTGGGCGATCCCACACAGCACCGCAGGCGAGGCATCGGGAGCGGACCCGACATACTGTGTAAAGTGGTCGATCATCTGCGAGACGCGTTCGTCCGGCACGCATTTGCGGACCAGCCCAGCTACCGTCCGCCCCATCCGCAAGCTGAGCACATCGGCCAAGACGCTGGGCGAAAAGGTTGTGCCCGCATCAAACGTGTCGCCAATTGAGCCGACGCTTTTCCAAAAGAAAAACCGATCGGACACACCATGCAGCCGCTCGGAAATCCGCATGAATTTTTCGTAGCCGCGGCTGACGGACTTCTGGCCATTGGTAAAATTGTCCAAACGCTGCTGCATTTGGCTGGTGTCTGCCACCAGGTCCAATTGCGATCCGTCGTCGAACATACACCGCCATTGCGGGTCAAGCTCGACCAGCTCCAGGTAATCATCCAGCGTTGTATTCGCTTCGGCAAAGATCCGTCGCAGTACGGACGGCAGCGTGAGTATGGTCGGCCCCATGTCGAAACGAAAGCCATCCTGTTCCAGTACCGCGGCTTTGCCACCCAACCACTCGTTTCGTTCCAGCACTGTGACCGTATGCCCACGAGCCGCAAGAGTACAGGCAGCTGCCAGTCCTCCGAGTCCGCCACCGACCACTGCGACTGACTGCTTATTCGACATCGCTGAGTCTCCCTTCAGTTCGTTTCTGCTTCTTCCATTTTCGCTGGTCCATTACAGCACGAACTATAGTCCATGCGCTGCGCAACCGGCCGCGCCAATTGCGCCCGTGTGACACTTCCAGAAATGCGGTAAGCAAACTGGCGTCATAGGGCGTTGGCTCATCAAGGTGAGGTAGCCAACGACTACGGCGATTGACGATGACTTTCAGCTGTGTCATTTCTTCCAGGCCGGCGGCGCCGCGCGTCATTCCAAACCCGCTTTGACGGCGACCACCGAACGGAACTCGCGGATCGGCCGTTGGGGCAATCAGGTCGTTAATCACGACGCAGCCGGCATCGATTTGCTGAGCAAGCCTACGTGCGTCTGGCTCGGCGCCAAACACGGAGGCACCCAGCGCATAAGGGCACTGGCGATCCGCACGCAATGCGTCTTCCATCGAGGCAACGGGAACCAGCGACATTACCGGGGCGAATACATCCGACCGCAGCAAAGTCATTTCGGGTTTCGTGTCGGACAAGATCGTTGTCCCTGCCAGGGATTCGCTGCCGTTGTGCTCGGCAACCCCTCCGGTGATCGTCGTCGCCCCATCCCTGATCGCCTCGGCAACGAGCTGAATCGTGCGCTCGGGATACGTTGGGGTCGGCTGTGTATCTGTGCGTGAAAATTTGTCGCGCAGCCGTTCTTCAAGCTGTGCCTGCATCGTGAGCGGAACAAATACTCGCCTCGGCGCGATACAAGTGGCACTGCTGTTGAAGCGCAGCCCAAACGCAAGACAGCCGGCGACGCGATCGACGTCAGCGCGTATCTAGCACGAACACGGAGTCGCATCCGGAGAGTTCCATCGTCGCTGGCGTGAGTGATTGTGCGAGCAGCGACTGCACGCGGCGGCCGGTTTCGGCCGAACCGGTCAGCACTACCTTGTCCGCGCCAGCCTCGACGGCCGCCGCGACGCACCGCGGATCTTCTGGCAGCACGTGCACTAGCGCCAGATCGAGTCCGGCCGCGACGAATGTGTCCACCAGAGCTTGCGCGGCAGCGGTCGAGCCGGTGCCCGGCTTGATAAACACGGCGTTGCCCGCCACTAACGCCTGCAGCGTCTGAACGCCCGGCAGCAATAGCGGATAATTAGACGCGCCAACGATCAATAGAATGCCGAATGGATCGCGCCGCAACTCGACCGAGACGCCACCCAGCCACAGCGGTCGGCTGCGGCGGCTTAATCGGCGTGGAGCCAGGATTCTCTTGGCCTCTTTCTCCAGAAACTTGCAGGCGTCCGCTAGCGGAATCAGTTCGCCCGCCAGTGTTTCGGCCGGCCCGTTACGAGGTGGATAGGTCACCGATGCCACCATCTGATCGGCTCGTTGGACCAGCTGATGGCGAAAACTGCGCACCATTCGCAGGCGGTCCTTCAGGCGGGTTGTGCTCCAGCTGTCCTGGGCCTGACGTGCCGCTTCAAATCGCGCGAGCAGATTTGTGGCAGCCGAGGAATCGGTGCCCCCGTCGGTCGGCCCGGCGGTCGGCCCATCCAAATCAGTTTCAATTGTCTGCGTCGCCATGGCGGGTCCAACCGTTGCTAAGATGCGCGTTTCATGGCCGGCGATGGAAGATGCGAATCGGCCTGGACGACGACTGCCGGAGCCGCCTGCGCTGCAACCCTGTCATCGGACCCGATGTCCCCTTCTGCCGTCAAGCCGTAGTCCTGTTGAATTAGTTTGGTGGTAATTCGAGCGGACTCGTAAATCACCGGTAGTCCACTACCTGGATGCGTTCCACCGCCGACAAGGTAGACGCCCTCCAGATCCTCAAACCGGTTGTGAGGCCGGAGGTGCAACATCTGGCCGAGGTTGTGAGCCAAATTGAAGGTCGCGCCCAGATGGATTTGATGGTCGGCGGCCCAATCCGCCGGCGTGACGACTTTCTCGTAGCGAATTCGGTTAGGCAAATCGTGCACGCCGATTTTCTGCAGTTGCTGGATGACACGATCGCGGAAGCGATCGCGCTCCGTCGTCCAGTCCACATTGGGGTGCATGTGCGTAACGGGTGCCAGCACGTACAACGTGCTCATGCCCTGCGGCGCTAAGGTGGGATCGGTCACGCACGCATTCTGAACGTAGAATGACGGGTCGTTCGAGAGGATGTGATCCTTTTCAATTTCGACCAGATTCCGATCGTAGTCCTTGGCAATATAGATTGTGTGATGAGGAAGATCCTCATAGCGGCCTTCGATTCCCAGGTACATCATGAAGGTCGAACAAGAGAACTTCTTTTTCTTGATCCGTTTGTCGCTCCACCGCGGGCGCAATTCATCGGGGACCAGCCGTTGCATGGCTCGCGCGAAATCGGCGTTGATAACCAGTGCATCCGTATCGTAGCGGGCAGCCTCAGTCTGAACCCCAACTGCCTTCTTTCCGGAAAACAACACGCGCTCGACCGGTTCGTTAAGGTGTATCTCCACGCCCATCTCGCGGGCGATGTCCGCCATCCGCTCGCTGACGGCGCTACAACCACCCGTCGGATGGAAGACTCCATGCTCGTATTCGAGAAAAGACAGAATTGAAAACAGGCTGGGGCAGCGAAACGGTGACATGCCCAGATATTTGGCCTGGAAGGAAAATGCGATCACCAGACGAGGATCGCTAAAGTAACGCTCCAATTCCGAGCCAACCGACAGCCAGGGTCGTAACAGTGGAACGGCCTGCAATGTCGACGGGCGGAGCAAGTCGAGTGCACTGTTGAACGGCGACTCAAGGATGGGCCGGAACCGTGCCAGCTTTGTTCGGTTGTCGGCCATGAATCGCGAAAATGATGCCGCGTCCTGGGGGCAGATCGCGGCGATCTCTTGTTCCATCCGTTGCACGTTAGCTGTCGCGTCAATTTTTCCACCCGCTCCGAAGGCAACACGGTACTGCGGATCGAGTCGCTGCATGGGTACTTCGGAGAACAAGTCCCGACCGACGGCCGCAAAAACGTCTCGCAAAACGCGCGGGTAAAGAAAGAACGTCGGTCCCATGTCAAAGCGGAAGCCGTCCGCCTCGATCGCTGCACATCTTCCGCCAACGTGCGGCAGGCGCTCCACAATTCGCACGTGCGCGCCCGAATTCGCCAGCAACATGGCTGCGGCCAGGCCACCCGGGCCTGCACCAATAATGGTAATCGTTGGTTTGCCGTTCTTCATGCAAGCGCCTCGCGTCTTGTTCGAATGTGGTTCGACGCCACTCCGTTCCGGATTTCGCTGGGCAGCGGGAATACCTGTTCCTCCACAACCCCGTCGCGCTCTTCGATCTCCGCGCCAAATCGGTCGACCAACCAGTCGACAACGTCCCGCACGGCGGTTTCCGGTGCACTGGCACCCGCAGTAACGACTACCGTCTGATCGGCAAGAAACCAGCTGGATTCCAATTGAGTATCGTCATCCAACAGATGGGCCGAAATTCCCTCGTCACTGGCAAGCTCGACCAGGCGTTGGCTGTTCGAACTGTTCTGGCTGCCAACAACGATCGCCAGGTCAGCCTCCTGACAGGCCTCCCGCAAGGCGTGTTGACGGTTCTGCGTGGCGTAGCAGATGTCGTCCTTCGAGGGACCGATGATTTGAGGAAAACGCTGCTCTAAACGCGCGACGATCCTCGACGTTTCTTCAACGCTCAGGGTTGTCTGCGTCAGCCAAGCCAGCCTGGCTTCGGGCGAAAACTTTAGCCGCTCGACATCCTCGAGCGTCTCGATCAACAGGATTGAACCCGGGGCTTCGCCCACGACACCGACCACCTCATCGTGACCGGCGTGCCCCACTAACAGAATCGTGTAGCCCTGCCTCGCGAATCGGACGACTTCCGTGTGCACCTTCGCTACCAGCGGACAGGTGGCATCGATGGTCCACAAGCGCCGGGCTTTCGCACGCTCGAAGACGGCAGGCGCAATCCCATGCGCGGAAAAGACCAACACCGCATCGCCAGGCACGTCTTCCACGTCGTCGACGAAGATCGCGCCGCGTGCCTGGAACTGTTCGACAACATGCCGGTTGTGAACGATTTCGTGATACACGTAAATGGGAGCGCCCAGTTCGCGTAGCGTCCGGTCGAGGCATTTGACGGCCATCACAACGCCGGCGCAAAACCCGCGTGGATTTACCAGCACAACTTTCATTTCGTAGCCACCTCGCTGAGGTCACGGGCCGGATGGGCAGGCGAGTCGCCGGCAAAAGTTTGAGCGAGAATGCTCATGACTTCGTTTCGCGGGACTTTGCTGCCGGGGCCGAACTGTTCGACACACTCCAGCGTCCGCCAAGCCAGCCGCAGCGGCAATCGTGTAAACGCGACAAACCCGACCGGAGCCTCCGCGCACTGTAATGCGCGAAGATACAGATCAGCATTTTGCAAATCCTCGCGCGCTAATTCAAAGAGCTGAAGTCTGGTTACCTCATTCGGAACAAAAAGTCGACCGTCGCCTTCGTCCTCTTTCGAGTCCTTTAAGATATTGACCAGTTGCAGGCCTTCGCCAAACCAGCGGGCGGTCGCATCTAATTCACCCCGGACCTCGCTTAACCAGCTAGCCTCGTGCGCGAAAAGTTCGGTCAGCATCTCGCCGACGACACCGGCGACCACATAACAATAGTCGCGCAGATCACCGAGCGAACGAATCCGGATCGCTCCCTCGGCGGTGCCGGCGGCGATGAATCGTTGCATGCCGGCGATGGAAGTCCGTGTGCCGCGCAGGATTGCGTCACGGATTTCGGGGCCGAACGCCATCACCGAATTTGTCACCAACGGCAGTTCGTCCAAAAGTGTCAGGTAGTCGGGATTGTCAGAAGGGGGACGCGGTAAGTCGAGCCTTACATCTTTCGGATGCATGTCCGCAGCGGCACAAAGTAGCCGGTCAAAGCTGTCAAGCGCGGCTAACTTCTCGGTGCGGTCCAGGAAAACGCCATCTTCGATCGTGTCCGCAATCCGGAATAGCAGATAAGCGACCGTAACCTGTCGGCGGACGGGGTAAGGCAAACAGGGGATCGCCAGGGCGAACGTCCTGCTTGTACGCACAAGTAGCTCTGACAATACTGCAGCATCGCGGTCGTCGGTAAGTAGATGTGAATCAGTAATGGCGCACACCTCTTCTGATCGAAATCCGATTTCTAAATCCAATATTTGGCTGGAACACTATAGATTTAGCGTCCCTCGCGACAAGTGGAATCGCCGCCAAGTTACGCTCAGGCAAAGCATTGACAGTTTTGCTGGCAACCTTCATTTTCCGCCTGTTTCCGCATGACTTCGCTGGAAATAGCGCAACGATGGCAACAACCACGCGTTGGCCGTGCCTGACAGGGCGGCGAGATCGCGGCCTTGGAAGTGTGCGAAGGCGGCCGGAGAGCTATAATCCCGTCCCGATTTGGAACCTGAGAACGGCGCGTACCATGAAACGGCGGATGGTTATTTCTTTGGCATTCCTACTGATTACGCCCGTAGCCGTTTTGGCCATCATCAGTGGAATTGGACGGCGGCCCGATAATCTTGGCGTTCACGACAGCCAGTTGGCCGCTTGTCCCGATACCCCTAACTGCGTGAGCACTCGGGCCCGAACACCCCAGCACGCAATCGAGCCGATTCCTTTTACAGGATCGGTTGAACAAGTCATGCAGCAGCTGCGCTCGGTCGTCGAAAGCCAACCCGGCGCGACAATCGTAACGGCTGGTGGCAGCTATCTCTATGCCGAGTTCAAGAGTCGGATTCTTCGCTTCGTAGATGACGTCGAATTCTTCGTCGACGAAGGCGAGCAGGCGATCCACTTTCGGTCCTCATCGCGTGTTGGATACTCGGATCTGGGCGCCGATCGGCGCCGGATGGAGACGCTTCGTACGTTGTTCGAGCAAAACGTGAAGTCAGACGATCGGCAAGCTAACCGCTAAGGTTTCGCACGCAACGCTGACCGTCCCGGCGTGAATGTCGACGGTGTCTTCGATATTGCGTGCGTAGCCCCCGGCCATCGTGATCACCACGGGAAGATTGGCGGTCCGACATGTGGATAGGACCAGCCGGTCACGCGATCGCAATCCGGTCTTCGACAATCTGAGTCGGCCCAAGCGATCGTTTTCAAAAGGATCCGCACCCGCCAGGTAAAAAACGATGTCGGCACCATCCCAAGGGATTCTCGACTGCAACACATCGGCTAAGAGCTTCAGGTACTGTTCGTCACCTGCGCCGTCGGGCAGTGCGATGTCCAGGTCGCCAGCCGTCTTGGAAAAAGGAAAGTTGCGATCGCCGTGCATCGAGAACGTAAACACCGCTGGGTCGCCCGCAAAGATCGCGGCCGTGCCGTTCCCCTGGTGGACATCACAGTCAATGACGATGGCACGACGGATCCGCAGTTCCGATTGCAAGACACGAGTGGCCACGGCTACGTCGTTGTAAACGCAAAAGCCTTGCCCTCGGGCGGCCGATGCATGGTGAGTACCACCTGCCAGGTTCACAGCCATCCCGTCGTCCAAAGCAGCGCGACCAGCTTCCAGGGTCGCGCCCGTCGATCGGCGCGATCGTTCCACCAGCTGCTGCGACCAGGGAAAACCGATCCGTCTCTGCTCAAGCGCCGTTAATCTGCCCCTTTCGACCTTGCGCAGGTAGGCCGCGTCGTGCGCTTGGGCAAGCTGCCGATCCGTCGCGGCGGCGGGAACTACGGACTGCAGGCGGTGGCCAAGGTCGGCCGTCACACGCTCCCGGAGTAGCTGGTATTTTTCGATCTGAAAGCGATGATTCGCCGGCAGCGGGAGCTGGAAACTGTCTGTGCAAAATACTTTCACCGCAAGCCTTCTTGAATCGACAGGAATACCGCCATCCGCAGATCAACCGAACACGGCTTCATAGGTGTCCTGGTCGAAACCGACCACCAGCGTTTTTCCCTTGCGCAAAGTCGGCGCGCGCAGGTTGCCGGTCGGCCCCAGCAGAAGCTTGGCCAAAGTGGCGCTATCCGGTTTGTCTTTCTTCAGATTCAGATGCACGACGTTTTTGCCTTTGGCGGCATAAATTTCGTTAACCTGTTTGACCAAAGCCAGCGCATCTTTTTCCTTCATTGGATGTATTCTGGCATCGACCTCTTCGGCCGTCTCAATGTCGGCGTCCGCAAGAAACTCTTGCGTCTTTCCGCAGGTTTTTCAGCCAGCTCGATGGTAGGACCAATCAATCTTTGACATATCGAATCCCCTTTTCTCTGAAGTTGTTTCGGCATACCGAGCGGTGGCTCCTCTGAGCAGAATTTGGTGCTGGTCTTGTATGCGTCAAGCTGAATCGCTGGAAGTACTTAACCGAACTTACCATACGCGGCTTTTGCTCTTCCGCCAAGCTCCAGTGTGCGCCGGAATTTTTTCGGCACCCAAGACTTTTCGATCGACGTTAGCAGCCTATCGTGTTGCTGGGCAACCATTTTTGCATCTCAGCACCACTTCCGGAGTCTTAACGCCATGGGGAAGACATCTTTGAGCAGACTATTTTCTGGAAAATACGCTGGCACACGTACCGGGCGAGATGCCGCCAAGCGTCGTGTGGAGAGTCTTGAACCGAGGATGATGCTGGCGGGGGACGTGACCGCTGTTTTGAATGGCGGTTTGCTGTCGATCGAGGGAAGCAATTCGCGTGACTATGTGCAGATCAAGACGGTCCAAGCTGAAACGGAATTCGTTCAAAGTGGTGTAACGAGCGTCGAGCTAGATGTACCTTTGCTGGAAGCGGTCGGTTTGGAGCTAACGGGAGCGACCGGGACGGTGCCCCCAGCGCCGGAACTGCCCGCAGGTGTGGGGTTTCCTATCTTGGAGAGCAGTGATTTCCGCTTCTTGAACGGCGATGACTTCACGCCGCTCACCGGTGTGATTACCCACTCCGGGACGGTGACTTTCGATGTCGATGCCCTTTCGGCGATGGTCGAAGTTGGAAACTTCAATATTGGCTTCGATGCAGATAGGGCGGGTTTTGCATTCGGAGAGGAGACCACCAGCGGCTTCTTCGTCGAAGACACTGTCGGAGGCCTCGGCATCTTGTTTGACGTCAGCGCTCCGGAAGGCTTGACGGTCACCAGCGACTCGCTGCAGATCTCTGGCACCAACCTGTTGGTTTCGCCTGAATTTGCCGCCGTGCTTGAGACGTTTCCGGAAAATAGTGGCCTCAGTCTGACCGGGGCCGACGTCGGGGATGCTCAAATCGACGCGAACACGGTCCCGAGTTTTGACGAGTTCATCAATGTGCGTGGACTCTACGGCACGTACATCAACGGCGCACAATCCGCAAAGTTTATCGCCGCTGACGTGACCACCATCGATACACATCTTCGCAGCGGCAGTGACTACGCCACGGTTTACGGGATTGACCTGACGGGAGATCTCAATCTCGACCTTGGCAGCGGATACTACAACCGAGCATACGTGAGCCGCGTTAGTGTCGATGGAGTTACTTCGCTGTCGGGCGGCAACTACCATGATCGATTTAGCGTTCGCTACAGCGAGCTGGGTCATCTGGACATCGACACATTCGGTGGTTGGGACCGAGTTCTCATTTCAGGCGGATCCCAGGACAGCCTGTCGGTCGACACCGGCAGCGGCTGGGATCGCGTCGCCCTGCGTCACACGGAGGTTGATGGGGACGCCGATATCAACCTGGGCAGCGGCTTTGACCGCCTCAGCGTCGTGTCCAGCGACATCGACGGAACGGCGTTCTTTGACGGCGGACGTGAACGCGATCGATTGGATCTCTACTACAATGCGCTCGGCGAGCTTGATAAGCGAAGATTCGAGTGGGTGCGAATCCGATAGTCGTTTGAACCGCGACCACCCAAGCCAACCCAGCGTTGGCGGCGAATCTTTCGCCGTTAACGGCTTTTTTTGCGTCCCAATCCCTATATTCCGGCCCAAATTAGCCGCGGGTGCCGAATTCTGCCGCCCGAAAAGCAAGGCTCGGCGGCAAATCTGCAAAAATACGCGCCGCCGATTTGCGGCCGCAGAGGCGTTCCTTGCCGGACATCAACAGGGGCAGAAAGTCCGACTGGCACTTGCCCGCCTGACGCTTCTTTGCCATTTCGGTCGAAAAGCGACGCAAAAACGAGGCGAAGTACCAAATTCTCAGAATGGGCAGAGATAGAATACTTACCTGGCACAATCGCTGTCACATTTATCGCTCGGCAAAAAGTTCTTCGGCGCACTTGTCGATATGGCCACCACTGCCGGGTGCTTTAGCTTTCGCTCAACCGAGATCGCATAGAAACGCTCGACGACATCTGCGATGCGGCCGACAACCCGAACGCCGTACTGCTTACTCACTTGGCTCTCGATCGCCGTGGGAGCCGCGAAAAGGCCTTCTCCCGCCTGACCAAACACCTTAAGAATGGCGCTGTCTTCGAATTCGTGGACCACTTCCGGTCGGATGTCCTGTTCGTCAAACCACCGCTCGAGTTCTCGACGCAGCGCGGTATTATGCGTCGGCAGCAGCATCGGTGCATCCCGCAGTGAAGTGGGAAAGCGTCGGCGGTATTTTTTCGCCAGTTCACTCGTCGCGAACACTGTCACACCGCACTGTCCAAGCAAGTGATTGAAGGCGCGGATATGGGACTGGGCCGTTAGCGGAGCGTCGGCCAATACAATATCGAGCCGATGCAAAGCTAGTTCTGCCAATAATTCATGGAGCTTGCCCTCGTAGCATTCGAATTGTACCTGCTCTTGCAACGAGAGCGCCGGCTTCAGCAACTGATAGACGACAAGTTTTGGCAACACATCAGGTACGCCCACGGAGAGCCGCAGCCGCTCAGGTGATGGCCGGCCTTTTAGAGTATCCGTAAGTTCGCGGCCGAGCGTGAAGATCTCGTCTGCATAGCGAAACACCGTCTGCCCAGTCTCGGTAAGTACCAGCGATCGTCCGACGCGGTCAAAGAGCTGCGAGCCGATCGACGTTTCCAGTTTCTTAATCTGACTGCTGAGCGTTGGTTGAGACAGGTGCAGCTGCTCCGCAGCTTGCGTAATCCCTCCCTCTTTAGCAACCATCCAAAAGTACAGCAGATGATGGTAGTTCAGCCATTCCATCCCCTCATCCCTCACATTTATTTTTTCAATAGAAAAGGACCGAAATATCTATTGGTCTAAGCATATCGATTTGCCGTACAAATACCATAGATAGGTTGACCTCCATTTCAGAAGGAGCACGGTATGCACATCTCGATCACCGACAGCCAAAATATCGTGACTCCGGAAAACCGAGCATTTGCGAAACGTCGGCTATTATTCGCACTATCGCGATTTGATTCGCGGATTAAGGGTGTCGAGTTGATGGTCGGCGACAACAACGGTCCACGAGGCGGAATCGATAAACTATGCCGAGTAACGGTGAAGTTGCGACGGCTGACAGAAGTGTATGTTTCTGATATCGACGCTGATCTACTGACCGCAATTTCACGTGCCGCAAACCGGATCGGCCGAGTTGTAACGCGGACAATCGAACGCAGCCAGAAGTTTGACCGTCGTCGTTCAAACACGGTTTATCGTCAACAACCGGCCTTGCAACAGAAGCGTTGAAACCCGCATTCCACGATTCTAGCTACTGCGCATCGACGAGACGAATGGGCAAGATGCTGATGATGAAATCTCAAAGCGATATGGGCGTCCATGAAGAGACTGCCCAACGCGGCCAAAATTCTGAATATAGATATTGTCTATAGTATACTGCACTTTCGGAAACCTTGGTTAAGTTAGGCGGCCAACGTCATGATGCGTTCGGTGAGGTTGATGATTTTTTGTGGCAACGACCAAACCGCCCTAATCGACAATAATTCGTTCTGCAGAATCCACTGGCGCAGTGCTTTACGACGGTTGGCGTGCGAAGGCCGTCTGTCGGCGTTGTCCCACGGCGAGTCGCTGCGATTGCAAAGTTCCTTGTGGCGTTCTGTCCCAAGCCCACAGTTCGACCATCGTGTGCATCCATAGATTCAAATTGTACACAGCAAGATTGTTCCAGATGTTACGCACCTGTTGTTGGCCTGACCCCCACACCTCCTTAACATCATGGAAATCCTGTTCAATTGTAGCGCGGTCGGAAAATGCCTCAATGATTTCGACAACGCTGACATTCGGATCGGTGCAGAAGAAGGCGTACCAGCCATGATCTTCCTTGACGATCACAACGCGAATTACGCCGCCGGTAGGACCGTAGGTTGCCAGGAAAGTCTTGTAATTCTTCTTCGTCGTTTCGCCATAGACGGTGCAACCGATTGTTTCCCAACCGCGTTTCTGCCCACCTCGCTTGGCCAAGCTGATCTTGTGTCTTGCCATACATGCGAGGACGACCACGACCACGTCGCTGGCCCTTGCGCAGTGGCGGCGGCAAGTCTCGCAGCGCCGCGTCCTTGCGCAAGCGGCCCACGATCGTCACGCCCAGTTTTCAAGAGCCCGCTCAAAAACGGACGCTTGGTATAGCCTCCGTCGATAACAACCCAAACGGATTTTCCGGCTTGTTTCAGCAGGGGAACGATCCACTCGACCAAGCGGGCAGCCAGCTGAAGCTTTGTCGCGAATCGCTGCCATCGACGCGACTTGGGAATCGTCGCCATCGTCTGCTGGCGAACATACAACATAGCTCGCAGCGGCAATGCCAGCGGTCCCCATTGGGGGTGCCGCAGGGCCAACGAGATGGTTACCCAGACATGGCCGTACAGAAAGGGTTGTTCGGCAGGGCCTGGCGTCGGGTTGTGATGGATGTCGGCCCCTTCGACCTTTGGGCCGTACCGTTTGGTTGGCGAATCGTCGATCACCAACAACAATCTCCCCGGCAATGGCAGCACTCGCAGCACCAGGATTGCCAGCTGAGTCGCAATCGATTCGCTCTTGCGTCCGACACTCGTAAGGAAGTAGAAATAATCGTCGAAGTCGTCGCTGACACCCGCGGCACGAAGCCAAGTCGTCACAGTACGACGGCCATTGGCAAACAGAATACCAACCATCAATACAGGCAATCTCCAGCGATTGCGGGCGTGCAATCCGGCGGACAACCACTCGCTCCACCCAGACCAATCGTCCGGGCACTCCCAACGACATTCCGAATTCGCCATCCTTGGCTCCTCCATTGTGCGGCTGTCTAAGCAACTGCAGCATGATGGAAGAGCCTTTTTTTGTGGATATCAATTTAATGACGGCCTACGGCCGTTTTTTTCCGAAAGTGCAGTAGTATACAACCATAAAATCTATTTTCCAAAACAATCTACCCGGCGATATAGTTGATGTAGTCCCTTTGCAACAGCGACTTCGCGACGATCATCTGCGACGCCGGAAATCAACAGAATGAAATCCACAGATTCCAACCAGGAAGTGCGGCATTCGATTCAGAGCGCGTTGCGCGTGCTGGAAGTCTTTTCCACGGCTGCGGAGATTGCTTTTGACCGGATTTTGGCCACGCGCGCTGTGGGCGAAGCCTCGCAGGCTATCCGTGGCGAGGGTGCACAAACCTGGGCCAGCCGTCTGGTTGAAGTGGGCGAAAGCGTCAATCTGCGCATACGGTCAGTCGAGTGTACCCTGGACGAAGCGCTATCTTTCGTCCGCCAGCGAGTGCCTGTTGCCTTGTGCGTGGAGAGGACGCCAACGGACAGTTTGGGCTCCGACAATTCACCAGGCAGCCTGCATTGGTTCGTTTTGATGGAAGCAAAAGGCCGGAAAATCCGCGTGGCGCGCACTGAGCCAGGCGTGCCGGTCGTGTGGATGTCGGTGCGACGTTTGCGCAAAGCTTTGGGCCTAGAGTCACTGGGGTCTCCTGCCCGCTGGATCATTGGCCAGGCGGCATTGGGGTGTCAACCGCCGAGCCATTCGGCGACGGACAGTTCCGACGGCAAGCCGCTTCCCCCGTTAATGCGGTTATGGGGGCTGGTACGTCCAGAAAAGCAAGACTTGTGGGTGGTCATGATTTTCTCGCTTGTCGTCGGCGTGTTGGCGTTGGCAACGCCGATCGCGGTCGAAGCATTGGTCAATACGGTCGCCTTCGGACGCTACCTGCAGCCGGTCGTCATCCTCGCCTTGATTCTGTCTACATTTCTCGCATTTGCCGCGGCGATGCGAGGACTGATCACCTATGTTGTTGAAATCTTCCAGAGGCGACTGTTCGTTCGGGTGGTGGAAGATCTGGCCTACCGCTTGCCGCGCGTGCAACAGGACCAGTTTGACCAGAAATACGGTCCAGAAGCGGTCAATCGGTTCTTTGATATCGCGACGGTGCAAAAAACCGCCGCCGCGTTGCTGCTCGATGGCGTAGCGATTTTGTTGCAGACAATGATTGGCATGGCGGTTCTGGCGTTTTACCACCCGTTCCTGCTGGGCTTCGATGTTGTGCTGTTGGCGATGATCGTGTTCATTATATTCGGGCTCGGTCGTGGTGCTGTGACGACCGCGATCAAGGAATCGAAGGCCAAGTACGCGATCGCCGCGTGGATGCAAGAACTGGCTCGACATCCGACTGCGTTCAAGCTGAATGCAGGTTATCAGTTTGCACTGGATCGCGCCGACCAGCTGGCCGTGAACTGGCTGGAAAATCGACGAGCACACTTTAGCGTGGTCATCCGGCAAATCCTGTTCGCGCTTGTACTGCAAGTGATCGCAGCGTCGGCGTTGCTCGGCTTAGGCGGCTGGCTAGTGATTCTTGGCGAGTTGACACTCGGTCAATTAGTGGCGGCGGAGCTGATTGTCATGATGATCGTGGGCTCCGTTTGCCAAGCTGGGCAAGCACATGGAGAGTTTTTACGATCTGCTGGCCTCGGTTCACAAGCTGGGCCAACTGTTTGATCTGCAAGTGGAAGCCCATGACAAGTTGTTCCACCTGCAGGAAGGCGAGCCAGCCAGAGTAGAGGTGCGTAGTGTGAGCTACAAATTCAAGGGCACCGGCGGCTCTGGGCCGCGATTTAGAATTGTTCCAGGTGAGTCAGTCGCCTTAACCGGGGCTGCCGGTTCGGGCAAGACTACGCTGATCGATCTGCTGTCTGGTCTGCGGTCACCGAGGCCTCGGGACACATTGAGATGGACGGTATCGACTTGCGTGAATTGCGTCCGGATTCGCTGCGCGAGCATCTTGCGGGTCGCGGTCAATCGAGATCTTCCAGGGCACGGTTGACGAGAACGTGCATCTCAACCGACCAAACGTCCGAGCGAGCGATGTCCGCGACGCTCTGAAAACCGTGGGTTTGCTGGACGCCGTGCTGAATCTGCCGGACGGGCTGAACACTGTGCTGCAGACGAACGGTGCTCCGCTCACGCACAGCCAGGCGATAAGATTGATGCTAGCACGCGCGATTGTCGGTCGGCCTCGATTGCTGTTGATTGACGGGCAACGTTGGAAACTCGCTGCCGGACAATGTAATCACCCGCGTGCTACCAAGGCTCATTGCCGACGAGACTCCCTGGACCCTGCTGGTCGCGACCGGAAAGCGTGCCATCATGGCGGTGTGGATCGGGTCGTCGACTTGAGTGGTGGCGAGTCTGCAGTCACGCAGAGTGAAGCTCGGCCGATTGGCAACGATTCTAACGATTCTTCCGCCTTCAACCGATGAAATCCGGAGAGGCAACATGTCTGTTGCATTCGAGAAATCGACGAACGAGCGCCTACCGTGCTGAAGCTTGTCCAGTCATCGCGAATCGCGCGCGCCTGGCGAAGTGGCTGCTAGTACTGCTGGCACTGAC
>CAWJNN010000016.1:0-77174 GCA_963844115.1 uncultured Planctomycetales bacterium | reverse complement strand
CGACGTCGTCATTGACCACCTCGTGGCGGTAGCGGTCAATGGACTTCATTTCGCGGCGGGCGACGTCCAAGCGTCGATCAATCGCTTCTCTTGTTTCGGTGCCGCGGGCGGTCAGCCGACGATCCAATTCTTCGATGCTGGACGGCCGAACGAAGATGGTGATGGCATCCGGATAGCGGTCAAGGACTGCCATGGTGCCAATAACGTCAATCTCTAAGACTACCCAATCCCCGCGATCTAGCCTAGGGGCAACTTCACTCGCCAGCGTTCCGTACCAGTGTCCTTGACCGTAAACTTCGAAGCTTTCCAGGAATTCGCCTGCCTCACGTCGTTGCTGAAACTGGTCCTGCGAGAGGAAGTGGTAGTCTTTGCCCTCGACTTCGCCTGGGCGCGGTGAACGTGTCGTTGCCGAAACGCTCCACGTCAGCGGCAGACCGCATTCGTCAAATACGCGCTTGAGCACTGTCGATTTGCCCGAACCAGACGGTCCGGAAATAACGATCAGTTTGCCAGGCATTGAAGAGGTTAGGGGTTAGGGGATAGAGGTTAGAGGGTTAGAGGTTAGAGGTTAGAGGTTAGAGGTTAGAGGTTAGAGGTTGGAAGAACGGTTTTCCCTAACCTCTAACCTCTACTCTCTAACCTCTACTCTCTAATGTTACTCCACGTTCTGCACCATTTCGCGGATGCGTTCGATGGCGGTTTTGATATCGATCACGTGCTGGGAGATGTCAGAATCGTTGGCCTTGGATCCGATTGTATTCGTTTCGCGGAACATTTCCTGAGTCAGGAAATCGAGCCGCCGTCCGGACGATTCCGGCAGATCGATCGTTTTGCGGAACTGGTCGATGTGGCTGGCCAGTCGCACGCATTCCTCCGAGATGTCGCTACGTTCGGCGTACAAGCCGACTTCACGGATCAAGTCGGTCGAATCTGTTTCGACATGGTTTGCGTTCAGCCACTTTTCGATGCGTTCGCGGAGTTTTTGTCGATAAGCTTCGACGACTTTCGGTGCACGGCTCTGAATCTCGTTCAGCTGCTGTTCGATCGTCGCCAGATTGCCAGCCAGATCTGCCGCCATCGCGTTGCCTTCTTCAATCCGCATCGCGACCAGATTCTCTAACGCTGTGGTCAGGGCTGGTTCGACCACGGACCACACTTCATTCGTTTCTCCCACCGGCTGTTGGTCGTCGACCACGCCGGGGAGTTGCAACAAAGCAACAGCCGGAATGGGATCGGAGCAATCCCAGCGACGTTGAATGTTTTCGAGTTGCTGCCGGTAGCCGTCCAGAACGTCTTCATTTACGCGATAGTGGTCGGGGGTCGAGACCTGGCGAACTCGTACGTTGACCTGCACCGTACCCCGCTTAAGATGGCGGCGCACGAGCGATTCGATTTGAGGTTCCAGTGTTGGACAGCCATCGCTGCAGCGCAAAGTGATCTTCAGATAGCGGTTATTGACCGCGCGGACTTCGACGGTGACCGCCGTGTTCTCATTTTGGCGAACATCTTCGCCAAATCCGGTCATGCTGTAGAGCAAAAGAGGATCTACTCCTTTCCGTGTGATTACTCCGTGTGAATATTCCGTGAAACGCGACGAGTCCGACGTTACTCGGGGGGCGAATCTGCCGGTTGCTGCTCTGCCGGAGCGGCGGGGCCTGTGTCGGGGAATGCGCCAGCTGCACCGCGGTCGTCAGACTTCCCGTCTGCTTTCGAACCCTTGTCATCCAGCTGCTCGGAACCGCGCATCCCAGCTGCGTCCGGCCCCCGCACAGGGCCTGCGATAGTTTGTTTGGAATTAGCACTAATGACCTTGAACGAAATAATGCACAAAACGATCCACAAGAAAGCGGTCCACATGGTGACTTTTGTAAAAACATCCCCCGCCTTGGCTCCGAACGCACTTTGACCGCCCATGCCTCCCAAAGCTCCTGCGAGCCCGCCACCGCGTCCGCGCTGGATCAACACGAGCAGGATTAAGAACAGCGCCATGAGAATCATCAGAACCATTACCAAGCCATTCCAACTCATGTTCTTCCTCTTTTGAAGTAACCCGAAGCGTAAGCGAGGGATCAGGCGGTCGATGATCGCTCGCTTACGCGTCGAGTTTTGATTTACCCTCGCTTACGCAGCGGGTTTTGATTTTCCGTTGCGTACGCAGCGGGTATTAACGTATCACGTCAGGCCAAATTTAGGTTGATTGCTATTCGTTTACGCGGCAGCGATCGTCAGAAAACTCTCTGCATCCAGGCTGGCCCCGCCTACCAGAGCTCCGTCGATGTTGGGCTGGGCGAGCAAGTCCGCGGCGTTGCCGGGTTTAACGCTGCCCCCGTATTGAATGCGAACCGTTTCCGCAACCGCAGTATTGTAACGCTCGGCCAATAATTTGCGAAGATCGACATGCACCGCTTCCGCCTGCTCCGGTGTGGCGACCCGGCCGGTTCCGATCGCCCAAACAGGCTCGTAGGCGATAACAAGCTGCGTTGCCTGTTGGTCCGTAAGATTGGCCAGCGAACCATCAAGCTGTTTCCGAATAACCTCCAGGGTCTGGCCCGCTTCCCTCTGATCGAGCAGTTCGCCAACACAGACGATGGGAGACAAACCCGCGGCCAGGGCTGCGTGCAGTTTGCGGTTCACTTCCTGGTCGGTTTCACCCATTTCATGGCGTCGTTCGCTGTGCCCCAGGATGACGTACCGGCAACCCAAATCGAGCAACATTGCCGCGCTGGTTTCACCGGTAAACGTGCCCGAGGTCTGGTGGTACATATTTTGAGCGCCTAGCGCGACACGACTGCCGGAAATTGCCCCTGCCACGGCGTCGAGATAAACGTGTGGGGGGCAGACGGCCAGTTCGACATCGGGCACTCGATCGGCACCCGCGGCGACACCGGCGGCCAGGGCCACCGCCGTCTGCCGGTCGGTATTCATTTTCCAGTTTCCGGCAACAAACCGTTTTCGCATGCTTCAGTCTCGACTCTCTCCGACCGGTGTTACTTTCCGGCCAAGTATCTCCAGGATTTTGTAAATCTGTTTCGCCAGCTGGGCGTACTGCTCAGGCAACAACGCCTGCGGACCGTCGGACATCGCTTCCTCCGGTGCGTGATGGACTTCGATGTGAATGCCATCGGCGCCGGCGGCGGCACCAGCCAGCGCACAGGCGGGGATCAGGTCGGGACGCCCGGTGGCGTGACTGGGGTCGACGATGATCGGAAGATGAGACAGTGCTTTGACGGCTGGGATGGCAGCGACGTCAAACACATTTCGTGTTTCGGTGTCAAAACCCTTGATTCCGCGTTCACACAACACGACGCGTGAATTGCCTCTCGCTAGTATGTATTCGGCGCTCATCAAAAAATCTTTAACGGTGGCGCTCATTCCTCGCTTTAGCAGCACCGGTTTTCGTGCCTGGCCGACTTCGGTCAGCAGCACAAAATTCTGCATGTTGCGGGCGCCAATCTGGAACATATCGGTGTACTTGTCGACCAACTCGACCTGACGCGGATCGACAACTTCGGTCACGACGGGCATCCCGTACTTGTCGCCCGTGTCGCGCAGGATCTTCAAACCATCCTCGCCCAGTCCTTGAAATGCATAGGGGCTTGTCCGCGGCTTGAAGGCGCCGCCACGCAAGATATTCGCGCCGCTTCGGGAAATCGCGGCCGCGATGGTATCCATCTGCGACTCGCTTTCGACCGCGCACGGCCCGGCAATCATACCAACGAACGGACCACCGATCTTGACGTGTCCGACTTCCACAATGCTGGGTTGGGGATGAGCATCCTTGCTGGCCAGCTTGTAGGGTGGCAGCACGGGGACGACTTGGGCCACGCCGGATATCGCCGCGAGGGGGGCACTGGCGATCTCGGCCTCGTCACCGATCACTCCGATCACCGTCCGATACGTTCCGCGGCTGAGATGGGCGCTAAGCCCCATCGCCTCGACGCGTTCAACGACGTGTTGAATCTGTGCGTCAGTGGCTCCCGGTGCGAGAATAATGATCATGAGGGAAGTCGCCTGGTTTCACAAACCGAAGAATATAGTCGAAACAATGGCCAAAGCCCAACGACCAATAACTAAATAACTTACCCATGCTCTTACTCAAAGGGTGCGTTCTGTGCGTACGAACCGAGAATCTTCAACAGAACTGCTTTTTTCCGCAGCGACTCGATCGCTCGTCGAACCTTGGTATCTTGATAGTGCCCCTCGAATTCGAGGAAAAACAGATAACCACCTTTGGCATCGCCGGTGGGAAAGGATTCGATCCAAACCAGATTCACACGGTTGCGTTTAAAGACCGCCGTCGCGTCAGCCAGCGCACCCGAGGAGCGATCGCGTGACAACTGGAGCATCATGGCCGTCAGGTCACTGCCGCTTCGATCCGCCGTATGGTCGGCAATGACGGCAAATCGTGTCAGATTGTATTCGCTGTCTTCGATGTTCCTGGCGAGCGTCTTCAGTCCGTAATGGATGCCGGCCTGGTTACTGGCAATCGCCGCCGCGCCTGTTTCGGTGGCGGCCCGTTCGGCCGCCGACGAAGTGCTGGCAACCTCGATGCTCTCGGCGTGGGGCAGATGAGTCGACAACCAATGTCGACACTGCGAGAGCGCTTGGGGACGACTGTAGACCTTCTTGACATCGGCCCGAGCGCATTTTCCCAGCAGATTATGGTGGATAATCAACTGGACCTCCGCGCATATGCTGACTTCATGCCGCCGGAAGTTATCCAGCGTGTCGGCGACGCGTCCGTCGGTCGAGTTTTCGATCGGTACGATCCCGTATTCCGCACGCTTGTTAACGACCTCGTCGAAGACTGAGCTAATCGTGCTGACCGGCAGGAACTCGACCGATTGCCCAAGCTGATGAATGGCCGCCAGGTGACTGTAACTGTAGGAGGGTCCAAGGAATGCGACACACGTCTTCTTCTGTAGCTCACGCGAGCCGCTGACGATCTCGCGAAAGATGGCGCGGACGCAATCGTCCGATAGCGGGCCCGTCGAGACCTGTACAGCGCGCGATGCCGCATCGTCGTCTGGATCGGCGGCGTCTGCATCGCCGACGGCGTCCGCTGCACGAGAGGCTTCGGCCGCCAACGCCGCCCGCTGGTTGATCAGCTTGACGATCTCTTTATCCAGGTGGGAAACCTGCCGACCTGGCGTTGCCCCGGTCGGTTTGCCGCTGGAAGACGTTCGCTTTTTCCTGGGAGTCTTTTTGGCCACAGAACTGCGCTTCGCCATCCGAAATAGCTTTACCGCTGCGATGGGTGACCCGAAGGGCCGAGTCGCCGAAAGTCGAAGCGTCACTTGTACTTGGGAGCGAGGAAAACTGTCAAGAAACTGCCAAATGGGCAGATCGGTGATCTAGCCGCATTCAGTGGTGTCAAAATGGCAGAACGATTGTATCGCCTGGTCATTTCTTCACTTAACAAAAAGCCATAAATATATATAAATAAATAACTTGTATCATATTAATCCTGTCGTGGCACGACCTTTGCTTTGCATCTTCCAGGTATTGGGGCCCGCTCCGGAGCGCGGCCAGGCAGATGCGAAAGGAACTACACGATGGCTCATGGTGAAAAAATAATCGGAATTGACCTCGGTACGACCAACTCCGTAGTGGCGGTGATGGAAGGCAAAGATGCCAAGGTTATTGCCAACGCGGAAGGCAACCGGCTCACGCCAAGTGTTGTCGCTTTTACGGACAAAGGCGAAACGCTGGTCGGCGAACTCGCTCGACGCCAGGCGGTGACGAATCCTACTCGCACGGTTTACTCGATCAAGCGTTTCATGGGCCGCCGACACAACGAGGTCGAGAACGAAGAGAAAATCGTCCCGTACGAAGTGACCGGCGGAGCGAACGACTATGTGAAGGTCAAGGTCGGCGACAAGGAATACACGCCGCCTGAAATCTCGGCACTGACTCTGCGCAAATTGAAGGAGTCGGCGGAAGCGTATCTTGGCCACAAGGTGAACAAGGCGGTCATCACGGTGCCGGCCTACTTCAACGACTCGCAGCGTCAGGCAACCAAGGACGCCGGTCAGGTTGCCGGGCTGGAAGTGGCACGAATTATCAACGAACCGACGGCGGCCGCATTGGCCTATGGATTGGACAGGAAGGAACATGAAAAGATCGTCGTGTTTGACTTGGGTGGCGGCACGTTTGACGTATCGATCCTTGAAGTCGCCGACGGCGTTTTTCGCGTGATCAGCACCAGCGGTGATACGCACCTGGGCGGTGACGACTTCGACCAGGCGTTGATCAATCACGTTGCGGATAAATTCAAAAACGAACAAGGAATCGATCTGCGCAGCGACAGCATGGCGCTGCAGCGTCTGCAGGAAGCGTGTGAAAAGGCGAAGAAGGAGCTGAGTACCGCGCAGTCGACGGACATCAATCTTCCGTTCATTACGGCGGATGCCAGTGGGCCAAAGCACCTGCAGGTCAGCATCGCGCGATCGGAATTTGAAAAACTAGTCGATAGTCTGATCGAACGCTGCCGAGGTCCAGTCAACCATGCGCTGTCCGACGCCAAGATGGATCCGAGCGAAATCGACGAGATTGTGCTGGTGGGTGGTTCGACGCGAATCCCAAAGGTCCAGGAATTCGTCAAAAAGATTTTTGGCAAGGATCCGCACAAAGGCGTCAATCCGGATGAGGTGGTCGCTGTCGGCGCCGCGATCCAGGGTGGCGTGCTGGCGGGTGACGTCAAGGACGTTTTGCTGCTGGACGTGACGCCGCTATCGCTGGGTATCGAAACGCTGGGAGGTGTGTTCACCAAGCTGGTCGAACGCAATACGACGATTCCTGCCGAGCGGAAACAAGTGTTCAGCACAGCGGACGATAACCAAACCGCGGTGACGGTGCGGGTGTTTCAGGGCGAACGTGAAATGGCCGCAGACAACCGGCTGTTGGGCCAGTTTAACCTGGAAGGCATTCCGCCGGCGCCTCGCGGTGTTCCGCAGATCGAGGTTAAATTTGACATCGACGCGAATGGGATCTTGAGCGTTTCCGCCAAGGACACGGCGTCGGGTAAAGAACAGACGGTTCGCATCGAACAGTCGAGCGGCCTGAGCGAAGCCGAAATCGAGGAACGTCGCAAAGATGCCGAGCTACATGCCGGGGAAGACAAGAAGCGACGAGAGCTCGCGGAGACGCGTAACAAGGCGGAAGCGATGTGCTTCGAGTTGGAAAAGCTGATCGCCCAGCACGCTGACAAGCTGACTGACGCTGACAAACAGCCGCTGGAAGCGTCCATTGCCAAGACGCGCGAGGTTGCGAGTGCCGTTGACGTCGATGCGATCAAGTCGGCGGTTACCGAGCTGGAACAAGCACAGCATGCGTTGAGCAAGACGCTGTACGAGCAGGGTGCGGCGACGGCCGGCGCCACTGCTAGAGCGGAAACGGCGGGCGCAACGGCGGGTAGTGAATCGGCTGACGCTAACGACGACGTGATTGACGCCGACTTCGAAGTCAAAGATTCGTAGTTGACTGTGGGACACGTTCAGTCGGCCGGAACAAGCGAAGCGCAGTTCCGGAGGATTACTGTCGGCGCTCTGCCGGAGCGGCGTTTCGTAGGTTCCGGCCTACGATTGGGGCGCTATTGATCACTGTTTCTTTGAGCCACTTTAAAAGTATAGGGGCTTAATGGCTACGCGATGGCTATTCGACTCGACAAACTGACGATCAGAGCACAAGAAGCGGTGCAGCGCGCACAGGGGAGGGCGTCCGATATGGGTAGTCCCGCCATCAGTTCGCTGCACCTGCTGGCGGCGTTGTTGGACGAATCGGAGGGGATCGTACGACCGATTCTGGATCGAATCGGTGCGAACCTCGGACAGATAAGTCAAATCTGTGAGTCGGAGTTGAGCCATCTCCCCAAAGTCCAAGGTGGCGCCGAACCGGGTACCGATCGCGACTTTGTAGCGGTATTCGAGCAGGCCGAAAAAGAGGCCGAAGTGATGAAGGACGACTTTGTGTCGACCGAACACCTGCTTCTGGCCATGACCAAGGTCGACTCGAAGGCCCATAACGTGCTGAAATTGGGCGCGATCGACGAACAGACGGTGCTGAAGGCCCTGCGGTCCGTGCGTGGCAGTTCACGAGTGACCGACCAGTCGCCCGAGGAAAAATTTCAGGCGCTCCAGCGGTACGGCATCGACCTGGTCCAGCGGGCACGCCTGGGAAAACTCGATCCGGTCATCGGGCGGGATCAAGAGATTCGTCGGGTCATTCAGGTCCTGTCGCGCCGTACCAAGAACAATCCGGTCTTGATTGGTGAGCCTGGCGTGGGGAAAACGGCGATCGCCGAAGGACTCGCCCTGCGCATCGTCCAGGCCGACGTACCGCTAAGCCTGAAGAACAAGAGCGTCATTGCGCTTGACATGGGGGCTTTGATCGCCGGGACCAAGTACCGAGGCGAATTCGAAGAACGACTGAAGGCCGTCTTGCGAGAGATCCAGGATGCTGATGGCTCCGTCATCTTGTTCATTGACGAATTGCACACGGTCGTAGGTGCCGGACGCGCAGAGGGCGGAGCGGATGCCGCCAATCTGTTGAAACCGGCATTGTCCCGTGGCGACCTGCGTTGTGTCGGCGCCACGACGCTGGACGAATATCGACAGTACATCGAGAAAGATGCAGCGTTGGAGCGTCGTTTTCAGCCCATCTTTGTCAGCGAACCGAACGTCGCCGACACGCTTGCCATCCTGCGCGGCCTGAAGCCGCGCTACGAAGCTCACCATAAGGGTGTCAAGATCAAGGATTCGGCTCTGGTCGCCGCCGCGGAATTATCGAACCGATACATCACGGATCGCTTCTTGCCTGACAAGGCGATCGATCTGGTAGACGAAGCCGCCAGTAAAATGGCGATGGAATTGGAGAGCGTTCCACAGGAGATCGACGTCGTCCAGCGACGCTTGACCCAATTGGAATTGGCACAACGGCAGTTGGCCGAAGAGACGGAAGAACACGCCAAGGGACAGCTGGTCGGCATCGAAAAAGAAATGGCGCAGCTGCGCGACCAATTAGACGTCTTGCGCCGGCAATGGGAATCAGAAAAGGCGGGGCTGGGTGACGTTCAGGATATTCGCAATCAACAAGGTGAAGCTCAGTTGGAGTTTGAACAACTGGATGCTGCGATCAAGGAAAAAGCGGCCACCGGCGCAGTGGTGTCGGAAGAAGACTATCAGCGGCTTTACGAGCTGGACGTGCGGCGCAAAGAGCTACAGGCCCAGCAGGATGCACTGGATGAGAAGGAAACCGACGAGCCAGACGGTCCCTCCGTCGAAGCGCCACGCCGGTTGCTGCGGCAAGAGGTGATGGAAGACGAGATTGCCGATGTTGTTAGCGCTTGGACCGGAATTCCAGTTTCCCGCATGATGGAGACCGAGAAGGCCAAGCTGCTGGTGTTGGAAGAGCGAATCCATCTGCGTGTCGTGGGCCAGGATGAGGCCGTTGAGGCGGTCTCCGGCGCGGTGCGCCGCAGCCGTAGCGGACTGCAGGACCCTAATCGCCCGATCGGCTCGTTCATCTTCCTGGGGCCGACCGGTGTCGGCAAAACGGAACTGTGTAAAGCACTGGCGGAGGTCATGTTCGACGACGAGAACGCTATGGTACGTCTGGACATGAGCGAGTTCATGGAGAAACACACTGTCAGCCGGCTGATCGGAGCCCCTCCGGGATACGTCGGCTACGAAGAAGGCGGCAAGCTGACCGAAGCCGTCCGCCGCCGACCCTATTGTGTCGTGCTGTTGGACGAAATTGAAAAGGCGCATCGCGATGTCTTTAACGTACTGCTGCAGGTCCTGGATGATGGTCGGCTAACTGACAATCATGGCAAGACGGTTGACTTCACCAACACGATCATTGTGATGACCAGCAACATCGGCAGTCAGCAGATCCAGGAGATCACCGAACAGGGCGGCGACGAAGACGAAATTCGGGACGCCGTGAACGCGGCGTTGAAAGTAAACTTTCTGCCCGAGTTCCTGAATCGCGTCGACGAGACGATCGTTTTTCATCCGCTAGGTCGGGAGCAGATCGGGCGGATTGTCGACCTTCAGATTCTACGCCTGGCGGAGATGCTGGCACACAAGAACATCGCGCTTTCCGTGACCGAGGCCGCTCGCAATGCGATTGCCGCGGAAGGCTACGATCCGACCTACGGTGCGCGTCCTTTGAAGCGCGTGATTCAACAGCGGCTGCAGAACGCACTGGCCACGGGGCTGTTAAAGGGTGAAATCGAAGAAGGCGGCGGCGTAACGATCGATTACGACGGCGAAGATTTTACCTTTACGCCGGGCGAGATCCGCGAGGCGGTGGTCAATAGTGAGGTCGCCTAGTTGAAGTCCCGCCTTCCGGCGGAAAGTAATGGTCCGCTCTGCGAACCAGAGCATTCCCTCAGAGCATTCCCTCGCTGAGCGAACGACGACGTTCAACCGTTTGTCCGCCACGGCCGATTCGCCTGAGAGCAAAAAGGCGGAACTCCAACATTCAGCGTTTTTCCAGTCCCAGCCGGCTGACGATGTCTTCCCCGCCTGGCGTCAGCTGACGGATCTTGATCGCAATTTCCGCCTTTTCTGAAAACGTCGCGTTCGACGCGCAGCGTCTTCAGTTTTTCGATCTTGGCCTTGCGATGTCTGCGTCGCTTGATTTCTTTGCGTCGCTCACTGGCTCCCACAGAAACTCTCCTCGATCTCAGGATACATTGGGTCTATAGGCTATAAGGAACCATCTTTCTAGCACGCCCGCGTACTTGCGGTCAACCGCTCATTCGGCCGCCCTGCCCCCGAGTGCTTTGTGCTGAGCGGCCGTGGCCGGAAATGAGGGACATGCCGCCCTTCGTAGTCCAACGGTAGTCGTCTAAAATGTTGCGAACCTAAGCTCCACTAACCGGATCGCAGCTATGTATCTGATGGAATTCAGCATGTCGCCGCTGGAAAAAGGCGAAAGCGTTACGCGCCTATGTGACGCGCAGTCTCAATATTATCGATGCCAGCGGACTCGATTATCGGCTGCATGCGATGGGTACGATCGTCGAGGGCGAACTGGACGAGTTATTGCAGGTATTGAAAAAGTGCTTTGACGCGATGTCCGAGGACTCTGATCGGATCACCTGCAGTGTGAAGTTCGATTACCGACGCGGCCATCAGGGCCGATTGGAATCAAAAGTTTCCAGTGTCGAAAGGAAACTGGGACGTGACCTGAAAACGTAGAAGAAGATTTAGCCGCGGATGAACCCAGCGCGGCTCATGGCCGCAACCCAAGTAGGACGGAATGCCATTCCGTCCAGTCGGATTAGCAATCGAACGTATCTTGTAGATCCTGTGTATCCCGTCTAAAAATTCCTGTACGCTCGTCGCGAAGTCCGCTTCTATTCGTCCGTGGCTAAAGGAACCGAATGACCGTCAATCAATTGTCCATCTTGGGAGTCGTTCATCGATGAGTGACAGTGTCGAAATTCCGCCGCTCGTGGCCGTCGTGGGGCGCATTCCCAGCGGAATATTTATCCTGAGTGCAAACCACGAAGGGCAGGAGACGGGCATGCTGGCCAGTTGGGTTATGCAAGCCGGCTTTGATCCGCCGATGATAACCGTGGCGATTCGACACGGACGATACGTTGCCGATTGGCTGACAGCCGGCGCGCCGTTTGCCCTGAACGTGGTCGCGGAAAATCAAAAACCGATTCTCAGCCATTTCGGTCGCGGATTCGAACCCGGGATACCCGCCTTCGACGGGCTGGACATCAAACACGACGAACGTGGTGTCCCGATTCTACTGACCGGAACGCTAGGGCACGTCGTCTGCGAGCCGCGCAAACATATGGACTCGGCCGAGCATCACATCTTCTTGGCCGAGGTGGTGGGAGGTGAGTTGTCCGAAGACGTGCCACCCATGCTGCACGTCCGCAAGAGCGGAGCGCATTACTAGGGAAGGGAATGGTGGGATACGAGGTGCGGGATGCGGGATACGGGATGCGGGATACGGGATGCGGGATGCGGGATACGGGATGCGGGATACGGGATGCGGGATGCGGGATACGGGATACGGGATACGGGATACGGGATACGGGATGCGGGATGCGGGATGCGGGATACGGGATACGGGATACGGGATGCGGGATGCGGGATGCGGGATCGGACGGGATGCGGGATACGGGATGCGGGATGCGGGATGCGGGATGCGGGATACGGGATGGCGGCGTTTCTACCCTCCACGAACTCACGTCTAACCTCTAACCTCTCACCTCTCCCTCTAACCTCTAACCTCTAACCTCTAACCTCTAACCTCTCCCTCTAACCTCTCACCTCTTCCCTCTACCCTCTAGCTCACGCGACCTGCCGGTCGGCGAAGGTTTCGACTTCCAGTGTGATTAGTTCGCGGACGACTTCGAGGGCGGTTTGCGGACGGCGCAGGGGATGTTTCGCTAACAGGCGATGCACCAGGCTGGCGGCCGGCTTGAGCAGATCAGGTACCAGGCTGCGAATGCAGGCCGGTTTTGCTTGCCGATGTTGAGTTGCCAGTTCGGCCAGAGTGCGGCCCATCAGAGGTAATCGCCCCGACAACGTTTCGTACATCGTCGCGCCAAGACTGTAGAGATCGCTGCGTCCGTCGCTGCCCCACGTCGAAGTAATGGATTCCGGCGAGATGTAATTGAACGTGCCCATTATTTGTTGTTGGACAGCCGATCGTTCCTCGGTCATTTGTTGGGCGAAGCCCAGGTCCAGTAACGTGACGTGGCCGTCCGGCGCGATCAGAATGTTCTCGGGCTTTACGTCACCGTGAATCCAGCCGGCAGCGTGGAGTCCGCTCAAGGCATCGGCCACTTGTCGAATGATCCAGAACACGACGGGGGCCGGCAGGATCGGCTGCCGACGCATGGCTTGTCGAAGCGTCTCGCCGGCGACCAGTGGCATCGTCAAGAAATAGGGTTCCGATTGGACGTTTGCGTCGAGCACGGAGATCAGATGAGGGTGGGAAACTTTGCGGCCCACGTAAGCTTCGCGGCGGATAGCAGTGCAAGCCGGGCCGTCACTTGCCGAATCCTTTGACAGCACCTTCACGACATACTGGCAAGGCCCGTCGCTGTGGTCGCTTGGCTTTGCCAGATAGGTCGAGGTCGTTTCACCGAGGTGAAGCGGCTCTACTAGCTGCCAGGGACCGACCGATATCGGTAGTCCTGTCGCGGCATGGCGGACGTCTCGACTGGCGGCAGAAGCCGCCTGACGTTGGCTAGTCAGGTGCTGGGTCATTTTGCGGGAAGAAAACGGCGCAGACGGGAATATTCTGTTGGATCGGCCGGTTGGATCCTAGAGTTGAGTGTCGTTTGCAAACGCGCAGCGCGCTGCTGGCCGCCTGACCCGCCGACTTTGCTAACGAATCGCGTGTTGCTTAACGACGTTTGCGTCACGCCCGCTCGTCTCTACCGCAGTGGCGGCTTCCATAATCTTCTGCTCCGTGGCTTCGGCGCGGCTGAACTCGCCCGTCTGACGGCCTTCACACAGCACCAGGATTCGGTCGCACAACGTCAACAGCTCAGGCAATTCGCTGGAAGTGACGATCACGCCCAATCCGTTGCGACAGAGCCGGTCGATCAGGCGGTAGAGTTCCGCCTTGGCCCCGACGTCGACTCCGCGTGTTGGATCGTCCAGCAGCAGCACTTTCGGCTCGGTTAACAGCCAGCGACCGATGATCGTCTTTTGCTGGTTGCCGCCGCTGAGGCTGGTGATCGGCGCGTGGGTCCCGGCAGTCTTGACGCTCAACTGCTCCACGATCTCTTGTGCCATCGCCTGCTCGGCCCGGGCGCGGACGAATTGCAGGGACGACACCTTGTGCAGAGTACACATCGTAATGTTTTGGCCGACGTCCATTTCGGCGAACAGGCCGAACCGTTTGCGGTCTTCCGTTACGAGCGCCACGCCTCGCTGGAGCGCCTCGGCCGGGTGCGCGAATTTGACCTCTTGGCCGCCGAGCGAGATTCGGCCGGAAATCGGTTCGTCGCTGGCCCCAAACAAACACTCCAGCAGTTCCGTCCGTCCCGCGCCCATCAATCCGGCGATCCCCAGCACTTCGCCGCGGTGCAGCGAAAAGCTGACATCCTTGATTCGCCAGGCCCGTGCGTGGCCGGGCCATGCACGGAAGAGGTTTTCGACTTGCAAAACGACCTCGCCGGGAATCCGCGGTTCGTCGAAATGGGTCGACTCGATTTCGCGTCCGACCATCAGGTGGGTGACTTTTCGTGGGTCGGTCTGGTCGCGGTCGAGCGTTTTGACGAGCTTGCCGTCCCGCAGAACCGTGATGCGATCGGAGAGCCGGAACACCTCGTCCAACTTGTGTGAGATATAAACGATGGTCACGTTCCGTTTTCGCAAGCGATCGATTACGCGATACAGCCGCGCGACTTCGGACTCTGTCAGGGCGCTCGTCGGCTCGTCCATGATGAGGATCTCGGCTTCCAGCGACAGTGCCTTGGCGATCTCAACCAGTTGCTGGTCCCCGACGCGCAGCGAGCCGGCGGTTTGGCGGGGATCGATATCACACTCCAATGCGGTCAGCAGTTGTTGAGACGCGGCCTCCATCGCGCGATCGTTCAGGAAGCCCAGTACAGAGCGCATTTCGCGGCCGAGGAAGATATTCGCCGCGGCTGAGAGCTCCTCGACCAGGTTCAATTCCTGGTGGATGATGCCGACACCGGCCGTTTCCGCTGCGCGGGTATCGGCAAAGCGGATCGACTCTCCACGCAGCCGGATTTCGCCTTGGTACTCCGGGATAACGCCGGACAGAATCTTCATCAACGTGCTTTTGCCAGCGCCGTTTTCGCCGACGACGGAATGCAATTCGCCTTGGTGGATCTCGAACGAAACGTCGTCCAGGGCCACCACGCCGGGAAACCGCTTGGTGACGTGCGAGATGGTAACCATGGGGGCCGTGGGGGCCGAGGTCTCATGCATCGGGCGGCCTATCGTTTTGCGGTGGCCGATTCCGCGATTTTCCATGCGGAAAGGATACCCAGCACCGAAAAAAATGTAATGATTCCGGCCGAATTACCGTACATCACGAACAATAGGCAACTGACGACCAGGGCCAATATAGGGATGACGGCGACACCCAAGATGCCAGGAAAGAACATTTTTCTTTGGCCGCCGCCGCCACTCTGTCTTCTCAATTCATTCACCGCCACGGCTAACACGACCAGAAAGCCGACAATCATGCCTTGATAATCGTCGCTGCCCTTGGGCACGACTTTGTTAATCGAATCGATCACCACCCGGAGAAACAACACGCCCAGCATCACGCCAGGAATCAGCCCGACGCCGCCCCGCAGACTGCACCCGCCGACGACGGCTGCCGCGATAGCGTTCAATTCATACCCCATGCCCAGGGTGGCCGGATTGGCGGCGCCGATCTTGGCCAGGTAAAGGACGCCCGCGATCGAGGCCGTGACCGCGCCGATCGAGTAGGCCAGCCACTTCATGCGATCGGTTCGAATGCCGCTTAGCCGCGCCGCCTCCTCGTTGCCGCCTAGCGCGTACAGATGACGTCCCCAGACCGTATGACTCATGAGGAAATAGCAAGCAACCGACAGCACGAGGAACACGGTCAATGCCACCCACCATTCCGACAGGTAGATAAAATTGTCGGCGTCCGCCCGTACCTTGGTAACTTCGCTGCCAAGGACTTTGGTGACTGCCGGATTCAGTACCTTGGCAAAGCTGCGCAACCCGACGAGCGAGGCGAGTGTCGCTACGAACGGCGGAAGTCGCACCACGGTGATCAGCCACGTGTGCAATGTGCCGATCATCAAGCCGACCAACAGGGTGACCCCGATCGCCAGCAGCACGGGAGACCAGCCAGCGATCTTGCCGATATCGGGCACGCCCGTTCCAGGATCAACCGGGCGCAGGCCATCAAGACCAGCGCGCAGATCGAAGCGGAAAACACAATTACCGATCCGCTGGACAAATCGATCCCGCCGACAATGATGACGATGGCCGCGCCCAGCGCAAAGATACCCAGCAGTGCCGTCTGGTGCAGGATATTTTTGACGTTGAGCGCCGGCGAGGTCAGGTAGGCCTGATTGAAGATGAGCGTGAAGCCAATGACGCCGGCAATGGCGACCAGCAGGCCCAATTCGTTCCGATATTTTGAAGCAAACCCCATGGGCTCGTCGGGCGGAGTCTTTCGTTGCTTAGGAACTGACGAGACGCCGCTCGTCGAGCCAACGCTTGAAATCATCGAAGTAGAAGAAGTGCGTATCCGGGCGGAACAATTCTTTTTTCAGCGGCGATTTTTCATCGGGCACGACGACGCGCAATTCCGTATCGAGAATGTCTCCGTCCGCCTGGGTGAATGTTTTTGTCTCTGGATCGTAGGAGGGATACAGTTCCTTGATCGTTGCCCCATCATCGTCGATCATCGCTTTGAGCAATTTGACGCTCAAGAAACCCATCTGGTAGGGATTCTGAACGACCATCGCGTCGATTTTTCCCTCGGACATGTCGGTCAGCGCCAGCGAGGCCGCGTCGAAGACGACGATCCCGGTCTTATCACTAATATTTCTTTCCTCGACAACGCGAACGATCGCATGGGCGTTATAGGCCCAGATGCCAACCATCACGTCGACGTTTTCGTGATTGTTCAGGACGGCTTTGACATTCTCCTGCGCCACGTTTTCATCCCCTTCATCGGCCAGGCTATCAAGCGACGTGAACTTGTCGCCGGCGCCCACGGCGAATCCCCCGATGCGTTCGATCGCGTTGGCCACCGTCTTGACTCCGACGAACGTGGCATAGGTGCCGCCATCCGGCCGGATACCGCGCGCGGCCTTGCCGAGCTCCTCGCCGCCGATCTTGTTGTCCGTGCCGAGATACGCAAAGCGGCTGTCGCGGAATTTTTCGCGATCCATGTCGGAATCGACGCAGATCACCTTGACGCCCTGGTCGCGGAGCGCGTTCAGCGCCTTGGCCGTAGCGCGATTACTTGCATCGACCGGCGAGATGGCGACCCCCGCAATATCAGATTGGGTCGCGTATTGCTCCAACTTGGAAACTTGTAATTCGACTTTGAATTCGCTGCCCTTGTCCATGTTGTGAGACAAGCCGGCATCTTCAATCTTCAGGTCCTCTGCGGCTTTGTCCATGCCGGTGCGGCAAGCGTCCCAAAAGGGATCGTCGCCGTTGGTCAGAAACACGATCCGCTTTCTATCACCACTGTTCTGCGCCTTCCCCGCCGCCATTGCTTGCCTGGTTCTTGCAGCCTATGGAATTCACAAGAATACTACCGGCCAACAGCATCATGGCGAAACAGGCTGCGGCCCGCGTAAGGGGCGAAGCGAGACTGAAGAACGGTCTAGGCATCTTGTGGTTTCCTTCCATCGAGTCGTTAGGGGCGGATATCTGCAATGCAGAGGGCTTCCGATAACTAGACTTGCGCCACGATCCGCGGCACGCCGGCTCGACAACGCTTGCCGACTTTGCGTGATGCGCAACCGCTAATTCTAAATTCGCGTCGGGGGCTGAGCAAGTATCGGCGCCCCCATCCTACAGGGGTGATGCTGTCTGTTGTTCCGCCTTGAGGCGGATTAGTTCCGAATGTGGCCTCAAGGCAGAGCTACAGACTTGCGAATGGCGGGGTGCCCACACTACGTTGCTGAGAACTCATTCAAATCGTGTTCAAGTGCGATAAGTCGGTTCTCCAGCATGGTCTTAACCGCCACCAGGTCTGCGCCGTCTTCGGGTGGATGATACGTAAACGAGTAGAACTTGATCTTCGGCTCGGTGCCCGATGGCCGAATCGCGACATAATTACCGTCCGCCTGAAAGTCCAAAAAGATCAAATCACTCACCGGTCCCTGGAAGGGGGCCGAGCTGCCGTCGGAATGCGTAACGGTCTGCTTCAGATAATCGCACACCTGATGGACCTTCAGATCGGCCAGTACCTTCGGCGGCGACTGCCGCAGACGCGCCATGATTGCCTTGATCTGCTGCATCCCGCTCTCGCCATACAGGTAAACCGAAGTTGTTCTTTCGGCATGACAACCGTATCGCAGGTACAGATCGTCCAGTTTCTGATGCAGTGACTTGCCGGCAGCTTTGGTTTCGGCGGCGAGTTCGGCCATCAGCATCGCCGCAACCGCACCATCTTTGTCGCGGACGTAATTGCCAACCATAAATCCGTGCGATTCTTCCGTGCCGTACACGAATTGATCCGCTCCGCCGGCGTCGATCTGCTGAGCAATCCATTTGAAACCGACCAATAGCTCGTCGTACGTCTTCACACCGAACGCATCGGCGATCCGTCGCACCAGCCTGGTCGTGACCAGAGTAGTGATCACAAAGTTTTCGGGTGAAAGTGTTCCCGATGCTTGACGCTTGGACAAAATGTAATCGCACAGCATTCCACACAGCTGGTTGCCGGTGAATGTCGCCCACGGTCCTGTCGGGTCGGTCGTAACCGGTGCCGCTGCACCGATGCGATCGCAATCGGGATCGGTGGCGATGGCGATGTCGGCGCCAACTTCCTGGCCGCGCTCGATGATCGCAGCAAAGACCGCCGCATTTTCGGGATTGGCGATGTGGTCTGGAACGTTGGGAAAGTCGCCATCGGGCGTGGCGTGTGGACCGAATACCTCGACGTCGTTAAAGCCATCAATCTCCAACGCCGGCACGGCCGCTCGACCACCCACACCGTGTAAAGGGGAATAGATGATTTTCAAGTCGCGCGGGCCAGGAAATGCTTGTGCCTTGACCGCCTCGAAGAAAGCCGCATCGATTTCGTCCTGACAGAATTCGATCTGGCCGGCAGCCACCGCTTCGTCAAAGTCGTAGCGTGTGATCTCGCCGACTTCCAATACCTGGCCGATCACGCCTTTGTCGTGGGGAGGTACTAGCTGGCCACCAGTACTCCAATAAGCCTTAAAGCCATTGTCACTAGGAGGATTGTGACTGGCCGTGATCATGATCCCGCAGCAACAGTTCTTGTGGCGCACGGCAAAGGAGAGTTCGGGGGTGCTGCGATAGCCGTCCAGGAAGTAGACCTGGAAACCGGCGGCAGCCATGATTTCGGCGCAGAGACGAGCAAATCGCTCCGAGTTATGACGAGTATCATACGCGATGGCGCATGAGAAATTAGTTTCGGGCGGTGATTGAGAGACGACGTAGCCAGCCAAACCGACGGCGCTTTCACCCATGGTACGTTCGTTGATGACCGCCGAACCGATTTCGTACATTTCGCCACGCCGACCGCCGGTCCCGAACTCGATGATCTTCCAGAACGCCTTGTTCAGGCGGTCAAATTCCCCACGGGCCAGGTGCTGTTCGACAATCGTCGCGTATTCAGCATACGGAGGTTGGGTCAGCCAGGTCCGAATATTGTTCGCGGCGGCATCCGATATTTGTCCGCCGGATACCGCTTCGTCCAATAGGCTAATTGCGTTCATGTTATCGTCGGTGGGCATAGGCGTTCATTGTCAACGTGAATAGCAATCAAACCTGAATCGAGGTAACATTTTTGCACGACAGGTACCGCAGTGACAGGGGCGGCGGGAGAGGAATGGGGGATTGGAATGTTGGAATATTGGAATGTTGGAATATTTTGGTAAAAAGCCTCGGACGTCTTGCATCATTCCATCATTCCATCACTCCATCACTCCATCATTCCATCACATCACTCCATCATTCCCTTTAACCTCTGGAGACCAAACCGTTGAGCGAGCTTATTGTTAGCGTCTCGGGGCTGCGGGGAATCGTCGGTGAGAATCTGACGCCGGATGTGGCAATGCGGTATTGCTGCGCGTTTGCCAGCACCCTTCCCGATGGTTCAATCGTGCTCACCCACGACGGGCGAACGACGGGACGCATGCTGGTTGACGCGGTACGCGCCGGTCTGACCGCTGTCGGTCGCGATGTGATCGACGCCGATGTGGCCGCGACACCAACGACGGGCGTTCTCGTGCGCTCGACCGGGGCCGTAGGGGGGATTCAAGTATCCGCCAGCCACAATCCGCCCGAGTACAACGGACTCAAATTGATCGGCGGCAGGGGCTGCGTGATTTCGGCAAGCGAAGGGCAGAAAGTGATTGAGGTCTGTGCGCGCAGGATCCTGCCCGAGTTGGTCCTACCGAGATGGGTCAGGTGACCGAATGTGAAGATAGCGTTAGTGGTCACTGGAAACTGGTCGCCGCACTGGTCGACGTCACGCGGATTCGCAGCCACGGGTTTCGCGTGGTGCTGGACGCGAATCACGGCAGCGGGAGCCTGCTGGGCCGGAGGCTATTGGAGGAATTGGGTTGCCACGTCCAGATCCTGGGCGAGCAGCCGGATGGTCGCTTTGCCCATCCTCCCGAACCGACCGCGGCCAATCTGGCCGACGTCCAGTCGAAAATCACGGAGGCGAACGCCGTTGTCGGTTTTTGCCAGGATCCGGATGCCGATCGGCTGGCAGTGATCGATGAAACCGGCAGATACATCGGCGAAGAATATACGCTGGCGATGTGCGTTGATCACGTACTTCATCAGCGGAAGGGACCGGTCGTAACGAACTGTTCGACGAGCCGAATGTCGGAAGACGTTGCCATTCGTCATGGCGTACCGTTCTTCCATTCCGCCGTCGGCGAGGCAAACGTGACGGAGATCATGATTCGAGTCGGCGCGGTGATCGGCGGCGAGGGGAATGGGGGCGTGATTGAACCGCGCGTCGGCCTCATACGTGACAGCTTCGTCGGGATGGCCTTGCTGCTGGACGCCATGGCCGCCCGTGAAACGAAAATTAGCGAATTGGCCAACGAACTTCCGTCGTATTCGATGCTGAAGACCAAGATCCCACTGGAAAGAGAAAGACTGGCGGCTGCTTTCGATGCAATCGAACAACGATTTTCTGATGCAAAGGCGAACCGCATGGACGGTTTGCGTCTGGACTGGTCGGACAAATGGCTGCTGGTCCGGCCGAGCAACACCGAACCGATCGCGCGAATTGTTGCCGAAGCGACAACTGCCGCTGACGCGCAGCGGCTGTGCGACGAGGCAGCGGAGGTCTTTAATTTGGTATCCCGCCACCAAACGTGATCTACACTTTAGGTGGAGGGATATTTATTGGAGCCGCCTATTGCAATCGTTGGGTCCTTTTCTAGCCAGTATGTTGGTGACGGCAATGGTAGGCGTGTTTGCCTGGATTGCTCTGCAGAGCACGGCGCCCGTCCGCGACGCTCTGGCGGGTGGGCCCTCGGCCAAACAGAGTTCTGAGGCTGGCGCGGAAAGCGTACCGATACAACTCGCTCAGCACGGGCATGCGCTGCTAATTGGCGTTGTGACTGTCGTGTTTTTTGTGGTCGCGGCACGAGTCGCCTTGCGATTGCGTGACGCTCGACGTGAAGCAGCGGTTGTCCAACTGGTGCGTTCGTTGGGTGGCGAGGCGCTGTTCGATTTTCAGGCGGGCAGTTCGGGTCATTTCTGGCAGCGCCATCTGTTGGGGCGCTTTCCTGCCCGACTACTACGTTGGGCGTCTTGTTTCCATCGATCTATCAGGCAGCACAGCATCGGATCAAGACATCGAGTCGCTGGGGACCTGCCAGCAGTTAGCAGAGCTGGACTTGAGTGAGACCGCAATGACTGCGGACGGACTTAAATCGTTGGCGCGTTTTTCGCGGCTGCGGTCACTGAACCTACGCAACTTGCCGATTTCCGATCCGGATCTGTCCGTGCTGGTTGGGATGCGCGGTCTGCGTCAGCTGGACCTCCAGGGGTGCTCGGTCACGGCAATCGCAACGGCCAATTTCAGCACGGCGTCGCGGATTCAGCTGGTCGAGAACGAGCAGCCGTCGGAACCTTCGCTGGAATCCGAACCGATAGCTTCTATCAGTTGAGAGCCGCGAAGTACGACGGATTCGGATCGCCTTGCGAAGATGTAGCCGATGACACGTAGCGGATGCTGGGTGCAATCTTCCTGTGTTAGTCCTGCTTTTTCACGGCCGTTCCCGCGACTATAATTTACGTGGCAGCTGCCGTGTTCCATTTCGTCGCGGCGCGCTGAGACTCAAGAACGGATGTGACGCGTGGACTGCCCCCTGTGTTCGACTGAATTAAGACGTACGACCTACGAGGGTCTGCCTCTGTTCGCATGTGACACATGTAGTGGCTACCTGGTCGCGACCAATCGGGTGTCGGCGATCGAAAGACGTCGGGAAAAGAACGCTGAAGACCTAATGCAGGAGGCGGCGCCTGCCAAATTGAAGGACAATCAAGAGGCCTTGCGCTGTCCGCGTTGTCGTGGCCGGATGATGAAAGAATTCGCGAAATCACCGGCGGAATTTCACATCGACACGTGCGAACGATGCGATGTGGTTTGGTTCGATGCGGGCGAACTTGCGCTCATCCAGCTGACGTTCGAAGCAACGGCGGCCGGCCAAGACGCCGCGCAGCTTCCAAGATCGGCATCGCACAATGTCTTCCGAGGAAAAACAAGAATTCGAACAGCAGCTGGCACGACTTCCGCACGGAAATGCTTCGCTGGGTTCCGGCTTTGGCGAAGGGTTCCTGGATATGTTCCGACGAATGGGCAGAGAATGGTGGATTTAATAATTGCCAGACCGATTCGTTCGCTGAATTAACATCGCGGCTGCAATCGGGAAATGGTTCTCGACACAAAGAACTGCGATCGCGGCCCCGCGGAGGTTTCTGTTGCTACCAGGCAGGTATTCGCCGCGTCATTTGCTCGGTAAGCTGTGGATGTCTGACAGCAAGAGAAACGAAAGGAAAATAATGAACCGCTACGATCGTATCAACATCCGGTTTAAACCGGCCGTGTTTTGGGCATTCGTCGCGTCCGCATCGCTTGTTCTTCTTTTGTGGCACTTGTCGGTGGCGCCAGCCCAAAGGACGGCCAATGCGTCTGATGGGGCATCGCATGAGAAGGCGGCGAGTAAATCTGAAACGCCGACTGCCAGTTCCAGATATATCATTCCACCGCCGCTCAAAGATCTTGGCCGCGCCTACAAAGTGCGACTGGTCTACTTTGTGCCGAACGACAAGAACGTAAAAGACGAGTACCAGGAAAAGATCGAAGTCCTGATGCGGGTGGTGGCGGATATTTATCGCCGTGAATTCAAGAGTAACGGTCAGCGTACCCGTGGCTTGGACTTTGAGTTCGACAATGATGGCAAGCTGCAGGTGCATCTCGTCAACGGCGATCAGCCCTCTGTGTTTTATACGGGCAACCCCTATTCGGTCGACCGTTTGCTCGATAGTACGACCCAAGAAGTCACCGTCAAGCTAGGCGCGCCAGACAAGCGGGCTTGCCTGATCTTTTCCGAGGCCGGCGGCATTGCGGAAGCGCGGCCGCAGTATCCGCATTGTGGCTTTGCCATGGTTTCGGCCGATATGTTGCGGGATGACGTAACCGGCACGACGATTGAACAGCAGATCGACAACTTTTTCGACCCGACCCCGGCGAGAAAAGTCGACGGAAAGGAAGAAGAGCCGCGCAGCAAAGCCTCTCAAGTTACCAATGGGGTCTTGATTCACGAGTTGGGCCACATTTTCTTCATGTTGCATGATACGCGGGAAGTGAATCGCAATATCATGGCCTATGGTTACCACAATCTAGGCAAAATGTTCGATCCGAAGACCGCCAGAAAGAGACCGGTCTGTTTCTCGCTCGAACATGCACGCATCGCGGCGGCTTCAAGATTCTTGAGCGAATCGTTTGACGAAAGCGACGAAGAATTGCCGGCGTTAGAATTTCGATTGGCGAGTCAGCCGAAGGCTGGAGACACGATGGTCGAATTTCACCTGAAGATGGCAGATAGTCAGGGACTCAAAGCGATGATTTGTATGCAACGGGGGGGAGGAAGTTATGACGGCCTGGTCGGTGGGCTGCCACTGAAAGGAAAATCGTACGAGAAGACCGTCAAGTTTACGACCCCGCGTCCGTTGGTCGAGAATCAGCCGTTGGTCTATATCATAAACGTGATCGACGAAAACGGTAACTGTTCGCAAGCAATGCAACGATCCAGCGTCGCCCCCAAATAGGAAACGCTGTTAAGTAGGTTTGTAGTGCTTCGTCAATGTCCAATTGTGGGGTCGCCAACTTGTGGTGCAGGCGTCTCGCCTGCAATGACTTGCAGCCGGGACGGCCGCACCACAATTTCCGTGGACACGTGTTCGTAAACATGACAGAGCGGTAGGTTGATTCGCAATAGTTCAGGCATCCAGTCTCGTAGAATAGGCACAGCCCACCAGTCTCACGACGTTGCCACCTGATGCATATGAACATCTCGTTGGGGATAGGGGATGCTGATTCCTTCGGTGTCGAACTGTTCTTTCGCCTGACGAGTGAGATCCCAATAGACGGTCCAGTAATCCTCGGTCTTTACCCAAGGCCGGCAGATCAGGTTAACGGCCGAGTCGGCCAATTGATGAACCTTGATATTGACTTCGGGCTCTTCGAGTACCAGTTCGTGCGCTGCGGCAAGTTCTCTCAGAACATCGATCGCCTTGGGGATGTCATCCTGATAGCCGATGCCAAAGAGCAGGTCGACTCGGCGAGTGTTCTCGCCGTTGTAGTTGGTGATCGTGTCACCCCACGCCAGCTTGTTGGGGATGATCAACACTTTGTTATCCGCCGTAAGCAACGTTGTTGAAACAAGGCTCATCTGTTTGACTTTACCGGATACGCCGCCGATCTCGACGTAGTCGTCGACATCAAACGGCTGGTAGACCATGATCAACATCCCGCTCGCGAAGTTGCCAAGCGTTTCCTGCAGCGCGAACGCCAGAATGAATCCGCCGGCGCCCATCGCTGCCAGCAAGGGACCGATGTTGATGCCGAGCGCCCGAGCGCCATCACAATGCCAATGGCAAACACGACCGCACCGGCCATGCGGCGGACGAAATTCTTGAACAGGTTTGAAACTCGCTGTTGCCGGGATAATGCTCTTTCGGCCGCGCGACCAGCGTACTTCGAAGCAACCCAGAAAAGGAAGAAGATGCCTAGTGCCATCGCAATTCGCTTGGCCAGAACCTGCCCACCTTCCGAACTCTTTAGCCAGCCGATGGTCCGGGCTCGCAACGAACTGACGTCCGTCACGCCTCCCATGCCTGTCATGGAGTTGACCAGCAATTCATGCGCTGCGACGTCGCCTCCTTTTTCTTTCAGATTCCCCGTGACGGCGCGGACCCGATCGGCCACGGTCGACTGTTCTAAAAACTGTTTGCCTAGCTGATCTTTCAGAACCTTGACGGCGGGTGAATCTTTCCCGACAGGCAGGCTGCCGCTGGCCCTTTGCTTCACCTCGGCATCCTTCAGTTCAAGCTCGGTTTCGCCGATTTGCCGAGTCTTGGTTTTCAATAATTCCAGCCAGGCATGTAATTCGATCTCCAGTTCGCTCGGCGTCAACGGACGCAGCAGCACTTGCAGACGATCACGCGAGATCTTTGGGTCCGAGGCGGTCGTTGCCTGATAGGACGACGACGGGTCGGCGCCGTCGGCGTGAATCGGAATGTTCAGTGCCAAGATCACCAGGAAAAATAGGGAATTGCGGATGGGGTTCAGTAGTTGGTCCTCGAAAATCGTTTCGTGTAGGTTCATTGTTCGTTTCCTGTCACATCAAAGGGTCTGCGGTACTTTGTTATTGTTCGCCAATATCGGGTACGACGCCCAACATTCCCGCCAATTCCAGCAGTAATCGTTCTGGGGCGCTCAGTAAGGCACGCTGTTTCAACACGGTTCGCGCGAGTGCGGGTTCGTCGGTAATCAGGCCGTTGACGCGCCGGCCGATCATGATCGACATTGTCGGCGCATCATTGACAGTCCAAGTGATGACTTGTTTCCCGTTCTTATGCGTAGATCGAATGAAGGATCGGTCCGCGAACCGGGTGTTCACGGCCAGAAAATCGACATTGAGCGTGCTCGTGTCGCCGGCGGCGACGGACATTAACAGGCCGACTTTCCAGTCTGGCCGCAGCGACTTCATTTTGTTCACCGCATCCATCTTCAATGACATGATGACAACTTCCGAGGCCATGTCATTTTCTTCGACGTTCTGGATAACGCGTTTTTCCAAGTCTCTGTCGTGGCCGTAATACTTGAGTTCGATGTTCACGCCGGCCTTGCCCTTGCACGCTTGCAAGACCTGGGCCAGGGTGGGAACGCGTTCGTCCTTGAATCGAGGGTTAAACCAGCTGCCGATGTCGATCTCCTTCAGATCCGCCATGGTGGCGTCCCAGATTCTAAGTTTGTTTCCGGCCAGCTTCATGAAATCACTGTCGTGAAAAACGACGATCTCGCCATCCGCCGTTTCCTGGACGTCGATTTCGACCCAGTCAGCACCATCTTCGATCGCCCGCTTTACAGCCGCCATCGTGTTCTCCGGTGCAGCTGCCGATGCGCCCCGGTGGGCAATGATTTCGCATTGGTCCACCAGACGCACGCTGCGCATGACCAAAAAGCCGACCGTCACGGCCAACAAAATACCGACGATGCTGCCGGCCAGTAGGCGTGGGCGCGTCAAACGGATCCGGGCCCGCTTTCCGTCGCATCCGATAGATTCAAGGTCGCCGACGCCGCGTCGTCGTTGCTGCCAATTTGTCGGTACAGTTTGTACAGCAGCGTCGAGAAAGAAATGGTGCTCAACAAGTGCACGGCCAGGTTCACGACGGTCCATAAGATCATCGTCACGCCGATTGCGACGGCCAGTAGTGCCAGTGAACCGGTAGCTCGTGGGACGAAGAAGTGCCCCAAGCCGATGACCGCCGCCGTTGCGATCGCAGAGCAGACAGGGGTCAACACGAGCCAGCCGATGATGTAAATGACGATCGTACGACGATGCCCGAACACTCGCTCGCGGCTCGTCCGTAGAACCTGCATCGAACGAACATCTTCGAAGACAGCGATCGGAATGGCAAAGAACCAGCCGGTAACAAACCACAACAGGATCGCGACCAGCACGGCCACCAGTCCGCCCGCAATGCCCACTGCCCAGAGAAATTCAGGTGGTTTTTCTTGCAGGTAGTAGTTGATGTCGAATTCGCGCAGCAAGAAGTAGTAGGCCGCGGCGGCTGCAAGCAGGAACGGTGCCAGCACCAGCAACACGAACGCAACCATGCGGCCAGTCACTTTGGTCACGTGCCAGGCGTTGACTCGAGCGAACCGCAGGGCACCCAGAACGGTGATAGGTTGCTGTTCGACCGACGCCAGGATCGCCATCAGCGCGGCCTGTTCGACCGCGATGATTCCGATCCACAGCGCTCCGATCGTAATGAAACACAGCCAGCCCACCGGTCCCAGGAAGAAATACAATATGTCCTGATCGGAAAGGACCGCTTCGCCCGACGTCGCAATTAAAATTCGAAGCAGGATGCCGGTAAGGGGCGTGAGCACGATAAGTGCCACGATCTTGTAGATGACATCCGTGACGACCAACTGCCACCAGCACGTGCGCAGTGCGGTCGCCGCGTCGCGAATTGCCGAACGTATTCTTACCAATGTGCTTCTCCCTTCGGTCCGCTTTTTGAATTCCCGATCTTTGGCGTGCGCGAAACCGCTCGCCCCGTTGCCACGAAGTGTACGATACCCGAAAGAAATCCAACCGAAAATGTATCTGGTTTTCTTCGGCTGGCACGTAGGTAGCCGCTCCGAGAAGTGATCGTTCTGAAAACACAAAAAGTAGGCCGCGAACGAGCTCTGCGCTGCTCCGGCAGTCAATTGCCAGAAAACGCCGGAACTGCGCTTCGCTTGTTTCGGCCTACGGTCTTATTCCGACCGGCACACTTCTCATCATCACGTCTAGTTCACTTGTAACTGCACGGGAAACGGGTTCAGTTGAAAACTCCATTGACTCAATGGCTGGTTGTGTCAGGATTAGGTTAATTCAGCAACGCCCATTCGAGACCCTCTTTCGTTTCTGTTTAAAAGGCACGAGATGAACCGGTTGCCACTGATACTGTTGATGCTGCTGCTGTTGGTTGTTGCTCCCGCGGCACGGGCCGAAGATGCTCCTGCAGAGATTGACCAGGCTCACCGACCGGCGGTAACGGAACAGCAGGTGCGAAAATGGATTGAAGAGCTGGATAGCGACAGCTTTGCCGAGCGAGAGGCGGCTACGATCGAGTTGAGCACTGCCGGGGTCGCCGCGGTGCAGCCGATCGTGGATGCCGCGCAGTCGACCAGCCTCGAAGTCCAAGTCCGAGCCTTCGTTGTGCTGAAACATTTTTATCGAGCGGAAGACGAGCAGGTACGGGACGCGTGTGTTAAGGCGTTGCAAGCGTTGAGCGATTCTGAGAATTCGAGCATCGCGGAACAAGCGAACGAGATATTGGCGGTACCGCACTACGAAGTACCAGCGGGAAACTGGTTGGGTGTCACCATGGTGCGGGGCATTGGCGCGAACAGTCCCATTCAACTTCATCAGGGTGGCGGGATCTCGATTGGAGGTGGGCGAGTCCGGTTGGGATACGGTTCGCAGATTGTCGTCTCGGGTGTCGTCGATGGCACTCGAATGGTCGATATTATCCAGGGTAGCGGTCTGGGAGTAATGATCCTGGATAGCGAAAAGGGTAAGGGAATCGTTGTTCATACGTGCGAAACGCCGGAAGACGGTGAGCCGAAATTCAATCGCTACATCGCCAAAGATGCGGACGAACTGGCGAAGAAGCATCCCAAGATCCACGCCTTCTATGAAAAATTCAAAGGCTACCGCGGCGGCACGGTAATGAACGGGGCCGTCGTTATCCAATGAAAGCCACCAGTAGATACAACATCTCAATAACTGACCGCATTTAATCGCGTGCAACGGTTCAGGTCGCGCGCTGGTCGACGAAACGATCGTTTGACACGTGTTTGGTCATTTGCCACTGGCCAGATTCGCCAAGGCGTTTTAGAATCCTTGGAGACGATAAGCGCCTGGGAATTGAATACTGGAGAAATGCTATGAAGGGCAGTGAAAAAGTTATTGAGGCACTCAATGCGGGGCTGACGATTGAATTAACCGCTATTAATCTCTATTTCATCAGCTCGAAGATGTGTCGCGACTGGGGATTGAACAAACTGGCGGATCACTTCTATGCCGAATCGTTGGAAGAGATGCGACACGCCGAGGCGGTGATCGATCGGGTGCTCTTCCTGGACGGTGTTCCGGAAATCGCTCGCTACGACGTAATCAACGTGGGTCCGACTCCCAAGGAACAAATCGAAAACAGTCTGGCGCTCGAAATGAAGGGTGCCGCTACCTACAACGAGGCCGTGCAGCTGGCCGCCTCCGAGAAGGATGCCGGTAGCAAAGAACTGATGGAGCGGATGGTTGTCGAGTCCGAAGAGAGTATCGATTGGGCTGAAGCGCAGTTGGACCTCATCGAAAGCGTCGGTTTGAAGAATTACCTGGCTCAGCAGATGGGCGAGAAACCAGCCGCTTGAATGCGGCTCAAGCCACCTTGCATTCACACAGAGTCGCATGCACTCCGCACTCGTCGCACACCGCGCAGACTGCAAACCCGCTGCACACTGCCGGCTGACCGGCAAGCATGCGTTTGATGCGGCAGTGACAGGCGGTGCACCCCTTGCCGGCGTTCGTCTGCGCAGAGACGTCCGCGACCGTTGTCGCGCCTAACGCATCGATGGAATCGCTGATCACCGACTCTTTGACGCTGAAGCAATAACAGATCGTCCGGTCTTGGGCGACTTGCCTCACGTTCACCGTGGTGGTGGTCAACACTACCATAGATCTCGTCAATTAACGGGGCGCAGGATGAGAATCAATCTCAATAAGCATTATTGTAGCCCGGCGGTCCTGCCTGTCAATATCGAGCCGACGGTGGTGGACACGCAGCGGATGGATGGGTTTTGGCTCGATATTAGTTTAGCGCCCAGCCGCAGGCGCCGGCTGAGCGGCAGTATCAAGCCGGTGCCTGTCCCGGTGCGCGGGATTAAACCAACCGGCAGCAGGTTCTATTCTTCGTCGCCGCGCAGTTTGGCCAACACGCTGTAGTCTTCCAGGGTGCTGGTATCGCCCGCGGTTTCCTTGCCGGCCGCGATGTCACGCAGCAGGCGTCGCATGATCTTGCCGCTGCGAGTCTTGGGAAGGGAATTGGCAAAGCGGACGTCGTCGGGTTGAGCGTGTGCGCCGATCTGCTGACGGACATGCAGTCGCAATTCCTGCCGCATTTCGTCATTCGCTTCGCCTGACGCCAGCGTCACGAAGACCGCGACCGCTTCACCTTTGAGGTCGTGGGGACGTCCGACCGCGGCAGCTTCTGCCACATCGGGGTGACTGACCAGGGCGCTTTCGATCTCAGTGGTACTCAGGCGATGTCCCGCGACGTTCAACACGTCATCCAGGCGGCCGTAAATCCAGTAATCGCCGTCCGCATCGCACATTGCGTTATCGCCGGCCAGGTAATTGTGGGGAATCGTGCTCCAGTACTGCTCCTTGAAACGTTCGTCGTCGCCCCAGATGCCACGCAGCATACCTGGCCACGGTTTGGTAATGATCAACATTCCCTGCTGTTCGGCTTCGACCTCGGTACCCTTCTCATCAACGATCTTCGGAACGATTCCGGGAAGCGGTTTCGTACAACTACCGGGCTTGGTCGGCGTGGCGCCGGGTAGGGGACTCATCATGATCCCACCTGTTTCCGTCTGCCACCACGTATCGACGATCGGACAGCGCCCCTTGCCGATCTTGTCGTGGTACCACAGCCAGGCTGCCGGATTGATCGGCTCACCGACCGTGCCTAGCAATCGCAGACTGGAAAGGTCCCGTTTCTCGACATGCTGATCACCCCATTTAACAAAAGCGCGGATGGCGGTAGGGGCGGTGTAGAAGATACTCACCTGATGACGATCGACAATATCCCAAAAACGTCCTTCGTCGGGCCAATTCGGTGCGCCTTCATACATGACGACCGTGGCGCCGTTCGCCAACGGTCCGTAGACGATGTAACTGTGGCCGGTGATCCAGCCGATGTCGGCGGTACACCAGTAGATGTCTGTGTCTTTCAAATCAAAGACCCAGCGGCTGGTCATTTTGGTGTAGAGATTGTAGCCGGCCGTCGTGTGTTTGATTCCCTTGGGTTTACCAGTCGATCCGCTGGTGTACAGGATGAATAGAGGTGTTTCGCTATCTAGCGGTTCGGCCGGACAATTGGCCGACGCATCTTCCATCAGCTCATCCCACCAAAAATCTCGTCCTTCGACCATGTTGACGTCGCTGCCGGTGCGGCGATAGACGATACATTTTTCGACGGTCGGCGATTTTTCCAAAGCGGTGTCGACTGTCTCTTTCAGCGGCAATTGAGTGCCGCGGCGCCAACCGGTGTCGGCAGTTAATTGAATCTTGGCGGACGCGTCGTTGTTGCGGTCGGCGATCGCTTCGCTGGAGAAACCTCCGAAGATTACCGAATGGATCGCACCGATCCGCGCACAGGCCAACAGGGCGATCGCCAGTTCGGGCACCATTGGCATGTAAATCGAAACGACGTCGCCTTTTTCAACACCCAGCGATTTCAAAACATTGGCGAACTTGCAGACTTCGCGATGGAGTTGAGCGTAAGTCAGGGTCCTTGTATCGCCAGGTTCCCCCTCCCAAATCAGGGCCGCCTTATTCTTGCGAGGTCCCGTAAGGTGAACGTCCAGGCAGTTGTAAGAAACGTTGGTTTTTCCTCCGCAAAACCATTCCGCGAAGGGTTCGTTCCAATTCAGCACTTTGTCGAACGGTTTGAACCAGTGCAGCTCTTCTTTTGCCAGACCACCCCAAAAACCTTCCGGATCAGCAGCGGCCTCGTCCCATAGCTGCTGGTATTGTTGCATCGAGCTGATGCCCGCCTGCGCGGAGAAGGACTCCGGAGGATTAAACAGTGTCTGTTCCGTATCTATCTGGCCGGCTTGCGCACTTCCCATGGCAGACTAATCCTCTCGCTCAAAACGTCACTCGTCGTGAATCGGGTTCATCCCTCGCAAGCGTTTGATTTTAGAGATGTCTATTCGATAATTTCAAGTGTCTACAGACCAGGGACAAGTGCGCCCAGCGCGTTACCCGTTGTCTGGCAACACCGGTTATCTGCTGGCACCCGTTATCTGGCGACGCATTGCAAAGCGAAGAGCGCGGCACGCGGCAGCGGCCAGTGGACCAGGCCGCGATGCATTGCGAATGTTGCCGCCGGCCGTCACGAGATGACTGGCAAGGCGATAACTTCGGCGACTCCCGCATCGGAGTCCAATGCCTGCCCAGGTTGCGCTTTACCGCGTCGAAGGTAGGCCAGGGCCAAGGCGGCTTTGAGTTGCGGCGAAAAGGCGGCAGACGTTACAGCGCCAACCTCCTTGCCATCACTTTTCAATGTCGTGCCAGGCGGTGGTATATCTGATGTCGCGAACCGCACTCCGCACAAGATGCGGTTGACGTGACCCAACGCGTCAATCCTTGCGACGGTCTCCTGACCTAGATAACATCCCTTGGCGAAGCTGATCGCCCGCTCGTCGCGATGTACTTCCTGGGGCAGGTGGTCGGCGGTGATATCCCGGCCGAACCAGGGAGTTCCCGCCTCGAGGCGAAGCGTGTCGACAACCTTCTGGTCGCAAGCGATGGCATCGACTGCTATACGCCGCGCGACCGATTCGATGACCGCGGGTGGGCCGAAAAAGCCAAACGCCTGCGAACCAAAGAAGTCCGTGTGGTAAACCACGACCCGGTGGCCATCGACCTCCGACGCTCGATGTTCCAATCGATTCGGAGGAACCTCGACGGCGAACTGAGCCTGGATGATCTCCGCCGTTTTCGGGCCGATCGTCAGTAGCTGTGTCCACTGCTGGCTACGATCCGCGATGGTGACCTTCTCCCGCAAAAGATAACGATCAAGGTGCGTTATCAACGTATCGGCCTGGCCGCCCGCCGTTTCCAGGACCAACGCGTCCTCGAGGCACAGGACAATACCATAACCCAGCGTCTTACCCTTTACGTCGGTGATAAACAGTTCGCAGCCGGTTCCGGGCTGTAGACCGTTGATGTCGTTCGTGCAAAAGCTATGTAGGAACTTGGCACGATCTTCGCCGGTTAGCTCGATCAGGCTGCGATTCGGCCAGATCGCCAACCCGCAGGCGTTGCGGCAGGCGTCGTATTGAGCTTGGAAATCGATTTGAGGATGCAGGGACATGTTGCCGTGCGAGCCAATTCGTTTAACGCCCAGCCGCCTGGACTAGCCGGCGCCTGTCCCGGCCGCCGGGATTAAACGATGGATGGGAAACCTCTGAAATCAGTTGCCGTAACACCTTATAATAGGTTGCTCCCAAAGTCCACTCGACGGTAGGCGATGTCCCAATCCGATCAATCTGTGCCTGGTTACCACGGCTGCTACTATCGCGTCGATCTATCGACCGGCCAACTGCAGACGGTAATGCTTTCGCCGGCCGAATTGTGCGCGTATATCGGTGGTAGCGGTCTGGGTGTCTATATCTTGCTAAAAGAAGGTACCGCGGAGCTTGATCCGTACGATCCCGGTTCGTGCATCGCGTTCGTCTTCAGTCCGTTGGTCGGCAGCCCGCTCACGACCTCGGCCAAGTTCGCCGTCGTCGGCAAGAGCCCGCTGACCGATCGGATCAACGACTCGCTGGCCAGCAGCGGATTTGCCATTGCGGGGAAGCGCAGCGGGTGCGACGCGTTGGTCCTTACGGGACGTTGCGATCGCCCGTCTGTTCTGGTGGTTGACGATGGTCGCGTGACGATCGAGCCCTGCGAGGATCTGTGGGGTAAGAACGTCGGCGACGCGGAATCCGCCTTACGCGACCGATTGGGATCGGATTACCGTTGCGCGATCATTGGTCCGGCCGGTGAGCGGCAAGTACGATTTGCGACTATTTCCCACGATGGCCGCCACGCGGGGCGGGGCGGTCACGGGGCTGTGTTGGGTGCAAAGAACATCAAGGCCGTCGCCGTCCGCGGGACAAAGACCACCGCCTGGTCGGATTCCAAAGGGCTGGCCGATTATGCCAAAAAGTTGTCCAAGCGATCGTTTGGCCCAGCCACCGCCAAGTATCGTGAACTGGGTACCGCCGCCAACCTGTTGGTTTTCAATCGATTGGGCGTCCTGCCGACCAGGAATTTTCAAGCAGGACAGTTCCAGGCGGCGGAAGCGCTTTCGCCGGAAGGGTTGAGCGTCGATCGGAGCAAGACGCAGGCCAGTTGTGTCGCCTGCACGATCGGGTGTGAGCATATCTACGGTGTCAAAACGGCGAACGGAGAAGAAGAGGCCGGCGGTGTGCGGCTCGAATACGAGAACTTGTTCGCGCTGGGGCCGTTGTGTGATGTGGGTGACCCCGATGTCGTTCTGACGGCTTCCCGGCGCTGTGATCAGTTGGGACTCGATACGATCAGTACTGGCGCGACCATCGCCTTTGGGATGGAATGCGTGGAGCGTGGTTTGCTGGATTGCGACTGGTTGCGGTTCGGCGACGGCGCGGCGCTGCTGCGCGCGATCGATGAGATTGGTCGGCGAGAAGGCATTGGACAGCAATTAGCCGAAGGAAGTCGGCGTCTGGCGAGACAGATCGGCAACGGCGCGATCGATTTCGCTCCACAAGTAAAAGGCCTGGAACTTCCCGGCTATGAACCGCGTGCGTTGCAGTCCATGGCGCTTGGCTTCGCCGTCGGGACGCGAGGTGCCGATCACAATCGTTCGTCTGCGTACGATGTCGACTTTTCGTCCGACGTGGATCGCCGCAATTTGTTGCCGGCGGATGTCGGCCTGGCCGTGCAGACCGAAGACAAGGCAGCCGTGATGGATTCGCTAATCCTGTGCAAGTTCTTGCGAGGCGTTTTCGACGATTTTTTTGGCGAGGCCGCAGAAATGCTGCGACTGGTAACGGGGTGGGACGTCACGTCGGAGGAACTGGATCAGACGGCCGCTCGGATCGTGACCGCGAAGAAGCTGTTTAACATCCGCGCTGGCTGGGGTCCGGAGGAAGACGCGCTGCCAGCTCGATTTCTCGACAAGCCGCTGGAAGGAGACCCGCGGGCTGTGCTGTCCACCGAGCGATTGAAGGAACTCATACAGGCCTACAACGTCCAGCGCGGCTGGTCGCCGGACGGATTCATCGCAAACGACAGGCTGACCGCAATGGGCTTGAATTCGGTTTAGCTGATTCGACGGCCGGTCGGCCTTTGTTGGCCAGTCGGTGGCTCGTTTAACCCGTTGCCGAAGGCGAGGTCGAACTTAGGTGCCGCCTCGCCTGCGGCAACGGGTTAAACAACCTGCTGCAACCGGTCCGCATCTCTCATCCCGCACGTCACTCGATCCAGCCGCCGCCGAGGACGCGATCGGAATCATAACAGACCGCTGCCTGACCGGGTGCTACGCCGTAACAAGGCCGATCGAATTTAATCTGAAAGCGATCGCCATCCAGCGGCCGCAGTGTTGCAGGCACTGCGGAACTGTTGTAGCGGATCTGGACCAGACACGATCGCGGTTCTGTCGGTGGTTCGACCAACCAGGTTGCATCGGCTGCCGTGAGTTCGCGACATGCCAAATCTTCCTTGGTGCCAATCACCACGCGATGGGTGTCGGGATCGATGCGAACCACAAACCGTGGTTCTCCCATCGCGACGCCCAGCCGTTTGCGCTGGCCAATTGTGAATCGTTCGATCCCGGGATGATGTCCAACGATCGTACCGTCGGTCGTGACGATCTCGCCACCACGATCGGCATCCCCTCGGCGTGCCTGGACGAATTCGTCATGTTTTCCGCTCGTAACAAAACAGATTTCCTGGCTGTCCTTCTTGTCGGCGACGGACAATCCAATCTGACTGGCCAATTCGCGGATTTGCGATTTTTCAAAGTCACCGACCGGCAGCATCATGCGGTCTAGTCGATGCCGGTCGATTCCGAACAGAACATACGACTGGTCCTTTGCTGCGTCGCGGCCGCGGTGAATCGCCAGGTTGCCATCGGCGTCGGGTCGCAGTCGAGCGTAATGCCCGGTCGCAACGTAGTCGGCGTTAACGCCATCGGCGTAATCAAAGAGCTTGCCGAACTTGATCCAGTTATTGCAGGCGATGCACGGGTTGGGCGTCCGGCCTGCGGTGTATTCGTCAACGAAATAGTCGATGATGCGACTGAATTCATTCTGGAGGTTCAGTGCGTAGAACGGGATGCCCAGCCGGTCGGCGACGCGTCGTCCGTCGTCGGCATCCGAGGCACTGCAGCAACCCTGCTTGTGATCGAGACGTTGATCGACAATCGGTAGCTGCATGGTGCCACCGTCGCCACCGGCCGATGCGCAGGCGGTCGCGACGGGTGACTGCTCGCCGTGCCGCATAAATACGCCGATGACGTCATGTCCCGCTTCGCATAGCAGGTGGGCGGCGACGCTACTGTCGACACCGCCCGACATGGCCAGAACAATTCGTGACATGGTTATTTATCGGTAAACCTAAGGGTGGATCTTCGAAACGCGTCTCGCCCTCCCGGCCGACCGCAAAGGCAAGTGTAGCGCCGTCCGACGTGCTCGACAAGCCGATGGGCGATCGACCTCCCGCCGGGCACGTCGTTGCGCTATAATCAACGACTTAACTAATTCGTCTTTCGAAACAAGACGAACTCGCAAGTGATAGGAGCCAAGATGGACAAAGAAGTGAAAGATCGATCTGAAGCAATTCAACAGCGCATCCTTCAGCTGCGAGACTCTCTTTGACTATGCGGGCAAGAAGGCCGTGGTCGAGGCCATTGAGAAACGGATGGGTGAGGCCGGCTTCTGGGACGATCAAGAAAAAGCGCAGGCGACCGTCGTCCAGCTGAAAAGCGTAAACGCGCTGCTCAAGCCACTGGAAAAGCTGTTGGCCGCCGGTGACGATCTCAGCACGCTACTCGAGATGGCCGAGGACGACGACGAACTGCAGCAGGAGTTACTGGCCGAGCTCGACCGGGCCAGCGCCGAACTGGACTCGTTGGAATTGAAGTCGCTGTTGAACGGTCCGCACGACGCAGGCGGAGCGATTCTGACAATTCACGCTCGCGATGGCGGGACCGATGCCAACGACTGGGCCGATATGCTGTTTCGGATGTACGTCCAGTGGGCACAAAAGAATGACTACACGACAGAGATCCTCGATCGCAGTGAAAATGACGAAGCGGGGATTAACAGCGCGGCGTTGGCCATTCGGGGACCCATGGCCTACGGCTACCTGAAAGGCGAAATGGGCATGCACCGGCTGGTTCGCATCAGCCCGTTCAATTCCGACGGCAAGCGACAAACCAGTTTCGCCGCCATCGATGTATCGCCGGAAGTGTCCGATGAAATTGAAATCGAAATCAAGGACGGCGACGTCCGCGAAGATACATATCGAGCCAGTGGGGCAGGGGGCCAGCACGTCAATAAGACCGATAGCGCCGTTCGCTTGACGCATTTGCCCACCAATATCGTCGTCCAGTGCCAGAACGAACGCAGCCAGCACAAGAACCGAGCAGCCGCCAAAAAGATGCTGTGCGCGAGGTTGGCTCGTGTCGAAGAGGAGCGTCGCGAAGCGGAACAAGCGGCGAAGTACAAGGACAAGGCCCTGGTCGGATTCGGTCGCAAATCCGCAACTATTTTCTGCACCCCGACCAGCGTGTTAAGGACGTGAGGACGAACTTATTGATTGGCAACTTCAACAGCGTCATGGACGGCGAAATCCAGCCCTTCCTGGATGCGTACCTGCAATGGCGCGTGAAGAAGGACGCTAGTTAGTAATCACTGATTGCAATGCTGGCGTTCGAATTCGTAAACGTGGCAAAACTCACAAAGCTTAACGGCTACATCTGCCGATCTATTGATCGTTAGCCCATTTTGGCTCATGTGGACAAGGAGCGTAACCGAATGCCACGTAAATCTGTCGTCGCCGCACTGGCACTACTCCTTACCGCACCGACGATATTTACCGGCTGCCAGAACGGTTTCGGCCGTACGGCCAAAGGTTCAGCCGAAGCGAACGACGTTTACGTCCAGCGTGCTCGGCAGATGGGACTTTCCGACGCAGCTGGCAACAGCGAGGTGGCGCAGGTTGCGTACCATCAGCAAGGTCTCGCCGTCGGTGCTTCAGCCAACGATGCGACCGATCCTCCGATCGGTGATCCGGCAACCGGCCAGTATTCGACATCCCAAATGGCGTCGCTGTCCAAACCCTACAGCTCGCCGTTTCTAGGCTCATCCCATCGCAACTGTTCCAGCAGTGCGGGCGCTGGATGACGGTAACCGCCATGGTGCACCGTGAGTGCACTCAAGCGTTGTCTTAGACGGCACATGCGGCCCGTCGCGAACCAGTTCGCGCCCGCTTCTTGCACTGCTCGCTTTCTTGCACCGCTCGCTCGATCTCTGCTCGGAAAGCCGCAGCTACAGTGATCTACGGCGTCGGTCGAAGGAACGGCCATTTTCCGCCGGTCGTTCGCGCAAAATTTGGTGTGGTTTGATCATCGCTTCTTCGCGCCCTTTTTGGTACTTTGCTTGACGAGAAGAGTCGATGCATTCAAGATGTGCGGCGACGGTCGCCCGTTCACCAAATGATGGGCATCCGCTAGATATTGTCAGGCAGATATGGCGGCACGACGTAGAACTCGCACCAGGTTGGAGATCGCTGATCTGATCGATCTGGAACTGCAACTGCAGGAGGACCAGACATCTGATATCGAAACGCTGCGCAAGCGCGATGCAGAAATCGGAACTGCGATCGGTGCGGACCCATTGGAACGGCCGGCGGTGCTGGCGTCGTGGCTGGATGAAATCCGCCAGCGCAAACATGAAGGTGAGACGACCGGTCAAAAGGCACAACACTACCTGGAACTGACCGGTCTGCTGTTGTTTCTGGTTGGGACGTTATTTGGCATCTCCGCCGTCATACCTTGGTTGGGCTACCATCAACAACAGCCAGTGAACGTCATATTTTTCTGGTCGTCACTCATCGGATTTCAAGTCGTCCTGCTGACGCTGTGGGTCGTCGCCATGCTTCCGGCCAGGTGGCTTGCCGCACTGCCGGGTGGCCGGGCCGTTCAGACGTTACTGCGAGGCATCGGCCGGATTCCGCCGGCCGTAATGTCGTGGCTGGCGAATCGCGTCTCTGGCGAATATCGCCAGGTCATCGAGATCGTGCGCGGCGAAGCGCGCCGCCTTGATTGGCTGTACGGTCAGCTGCGGCTGTGGTTGTTGGTTCGGCTGACGCAGATCTTCGCCGTCGCATTTAACCTGGGCGCGATTGGGGCGTTCGTTCTCTTGTCGTACGTCAATGACCCGGCATTCGGCTGGAAGAGCACCATGTTAACTGAAGAAGCGCTGCACACGGTCGTCGATGTCATCAGCGCGCCTGGTTCGCCTGGTCCGAAGGCGTTCCAACACGAAACGACATCCATGGGACGCACTACGCCAGTCTGAACAAGTTAACCTGGCCTACACCGGCAGAAGGTGCGAGTTGGTGGCCCTTCCTGCTGGCATCGTTCGTGCTGTACGGACTGGTACCGCGTCTCGTAACCGGGCTGATCGCGCACTGGAAGGTCGGCAGTTCGATTCGCAATGCCAAGTTAGGGCACCACGATGTACAGAAGTTGCTCGAAAGGTTGCGGCGACCCCTGGTGGAAACGACGGCGCTAACCGCGGAAGCCGACAGCGATCGCCAGCGGGCCGGTCGTGGTGGCGGGTTAAGGCAAGGTGCCTTAGATCTGTCGGGAGACCCGGTGGTCGTCCTGTGCTGGGCGGGCGTCTCTCTGGAAAAACCTCAAGTGGAAGAGATTCTACGAGATCAGTTGGGTGTACGTATCGACGGATTTTATACCGTGGGAAGCCTGGACGCGCGAGAGGACCAACAGGCCCTGGCCGCCGTGGGCAACGGTACTCCGCAGGGACCGGTTTTGATTCTGGTCGAATCGTGGGAGCCACCGGTTGCGGAATACATCGACTTGCTGAAACAAATTCGCACCACGCTGGGGGATGGTCTCCTGATTGTGGTCCTGTTGTACCATCGCAATCAGGTGGGTGCCGTGATTTCGCCGAGCGGTCAGGACACGGCGATTTGGCGGCAATGCCTCGGTTCGCTGGGTGATCCGTGGCTGGCTGTGCGACCGCTGATTGAACAGACATCACCGGTCGCGGCGCCGACCGAATCGGAGGGTGACGGATGAACCCGCCAGTCTTCGTTGTCGTGGGCCACGTGAACCGTGGCAAATCGAGCATTGTTTCGACCCTGGCGGCCGACGATTCGGTTCGAATTGGCGTCATGCCTGGCACGACGCGCCAATGTCGCGACTATCCGATGCGAGTCGCGGGACAGACGTTGTACACCTTGGTCGATACGCCGGGCTTCGAGCGGCCACGGCATGTTTTGTCGTGGTTAAAGGAGCACGAAACCTCGACGGCCGGACGCCGGGCGACGGTCGAACAATTCGTCGAACAACACGAACGTGCCGGGCAGTTTGAACAAGAGTGCGAACTGCTGCGACCTATTTTGCAGGGTGCCGCGATTCTGTACGTCGTCGACGGATCGAAACCTCCCAGTCCGAAGTACGAAGCCGAGATGGAAATTTTGCGATGGACGGCACAACCGCGCGTGGCGCTGATCAATGCGACCAGTGACGAAGACTATTCGCACAAGTGGCGATCGATGCTGGACCAGTTCTTCAACATGGTCCGCCCCTTCAACGCGCATCGTGCCGGCTTTGACGAGCGGGTGCGATTGCTGAAGATGTTGCGCGAGATGAGCGAATCGACGCGCGAACCGCTGGAACAGGCGATTCGCAGTCTGAATGAAGATCGGAAGGCGAATCTACGGGAGGCGGCCGAAGGGATTGCTGAGTTATTGGTCGCCATGATTACCCATGTCGAAGAAAAGCGGCTTGCCAAGGAGGGCGAACCGGCGGAATACGAGAAAGCGCTCGCGGCCGGTTACTTTGACACGTTGCGGCGGACAGAACGCGGCGGCCACAACCGGTTGAAGCGCATTTTTTCGCACCATCAATTGGAAGTGTCGGAGACGGAACTTGAATTCGGCAACGATGACCTCTTTGATCTGGACACGTGGAATCGATTGGGATTGAGTTCGACACAGCTGACCACGGCCGGTGCCGCGGCGGGTGCCGTCGCCGGCGGAATGGTCGACGCGGCATCGGCAGCGATCTCGTTTCCTTTCGGGACGCTGGTCGGAATCGCGGCGGGCGGCGCCGCGAGCTGGTTGGCCGCCAGGAAATTGCCGGAGGTGAAGATCCAGGGATTCCCGCTGGGCGGTCAACTGTTGAAAATCGGACCGATGAAGAATCCGAGTTTTCCGTGGGTCGTTTTGGATCGCGCGCTGCTGTATCTCGATGTCGTCGCCGACCGATCGCACGCTTCACGGAATGATGTTGATCTGCCGGCCGCGGACGAAGGCATTGTCGGCGAGATTGCCGGCGGGACGAGGCGCGCTATCGAGCGATCGTTCCATACATTGCGGCGCAAGTCGAGTCCTGAAGCAGTCGATTCGACCTGTACGGAACTGGCAAATCAACTGCACGAGGTGATCCAGGAACGACATCCGATTGGGGCCTAAGAACGTGTCTTGAAATTACGAGAATCGTCCAGCGCGGTTGTACGATGGCCCTCCGAGGCCGTCGATTGCTGTGAGTCGGATGTTTGCGACGGCCTCGGAGGGCCATCGTACGAATTCCCAAACACGTTCTAAGACGGCGTAGGCCGGAAACGAACGATCGCTCGAAAGAATGAGCCCGAAAACGATCGGGGCCGGTCACCTGTAGATCCGGAGGTTGTCAGTTCAGACTGCTGGGAGCCTTGACGCGCGCCATCTACTGACGCCGCAGGATGGCAGTCGCTTTTTGTGGTTCCAGCGGCACGAGTTGCGGCCCACGCTTGTTATCAAACTCCAGTGTGACGGACTTGCCCGTTGTCAACGCCTCGACCATCTGCTCCGCAAGCTCAATAACTCGCTTTAACGCCAGCCGTCGCCAGTCAAAAGCGGGACAGGCTGCCAATTCGTAGAGGCAGGCCAATCCGCCGGTTAGCTGGGCTTGTGACGAAAGTTCATCGACAACGTTGACGTACGAATCGGGGCTCTCGTGAATCGTGGCGAGCGCGCGTTCATGGCATGCCGGATCGATCCGCTTCAGCACCAGGGGTCGAAACGATTTCATCAAGGCCAGTAGATTGTTGCGATACTGCTCCGGCGTTTGACTAATTTTCGCGACGCGGTCCAGGCCGCATTCGATGATGAACGACAGGAAATGGTCGTTGACCTTGGCACCGCGCAAACGCACGACGACCGTGGCCAGATTTCGCAGCGTGGCACGAAACGATTCTGGAGTGTGCGGGATGGCCATCGGAAAACCATGCTTCAGCAGCTTGTTCGGTGCGACACCCTGTTTGTTCATCTGCAAAGAAAAATCACACAGTGCATCGACATTGGCGGAGAAGTCCTCCGTCGCCTCCAGGCCGCTGGTCATTGCGGTCAACGGGGGATCGATGTCGATGCCCGCCTTCTTGTGGACCAGGACCATCTGCGAAACCAGTTTGAGATGGTTGAAAAACTCTTCGTTCGACGGGCTGATCTCGACGATGGACGGCAGCCCGGTTCTGAAGAAGTCCTTAAGGGCAGCGTCCTGTTCCTCCAGCTGCAGGCACATCTGCAGCCCCGCCGTCAGCTCATCCGGCGAGACCTCGCGGGCGATGGTCGGAAGCTGAGTACCCAAGAGATCGGTCAGGCACAAACCTCGCCGGCTGGCATGACTGGCCAGGGACATGGCGAGCCGAAACTGCTGAGCGCTTAATGCCGTTGCCGTTGCCGGCATACCGAAGCGGAGTACGTCGGTCGGATCTTTGCCGATTTCGACCAGCCGCAAACTGAATTTCAGAGCGGTGGCCATCTGTCGAGCGTCCAGCACTTTGGCGGCCGCGCGGACAGCGACCATCAGCGGTTTGCCGGCATCCATGCCCTTCTCGTGCATCGCTCGCACCAGCATTTCCAGGTGCCCGAGATTTGTTGAGAAAGAATCGGCCGCCGTGCAATGTTGGGCCAGGACAGGCACGCCCTGCGACAGTACGTGATTCGGGTTCAAGCCCGCATCGACCAGCCGCGCCGTCAGTTCCAACGTCTCTTCGTACTGCTTCGCACTCAGCCGTTCGGCCGCCACGGGTAGTGTTTTGCCGATGAAAGAAGTGATATCGAAGCCGGGCTGCTGAGTCGCGATATGGTTCAGTAGTCCCGATGTCTTCAGAGAAAGAACATCGCTGGCGTTCTTGTCAAAGCAGCTTCAGACGGGCGGTAAGAGCGCCCCAATGACCAACGGTCGCTTTCCAGAGTCGGAATTCCAGCTTTTCCGGACAGATCATAGAGTCCTGCCGTGCGATACGCTTGTTAGCTCTTGCTCTGTCCGGAAAACTAAGAGCTTCCGGCCATTATACACAGAGAACAAATGTCCGCGAGGACAAAATTTGGTCCAAAAATGCCGGGAAAAGGAGGCGGCTAGGATGGGGAGGCGGCCGGGACCGATTTGCCACGCTTGATTAGCGTGACCTCGTTACCGCGCGAGTTAAAATGCACCTCATCCATAAACGTGCGCATCAACAGAACGCCGCGGCCGCATACCCGGTCCAGGTTCTCGGGATCGGTAGGATCCGGAAGTGAATTAGGGTCGAAGCCCGGGCCTTCGTCATGAATCACGATGACTGCCTGGGACATGCTGAGATCGGCTTCCACGACAATCCGCCGATGGCAGTAGGGTGATAGCATGCGACGCTGTTCGACCAGGTCATCGAACTTGGAAACGTCGCTCTCTTTCAAGCACGAATCGACTTCCAGATTACCGTGATACATGGCGTTGGACAGTGCTTCCTCCAGCGCAACCCCGAACCGGATGCGATCCGATTCGTCACACACTCCGATGTAATCGACCTGATCCTGAACGAACACGACCAGCGATGCAATCAACTTGGAATGGTTCGGCAATTCAAAGATCATTCGTCGACGTGTTAATGACTCCATCAGGCGATTGTCGCCATGCAGATGTGCCGAAACGGAGAACACATTGCGAATCGTATCGGCCAGGTCCGAATTGAGTCTGCCTTTGGGAACGTAACTGGCGGCACCCGCCGCGAGAGCATCGGCGGCGAACCTGGCGTTCTCCTTGGAAGTCATCAGAATGACAGGTATCGCGGGAAAATGAGCGCGAACTTCATTCACCAGTTGCAGGCCATCCATCCCCGGCATGACCAGATCCGTCACAATCACGTCGGGTTGGTCCTCCTCGATCTTCTTCAGCGCACTGCCGCCCTCCACGGCAAATGCCAACTGAAAATCAGCTTCTCCTTCCAGAATGTTCTGGACCAGACGCTGATCGGCCGGAGAATCGTCAACAATCAGAATACGTGGCATTCCGAGCTCAGCCCCGCTTTTCCAGCGGCACGAATTTGCGTTCCGTCGGTCCGACGTAGACTTGTCGCGGACGTTGAATTCGTTTGCCTGGTGTATTGTGCATCTCTTTCCAGTGGGCAATCCAACCGGGCAGGCGACCCATGGCAAACAGGACGGTAAACATGGGAACGGGAATACCGAGCGCCCGATAGACGACACCAGAATAGAAGTCGACGTTGGGATACAGCTTGCGTTCAACGAAATACGGATCCTTCAAAGCAACTTCTTCCAGTTCCTTGGCGACGTCAAACAGCGGATCGTGACGTTTTAGCTTCGCCAGTAGTTTGTCGCAGACCGACTTAATGATCCGCGCGCGGGGATCGTAGTTCCTGTAGACCCGATGTCCAAACCCCATCAGGCGATATCCGCTGTTCTTGTCCTTTGCCATGTCGACGTATTTGCCGACATTGCCGCCGTCGGCGATGATTTGTTCCAGCATCTCGACACAGGCCTGATTCGCACCGCCGTGCAGCGGTCCCCACAACGCGCAGATTCCGGCCGCAATCGAGGCGAACAGGTTGGCGTCCGACGAACCAACCATCCGCACGGTCGACGTACTGCAGTTCTGCTCGTGATCCGCATGGACGATCAACAGCAGATTCACCGCCTCGACGAAATCCGGATCAATCTCGTACGGTTCCGTCGGAACGGCAAACATCATGTTTAGAAAATTCTCACAATAGGCCAGGTCGTTCCGTGGATAATAGAACGGTTGGCCGATTGATTTCTTGTGACTAAACGCCGCGATCGTCGGCAGTTTCGCCAGCAGGCGGTGAATCGAGATCTCGACCTGGTTCGGATCGCTGGGGTCCAGCGAATCCTGGTAAAATGTCGACAACGCGCTGACAACGGCGCTTAGAATCGCCATGGGATGAGCGTCGCGTGGAAATCCGCTGTAGAAGGACTTCACGTCCTCGTGCAGCATCGTGTGCCGTCTCAGCGACATGCGAAAGTCCTGCAGCTGCTCAGGCGTGGGCAATTCGTTGTACAGCAGCAGATAACTTGTTTCGACAAAGTCGCAGCGATCGGCGATGTCTTCAATGGCATAACCGCGATAACGTAAAACCCCTTTGTCCCCATCCAGATACGTGATCGCACTGCGCGTCGATCCCGTATTTCCGTAGCCGTCGTCCAGCGTAATGTAGCCGGTCTTCTTCCGGAGATCGGAAATGTCCAGGGCTTTTTCGTTTTCCGTCCCCGTAATCACTGGAAGTGGGACGTTTTCGCCCTCCAGCAGTAATGCGGCCCGGTCACTCATTAATGAACTCCTCTTTGTCGTCTTTGTCGTCCGATTTGGCGGTCTGTCGGAAGCGACTGTCGTGCCGCTGCCACAGTTACCGTAGCAATTTAGCGTCTCACACCATGTTTCTCAATTCACCACAATACGCACTTAGGGGGCTCCATGGCGAAATAGGCAGTTTTTTTGTGGGGGTTTTCTCCACGCTTCTTGTGGAAACTGGAGATGCGGACGAGCGGTCGATCCGGGACAGCAAGTGAAGAGTGAACGAAAAGGCGAGCGTTCGGCATCGCGCCGGCAGCCGTGGGCAACCCGTTTATTCAGGTTCAGGCCGGTCCAAGAATTCCTGCTGACCATCACGCTCGTCGAAGATCGTCCAGACGCGAATCTCGTCTTTGATTCGCGCGAAGTATTCGTCCTGCGCCTTCTTGCGCCGCGTTTTTTGGATCTCTTCGCGGATCTCGATCTGGGCATCGCGAAACGGGGTGCGATGTTGATCGACGCGCTCAGTTACCTGGATGATATGAAATGCATCGGTGTCTTCCAGAATCTGGCTCAAGGAACCCACCGGGACGCTAAAGATGGCCTCGTCCAGAACCTTCGATTTCAAAGCGCCGGGCGTCGTCCAATCACGCTTGCCGCCGCTGCGGGCCGTGACGCCGTCGGAATGGGCTATGGCGACGTCGGCGAAAGGGATCCGGCGGATCAGTACGTCGTTACCCATCTGGACGATCGCCTGATAAGCTTCGGCTTTCGACGCGTGGCTGGCGAATTCCACCGTCAATTCCTGCCATTCCGCCTTGGCCGAATTGTCGTAGTCGGCCAGATGCTCTTGGTAGTAACGGTGCATCTCTTGATGGCCGATCGGTTGCTTGTCCTTGGTATTCTGTTGGACCCATTGCGCCGCCACGCTCTGTTCCAGAAAACTCTGGCGACGCCGTTTCAGCGAGGATCCGTTCTTGATTAATGCCGTTTCCAATTCGGCCAGCGAATTTACCTCGGCCTGTTTCATCAAGGTCTTGACGTAATCCTTGTTGAACTGTTCGGTAATCTGCTGCTCGATGTTCGGCCAGGCCTCTTCCGGGATGTTACGCATCGCGTCGACAAAGACCAGCTTGTTTTCGATGTGCCGCTTGAGGAATTTTTGAATTAATAGCTGACGCTGCTCGTTCCAACGGTCCTCCGGAATGCTATCGCCGTTCTGTTCCATCACGGCGTCGACCGCGCCGGTAACGTCGCCAGCCTGGATGATCTGGTCGCCAACCCGCGCGATGATCTGTGCCGATTCAACAATTAATTCGTAGCCCGTCGCCGGGGGCCCTGGCGCGGGTTGGCGTATGGACGGAGATCGTGCCGAAGTGAACGGGGGTGGGGATGCCGGTTGCCCTGGAAGGGCAGGGCCAGGGAACGGCGTGTTCGGCGGTTGAGCGCTAGCGTGCGCGGACATGCCAAGAATGATCGGCGCTACAATAATCGGCGCAATAATATAGGTCGGCGCAACAAAGAACAGCGCGACTGCGACTCGTGCCAGAACCGCTGCCGAAACCGATCTCAGTTGGTCCTTAATCATGGTTGGCATGCACGTTGGAAGATGCAAACGACGGATGAAAACGACGGTTGACGACGGCAGAAGACTCGCTCGCCCGACCATTGACGGCAGGCGGGCCGAGCGGCCTACCAAAACGTGGGGGAGTATAGACAGGCCTCAATTAGCCCTGCAACAGGGATTTGACGTGCTGAATGATTTCGTCTGGATCGTTAAGTCCCCGCGCCAGCGGCAGATAGGCCGATCGACCGTCGACAATCCTCAGCTTTCCCGTGCTGGCTTCGGCTAGCTGGCGGATTCGCGCCGCGTCCGCGTATGCCAACACCACGTATTCGCGCTCTTTCGTAATCGACTGGATCGCCCAGAGTCCCGCGTCAATGCGAAGCCCGGCCAGGGCCAACATCCGCAGGGCCGGTGGTGGTGGCGGTCCGAATCGGTCCTGGATCTCGTCCCGCACCTGTTGCAGATCTTCGTCCGTCGCAACGTGCGCCAGCCGGCGATATAAATCCAGTTTCATGCGCATTTCGGGAACGAATTGATCCGGAAAATGCGCCTCGCCCGGCAGATCAATATCGACTTCCAGCAAATCCTGAACCGCCGGTTGCCGCTGAAGTTCACGCACCGCCTTTTCCAAAAGCTGGCAATAATATTCGTAGCCGACTGCCGTGATGTGGCCACTTTGTTGAGTGCCCAGTATGTTGCCGGCGCCGCGAATCTCCAGGTCGCGCATCGCAATCGCAAACCCCGCGCCCATGTCGCTAAACTCTTCGATCGCCCGCAAACGACGGGCGGCGGTCGGCGAGAGGTGCTTTTTGGGATCGACCAGCAAATAGCAGTAAGCACGATGCTTGTACCGCCCGACGCGTCCTCGTAACTGGTGCAGGTCGGACAGCCCGTAGCGGTCGGCGTCGTCAATGAAAATCGTGTTCGCATTGGGGATATCCAGGCCGCTTTCCACAATGGTCGTGGCCAGCAACAGGTCGAAGCGGTGAGCGATAAAGTCGGTCATGACCCTTTCCAACTGGCTCTCTGGCATCTGGCCGTGGCCGATCTCGATGGACGCTTCGGGGACAATGTTGCGCAGCTTCTGGGCGATCTGCTCGATATCGTGGACGCGGTTGTGAACGAAAAAGACCTGGCCGTTGCGATTCAGCTCGCGCAATACGGCGTGGCGAATCATATCAGGATCAAATCGCGTGACGCGCGTTTCGACAGCCAGACGATCTTCCGGTGCTGACGACAGGTTCGATATGTCGCGGGCACCAACCAGGGACATATGCAACGTCCTGGGAATCGGCGTCGCGGTCATTGTCAGCACGTCCACGGAATGGCGGATATGCTTCAACCGGTCCTTGATTTCGACACCGAATCGCTGTTCTTCGTCAATAACGACCAGCCCCAGGTTCTTGAATCCGACGTCTGCTTGCGCAAGACGGTGCGTGCCGATCACCACGTCGACGTCCCCAAGGCTCAGTTTCTCAACGATCTGCGCTTGTTGCTTCCGCGTGCTGAACCGGCTGAGCACCGCGACCTTGATCGGAAACTCGGCCATGCGGTCTTGAAACGTTCGTAGATGTTGTTCGGCCAGGATGGTGGTCGGCACCAGCACCGCAACTTGATAGCCGGCGTCCACCGCTTTGAATGCCGCCCGTATCGCAAGCTCGGTTTTGCCAAAGCCAACATCGCCGCATAACAGGCGGTCCATCGGCCGGGCCTGGCACATGTCCTGTTTTATGGACGCGATGGCGCCCAACTGGTCGGCGGTTTCATGATAGGGGAACGAAGCATCAAACTCGTGTTGCCAGTCGCTGTCAGGCGGAAACTTGATGCCAGGTCGCGATCGCCGCATCGCCTGTAGCTGCAGCATGTCGGACGCCATGTCGGTCACGGCCAATTCAGCCGCCTTTTTCAATCGCGCCCATCTTTGTCCGCCGATCTTCGCCAGTCGCGGACGGCTGTTACGACCTCCCACATACTTCTGGACCAGGCCGATCTTTGACGCCGGTACAAAAATCTTCGTCCCCGCGGCAAATTCGACGATCAGGTGTTCTTCCGTCAGATTTTCGCGCTCCAAAACCTGTAGTCCGCGATAGCGACCAATGCCGTGCGCAAGGTGTACGACCAGGTCACCCTTCCGCAACTCGGTAAAACTATCGATCGCTCGACCTAAGCGGCGCTGCGTCGGGCGGCGCAACTCTTGTCGCTGGAACAACTCACTGCCGCTGATCACAAGTACGTCGGATGAGGGCACGTCGGGCGACATCATGCGAAAACCGAGATTCAAGCGGCCCACCTGCAGGTGCATCCGTTGTTCGCCAGCCGCGCGTGACTCGCCCAGGATTTCACCGACACGTTCCACCTCGGCCGCCGTCAGACAGACGACGTAGATTTCGCTTTCGTCTCCCAGAGCGTCCAATTCGTCGCGTACACGTCCGATGTCTCCGCTGAAACGTTCCACGGACTGAATGGGTAGCGTGCAGCTCATGTCCGAGCGGGCGGTCGCAACCGCTTCGGCGGTCAAGGTCACAAATCCCGCTGTGCGCTGCATCACCGCGGCATGGCTGAAATGATCTTTCGGCCGTTCAGTGCGTTCCAGATAAAACCGCGCTTCGTCGCGCTGACGTACCGGTTCGACCCACAACCACCAGGTGTCGGCCGGTAGGTAATCGGCCAGATGAGTGGAGGAACTGGCATCGGCGGACAGAACCGTAATATCGATCGCGTCCAAGTCACCCGTGCTGCGCTGGGTCTCGATATCAAAGTGGCGGATGGATTCGATCTGGTCGCCGAATAACTCGATTCGCACCGGCTCGTACCAGTCGGCGGCAAAGACGTCGATGATGCCGCCACGAGCGGCCACTTCACCCGGCAGTTCGACGGCACTGGTCCGATGCAGTCCGTTGGTCACCAGCCATTCGATCAGTTCGTCGGCTTCAATCTGCTGGTCCAATTGGAGTCGCCGCGTGGCGTCGCCGATCCGCGTTCGATCGGTGACCGGCTGCAAAAGGCTCTGGATGCTGGTAACGATAACGCGCGACCGCCCGTCGACGGCAAGGTCCGTCCAGCACAGCAGTTCTTTGAGCAGGCGGATACGGTCGGCGAAGACGTTATCGTGGACCAGTCGTTCGCCGGGTTCAGATTCCCACGCGGGGAATGTTTCCGCGCGTTCCGAGCCGAAAACCGCAAGCTCGTCGCAGAAATCCTCGATCTGGTTATTGTCGGGGCAGACGACCAGCAGCAGCCCAGGCACCGCTTGACGATCGCCGCCGCCGCCAGCGCAGGCCGACCCCCAGACTCCGTTGAACGCAATGGGTGCCTCGGGGGTTACCGATTCCAGTACGTCAGCGAAATCTCCATCCCGCAACAGCCGCTCGGCCAAATGAGCGAGCGGTGCCGCGGCTGCCAACTGCGGATTATCTTCGGCCATAGCCTCCCAACGGCAAATTCGCCGGGTTCTCTACAGAATCGCTACGCCTCTTTCATCTTCGTGAGCCTCTTCCTCTGCCGCCGCAATCTCGACTTCGATGCGATCCAATTCGTCGGGGTCATCCGTCTGCTGCTTGACGCCGGACATCTGCTGGCGCAATTTCTGCAGTCGCTTGTTCAGCAAGTCAATTCGTTTTTTGCTCTTCTTATCCATGGGCAGGGGCGGGTTGCGGGATACGGGTTGCGGGTTGCGGGTTGCGGGATGCGGGATGCGGGATGCGGGATACGGGTGCGGGTTGCGGGTTGCGGGATACGGGTTGCGGGATACGGGTTGCGGGTTACGGGTTGCGGGATACGGAAAAAAATTTAGTACTGATTACCGATTACTGATTACCGATTACTGATTACCGATTACCGCTTTCACATTCGGACCGGTGTGCATTGAACGCATGACGTTGGAAATTGCGACCAGGATGACCGCCAAAATCAAGGTGATCGTCAGCCAGCGTCGCGCTTCGTCTCGGAATCGCTGCGTGGCTGCGCCGCGACCGGCCAGCGCGCTCGCGAAAAAGAAGATCACTAGCGCCAGGACAAACTTGACCAGAAACAATTGAAGGTACAAACCCGGCAGCTGCTGGTCTTCCAGTAGCGGCTTGAATGTCTTGATGGTCAAAAACAAATTTACCAGGCCGCTGACCAATAGGAACAATACGGCGATCATTACCAACTTCGACCATCGTCGCCGAGCGCCATTCAGGAACTCAGCTCGTTGCGGATCGGCCAGCTCGCAGGCCGCCGGCAGCAGTGCCAGCCGCTGATACAACAGTCCACCGACCAGCGTCATGCCCGCGAACACGTGCATCCAACGCAAAAGAATCGCGACAACTTCCATTCAGACAGTCTCCTGAGGTAATCGATTGCCGCATTCTATCGCAGTCGCCAGGGGAAGGTATAGAAGCCCAATGGAAGAATGGAAGAATGGAATATTGGAAGAATGGATTATTGGATCGGACGGATTGGTCCGATCTGTCGGATCCGTCAGATTTTCCACAATTCCACCGCTCTATCATTCCACCGATCCACCGCTCCCGTCGTCCGGTCCGCTCAACTTTCGAACGAAGTCCAGCGCCTCATCAAGGGTAGTGAGATCGCCTAACAGCTGAGCGTCTCGGGCCGCGTCCAGGTATTCCTTGAACTGCTTGCCGGGCCGCAAGCCATGTTGAATCAAATCGTCGCCCGTAATCAGCGGTGGAGGATCAAGTTGTTGGGTCGGCCAGGCGTATCGCTGATGGACAAAAGCGGCATCGGCGGCGGACGCCTGGCCTGCCGCGACGCGAGCGTCGAAGATGGCAAGCAATTCTGCCGCCCCGTCGTGTATCAAGATCCGCTGCAGTACAGGCCACGATCGTTGTTCGGCATCTTCCAACGCCGTCCAGTTGGCGATCAGCCAACAGGCGCGTTCGGTGTCGGCGTTGGATAGCCTCCAGTGGCGAGCGACCATCGGGGCCATGCCGTGGTCAGTGAAAGCGTTCAGTAGGACCGCCAGGGCAGGGGCAAACGAGGTCGTAACGAGCCGGTTCAGCACTTCGATCGAATGACTCCAGGCAGGCTCGTCGGGCAGGGGCAAGCCGGCTGGCAGGATGGCTGCCAACAGGCCGGTATCCCGTAAAAGTTGAACGGCCGTGCTGCGGTTCGGGTCGCTCAACATCCGTTCGACTTCCGCCGCGATACGCTCGGCGCGTAACGACCGAGATCTCTCCCGCCATTTCCTGGATCGCCTCGACGGTTGGCGCATCAAGCGCAAACGCCAGCGTCGATGTCAACCGCACCGCCCGCAACATGCGGAGCTTGTCTTCGGTAAATCGATCCTTCGGATCGCCGATGGCCCGAAGTACTTGCCGTTCGATGTCTTCGCGGCCGCCAACGTAGTCGATGACCTGTTCGTCGACAGGATCGTAGAACAGGCCATTGACGGTGAAATCACGGCGCAGGGCGTCCTCTTCGGCGCTGGTGAAGGTGACGGTGTCCGGATGACGGCCATCGCTGTAGCCGTCGTCTCGCCGAAACGTGGCGACTTCGATCGGGCCCGCGCCAGGCGGCCCCAAGACGGTAACGACGCCGAATGCTGCACCGATCGCCAAAGTCCGTCGTCGGCCGAAGACATCGCGGATTTCGGGCGGAGTGGCGTTGGTCGCGACGTCGTAGTCTTTGGGAGTCCGCCCCAGTAACTGATCGCGGACGCAACCACCCGCCCAGTAGGCTTCGAAGCCGGTCGACCTTAGTTGCTGTACCACGGCTACGGCGAACTGCCGTTGTTGTTCCACGTCGATTTCGGCCATGCGGCTCTCAAGATTAAGACTGAAACTGAATAGGATGCGTTCTTTTCGCCTGTTGGCTCTGCCGTGTTGGCTACGTTGGATTGCGTCGTTTTTTACGGTTAGCCATGTGTACCGCGCGTCTTGCGGCACCGCGTCGCAGCCGCGTATCTGCGGCCACTGCGAAAATTTCGCACATCATCCTGCGAAAAGCTCGCCGTCCCACGAATCGACCCTCAAAATGCCGACAGAATTATAAGATCAAGGTCTAAAAGTTGTTTGACAGCAACATCCTTTATTTATAGACTGACAAAGTATTTATCCAATGCCGACCAGTGTCGGCGAGCTCTTTTTCATCATTGCCGATTCATACCGAACATTGCGGGAGAGGCGGCGTCGTTCGCTGCATCATTTTTTTTGTTTTTTCTTAAGGAGGTGGGTTATGGTAACCCGTACACGCAGGCGAGGTTTTACCCTCGTCGAATTGCTGGTGGTCATCGCGATCATCGGTATCTTGATCGCTCTGCTGCTGCCGGCCTTGAATACAGTCCGAGAGGCGGCCCGGCGAAGCCAGTGTTCTGCGAATGAAAAGCAGATCACCCTGGCGGTTAAAACGTTCGAAGAACAGAAGAAGAGGTATCCGCGTTCTGCGTTTTTGCCGAACCTGGATGCTAACCGTGGTAACCTCGTGACCGCCGTTACGACGTTGACGCCAGGCGATGCAACCACCGCTCCGTACAGCTTCCTGGTTGCGCTCCTGCCGTTTGTTGAGCAAACCCACATCTACGAAAAACTCGACTTTGACGAGACTCCTTTTGCGGCTGCGGCAGCCGCAGTCCACATGCCCGCGTTTGATGACGTTGTTCCGAGTTACAAATGCCCCAGCTTTACAGGTGGTTCACGCGTGCCGGCTGCCGTCTCACCCTACACACCCTCTAATTCTGAGGAGCCTGCTCTGACGCAGTACAAAACTCTATCGGCCACGACGGTAGGGGTTCTGGCCGACACGCCGGCTCTTGTCTTAACCGAAACCGGCGCTATGACGACTGGGGGGCAATATGGTGAAGGTGGTGGCATGCATCCGTACGATACTGTCCGCTCGATACAGGCGACTTCCGCCACGGCTATCATCTGTGAAACCCGTGAAGTAAATTTGGCAGCCTGGGCCGACGGCGTAACGTCCAGCCTCTGGGGACTGGAAGACAACGGCACGCCGGGTAACTCTGCCTTGTATAGAGTCTTATTGAACGATCGGCCTACAGCGACGCCTACCGTCTTCCACACCTTCGGTACGGAAGCTATGGCATGGGGGCCGAGCAGCTTTCATCCTGGCACGGTCATCCACTCCTTTGCCGATGGCAGCACGCGTGCCTTGGTGGATGAGACGGATCAAGCGTCTTATGCCGCGTTGATCACTCGCAGTTCGGATGACAACGGCGACATCGACCCAGACCTTTTTAACTAGTTAGGAAATGTCGCATCGGTCAAAACCTCGCTGCCCCGCACCCTGCGGGGCAGCGTTTTTTTTTCAGGGTTTCCCCGCTCAGTGGGGATAGCTCAGAGGGGATAGGATCCGAATTGCAAACGAACCCCCGAATCACGATGGAAATGGCACGACGGAAATGGCACGATGGAAATGGCACGATGGAAGTTGATTGCTTAACGGTCAAATCAAGATTGGACGCGGGAGCCGATTTCGTGCTGCTGGACTGTCGCGAACAGGACGAAGTCGAAACCGTGCGTATCGACGGCTCGACCTGGATCCCCATGTCGGAAATGCAGACGCGTCACGTCGAACTGGAGCCGCATCGCACACGAGATATCGTCGTCTACTGTCATCTGGGTGGTCGCAGTCTCCAAGTCGCCCAGTGGCTCAGCCAGCAAGGCTATTCCAACGTACAGAGCATGGCCGGCGGAATCGACCAGTGGGCCGAACAGATCGACGCCAGCCTCCCCCGCTATTGATGTGCCAGATAATAGTGATCTGCGGCTGATTCGTAACCCAACGCGTCAGCGAGGGACGTCAGCGAGGGACTATGTGCTGCGGGTCGACTAGGATTTGCCTGTGCGACAAGCCAACATCTCTTGCACGTTGTCGCTGCCGATCTAGAATCTAGTTCACAGCCGAAGTGGCGGAATTGGCAGACGCGCTAGGTTCAGGACCTAGTGCCCGCAAGGGCGTGGAGGTTCAAGTCCTCTCTTCGGCACTGGAATAGTAAATCTTGAATAGTAGATAGATACAGTGGGTCGCGCTCAGCGATAGTCGGCACCTTTCACTGAGACAGCACACGACGCCTGCCACGCGTTTAGCGTCTTCGTCATGCGGCTGACAATGTCCCCGCGCTTGGCCGCGATGTTTTTCTTCTCCGACGGGTCATCGACCAGATCGTAGAGCTCCGGTCCGCCTTCCTTACCGCCGAGAACGAGTTTGTAGCGATTGTCGGACAGTGTTCGCATGGCCGCGGATTGAAACCCTATCGGCCGGGGCGCTCCGTCATCCGGCCTTCGATGAGTGGTAGCAGGCTGATGCCATCGATGGGTTTCGGCTGGCCTTGCATTTGAAAGCCCAGCACGTCGAGCATCGTGGGAAAGTAGTCGCTTGTGACTGCAGGAATGTCCGATGATCGGGCTTCGCGAATCTTGGCGGGCCACTCGACGAGGCCGGGCACGCGAACGCCACCCTCGTAGAGGCTACGTTTGCGACCACGTAGGTGACCGGCGCTGCCGGGTGTGCCATGTTCGGGGCCATTGTCGCTGGCGAAACAGACGATCGTATCGTCGGCGATACCCAATGTGCGAAGCGTCTTTCGGAGCCGCCCGACTTGTTCATCCATGGCCGTGATGCAACCGAAATAGAGTTGCTCCTGCAGCAACCGCTCGGAATACATGTCGCGGTACTTCTTCCCGGCGACCACAGGCAAATGCGGTGTGTGAAACCATACGACAGCCAGAAACGGCTGCTTGGCCTGGACCGAAGTCTCGATAAATGGCACGACGCGGTCCATGATGATCCGCGAGTTATCGCCTTCTATATTCTCGTTCACGGACATCTCCGGCCCCGACCAATAATGCGTGCCATATTTTTCAGTCTCATCGTGTCTGGTTTGGGCAGGATCCTCTACCGGAATCCAACCATAGTGGCGTGACTCGCCAGGGCCGAACGCCTTGGGCACCGACAGCGGGTTCCAGGTGGGTACCTTCGACTCCGTGGAGAAGCAAACATCGAAGCCATTGAGCCACGGCGGCGAAAAATGTTCGGTCTTGCCTGGCTGCCCGCGATTCGCGTCTTTGATCTTGGTTGTCAGTGTGCCGAGGTGCCACTTGCCGAAGTGGCCGCTGGTGTAGCCTTGGGTCTTGAGTGCTTCGGCGAGCGTGACTTCCTGTTCCTTCATGTGACCGCGGTTCGCAAAGGGAATGCCATACCGATAGGGATGTCGACCGGTGATCGCACTACCCCGCGTGGGCGAACAGACGGGGGCTGCGGCATAGAAGCGGGTGAATCTCAAGCTGCTGGCCGCCATCTCGTCGAGGTGCGGCGTCTTGCAGACCTGGCTGCCATTGAAACCCACGTCGCCCCAGCCGAGGTCGTCGCACATAACCAGAATGACATTAGGTTTGCCATCTGCCGCTGCGCAGGCGTTGTTCTGTTGCCCGACGACAGTGACAATCGCAGCGAGCAGCATGCTCGCGAAAGTCGATGCTGAACAGAACCGTCGGATCATGGGTGTGCGTTCCTATTGCGTTGGCGGTCTACTACAAAACACGCTGGTCGTCGGGATGTAAATTACTGCTTGGCCCGCGGCGGCTGATCCCAGAGGCGATGCGGATCGCCCAGCCGTTGCATTTCCGCGAGCAGCAGGGCTTCGAGCTCTTGGCGGGTCTTGGCATAAGCCGGATCTTCGGCGAGGTTCACCTGGTGTGCCTTGGGCGTATTGCCGGTCAGCGACATTACGGACTGAGCATGATGCTGCCTGAGCAATTCCTGCGGGTTCTTCGCCAGGTCGAACAGCTGCGTCTCGCGGATCTTACCGTCGAGTACATCGTACTTGATCAGCTTGTATCGACCGGTCTTGATTGCCCGCATACCCGGCTTCGTGCCGCCGCTGTATACGCCGTATACATGCGGACGCCCCTTGTCGGTCTCGCCTAGCAGAATGGGCGCGATGCTGGTGGTCTGGATCGTTTCGGGCTTGTCGATGCCGGCCAGGTCGCAGAACGTGGGTAGCACGTCGGACAGATAGATCATGGCGTCCGTCTCGCTGCCCGGCTTAATGCCTGGGCCACGAACGACGAACGGCACGCGCCACGTGTGCTCGTACAGATTCTGCTTGCCCATCAGGCCGTGACGCCCGACGGCGATGCCGTGGTCCGAGGTAAAGAAGATATAGGTGTTGTCGAGTTCGCCCATGGCTTCGAGTTTTGCGATAAGGCGACCCACCTGGTTGTCGATGTTTTCAATGCAGGCGTAGTTGCGACCGATCTCGTTACGCACGGTGGCTTCGTCGCGCCGCTTGCCGACGCCCTGGACACTCACTTCGTCGCGCAGGCCGGGGTGGCCATGGTGAAAGGGGTGGGCCGGCAGCCAGTTGGCGGGCAGCGGCGGTGCTTTGGAGTTCGGCGTGGGCGGCGGAGCATTGTTTTTCGAACCGTACCTGGCGACCAGTTCCGTCGGGCCGTTCCGCGCGTCGTGCGGATGAGACAAGCCGAAGTAAACGAGAAACGGCTTGTCCTGCGGACCTTTGGCCCGCCGGTCAAGAAACTCAAGCACGCGGTCAGCATGCCACGCGCTGCCGCCTGCCGCCGATCCGCCACGTTTCGTTGCGTCGTGTACCTCGGCAAAGAGCCGATTCGCAGGCCCGTAGGAATTGCCGTTCTTGCACGTGCGAAAGGTTGTGTAGCCGGCTCGATTGAAGATGGCAGGCATCGAGTTCTGCGCGGGATCGGCTGCTTGCTCGGCCGCCGACGCGCCTCCCGTCTTTCTGTTCGGTCTCTTTCCATGGCCGGGAAGATTCCAGACATACCGGCCGGTCATGATCATGGTCCGCGAAGGAAGGCAGACCGCGCCGCTCCACGAGCCCATGTGATGGGCGCCATGAAACAACATCCCCTCTAGAGCCAGCCGATCGATATGCGGGGTCTGGCAGACCGTGTTGCCATACGCGCCCAGTGTATCCGGTGCCTGGTCGTCGGCCAGGATGAACACAATATTGGGGCGGACTGTATTGGCGCGTTCCGTCTTGGCTTGCTGTGCCAAGAGGTTGCCAGCGCCAATCGCCAGCAAAGCGGCACTAATTGATAATGTTTTCAGGAGAGCTTGTCGTCTCATCGCCTGTCCCTTATTTCGTACCTTATTTCTTAACACTTTTTCGACCTTATTTTGGTTTTCCACCGAGCAACCGACAAGTAGGCCGCGAACAAGTCCCGTCGCGACGAGACTTGTTCGCGGCCTACTTGAATTCTTAGCCATAGAGCGGCGGAACCCAATAGGCTGGGGCATTAGAACCAGGAATTGTTTTGGCGTATTCATCTTTTCAGCTGCCATGCGCAGCGTCCCGTTCTGCTCTAAAACCGTGAGCTAGCGCTCGGCGGCTGATCGAACAAACCGAGAGTGATTGCGACGCGACGTCGTGCGTGCCCCTGTTTCCGATTAGAATGATCGACTTTGGTTGGCCCGGCCGTGCCAATTTGGACGGGTTCTTCGGGGATTTTAGTGGCTGCTCCCTCGCCCTGAAGGGGCAATCACATACCAGCCCAGGGCAGAGCGCAGCGCCGCCCTGGGAAACAAACCGTCAGGATCCAAGCCCTGAAAGGCAACGCTGTGAAGCATTTCGATAAGGCGTTTCTAGGGTTCGTAGCTGGATTCGCAAGAATTCAGACGACTGGCAGTTCACTGAATTCTTGCGAATCCAGCTACGGAATTGCTTCACAGCGTTGCCTGAAAGGGCGGCACAATCGAGTAGCATCCGACATATGCTAAAGACCTAAGTCGATTTGTTTCGCCCTTTCAGGGCTGTGTTCTGTTTTTCGTTCGAGACCCAGGGCGACGTCCAATCCCTCGTGCGACTCGCGAGTTGCTCTGCCCTGGGCTATTTTGTTTTTGCCCTTTCAGGGCGAATGGTGATGCCCACTAAAATCCCGGAAGAACCATCTGGACGAAACCAGCCGACGCATTGATCCAAAACGAGGTACCGCATGAAAATCCAATCTACGGCCGCTCTGATAATCCTGATGCTCGTCAGCAACGTCTTAGCGGCACCGGCCCCGGACAAAATCGTCGAATACAAAACAGTTGGCGATGTCAAATTGACGTTGCACGTCTTCAATCCACCTCGCCACCAGGCGACCGACAAGACTCCCGCCATCGTTTTCTTCTTTGGTGGAGGCTGGATCGGTGGCACTCCCCAACAATTCTACAACCAAAGCGAGTATCTCGCCTCACGAGGAATGGTGGCGATCTGTGCTGATTACCGAACCAAGACGAAGCACAAGACTTCTCCACAAGAATGTGTGAAAGACGGCAAGTCTGCCGTTCGTTGGATACGATCACACGCCGCCGATCTTGGCATTGACCCGAACAGGTTGGCTGCCGGCGGTGGTTCTGCCGGAGGTCATGTGGCGGCAGCGACCGGAGCGTTAGCGGGATTCAACGAAGAGGGAGAAGACACGTCGGTCAGCGCTCGCCCCGATGCACTCGTGCTGTTCAATCCCGTGTTTGATAATTCCGAGAATGGCTACGGCTACGACCGCGTGAAGGACTACTGGAAAGAGATTTCGCCAATGCACAACATCGACCAGGACACGCCACCAACGATCGTCCTTTTGGGCACCAAGGACGATTTAATTCCTGTCGCGACGGCTGAAGAGTACAAGAAACGCATGGAAACGGCCGGAGTCCGCTGCGACTTACGCCTCTACGAAGACCAGCTGCATGGGTTCTTTAACAAGGCGAAGTATTCCGAGACGGTCATCGAGGCGGACAAGTTCTTGGTTTCACTGGGCTACCTTGGCGGCGAACCAACACTGGGCAGCAAGTGACAGCCTGACGTTACCGGCGCTTCACCTTCGTGAGAAACGCTCTAATCCTCGCTAATCTGCACGAATACAAAATTTTCATTCGCGAAGATCAGTGTAGATTATATTTATCATTTCCGTTTAATCATGTTTCCGTCTAATCAAGTTGTTGAATAGATTGCTGCATTTCATGAAACAATCGATCGCCTTCCCGCTGGCCCTCGCTTTATTCCTGCCTGCCTTCACGCGTGCCGCCGAACCGTCCGATTCGCAGACGTCCGGCAAGTGCTGCGAGAAGGGTAACCTGGCTTTCGGCCGTCTAACGACAGCCAGCAGCGAGGAATCGAACAAGAAAAACTTCGCGCACAACGCCGTGGACGGCGACTTGCAATCTCGTTGGTGCGCGGCCAACGCCGGAAACGAGCACTCGTGGCAAGTCGATCTCGGCCAGACGGAACATGTCAAGTCGTTGCGAATCCGCTGGGAGGCAGACTCGGCTTACCGTTATCGAATCGAGGCTTCGTCCGACGCGAAAGCGTGGAAGACCATTGTCGATCAGTCGAACAACAAGAGGGTCGCTCGAATTACGTCGCACGAAGTCGACGCGCCCGACGCGCGCTATCTGCGGCTGACGTACTTTGGCAGTAGCACCCACCACTGGGGCAGCATTCGGGAGTTCGAAGCCTATCCCGGAAAATTACCGCCGCTGCCGAAAGACGACAGTGCGCTCGGCCCAACCGTTGTCGACGTACAAGCTCCCGATGGATTCGACGTGACGATGTTCGGCAGTCCGCCGCGAGTCAACTACCCGGTTTGCCTGACCGCCGCGTCGACCGGTGAGGTGTTCGTTGGCGTCGACGAGCAGGGGTCGCTTGGCAAGCAGACGGGCCGAGGCAAAATCCTGCGGCTGATCGACACCGACGGCGATGGCCAGGCGGATAAGATCAACGAATTCACCAAGATCGATCATCCACGCGGCCTGGTGTACGACAACGGTTCGTTATGGGTGTTGCATCCGCCACTGTTCAGCGTCTGTCACGACGACGATCTCGACGGTGTCGCTGACCGTCGTGAAACGCTGATCACGGGCATCAGCACCGAGGACGTCGGCAGACGTGGCGCCGACCACACGACGAACGGCATTCGCATGGGGATCGACGGATGGATTTACATCGCCGTCGGCGATTACGGGTTTACCGAGGCCAAGGGGACCGACGGCACGGTCTTAAGTCGTCGTGGCGGTGGCATCGTTCGCGTGCGACCCGACGGTACGGAAATGGAGATTTACAGTTGGGGCTTGCGGAACATTTTGGATGTTTGCATCGATCCTTTCCTGAACATCTTTACACGCGACAACACGAATGACGGCGGCGGTTGGGACGTGCGGTTGAGCCATGGCTTGCAGTCGGCCCTATACGGCTATCCATCGTTGTATCAGAACTTCAGCGACGAGATCATGCCGCCGCTGGCCGACTACGGCGGCGGCTCCGGATGCGGTGGCATGTTTTTCCACGATCTTCGCTGGCCGGACAAATTCTCGAGCGCAGTTTTCACGTGCGATTGGGGACGTAGCGAAGTCTATCGCCACAACTTGCCGGCCAACGGTCCGACGTTTGATGCGCATCAGGAAGTGTTCCTGAAGATTCCACGACCAACCGACATCGACGTGGATGGCAGCGGGCTGATGTACGTCAGCAGCTGGAAGAACGGTGAGTTCAATTACAGCGACGCCAACGTAGGCTTTGTCGTCCAGATCAAGCCAACGGGCTTCACGCCCAAGCCCTTTCCGGATCTACAGGCCGCTAGCGACGAACAGCTCGTTGGATATCTTGCATCGCCGAGCGCGGTTTACCGATTGCACAGCCAGTTGCAGATCTTGCGGCGCGGTCGACATGCGGCGCGCACGAAGCTGCTCGCGTCGTTGTCGGCGGACGATAAAATTCCGCTTTACGGCCGCGTTGCCGCGATCTTTACCTTGAAACAACTCGACGGTCCTGATTCGCAGGCGACGTTGTTGAAACTGGCCAAAGATCCGTCCGTGTGCGAATTTGCGATGCGCGCGCTGACGGATCGTAAATCGCAGCTCGATGGCATCTCCACCGAACCGTTTATCTCGGCTCTGCAAGACAGTGCGCCTCGCGTCCGTGCCCAGGCGTTGATCAGTCTCGGCCGTCTCGGCGTTGCCAACTCTGGCGAAGCGATCTTGCCGCTTACCAGGCGTCTATCGCTTGAAGACACGTCCATCAAGCACAACCAGCCCGACCCGGACCGCGTACTGCCGCACCTGGCGGTTCGCTCGTTGGTAGCGATTGGTGCCTGGGAGACGTGCGTCAAAGCCCTGGACGGCCCGGATGCCGACGGGGCGTTCTGGGCATTGAAATACATGCACAACGCGGAAGCGATCGATGGTCTGATCGAGAAGCTAAACCGCACGAGAGACCTGGCGAAACGTCGGGCGATTTTGGCGGCTTTGATCCGCCTCTATCATCGCGAAGGGGACTACACCGGTGGCTGGTGGGGCACGCGGCCTGATCAGTCCGGACCGTATTACGACCGCAAACCGTGGGAAGAAAGTCCGCGCATCGCGGCCACGATTCAAACGGCGGTATCGGAGGCGGACGCGGATACCGTCCGCTTTGTCAGCCGACAATTGGCTCGTCACAAGGTCCAAATCGAAGGACTGCCGTCCGCAACGCAAATCGCTGCCCAGCAGCACGAAGTGCAAGCTCCGATTGTGCTTCCGAAGATCGACGAGAACGACCCGAACTTGATCGCCAACTTGTCGTACGAGGAAGCCGCCGTGCGGGCGTTAGCCACCAAGGGAGATCCGGAAAAAGGCCAGCAGTTGTTTGTTCGCCAGTCGTGCATAGCGTGCCATACATATGCCGATGGCCAACTGCCCAAAGGCCCTCATTTGGTCGACATTGGCCGGCGCTACCAACCGGCGGAATTAGTGGAATCGATTCTCAAGCCAAGTGAAAAAATCGCTCAGGGATTCGATACCTATACGTTCGAGACGTCCGACGGCAAATTGATCAGCGGCTTCGTCGTCAGCGAAAGCGCCGACACCGTCACGATTCGCGAGGCCGACGGCATGGCACGGGAACTCACGCAGGACGACATCGAAGAACGGGTCAAACAAAAGCTCTCGATGATGCCCGTCGGTTTGGCCAACAACCTCACTCCAGAACAGATGGTCGACCTGCTGGCTTATCTGCAATCGCTAAGGTCAAATTAATCCGCCGTCCGCGGCGGATGAGAATTGGACCACAATCACACGCTTCTTCCGCGCGGCCCGCCGTTTTACTCCTTGAAATCCGTTTCCGCTTCGGCTTGACTAAAGGGGACGGGAGTCAATAAACGTCGCTCGATTTGAGTCCCGTCCCTTTTTATTTCTCCGTTCCATTTAATTCTCCCAACAACAATGGAGAGACAGACGTGAATCAGAATAGACGGAGCCTGCCGGAGACTACATGTTTGGGTTTAATGGCCATCGCATCTGCTGTAGGTGCATTACTGCCGGGTACATCCAACGCGGCCAGTAGTCGCAAACCAAACGTGATCCTATTTTTTACCGACGACCAGGGCACGCTTGATGCCAACTGTTATGGATCGAAAGACCTCTACACTCCGACAATGGACCGGCTCGCGGAAACAGGAGTGAGGTTTACCCAGGCCTACGCTCATTTTGTTTGCTGCCCGTCCCGAGCGATGTTACTGACCGGCCGCCACCCCCAACGCGGCAACGTGAACAGCTGGACTCAGGGCGACGCCAAGGTTGGGAGAGGGCAACTCAACATGTTCCTCGAGGAAAACACCATCGCGGAAATTCTCAACGGCGCAGGATACAAGACGGCAATGTTCGGTAAATGGCATCTCGGCGCACACCTTGATTACGGCCCCACGAAACAGGGATTCGATGAATACATGGGGAATCGGGGCGGCTTCATTGACAATTACAATCATTACTTCCTGCACGGCAAAGGATTTCACGATCTCTACGAGGGGACAAAGGAAGTCTTCGCGAAGGGCAGATACTTTCCAGACCTGATGACCGAGCGGGCAGTTCAGTTTATGGTCAGGAACAAGGATGTCCCGTTCTTCATGTATGTCGCGTTCAATATTCCCCATTACCCGGAACAGCCGGATGCCAGGTTCGATGAACGGTACAAGGAAATGAAGATGCCGCGGCAGTCCTACGCAAAGATGATCTCGACCACCGATGATCGCATGGGCATGGTCGTGAAGAAACTGGAGGAACTTGGCCTTCGCGAAGACACGATCATCATCTTCATGAGCGATAACGGTGCTTCCGTCGAAGATTGCAGCATCACGGTGGACGACCACACCAGCGGTCTTCCCAAAGGCCACCATTACGGACCGTTAGGAGGCGGTGGAAATTCCGGCAAATGGCGAGGCGCAAAGGCAACCTACTACGAGGGTGGTATCCGGGTTCCGGCGATTATCAGTTTTCTCTCGAAATTGCCCCAAGGTGTCGTACGCGACCAGGCGATCACCGCGTGTGACTGGCTTCCAACCCTTATGGAACTCTGCGGCGTGCCACTGCCCGAAGTTCAACTCGATGGACAGAGCGTCATCCCGATCATCAGGTCGGCGGCCGCGCCGACACATCACAAGGTCCTGCACTGGCACTTCGAGAACCGGTGGGCTGTTCGCCAAGGCGACTGGAAGCTTATCAGCACGCACGATGGCACGGCCGACTTCCTCGCCAACCTGGCCGACGAGGAACCCGAACGCAAGAATCACATCAAAGAAGATCCGGCAATCGCCGAGAAACTACTCGAACTGCATAACGAATGGATCAAAGAAGTGATGCCAAAGAAGTAGAAAGAAAAATAGCTACGTGCAATTGTTGATGTTGCGCATGTTGTAGGACGGATTGCCAATCCGTCTGGCCTGATGTTGCGCATGTTGTAGGACGGATTGCCAATCCGTCTGGACGGAATGGCATTTCGTCCTACTTTGAATGCACAGAATCCTATTTCTCCATCATCTCGGCCAACAACGGGTTCATGGTCTCGGCCCAGATATCGTAACCCGGCCGGGTCAGATGCACCGCATCCTTCAACACATTTCCCAGGATCTTGTCGTCCTGGTCCAAGAATTGAGGGCCGATGTCTAGATAGCGGATCATCTTCTTGTCATCCAGCCTGGCGATGATCGTGTTGATGGCTTTTGTCTTCGCCAGCGTCATATCCCGCTTGGGGAACACGCCCAGCAGTAGGATTTTCGATTTGGGACAACCCGTTCGCAGAGCCTTCACGACCGCGGTAATGCCATGGGCGATTTCAGGGGCCGTATTCATGCCCGAGTTGTTCGTGCCGATCAACAGCACGATTACCTTGGGAGACGTTCCGATCAACTCGCCGTTTTCCAGTCGCCACAGGACATTCTCGCACCGGTCGCCGCCGATTCCGAAATTTACAACATTGTATTTGTTGTAGTGGTATCCGAAATGATCTCGCGGCCACATATCGGTAATGGAATCGCCGAGGAAACACAGATCAAACTTCTTGTTCTTCGTTTGCTGGACGTAGTCATTGTGTTGGCGTCCAAACCAGCGGACCCCACCGGGAACCGGCCTGGTTGGGTCGTTCTTGGATGTCAGGACAAAGGGAGCACCCTCTTCGTCCGCTTTCGCCTGCGGCTGCACGGCCTCCTCGGGATTGCCGGGCGCGGCAAACGCAGCAGGGGCGAGCAACAATGTGCAATGCGCGATCGTCAACAGGACGCCTTCGGCGATGTGCTTCCGGGTTCGCGTCGTACGTTGAGGTTCGGTTGTGGATTTCGTTGTGATCATGGTCACTCCTTTCATTGTTGATTACTTCACCTGGTACTTCGCGACGCGGTTCCACGTGCGCTCGTCGATTAGGATCGTACGTTTAATTCCTCGGATTGCTAATCACTAAGGAACGCTAATAGACTCTAATGATCAAGATGATCGGATGGCCGGTTCGTCAAAATGCTTTTCGGCGCAGTACATACAAGGCAGAATGATGGAGGTAGTCGTTTTTCGCTACCTCGTGCTAACGCACAGGGCTATTATCATGCAAACCTGACGAAGAATGGCACCAAAACCAATCACAAATGTTTAACTTCAGGGTTCAGTTGCGCCCAGCCTTGCCTTGGATTGGCACCAATCAGCGTGGATTGGGATTTTTCTGCGTTGTAACGTCTGATCGTATATATCTATGAGGTGTGAAGCACGAGTCGGGGTGGAAAGAAAAAACGCAACTTCAAAATGCGTGAGCGAGGGACTTCTTTTTGAACCTGAACCGTGATACTCACATCCCGGAACGCGCATTCGCATGAACACACCCCTTGATAGTCAAGCTGCTTCTAGCAAGTCCTACGACGTAATTGTTGTCGGCGTAGGGGCCGTGGGGTCGGCCACTTGCTACCATCTGGCCAAACGTGGGGTCCGGGTTCTTGGTTTGGAGCGCTTTGCCATCCCGCATGCGCAAGGTGGTTCGCACGGTTTCTCGCGGCAAACCAAGATCGCTCCTTACATCGGCAGCGAGTACGAGCCGATCATCCTGCGCCCTATGAATTATGGAATGAGCTGGTGGACGAATCGGGTCAGCCGGACATCATGGTCACGACCGGATTCCTGGACGTGCATCGCGACCGGAAGTTTCCCGGCTATCAGAAAAATGCGGGGCATTTCGAGGATCTCGACCTGGCTGCACTGCACGCTCGGTTTCCGCAGTTTCAGCTCAGCGAACCGTATTGGGCCGCCTACGATCCGGCCGGCGCGCTGCTGCGACCTGAGCTGGCCATTTCCACCTACGTCCGCCTGGCGATGCAGCACGGGGCCTGCATCTTTGGGAACACCGAGGTCCTCGACTGGAACGTGGACCAAGGCGGCGTGACGGTGAAAACGGACCGCGAGACGTACTGTGCGGATCGCATCGTTTTCTGCGCCGGACCGTGGTCGGGAAAACTTTTGAAACAATTAGGGATTGCCTGCACGGCCACTCGGATGAGCTTCGGCTGGGTCTGGCCCCTGCGGGATGCCGAGTCCTACACCGCTGCTGCCATGCCTTGCTGGTGCATCGATGACGACCCGGGCATCTACTACGGTTTTCCGATGATGGACGATGTGCCAGGTTACAAGATTGGTCTGCATTGGTATGGCGAGCCGGTCGATCCCGACCAGTTTGACAGGACGCCTAACGCCCACGACGAAGAGCTGATTCGCGTGGGTCTGCGAAAATTTTTCCCGGATGCCGATGGTCCCTTGCTTGGCTTGCGAACCTGTCTTTACACTCACACTTCGGATGACGTTCCGATTATCGACAAACATCCCGAGCAGGACCGTGTGATATTCTGCGGCCCGTTGTGCGGCGCGGGATTCAAGTTTGTCCCGGCCTATGCCGAAGCGGCGGCGGATCTCGCGACGAAAGGTGATACGGATCTGGCGATTGATTTCCTGCGGATTGCGCGGTTGTCATGACGTGGGGAGGCTCGGGCACGGCAGAGTAAACGCGTACAATCGGCAGCTGGAAATAATCACCCGTAGGACGGATTGCCAATCCGTCTGTTCGCATGAGTGGACGGATTAGCAATCCGTCCTACGGACACTTTGGCAGACGGATTAGCAATCCGTCCTACGGACACTTCAGCAGACGGATTAGCAATCCGTCCTACGGACACTTTGGCAGACGGATTAGCAATCCGTCCTACGGACACTTCAGCAGACGGATTGGCAATCCGTCCTACATGGTTGAATAACATGAAGGACAATGAAATATGGAACCGTACGGCACCACCCGGTTTTCAAGGTCTGCGTGATGACCTTCCGTTAACCTTCTACTATCGTCACCTTCCTCATTGGCGACAGGATGGCGCAAGCTACTTCGTGACCTTTCGGTTGTCCGATTCGTTGCCTCAATCAAAGCTTCGAGAATTGGAATCGTCGAAACGAGAGTTTGCGGCTGGTCATGGGATAGGTGGGACGGATTGGCAATCCGTCCTACGGCAGAGAGGAAAGACGATTCCTAAAGATGCCTGGGAAGAACTTGCTCGCAAGCAGATGCAGCGAATTGAAAAGTGGCTCGATCAGGGGATGGGTAACTGTCACTTGAAGCGGCCCGATATTGCGTCCATTGTTGCCAACGCCTTGCATCACTTCGATAACGACACCTACGAACTGGGATCCTTTGTCGTGATGCCAAATCATGTGCATGCAATCTTGCGCCGCTTCAACCTCAATCAGATCCGTTAGAGAAGGTTCTGCAAGGTCGCAAGTTGCGAACATCGCGCGAGATCAATTCACAACTCGGACAGTCGGGCACGTTGTGGCAGGAAGAAAGCTTCGATCGTATCATTCGTGACGAGGAGCATCTGTGGAAATGCCTTCGATACATCGGCGATAACCCACGCCGAGCGGGATTATCCGTTGGTGAGTCTGTTCGATGGGTGCGGCCGAGCTGGCAGGAGCTTGGGTGGGATTTCGAGACCTAAAAAAGAAACGTAGGACGGATTGCCAATCCGTCTGTTCCCGTGACCGGACGGATTGGCAATCCGTCCTACGGATACTTCGGCAGACGGATTGGCAATCCGTCCTACGGATACTTCGGCAGACGGATTGGCAATCCGTCCTACGGATACTTCGGCAGACGGATCGGCAATCCGTCCTACGGATACTTCAGCAGACGGATTGGCAATCCGTCCTACGGACATTTCGGCAGACGGATTGGCAATCCGTCCTACGGTAAATCGTCTTTAAATAACCAGGATCGTTCCCGCAGGACACGCGACTCCATGTTCAACATCAAACCACTTGTCTTTCTGCCGCCGTTTGTTTTGTGCGTGGCCGCGGTGGTGCTGAACTTTACGAACAAGAAATTGTTTGACACGGTGATCACGGATGCCGACCGTTGGGTGTCGGGCACGTTCGGCTGGCTGGTTGTCTTTTCGGCGTTTGGCATGGTCGTGCTTTGCGGCGTGATTTTTATCTCTCCGTTCGGCCGGACGGTTCTTGGCGGCCCCGACGCCAGGCGGATGTTGACCAGGTGGCAAATGTTTACGGTGGTCCTCACGACCACTCTCGGCACGGGCGTTTTGTTCTGGGGAATGTTCGAACCGCTGACTTTTCTCAGCGAACCTCCCCCGATCGCCAATGCCAGGCCCTATTCGGCGGAGGCCGCACAGTTTGCCATCTCCACGGTTTACATGCACTGGACAAGCACGCCCTATGCCATCGCTACCATCGTGGGCCTGATGTTTGGCTTTGCCTACTACAACATGAAGAAGCCGTTCTCGCTGGGAGCGCCGCTTTCGCCGTTGCTGGGATCCTACGGCGAAGGCCCCCTCGCGCAGGTCATCGATGCCGTCTGTTTGTACACGCTGATCGCCGCGATGGCTGTCGCTTTGGGCGCGTCGGCGCTGCTGTTGGGCGGAGGTGTAAACCATCTGATGGGAGTCGAGGTCGCGCCGTCGAAAGTCATGCTGGCGGCGATTGTGACCGCAATCGTAATTGTCGCCGTCGTCGATTCGATCACCGGAATTACCAAGGGCATCCGCATTGTGGCGGGTATCAATACCTCATTTTTGATCATCTTTCTGGCGATGCTGGTCGTCCTTGGGCCCACGCTCTACATCCTCAGTTTCTCGGCCGAAGGATTTTGGCACTTTCTGCTTCACTACCTTGAAAACATTTTCAGTGCTGGCGCCCCTCCACAAGACGTCGAGTCGCAGGAATGGGCGCGAAACTGGACCCAAATGTACTTCGCCGCCTGGTTTGCCTGGGCGCCCATCATGGGCGTGTTCCTGGGCCGCATCGCTCGCGGATACACCGTCCGAGAATTTATCGTATTCAACGCGATCTTGCCGGCGGTATTTACCGGCATCTGGATGGCCGTTTTCTGTAGCACTGCCGTCCACATGCAACTTTACGATAACGTAAACCTGGCCTCGCTTTTGGACCCGAGCGACCCGCTAGGGGTGCTCTACGCCGTCCTCGATCGCCTGCCTTTCACCCAGATCCTTGTGCCGATTTTGCTTATCACCAGTTTTCTTTCCATGGTGACCACGGTCGACAGCAACACGGATGCCATGAGCAGTATCAGTTCCACCGGCATTTCCCCTGAGAAACCCGACGCGAGTATCTACGTGAAGATCGCTTGGGGGCTCGTCGTAGGACTGATCGCGTGGATCATGGTAACGTTCGGCGGCCTCGACGGCATCCGCATGCTCTCGCGTCTGGGGGGCTTGCCGGCAATATTCCTCTGCCTGGCAATTAGTGTTTGTGCCATCCGCGTGATGATGGACCCCGCGCGATACGACCGGTTCCCTGCCGAGCGTCCGACAAGACAAGAATAAGACGAACAAGAAAGAATTGACGAGGACTCACCATGAGACTTCCGCTGGAAGCAACGCGCGACCTCGGGCCAGCGACCCGCTCGATCCATTGTGGCGAAGGGGTGGACGCCGAGACCAAGGCCATCCGCCGTCCCATCGTCCTGGCCAACAGCTTCCAGCTGAATGACGATGCGGACACCTTGGCGGAATCCTTCGCCTGGGACAACACGCACGCCTTCAACTATCCGCGCTCCCGTCACCCCAACGCCCGCTACCTGGAAGAACGACTGGCGGGCATGGAGGACGGAGAAGACTGCGTGGTCTTTGCTAGTGGAGTGGCCGCCATCGCCGGCGCTTTTTTCAGCATTCTCAATGCGGGCGACCACGTCATCAGCTCCAGGATCTGTTACGTCGGCATCCATGGACTACTGGAGGAACATCTGGCCAAGCGTTATGGGGTCGAGGTCTCGCTGGTGAACACGAACGATCCTGACGAAGTGCGGACCGCGCTGCGACCCAACACGAAACTGATTCACATCGAGACGCCGGCGAACCCCACGACCACCATCAGTGATATAGAAGCCATCGCCGGTATCGCCAAACAAGCCGGCGTGATCCTGTCCGTGGACAGCACTTTTTCGGGCCTGGTTACCCAACATCCGCTCCGCTTGGGCGCCGACCTGGTGATGCATAGCCTGACAAAATACGTCAACGGACATGGCGACGGGTTGGGGGGCTGTGTGACTGGCAGGCAAGACTTGATCACGCAGATCCGTGACGCGGCCAGCATTCATCTGGGCGCTACCATCAACCCCTTCAACGCGTGGCTGATCATGCGCAGTGCGGTCACTCTCCCGCTACGCATGCAGAGACACTGCGAAAATGGAATGCAAATCGCACGCTTCTTGGAGGCGCAAGCCAAGGTCGCGTTTGTGCGATATCCGGGCCTGGAAAGTCATCCGCAACACGACATCGCCAGCAAACAGATGAACGGCTACGGCGGGATGATCAACTTTGCGCTACGAGGCGAGAAGGACAACTACTTCCGATTTCTTAAGCAGCTGAAGATCATTACCCACGCCGTGTGCCTTGGTCATGCGGAATCCTTGGTGCAGTACTATCCGCAAGAGGGGGACCGCCCCGAAATCGGTGTCCTCAACTATCCCGAGGACATCGGCGAAGGTTTCTTGCGCCTCAGCGTGGGCCTGGAGGACGTCGAGGACCTGACGGCCGACTTGGCCCAGGCCCTGGATCACGTGCAGTAGCCTGTTGATTTTCGTGCAAAGCGAATGTGTAGCCCGCGAACGCGTCCCGGCGGGTAGGGATTCCGGCAATTTCACAAAACGGACAAGCACTCTAAGCGCCGACGGAGGCATAATTTTGTACGATGGCCCTCCGAGGCCGTCGAGAAGACATCCATGCAAAGATCGACGGCTTCGGAGAGCCATCGTACAGCATTGAAATGGCAATCGAAAACTTCAACTTGACCGCGCCGCCGGGATTTCGGGGATTGCATCCGGATCTGCCGATTCGTGTATATCAGCGGCATCTGCCGCATTGGCGACAGGAAGGCGCAACATACTTCGTCACCTTCCGGCTGGCGGATTCGATTCCGCAAGACCAACTACGCGCGCTGAAACGTTGGCGAACGATTTGGGAAAGCAAAAATCCAGAACCGCGCAGCGACGAGAAATGGTACGAACTCGCCCTTGAGATTACGCGCAAAACCGAAGCATGGATGGACGAAGGTTACGGAGAATGCGTGTTTCTAAATCGCGAACTGGCCGATGAAATGTCGAACTCGCTGTTGCACTTTCAAGATGAACGGTGTTTGTCATCGTGCTTTACGGTGATGGTGAATCATGTCCATGCTGTGATGAAGCCGCTGGGGGAATTTGAGCTGGAAGATATACTCGAAAGCGTAAAGCGGTTTGTGAGTCGCAAAGTTAATACGGTATTGGGTCGTAGCGGAAAACTTTGGGAAGAAGAAAGCTACGACCGGATTATTCGGGACGAACAGCATTTGTTTCGGGTGATCCAGTATATCGGACGGAATCCAGCGAAAGCCGGATTGCCGGTCGAGCAGTGGGTTCGCTGGGTACATTCGGAATGGGAACATGGAGGCTGGAGATTTCGCGATGACGTATGAATGTACGATGGCCCTCCGAGGCCGTCGAAAGAGAGCGGGGGAAACAATCGACGGGCTCGGAGGCCCGTCGTACGACTAGAACGCAAAGGTGAATGCCGCTGAGGAAGTATCAACAGGAAGCCGTCGGCGAAGTCTGAGCGGTTCACTTGGCGGTTTTGGTGCGCATTTCCACCCTAAATCTCCGCTTTGTTGGAGCTCCGCGTTTAAGGGAGAAAATCGCCATGACCGCTCACAATCGTATCGAACAAACTTACGAGTTGGCCGCCGAGCGTTATGCCGCGCTGGATGTGGACACGTCGTCGGCGCTGCAGAGCCTGTCCGCCATCTCGATTTCATTGCAATGCTGGCAGGGAGATGACGTCGCCGGATTCGAGCAGACCGGGGCACCGATTGGCGGCGGCCTGGCCGTCACGGGAAATTATCCCGGCAAGGCGCGCACTGCTGACGAACTACGCTCAGATCTGCAGCAAGCCTACTCGTTAATTCCTGGTAATCATCGGCTGAATCTCCATGCCAGTTACGGTGAGTTTCACGGCGGCGAGCTGTCAGGGGCCCGTGGAACGAGATCTGATCGCTGCCGAACATTTTCAGGGCTGGATGGACTGGGGGATGCAGCAGGGGATTCGGCTCGATTTCAATCCAACGTATTTTTCTCACGCCAAGGCCGAAGACGGCTTTACCCTCGCTCATCACGATGCCGGTATCCGAAAGTTCTGGATCGATCACGGGATTGCTTGTCGAAAGATTGGCGCCGCCATGGGCGCGGCACAAGGCAGCCCCTGCGTTACGAATTTCTGGGTGCCTGACGGATACAAGGACACGCCCGCCGATCGCCGTCGTCCTCGCCAGCGGCTGGCAGAATCGCTGGATACGATCTTTGCTGAACAGCTTGATCCACGGCACAACCTGGATGCCGTCGAGTGCAAGCTGTTCGGTCTCGGCTCGGAAAGTTATGTCGTCGGGTCTCACGAGTTCTATCTGGGATATGCCATTTCGCGACAAAAACTGTTGTGTCTGGATACCGGCCACTTTCATCCCACCGAGGTCGTATCGGACAAGATTTCGTCGGTGTTGATGTACGTACCGGAGTTGTTACTGCACGTCAGTCGGGGCGTCCGCTGGGACAGCGACCACGTCGTAACGTTCAGTGATGAACTGCAGGCGATTGCCCAGGAACTAGTCCGCGGCGATTACCTGAACCGGGTGCATATTGGGTTGGACTTTTTCGACGCCAGCATCAATCGCGTTGCCGCCTGGGTTATTGGAACGCGGAATACGCTGAAAGCATTGCTGATGGCCCTCTTGGAACCGACCGAACCGTTACAACGGCTGGAACTGGAAGGAGACTTCACCGGCCGGCTGGCCCTACTGGAAGAACAAAAGTCATTGCCCTTTGGCGCCGTGTGGGACTACAACTGTCTGCAAGCCGGCGTGCCGGTAGGAGCGGAGTGGTTGAATGAAGTGCGTCAGTACGAGCAAGACGTGCTTTCATTGCGATCCGGCATTTCGACGACCGAAGGTTAGAAACCGCTCAAGAATAACAGCGCGGCCGAGCGGCAACCGATTGGCCTCCGGGAGGGGGTCGGGAGTCTTTTTCGAGCAACCAGCTAACGATTCCGCGACGCGTTGAGCCGAAAAAGACTCCCGACCCCTTCGCCTTTCCGGATTGAACACGGATGAAACCCAGCGCGGCCTCTGGCCGCAACCAAAGTAGGACGGAATGCCATTCCGTCCAGACGGATTACGGGCACCGACGCGGAGCGTTGGTCGCCGTGCTACAATTTCGCGCAAGAAGACAAGAATTAGAACGTTAGTAGCACGGATAGGAAAGGATACGGAATGCGGAGTGGAACAGGAGGGAACGGAGAACAATGAATCTGCCTCTGTTAACTCTGTTACCTCCTGTTCAAAACTTCAAATCAACCTGTCTTCTGGCAATTCATGGAACGATCATTACCGGACGCCCATGGGTCCTTTGGTCGGCGGCTGGAAGCCCCGGCCACGACAATCCGAGAAGTTATTCTTCGGCCGCCCCGAAGTATGTTTCAGCCGCCTCGGAGGCCCATCGTACATTCCTATCGGCTGCCATCGCGTACGCTCCGACGACCAGATAGTCAACGGCCGCGTCGTTCAATGCGGACAGCATGTCTCTGAAATTCGGATTTAGCACCGGCAGGGTCCATAAAAGTCCAGGCATCGAGCGTCATTTGCCAAACCATCGACATCCGTTCCGAGGGAGAAGCGTCGCGGAGGATACCACGATCGTCCTGGTCAACGAGCGTCGTCTTAACAAGAGAGGACCGATCCATTTGGTGGCGATCTGACATTTTGAGCATGGCCCGAGTCGAACAGCGGAAAGCAAGTCGGAGGCGGCAGGCCGCCGAAGCGGACAGCCATGAATCATTGTAACAGACGGAACAAGACGTTTGGATGTATTTAACCCGCCCCGAAGAACGTGTTTCGAAATTTGTACGATGGGCCTCCGGGAGGGGGTCGGGAGTCTTTTTCGAGCGACCAGCTAACGATTCCGCAACGCGTTTAGCCGAAAAAGACTCCCGACCTGGGGTGTTCAGTTTGGTTGATTTTGTGACGTAATTGAAGTTTTCGCGAGGGCTCATTTTTGTTCCAGTCCCGAAGGGACGGCGCTATGATAGCCCAGGGTGAAGCAATGCGAGTGCAACGAGTCGTTGCGCAACCCTGGGTTAGGTGAATGGAAACACCAAAGCCCCAACGGGGCGGCCCTAATGCGTTGTCCATGTGCAATCGCTCTCGATTAGGGCCACCCCGTTGGGGTTCGGATGCAAAACGGGGCCAGATACCCAGGGTTGCGCAACGTTCGCAAAGCTCACGTTGCTTCACCCTGGGCTGTCATAGGACCATGCCTTCGGCATTTTCGGGACCGGAACAAAAACGGGTACATTCCAACTCGCTCTAGCAGCCACAAACTGAACACCCCACTCCCGACCCCTTCGCTTTTCCCGACCCCTTCGCTTTTCCAAGCGACGGGCTCGGAGGCCCATCGTACATTCCTATCGGATGCCATCTCACGTTTCACAGCACATTCGAAAAGGCCCCGGGCGGTAGCTGTACCAAACAACGAAGTAGATTGTCCTGAAAAGACGCAACTTTGTCCTGAAACATCAATAATCGTTAATTATCTTGAATGCATGCCATGGGCGGGAAAGGCTCTCGCGGCCGGTAAACCGATTAGCGGGTGTAACGCTCAATCGTACATGATGTAGGACGAGCATGATGTATCGGCAAATGAGGACAGTGGTCGCAGCCCGATTTCCATGCCCAGGGTCACAAACCTTGGTTATGTTAGGCGGCCAATTTCATAAGGCTTTTTGTTAGTCGGATTATTTTTGGTGGGAGCGACCAGGTAGCGGTAATCGTCGATAATTCGTCGCGTAGAATCAGGCTGCGCAGGGCTTTTCGGCGATTGGCGTGCGAAGGACGTCGCTCGGCATCGTCCCAGGGAGAGTCGCTGCGATCGATCAGCTGCTTCCCACTTTTGTCCCATGCCCAGAGTTCTACCAACGTGTGCATCCATAAGTTCAAATTGTAAACGGCTAGATTGTTCCAGATGTTGCGTACCTGCTGTTGACCGGAACCCCACACTTCTTTGACGTCGTGAAAGTCCTGTTCGATGGTAGCACGATCGGCAAATGCTTCCAGAATTTCCTCCACGCTCGCATTCGGATCGGTGCAGAAGAACGCATACCAACCATGATCTTCCTTCACAAGCACAACGCGAATCACGCCACCCACCGGACCGTAAGTTGCCAGAAAGGTTTTGTAAGTCTTCGTGGCCTCTTTGCCGTAGACAGTGCACTCGATCGTTTGCCAGCCGCGCGGTTGCCCAGCTCGTTTGGCCAAGCTGATCTTGTTCTTGCCATACTTCCGCGGCCGACCGCGACCGCGACGTTGTCCCTTCCGCAGCTTGGGTGGCAAGTCTCGCAAGCGCCGCGTCCTTTCGCAACCGACCGACAACGTCGACGCCGGGATCTTCAACACGCGTCTCAGAAACGGCCGTTTGGTGTAACCGCCATCGATGACGATCCAGACTGTTTTCCCTGCATTTTTCAGAATCGGAACGATCCACTCCACCAATCGCGCTGCCAATTGCAGCTTGGTGGCAAACCGCTGCCAATCGCGCGACTTGGGAATCGTCGCCATCGTTTGCTTGCGAACGTAAAGCATCGCTCGCAGCGGCAATGCCAATCGGTCCCCACTGGGGATGCCTCAGTGCCAGCGAAATCGTTACCCAAATGTGTCCGTACAAATACGGCTGATCGGCTGGGCCCGGCGTCGGATTGTGATGGACATCGGCCCCCTCGACATGGGGCCCGTACCGCTTGGTCGGCGAATCGTCGATCACCAACAGCAGACGCTCCGGCAACGGCAATGTCCGCAGTACCAGAACCACCAATTGCGTCGCAATCGATTCGCTCTTGCGTCCAACACTGGTAAGGAAGTAATAATAGTCTTGGAAGTCGTCGCTGACGCCGGCGGCCCGGAGCCAAGTCGTCACCGTGCGTCGACCGCTGGCGAACAAGATGCCCGTCAGCACCACCGGCAATCGCCAGCGATTGCGGGCGTGCAACCCAGCCGACAACCATTCGCTCCACTCCGACCATTGATCGGGACATTCCCAACGACATTTCGAATTCGCCATCCTTGGCTCCTCCATTGTGCGGCTTGTCTGGCAACTGCAGCGTGATGGAAGAGCCTTTTTTTGTGGAGATCAATTCATGAACGGCCTACGGCCGTTTTTCCGAAAG
>CAWJNN010000015.1:0-36346 GCA_963844115.1 uncultured Planctomycetales bacterium | reverse complement strand
ACTTTCGGAAACCTTGGTTAAGTTAGGCGGCCAACGTCATGATGCGTTCGGTGAGGTTGATGATTTTTTGTGGCAACGACCAAACCGCCCTAATCGACAATAATTCGTTCTGCAGAATCCACTGGCGCAGTGCTTTGCGGCGGTTGGCATGCGAAGGCCTCCGCTCGGCATCGTCCCACGGCGAGTCGCTACGGTCGACGAGTTGCTTGCTACTTCTGTCCCACGCCCAGAGTTCGACCAGCGTATGCATCCACAGATTTAGATTGTACACGGCAAGGTTGCTCCAGATGTTACGCACTTGCTGTTGGCCCGATCCCCACACTTCCTTCACATCGTGGAAATCCTGTTCGATGGTAGCGCGATCGGCAAACGCTTCGACGATCTCCTTGACGCTGGCATTCGGATCGGTGCAGAAGAAGGCGTACCAGCCATGATCTTCCTTCACCAGCACGACGCGAATGACGGCTCCCACCGGCGGGTAGGTTGCCAGAAAGGTTTTGTAGGTTTTCCTCGTCGCTTTGCCGTAGACTGTGCATTCGACGGTTTGCCAGCCGCGCCGGTGCCCCGCTCGTTTCGCCAGACTGAGACGATTCTTGCCATACTTCCGCGGCCGGCCGCGACCTCGACGTTGACCTTTTTTCAGCTTCGGAGGCAAGTCGCGCAAGGCCGCGTCTTTGCGCAAGCGACCCACGACGACCACGGTGGCGAGCTTCAAGACCCGCTGCAAGAACGGCCGCTTGGTGTAGCCGCCGTCGATAACGATCCAGACCGTTTTTCCCGCTTGTTTCAGCAGCGGAACGATCCACTCGACCAAACGGGCTGCCAGTTGGAGCTTGGTGGCAAACCGCTGCCAATGGCGCGACTTGGGAATCGTCACCATGGTTCGCTTGCGAACATAGAGCATCGCTCGAAGAGGCAGGCCAATCGTTCCCCACTCCGGATGCCGAAGTGCCAGCGAAATCGTGACCCAAATATGGCCGTACAGAAACGGCTGATCGGCCGGGCCGGGCGTCGGGTTGTGATGGACATCCGCCCCTTCGACTTTCGGCCCATACCGCTTGGTAGGCGAATCGTCGATCACCAGCAGCAGACGCTTTGGCAGGGGCAATGTCCGCAGTACCAGTACGACAACCTGCGTAGCAATCGATTCGGTCTTGCGTCCAACGCTGGTAAGAAAGTAATAATAGTCGTCGAAGTCGTCGCTGACGCCAGCGGCTCGGAGCCAGGTGGTCACCGTGCGACGTCCACTGGCGAACAAAATGCCGGTCAGCAACACTGGCAACCGCCAGCGATTGCGGGCGTGCAGGCCAGCCGCCAACCACTCGCTCCACTCCGACCACTGAACGGGACATTCCCAACGACATTGCGAATTCGCCATCCTTGGCTCCTCCATTGTGCGGCTTGTTTGGAAACCGCAGCATGATGGAAGAGCCTTTTTTTGTGGAGATCAATTCATACACGGCCTACGGCCGTTTTTCCGAAAGTGCAGTAGTATACAACCATAAAATCTATTTTCCAAAACAATCTACCCGGCGATATAGTTGATGTAGTCCCTTTGCAACAGCGACTTCGCGACGATCATCTGCGACGCCGGAAATCAACAGAATGAAATCCACAGATTCCAACCAGGAAGTGCGGCATTCGATTCAGAGCGCGTTGCGGGTGTTGGAAGTCTTTTCCACGGCTGCGGAGATTGCTTTTGACCGGATTTTGGCCACGCGCACTGTGGGCGAAGCCTCGCAGGCTATCCGTGGCGAGGGTGCACAAACCTGGGCCAGCCGTCTGGTTGAAGTGGGCGAAAGCGTCAATCTGCGCATACGGTCAGTCGAGTGTACCCTGGACGAAGCGCTATCTTTCGTCCGCCAGCGAGTGCCTGTTGCCTTGTGCGTGGAGAGGACGCCAACGGACAGTTTGGGCTCCGACAATTCACCAGGCAGCCTGCATTGGTTCGTTTTGATGGAAGCAAAAGGCCGGAAAATCCGCGTGGCGCCACTGAGCCAGGCGTGCCGGTCGTGTGGATGTCGGTGCGACGTTTGCGCAAAGCTTTGGGCCTAGAGTCACTGGGGTCTCCTGCCCGCTGGATCATTGGCCAGGCGGCATTGGGGTGTCAACCGCCGAGCCATTCGGCGACGGACAGTTCCGACGGCAAGCCGCTTCCCCCGTTAATGCGGTTATGGGGGCTGGTACGTCCAGAAAAGCAAGACTTGTGGGTGGTCATGATTTTCTCGCTTGTCGTCGGCGTGTTGGCGTTGGCAACGCCGATCGCGGTCGAAGCATTGGTCAATACGGTCGCCTTCGGACGCTACCTGCAGCCGGTCGTCATCCTCGCCTTGATTCTGTCTACATTTCTCGCATTTGCCGCGGCGATGAGAGGACTGATCACCTATGTTGTTGAAATCTTCCAGAGGCGACTGTTCGTTCGGGTGGTGGAAGATCTGGCCTACCGCTTGCCGCGCGTGCAACAGGACCAGTTTGACCAGAAATACGGTCCAGAAGCGGTCAATCGGTTCTTTGATATCGCGACGGTGCAAAAAACCGCCGCCGCGTTGCTGCTCGATGGCGTAGCGATTTTGTTGCAGACAATGATTGGCATGGCGGTTCTGGCGTTTTACCACCCGTTCCTGCTGGGCTTCGATGTTGTGCTGTTGGCGATGATCGTGTTCATTATATTCGGGCTCGGTCGTGGTGCTGTGACGACCGCGATCAAGGAATCGAAGGCCAAGTACGCGATCGCCGCGTGGATGCAAGAACTGGCTCGACATCCGACTGCGTTCAAGCTGAATGCAGGTTATCAGTTTGCACTGGATCGCGCCGACCAGCTGGCCGTGAACTGGCTGGAAAATCGACGAGCACACTTTAGCGTGGTCATCCGGCAAATCCTGTTCGCGCTTGTACTGCAAGTGATCGCAGCGTCGGCGTTGCTCGGCTTAGGCGGCTGGCTAGTGATTCTTGGCGAGTTGACACTCGGTCAATTAGTGGCGGCGGAGCTGATTGTCATGATGATCGTGGGCTCGTTTGCCAAGCTGGGCAAGCACATGGAGAGTTTTTACGATCTGCTGGCCTCGGTTCACAAGCTGGGCCAACTGTTTGATCTGCAAGTGGAAGCCCATGACAAGTTGTTCCACCTGCAGGAAGGCGAGCCAGCCAGAGTAGAGGTGCGTAGTGTGAGCTACAAATTCAAGGGCACCGGCGGGCTCGCGGGCTGCGATTTAGAATTACTTCCAGGTGAGTCAGTCGCCTTAACCGGGGCTGCCGGTTCGGGCAAGACTACGCTGATCGATCTGCTGTCTGGTCTGCGGTCACCGAGCTCGGGACACATTGAGATGGACGGTATCGACTTGCGTGAATTGCGTCCGGATTCGCTGCGCGAGCATCTTGCGGTAGCGCGGTCAATCGAGATCTTCCAGGGCACGGTTGACGAGAACGTGCATCTCAACCGACCAAACGTCCGAGCGAGCGATGTCCGCGACGCTCTGAAAACCGTGGGTTTGCTGGACGCCGTGCTGAATCTGCCGGACGGGCTGAACACTGTGCTGCAGACGAACGGTGCTCCGCTCACGCACAGCCAGGCGATAAGATTGATGCTAGCACGCGCGATTGTCGGTCGGCCTCGATTGCTGTTGATTGACGGTACGTTGGACTCGCTGCCGGACAATGTAATCACCCGCGTGCTACCAAGGCTCATTGCCGACGAGACTCCCTGGACCCTGCTGGTCGCGACCGGAAAGCGTGCCATCATGGCGGTGTGCGATCGGGTCGTCGACTTGAGTGGTGGCGAGTCTGCAGTCACGCAGAGTGAAGCTGCGCTGATTGGCAACGATTCTAACGATTCTTCCGCCTTCAACCGATGAAATCCGGAGAGGCAACATGTCTGTTGCATTCGAGAAATCGACGAACGAGCGCCTACCGGCGCTGAAGCTTGTCCAGTCATCGCGAATCGCGCGGCGCCTGGCGAAGTGGCTGCTAGTACTGCTGGCACTGACCATCATTGGCATGATATTTGTTCCCTGGCAGCAGTCGGCCAAGGGCACGGGCAAAGTGGTGGCCTTCGTCCCCCAAGAGCGACAGCAGATGGTGACTTCGCCGGTCAAGGGCGTTGCCCTGCGGCGGGGTGAAGGATTGAGAGAAGGCGCAAAGGTCAAGCGAGGCGACTTCATCGTCGAGATCGAGCCTAATGCAGCGAACCTGGTGGAGCAGCTGAAGGAAACAATCAACGACCTGGACACAAAGATTGCCACAGCCAGTACCAAAGCCGAGGTCTATGGCCAGAACATCATTGACTTTCGAGCCGCCAAGGCGGCGGCAGTGGCTGGTGCCGATGAACTGATTGAGGCAGCGGAAGCCAAGTGGGACGCGAAGAGGCGGATGGTGCCGGGCTACGAAGCGAAGAAGTTGCAAGCAAGGTTAAACCACGAACGCCAAAAAACGCTGTTTGAAAAGGGCGTGCAAGCCGAGAAGGAACTTGAAAAGTTTCGGAAGGATCTTGATGTGGCAATCGCCGAACACGAATCAATTCAACTTGACGTTACCGCAGCGAAGGAAGAATGGAACGCCAAGAAGAACGAGCGAATTCAGAAAGAGCGGGAAGCCCAGACGAAAGTTGATTATGCCCGCGCGATGCAGCAAGACGCGCTGGGGCAGGTGGCATCAGCCAAGAAGGAAAAACGCGACGTTGAGATCAAGCTGTCTGAACTCGATCGATTGAAGATCTACGCTCCGAGAGACGGGACCCTGTTTCGGCTGAACGTATTCGAACGTGGCCAGATGTTGAAGGAAGGCGACGAACTGTTCACGATTGTGCCTGACACGTCCGAGCGAGCTGTCGAACTGTGGATTGCTGGAAACGATATAACGTTAGTCCGCGCTGGCAACCATGTCCGCCTGCAATTCGAAGGTTGGCCTGCTGTACAGTTCGCCGGCTGGCCGTCGGTGGCGGTTGGGACGTTCGGTGGCGAAGTCATGACGATTGATGCGACCGATGATGGCACTGGCAAGTTCAGAATTCTTATACAACCCGATGGCGAAACCGAGTGGCCATCGGATCGCTATTTGCGCCAGGGGGTTCGAGCCAATGGTTGGGTGATGCTGAACCAGGTCCGCTTGGGCTACGAGGTTTGGCGGCAATTGAACGGTTTCCCTGCAACCATTTCAAATGACGAACCGGGTGGAGTGAAGAAAAAAGAACCGAAGAAAATTAAGTTGCCAAAGTGATCGACACTAGCTCGACGCAACGTTGTGTAAGATAGAATAACCGATATGCTTCGCCAAGGATGGCAATATTCTCTCACCGCGGCGATGTTTTGTGGACTGATGGCAGGATGCCAATCAGCATCGCCTGGAATACCGGTGCGCCACAGCTATTCGCTGCCGGAGCGACACGGCCAAGCGCTGTCTCGATCCAGAGGCTCCCACCCGTTGAAGACAGTGCCCCGCTGGTTGTGCTGGCGGCGGCTGAACAGCCCGACGAATTGCCGTCGCCCGACGCAACAGGTATTGCGCCGAAAATGCCCGAAGGGATTCCAGGCGGAGGCCCGCTACTGCTCAATGATGTCATCTTCTCCGTTCAGGAAACGTATCCAGAGTTGATCGCCGCGATGCTGGAGCGCGGTATCGCCGACGGAAATAGTCTTGCTGCGTGGGGCGAGTTCGATCTGCGCGTCAAGGCTTTCGGTATCGCGGCGCCCGAAGGTTTCTATCAGACGTATCGGAACGGCATCTTGGTCGATCAACCTCTTTTCCAAGGCGGCAATGTCTACGGCGGTTACAAGATCGGTGATGGCAACTTCCAACCGTGGTTTGGCGAACGCGAAACGGACGAAGGAGGTGAATTCTCGGCAGGCTTTGGACTCCCCCTGCTGAAAGACCGCGTGATTGACAAGCGTCGCGCCGCCGTGCTTCAGGCGGATCTGGCGCGCCGGGCCGTCGAACCGGCTGTCCAGGCCCAGCTATTGGAGTTCGTCCGAGTCGCTTCTCAGATCTATTGGTCGTGGGTCGCCGCGGGCCAGAATCTCGTAGCCCAACGCGAACTATTGCGGAACGCGCAGGTTCGTGTTCGCCAGATCGAAGAGAAGGTTAAAGCTGGCGATTTGGCGCGGATCGCCCGCATCAACAACGAGCAGCTCATTGCCGCTCGTGAAACAAAAGTCATTGAAGCCGAGCGGAAACTTCAGGAATCGGCGATCAAGCTGTCGTTGTTCTTTCGTGGCAATGAAGGCGAACCGATCATCCCCGACGAGCACCGGCTTCCAACCTCGTTTCCAGGTCCATCGCCGCCCAATATTGATCAGGTTGAAAACGACATCGCGACAGCGATTGCAGTATCTCCCGTCTTGACTGAGCTGGATCTAAGAGCACAGCAGTTCCGAGTCGATTTGCAAACCGCCGAAAACATGCTGTTGCCCAAACTTGATGCGCGATTACACGCATCCAAGGATGTCGGCGCGCTAGCGAGTTCAAAGGGTGATAAGAGACCGTTCGAACTCGAAACCGGACTCTACGGCGAGATTCCCTTTCAGAGACGCGAAGCGCGAGGAAAAATCACCGCGATCGAAGCTAAACTGGCCCAAATCGCCACCAAGCGTGCATTTGTGGTCAACAAGATCACGGCGGCCGTTCAAGACGCCGTTTCCGCGCTGCGGGCCGCCGCGGGACGCATCGAACGCGCCGAAACCAACCTTCGCCTCGCCAGCGAAACACTCGAGCTGGGCCGCCTGCAATTTGACGCGGGCGACATCGACCTTGTCACGCTGAACATCTACGAGAAGTCAGTGACCGACGCCCAACTCATCCTTATTTCCTCTCAATTCGAGTTCTTCTCTGCTGTGGCCAACTATCGCGCCGCGCTTTCAAAAGATCCACTCTGATCGATCGGCCGCCCCAGGACTATTGATCAAGGCGATGAAACTGAACGTAGGTGTGCCTAGTCCGAGCGCGCACACCGTGGCGACAGTTCTGCAGCCGGTGTTGTCGAGTAAGGCGTTTTCGTGGCGGCGACCTCGGCTGCCGATCACAGCGATCACGCACCATCGCTCCGGTAACAGCATCGCATTCTCGAACGCCAGAGAGCACCGACTTTCCGCGTAGAAATGAACCGACCCGCTGGGGTGAACCAAGCGGGTCGGATTGCTCACTGAGAACTGTCCAAGGCACGAAATATCGACTCAGAAAGTCCAGCGACCGACAATCGCCAACTCGAATTATTAGCGTTGACGGAGCGCCACAGGCTTCGATCCATTTCGCAGAGCCGGATCAAGGTCAAAACGATCAAGATTCATCACCTTGTTCCAGGCCGCCACGAAGTCATTGACAAACTTCTGCTTGCGAGTCGTCACTGGCATAAACTTCCGCGATGGCTCGAAGTTGCGAGTTCGAACCAAACACGAGATCGACGCGAAGTGCCAGTCCATTTGACCTCACCCGTCTTGCGGTCCCGTCCTTCGAAGACGTGCTCGCATTCGGGGGACTTCTGCCACTCCGTGCTCATGTCCAGCAGGTTCACGAAGAAGTCATTGGTCAACGTCTCAGGTCGCTTGGTGAAGACACCAAGTTGGGAGTTCCCAACGTTTGCATTCAGGACCCGCATGCCGCCGACGAGCACCGTCATCTCCGGAGCGGTCAGCGTCAGCAGGTGTGCTCGATCCACCAGCAACTCTTCCGCCGGTCGATCGTGTCCCTGACCGAAGATAGTTGCGGAATCCGTCCGCGGTCGGTTCGAGCACGGCAAAGGACTCCACGTCGGTCATCTCCTGCGACGCGTCGGTGCGCCCGGGCGAGAAGGGAACCTGCACGTCGTGCCCGGCCTTCTTCGCAGCTTCCTCAACGGCGGCACACCCGCCCAGCACAATCAGATCAGCGAGCGAGACCTTCTTGCCGCCGGACTGCGACGCTGTTGAAATCCTGTTGGATTTTCTCCAGTGTCTGCAAGACCTTCGCGAGTTCGGCCGGTTGGTTGACTTCCCAATCCTTCTGCGGTGCGAGGCGAATGCGGGCCCCGTTGGCTCCACCGCGTTTGTCAGTTCCGCGGAACGTTGACGCCGATGCCCAGGCGGTCGAAACCAGTTGCGAAATGGACAGTCCTGAGGCGAGGATCTTGCCCTTGAGGTCAGCGATGTCCTGCTCCCCGATCAATTCATGATCGACCGCGGGAACAGGGTCTTGCCACAATTGCGGCTCGGGCAACCAGCGGGCCGAGGCACCGCGAGACGGGCCCCATGTCGCGGTGAGTCAGCTTGTACCACGCCTTGGCAAAGGCTTTTTCGAACTCCTTCGGGTTCTCGTGGAAGCGTTTTGAAATCGGTCCGTAGATCGGGTCCATCTTCAGTGCCAGGTCCGTCGTGAACATCATCGGGGCGTGCGTCTTCGACGGATCGTGAGCATCCGGCACGGTCCCCTTCGCCGATTCGTCCTTGGGAGTCCACTGCGACGCACCGGCCGGACTCTTCGTCAGTTCCCATTCGTAGCCAAACAGATTGTCGAAGTAGCCGTGCGACCACTGCGTCGGGGTGGAAGTCCAAGCCCCTTCCAGGCCGCTGGTGATCGTGTCGTCAGCATTGCCCTTGCCAAACGTGTTCTTCCAGCCGAGGCCTTGCTCTTCGAGGCTGGCTGCTTCGGGTTCAGGACCGACGAATTTCCTTGGATCGGCAGCACCATGAGCTTTGCCGAATGTATGTCCGCCGGCGATGAGCGCAACGGTTTCCTCATCATTCATTGCCATGCGGCCGAACGTTTCCCGAATGTCTTTGGCTGCGGCGAGCGGATCCGGTTTGCCGTTGGGTCCTTCCGGATTCACGTAGATCAAACCCATCTGAACGGCGGCGAGAGGATTCTCGAGTTCGCGATCACCGGTGTAACGCTTGTCTCCCAGCCACTCGCTTTCAGGTCCCCAGTAAATATCTTGCTGTGGCTCCCAAACGTCTTCGCGACCGCCAGCGAATCCAAACGTCTTGAATCCCATCGACTCGAGGGCGCAGTTGCCGGTCAGGACCATCAGATCGGCCCATGAGATTTTCTTGCCGTACTTCTGCTTGATCGGCCAGAGCAATCGACGGGCCTTGTCGAGGTTGGCGTTGTCGGGCCAACTATTGAGAGGCGCAAAACGTTGTGTGCCGTAGCCTGCGCCACCACGGCCATCGGAGACGCGATACGTACCGGCACTGTGCCAGGCCATCCGAATGAAAAGCGGCCCATAGTGGCCGTAGTCGGCTGGCCACCAGTCCTGTGAAGTCGTCATCAACGCATTGATGTCCTTCTTCAAGGCATCCAGGTCGAGTTTCTTGAACTCCTCGGCGTAATTAAAATCCTCACCCATCGGATTGCTCTTGGGCGAATTCTGATGAAGGATCTGCAGGTTCAACTGATTCGGCCACCAGTCCCGATTCGAATAGGCCCCGGCCGCCGTGTGTCTGGCGTGTTGCACCCGTCACCGGGCACTTGCTACCGGCCTCCATGTTTTCCCCATGCGGTCCCGCGGGTCGCGAGTCCTGGTCATCCCCAAGCCGTTGTCCACCGTCCTCGGTCAGCGGATTTGAGCCGGTAGCTTGGGCCAGCACCATGCCACCATTGGTCCCTAGCAAACAGCTAAGGGCCAAGGCAACAAGCCAAACGGAACTTGTTCCACGGATTCGTCGCATCGTGTGTCTTCGAGCAGCTTGGTTCATCACGGGACACTTGCTTGCGGTTACGGTATCTGACATTTTATTTCTCCTATTCAGCGGTACCTTTCCCAGCGACATCTTGATGACATGTCGCGCTCGAATGCGTCCTGATTCAGCTCACCAATAGAGTCGCAATGCGCGTCTAAGGTGTCTTATCTCGTCTTGCAAAATGCAAAGAATTCACACACAGCCGTGGTCTGCGTGGGGATTCACTTTGCCAAGTACTTCCACAAGTATTCTCGTAATGTATAGAGTCTACGAGGCATTCTAGTTCGCTGCCGTAATTGGAGAAGCCATCTTTTTCGATATGTGTTCCGCTGCGGCCGCACCTCTGATGGCCGAGCGCCTCACGAACGCTTACACGGGACAGGCCGCACGCGCCGGCCACATCAACGTGGCCTACAGGGAAGCGACGGAAGTGAGTTGTACAAAAGCGCGGCCGTTCGCCGCCAGGACAGGAGCGAATGCCTGTGACAAGCGGATCAGACCCTTAACCCCCATCTCGACCCCCAGTGCCTCAATCGCATCCTCAGCTAATGGAGTTGAGCAATTGGACTGTGCTGATGTGCCTATTTCAATCGAATAAGGACTTCATTGCGGCGCAACAAGCCTGGTGTCCAGGGAGGATCGTAACCGGCAAGCTCGGCATCGCCGTCGGCGGTCAATCCTTTATCAGCCATCCACTTCCGCAATAGCTCTTCGGCCCTCGCGACGGACCGGCTATTCATTCGGCCGGCGAATCGGATGACGGCAAATCGTCCGCCGATGCGATTTCGAATCTCGACGTTATCGTTGGACGGTTCGGGAACCCGCTGCTCGGTTACGTTTTTGGGAATGACAAATGCCATCTGACCCGGATCTTGTTCGTCTTCAGGTTCCATGAAGACGGGAATCGTCATCGATACTTTTTGTTGATCATCGTTTTCGCCGCTGATGTACCCAAATAATCGCATGAAGCTGCCGTCGTCGCCCTGCGATTCGAACTGCATGTTGGTCGTTGCCATCATCAAGTCAGGATATTCGCGTGTTTCAAATGCACCGTCCGATTCAAGCACGATGTATGCGGCCGATTCATAAGCACTTCGAGCCGTCTGTTTCCAGGCGAAATAGGACAAAGCGACGACGACGATGGCAGCGCAGAAGTAGATCATTCTCTTTCTTGACATGGTACTTCCGGTTTCAGGTTTGGAATTTTGGCTGTACTCCCGTTGCGTGCAGAAATGACTGTTCAGAAATACGTTAAGAGGATCTCCTCAAAATTGCGACCGCTAAAGTGTAATGTGTACAAGGGAAAAGCGCGCTATCCGCCCTCACGAGTTACGCTAGGCAACCATGCGTGTGTGACAACCCTAAGCCGTCATAGACGGGGTACAGGCGAATCTTATAAGCGGTTCCACTCCAGCCACTTTTCGAAGAGTGACTTTGAAAAGGGGCGTTAGCCGAGTTCGGACGCAGAAATAGTGTGGCGCAATCACATTTGGGGGAGATTTGCCGGCCGCGACGAGGCGTCGCGATCCTGAGGCGCATCCTTGTCAGACAAGCCACTGGAATATATCAGCCCGTTGGCGGCCACCTCTGCGGGCTGGTCGTGCGTAATTAGCCGTGCCGAGCGATTGCGGGTGAAGTAGTTCCAGGCCCACTGGACCAGCACCAATACACGGTTCTGATATTCGACCAGATTAATCAAATGAATAAAAAGCCAAAAGATCCAGGCAACGAAACCGCCAAATCGAAGCCGACCAAGATCCGCAACCGCTGCCGAACGACCAATTACCGCCATCTGGCCGCGATCTTTGTAACGGAACGGTTTCGTCGACTTTCCGCGGAGACGTTGCGTAATCAGCCTCGCCACATAGCGACCTTGTTGCATCGCGACAGGGGCGATACCCGGCAGCGGATCGCCGCCCTGATGACTGAAGTTGGCAAGATCCCCGATTACAAAGATTTCCGAATGCCCCGGCAACGACAGGTTCGGCTCAACCATAACTCGTCCTTGCCGATCAAGCGTCGCTCCCGTGGCCGATGCCAAGGCCTTCCCCAAGGGCGAGGCCTGGACGCCCGCTGCCCACAGCACCGTGCAAGTCGGTAGCACTTGCAACTGGTCTTCGGATTTGATTGTCACGGAGTTGGGCTTCACGTCCGTCACCATCGCTTGTGTCCGAACACGAACTCCCAATCGCTGCAACGATGCGGCGGCCTGCTCCGAAAGTTGAGGTGGATACGCGGGCAAGATGCGGTCGGCACCCTCGACCAGAACAATCGTGCATTTCGACGTATCGATCGAGCGAAAGTCGTGTTGAACCGTCTCGCGCGTAAGTTCAGCAAGCGCTCCCGCAAGTTCGACGCCGGTTGGGCCGCCACCCACGACAACGAAAGTCATTAAGGCGCGTCGGAGTTCGTCTTGCGGTTCGCGTTCGGCTTGCTCCAAGGCTGACAGGACCCTGCGGCGTATGTCCGTCGCGTCTTCGATTGTCTTAAGTCCCGGCGCACACTCTTCCCATGAGTCGTTGCCAAAATAGTGGTGACGCGTGCCGGTCGCCACGATCAAGGTATGGTAGTCGACGACTCCGTCACGCAGCTTGACTTGACGCTCGTCAACCTCGAAATCAACGACTTCGCCCTTGATCACATGGGCGTTTTTCTGACGGTTAAGAATTCCCCGTAGGGGCGACGAAATGTCCGCTGGCGACAAACCGCCCGTGGCCACTTGATACAGCAGCGGCTGAAAAAGATGGAAATTTCGGCGGTCGATCAGCGTGACTTCAACATCGGAGCGCCGAAGTGATTGCGCTGCATGCAGGCCGCCAAACCCACCGCCGACAATGACAACACGATGGTGCAAGGTACTTGATCCTTCACGGTTTTGTAACCGAAACCTACTGCGCTTTATAGGCTCGTGTCGACTATTTCAGCCTCGAAAAAACCGCGAATTACGGCATCCAAACCATTGCCGAGGCCCCAGAAACGCCTATTGTATCAATGGACAGGCTAGGCGATACAAACCGGGCGCAGGTCGAAGTCGCCCACCCCCGAGCATCGGCATACGAACACTGCTGATGCTAACGCTCAACATCAAGCCTACTTACGCCTCAGGGGTGATGTTTATTTGGGAAAATCGATTTGGAAAAAGTAGTTATGCGTTTTTCAGAGGACGAAATCCTGTTGGCACTCGAACTGTGTATGTTGGGCCTCGCCTGGGAGCCACAACCTGGTCATTACGTTTGGGACGCTGGATGGTTTGATCGACTGCCCTTCACCCTTTCACGATCGAGTTTATTTCATCCTCGACCTGAAACACTTTTTAAGACGGGCCGGAACGCTTGAGGAGCTGAAGGCGGCACTGGTCTGGCTGCCGACGTGGCATGATGCTCGCACCATTTTGGAGTCGCTGGGCGTCAGCCATGCGGCAGTCGCGCGTCGGCTGGAAGAATATAATGCCATCGAACAGCAGATCGAATTGGCAACGCTCTACCGCATGATTGCCGACCAGCTTGCGACCGCGGCAAACGATCAAGCGGCGTCCGACACATCCATCTCTGCCCCGCAGTTCTGATCCAGCGGTCCAGCAAGCATTTCAATCAGTGCACGACCAGCGTAGCCGATGAATCAAGTTGATCACCACCGCTACATGAGGACCGCTATCAAACTGGCGGCGAATGCCCCAGACCGACCATTTGCCGCTGTCATCGTTGACCAACCGTCGGGCGAGATGATTGCCGAGGGCTGGAATCGATCGTCCATCAATCCAACATGGCACGGCGAAATCGATGCGATTAATCGACTCGTCGACGGCCAGGTTGAATTCGACGGTACGCGACTCGCACTCTACACTACAGCCGAACCGTGTCCGATGTGCCAGGGAGCAATTCTTTGGACAGGGATCGAGACGGTTGTGTTTGGTACCTCGATCCGCTACCTGCAAAAACTCGGCTGGAAGCAAATCGACATCCTGGCCGAAGAGGTCATTCGGCGAAGTCCATCTTTTGCCTGCCAGGTCATTGGCGGTGTGCTGGAAGAGGAATGCAATGCGCTGTTCAAAGCCGCTTCAGATTCCAGCGATTAGCCGCCTGTATCGTAGAAGCTTGGTTCGGCAGGTATTCTATCATTGGGCCGCATTAACCATCGAAAACATTTCACTCGATTTCAGCGTCGGCGAGACGTAGTGATGGCTTCCGCGCCCTCCCCGCCAGAAAGGTCAGCAGCAGCTGGAAGTCACTGCTACAATGAAGTGAAACGGGCTTTCAAAAACCCATCCGATGACGCAGTCCGACGCACAAACTGAGAATCCCGCACCAAAGACTCCGCTTGTCCTGCTGACGGGAGCGACGGGATTCATTGGGTCCCGCCTTTTGCCCCTGCTCGAACCGCGTGATGTGCAGGTCAGGTGTCTTGTTCGCAAACCGGATCAGCTGCGCGAAAAACTGATTTTTCCCACAGAAGTTGTGAAGGGTGACGTCCTGGATCGCCCGTCGCTGGACGCGGCGCTCGCCGGGGTCAAGACGGCCTATTACCTCGTCCACCTGATGACCTCCTCAGCCCACTTCGAGCAACAGGACCGGGAGGCGGCCGATAACTTTGGTACCGCCGCCCGGGAAGCTGGTGTGCAGCGGATCATTTATATGGGTGGCCTTGGAGAAGATCTTGACCCTAATTTGTCTGCACATTTGCGCAGCCGTCACGAAGTGGGAAAAATCCTGCGTGACTCCGGCGTCGAAACGATTGAATTTCGAGCTTCCGTGGTAATAGGAAACGGCAGTCTGTCGTTCGACTTGATTCGATCCCTGACTAACCGCCTGCCCGTAATGATCTGTCCACGCTGGCTGGCGACGCCCACCCAGCCGATCGCCGTCAACGACGTGTTGTCTTATCTGCTGGCGGCGCTCGATCTGCCCCCAGGCGAAAGCCAGATCTTCGAGATCGGCAACCCCGACGTGGTGACGTACGGGCAGGTGATCCAGGAATACGCTCGACAGAGCGGGCTGCGGCGCTGGTTGATCTCGGTGCCGGTGCTGACGCCCTATTTATCGAGTCTCTGGCTGGGACTGGTGACGCCGGCGTCCGCCGAAGTGGGTCGGCACCTGATCGAAGGTCTACGCAATCCAACGATCGTTCGAGACAAGAAAGCGCTGGATGTATTCTCGATCCGTCCGGTAGGAATCAGGGAGGCCATCAAGCAAGCGCTCGACGAAGCAGGACAAGCTGAGACAAATCAATGAGCGACAGGCGTTTGCGCATCTATTTGGACGATCATGTGGCGCTAATGGTGGCGGAGCTCGAACTCATTGCCCGCTGCTGGCGAAGTAACCGACGTGCACCGCTTGGCGAGTTCTTGCAGCGACTGGAGAACGAAGTCAAGGCGCAGAAGTCGATCGCCGAGGACGTCATCCATCGCATCGGCGGTAAGGCCACGCTGGAGAGCCGACTAAAGAAGACTACAGGTTGGTTTGTGGAAAAACTGGGCCGTTTCAAGCTCAACGATTCCCTGCTTCGTTATTCGGATCTCAGCCGGGTGCTCGAACTTGAGACACTGGCTGCTGCCGCCCAGGAACGGATCGCGCTGTGGGATAATCTGGACGCTGTGGCGAGCGATGATTCACGACTCGACGGGATCACTTTTTCTTTTTTCCGCAAGCAAGCGCTGCGGCATCTCGACGATTTGAATGCTCGCAGACGGTTCGCAGCAGCAGACGCATTTTATGGCGGCGAGAAACAAACATAAGGCGCGATGCAGAACAACAGCTAACCAGTCCCAAACTGGGTTCGAAACAATCGGACTAGCGGATGCCAGTATTCGACTACAAATTCACTGTTGACGCTTCGCTCGAGGCGGTTCGTGATTTTCATCGCGATACCAGTGCACTCAAAAGGCTAACCCCACCACCGACGATCGTTCAGATGCACGAAATCGAGCCGATGGGCGAGGGATCTGTTTCGCGATTTACCCTTTGGATCGGACCACTCCCCCTGCGCTGGAAGGCGGTCCACCGCGGCGTCTCTGAGAGGGGGTTTACCGACGTTCAGGCCGAGGGGCCTGCCCAAAAATGGGAGCACACGCATACGTTTGTCTCATTGACGCCGGACGTCACAGAAATCCAGGAGCACATCCAGTACGAGCACAAGAACGGATTCTGGGGAATCGTCACGCGACTCTTGTTCGCTCGGCCCAACCTTTACCTGATGTTCACATTCCGAAAACACGCCACACGCTGGTATCTGCGTCGTTGATCGACATGGCTTGCAAACATGTCTCGCCGCACGAGCGCATGCTCACAGGACGATATGGATCGTCGCCTTGCCAACACCATAAACATCTGCAACGATCAGTGCTTCTACACCATGCTATTCCGAGGAGTATCACGATGGCGAAAATACAACCGATTTGCGCAGCATTGCTGGGGGCCTGAATATGCCTCAATACGCTCGCAGCTGCGGACACGCCGATTGCGTCCTTCGAAGTGGTAACGGTAACTTCTTCGCGAGTCATTAAGCATGAAGTCCATTTAAAAGGTCCGTTCGATGACGATGTGGTCGAGCGGTTCCTGGTCGGGCCACAACGGTTGTCTCATGCAGTCCGTTTTGAAAGCAACGCCATCCAGGAACCGAAGGCGTATCTCAATTGGTTCAAGATCGCTAAACCAGCCAAAGAACCAAGTCGGGTTGTCACTGTGCGGGACGTGCTGCAAATGAAAGACTCACGCGAGATCAATATCGAGGAGCCGGCGTATCTATTGTCGCCGGCCCAGCGACTCACCAGCGGATCGCCGAGTCCGATTCCTGATAACTTGAACTACTTCATGGCATACACAATTAATGACTCGCCTGTAAACAAGCAGAAGGTGAAACTTGCCGGGGCGTTTGGCCCTGAGGATCGAACTGCAACCAAGGCCGTTTTTCTTTGCGTGCCTGTCGAGCAGTGGCACCACGACGAGCACGCCCAGATCAAGAACGAGCAGCGCTGCCTTGTAGTCTATGAATTGCTGCCCCATAAGCACGAAACAACTATCAACACGATAGACCAGTTCGGACTGAACAAGCTGGAAACACAGTCCAGTAATTGGCTTTGTGTGGAAGCCGAAATCGTCGGTAGACAGCCGGCGGATGGGCAATAGGGAAAAGACTGCCTTCCTTACTTTTGGTTTCTCAAAACGAATCCATCGTTTTCATTGAATGCACGAAGCGCGCAAAAAAAGCGCCAGCCCAATGGCTGGCGCAGAATTGTTCGTGCGAACAGCGAGGTCTATCTGCTTTGTTTAGCTCTTCGGCAGAATGACCGTATCGATGACGTGAATTATGCCATTCTTGCAGGGAATGTCTGTCTTCACAACTTTCGCGTTGTCGATCATCACAGAGCCATCCTTCACTGCAATTTTCACACTCGATCCCTGAACTGTTTTCGCTTCCGTCAGCTTGACCACTTGCTCGGCCTTCACTTTTCCGGCGACGACGTGATACGTCAGGATTGCTGCGAGCTTCGATTTGTTTTCCGGTTTCAGCAGGTCTGCCAAAGTGCCTTCCGGCAGCTTGGCGAACGCCGCGTCGGTCGGGGCGAATACCGTGAAGGGCCCATCGCCCGACAAGGTCTTCACCAGATCTGCAGCCTTAACCGCTGCCACAAGCGTATTGAAGTCATCGGATGCGACAGCAACTTCAACAACTGTCTTGTCGCACGTTCCACAATCCGCCATTGCGGCCTGGCCGACTCCGAAAAACACAAGAATCCCTGCCAATAAGAAACTCAACCTCGACATTGTTCCACCTTCGCCTTCATTAGGAGTGTAAAAATGTGGCCAGACGACGCGTCTGACCTCCAAAGAACCTGCTCTCCGATAGTCAGTGCCAGCAAGCCGTAAGACCAACTAGTGAAGCCAGTCGGCAGCAGTGTTCTTTCGGCTCTAGAGGCACTATGGTCGGGCCGCCGATTTTGACAAGCGGCCAACACCATTTTTGTTGTCGATGTGCAGCTCAATTCTCCAATGACACGCGTCTCCTCCTCGAAAACTGCGGTGCCAATGGACCTCGGAGTTTGGGAAGAAGAGCTAAGAATGGCGAGGCTTGAGGGGTTTGCCATTGACGCCGGAAGCACGTTGGGAAAGCTAACGGATCTGGGGTTAAAGCCACGCTGAACCGCAATTTTCGTGGTTTCGTGCCGTATCTTTCCGCGAATGGTGGGCAGTGATGCGAAGCCTTGGATCGCGTCAGTCTTGGCGTTGCACTGCAATAAAGTACCGGATGTCGCCTTCACAATGTACCGACGCCACCCGCCAATGCATCGTGAAAGGAGTGCCGTCCTTGCGGTAGTTAATGGCTTTCCCCTCGAAGTTTCGCCCGGCTCCCAGGTCCTCACGGAGTTGATCGAGCACGGCGGAATCAGTTTCAGGGCCCTGCAGCAGGGACGGAGACTTGCCTAGCACTTCGTCGGAGCTGTAACCAGTCAGCTCAGTAAATGCATGGTTGACGTACCGAATGGGCGTGTTAGCGGTGGCCTCAGTCACCATCACCGAATCGAAGCTGTTGGAAATGACTGCTTCGGCGATCGGATGCAGGTCATCAGCAGGCAGGGACTGGTCGAGTTTCATAACGGGAGCTCCATAATCTCGAAAGCAAGTAGTGAATTGACAGTAATAACGCTCCAATGCGACAGTCGTTAGAGAGCGTCGTCACGATACGCAAGCGTTGCGACAACGTTTTTCATTAAAGCGAGGCTGACCAAACAGATGTGCGAGTCGTTGTAAGTTAATTGTCACTGAAGCCCGGCCTGAATTCCTGCTGCTCGTTCTCTGGCAGTGGATGCTGCTGCAGATTCGACAATAGTAATCTTGCACGTTGCAGCACGTCAGTTTGCGAAAGCAGCGTCAGCTTGAATTTCAAATCGAACGGCAGGTGAAAGGCCATAACGTCCGTGAGGGCGCCCAGCGAGATGTTACCGTCGGTGAACTCGCGTGCCAGCTTTTGAGCGGCGGGAACGCTCGCGACCAGCTGCTTGGACAGTTCCCGGCCCAGGCGCTGCGTCACTGCCGCCTCGGCGTCGGCAGGTTTTTCATCAAGCAGCTGTACGTTGGCTCTGCGAAAAGACCGCACGGGAAAGATCTCTTGTTCAATGCGGGCACGTCTTAGACCGACGAGTACAAGGTTGTAGGTGCCGTCCTCGGTCTTTTCGTGATGAGCAACGTAGCCGAGGCAAACATCCTTTTCCAACGGTGGACGGCTGTAGTAGTCGACTTCATAGTCGGGTTCCAGCGTCGCCATGGCGATAAGTCTATCACCTTGAAGAGCATCCTCCAGCATTTCCCGGTACCGACTTTCAAATATGTGCAGCGTTTGCACGTTGCTGGGAAACATTACCAGCTTGGGAAGAGGAAAGACTCTCACTTCGCCCGAAAAATCGTACGGTAACTCGTAAATGGCTTGTTCCACGCTACTCTCTTCGGCGTTTGATCGAGAAACCGGTGGACCACCTTTTTTTATCCAATGAAGTAGTTTAGTAGCCAGCCATGGATTGCCCAGTGGCAGAGCAGTTTACGAGGCAGAATTCACCGTAGCTCCAGTTGTCGGGCGACGGGTAACCGGATCGGCGGAGTCTTCGATCGAATGCGATTCTAAAGCGTTGCAAGCGCGCACAGCGCCAAGCTTGTTTACTCAAGCAGCAGACTGTGCACAATGGTTCCGGGAAAGGGGCCCCAAGGAAGGCTAAACGGTGTCAGATTCAAGCTTGAAGAGCGACGTACCCGCACTTCGCGTGCGGGCAGGTAATGCGGCCGAGTGCAATCCGGAAAGTGATTATGTGCTTTACTGGATGATCGCGTTTCGGAGGACCCGATGGAATTACAGCTTGCAGCGGGCCGTGGATTGGGCACGGCATTTAAATAAACCGCTGGTGATCCTGGAAGCGCTGCGCTGTGATTACCGATGGGCCAGCGACCGACTGCACTATTTCATCATTCAAGGCATGCGGGACAATGCGGCGGAACTGGAAGGCAAACCGGTGCTGTATTATCCCTACCTGGAACCCGTACAGGGTGCCGGTCGCGGGCTGCTGCGCAATTTGGCCATTCGTGCCTGCGTGGTGGTCAGCGACGACTTTCCCAGTTTCTTTCTACCGCGGATGGTCAAGGCCGCCGCTCTCAAGATTCCGGTGCGATTCGAGCTAGTCGACTCAAACGGTATCCTGCCGATGCGCGCGGCGGAGAAGGTTTATTCCAGGGCCCACGATTTCCGCCGCTTTTTACAGAAGAACCTCCGGCCGCATTTAATGGAGTTTCCCAAACCCAACCCCTTGTCACGTCTGCGACTGCCTATGCTCAAGGGACTTCCCATTGACGTTCGCAAAAAGTGGCCGGCCGCGGACCTTGAACCGTTCGCCGAGCACCCGGAACGCCTTTCGAGTTTCCCGATTGACCATGAAGTCGCTATCGCACCACTTGCCGGCGGCGCGAAGGCCGCTCAAAAACGTTTACGAGCTTTTCTGAAGCAGAAGCTTGAACGTTACGAGGATGACCGCAATCAGCCGCAGCAGGATGTGACCAGCGGATTGTCGCCCTATCTGCACTTTGGCCAAATTGGTGTTCACCAGGTATTCAGCGAAACGATGGAGCGGGATGGCTGGTCGCCGGGCAAGTTGGCAGCAAAAGCCAGCGGCAGCGCAAAAGGCTGGTGGGGCGCAAATTCCGAAGTCGAATCTTTTCTGGATGAATTGATCACGTGGCGCGAGGTAGGATACAACATGTGCTGGCAGCGTGAAGACTACGAGCAATACGAATCGCTACCCGATTGGGCTCAAAAAACTTTGGCCGAGCATGAGGACGATCCACGCGACTACGTATATACGCTAGACGAGTTCGAGAAGGCTGCGACTCACGATCCGCTTTGGAATGCTGCTCAATGCCAACTGGTCCGCGAGGGCCGCATCCACAATTACCTGCGGATGTTATGGGGGAAAAAAATTCTGGAATGGACAGCGAGCCCACAGAACGCCTTGACAGTAATGGTCGAGTTGAACAACAAGTATGCCCTGGACGGCCGAAATCCTAACAGCTACAGCGGTATCTTTTGGGTGCTGGGCCGCTACGATCGCGCTTGGGGACCTGAACGGCCCGTTTATGGCAAGATTCGCTATATGAGCAGCGAAAATACGGCACGTAAAGTGCGCGTGAAGGACTACATCCGAAAGTACGCGGATGCATGATGTCCCGATGCTCGAAGCGGTTATAACAGTCCGCCAGCGGCGGCGGCTTTTGCAGGATTTAAAAATCGGCAAATTGCGAAGCTTGTCGTTTGCCGTCCATCTACCTAAAAAACGGCGGAAGTGTTGAATTTCATTGAGGACAAAAAAATCGATGTCAACCATAGCGAAGGTAAAAGCAGGATACGTATTGGCAGCGGGAATCTCCTTTGTGTTATCCGTATCTCTCTGGTTTTCCGGATATAGAGAGCAAGGGCTTTTCGTCGGTATTTGGGTGCCCTCGATCCTGGCCTTCGGAGCATTGATGCTGGCCGGAAGGGGGTCGCAAGGTGGTTGAGGTTATCGTCTTCATCGCCGGCTGTGTTGTGACGCTGATCAGCGGCAGCGTAACCGTTTTGCTACTCAAAGCTGCGTCAGACGACTCGGTTGAATGAGTCGGTCATCAGTTGACAGAGATCATCTTCCCGCCCGTGCGAAAAACCAGGCTACTTAAACCTCCACCAGAGAATCAGCGCCACCAAAAAGATGACCCATTCCACTAACGCCAGCAGGTAGGTTTTCGTCTCGATTCCCGTGAACACGAAAAAGCCAACCGAGCGAAACAACACAAGGCAGGCATGGACGATCAAACATACCTGCAGGCTGAAGAGCGTTTGATCGGAGCGAAGCAGTGGCAAAAGGAAGATCAAACCCAGCGCAACTTCCAAGCCACCATAAACGACTAGAAACTCGGACTGACCGGAACCTGGCTTGAGATCGAAACCAACCGCCTGTGAAGTGCGTGCCGGGGCCACCGTACACCAGACTGCTAGTAACAGGTAAGCGACTCCAACTACTGTGAGGAAGATTCGTTCCATTTCACTTTTTCTAATGTTCTTGCGCAAACTGCAAGACAACAAAGGTGTTGCGATTGAGCCTGCCGTCGTAGCAGACGCGTTCGCCCAGCACACACATCGAATTGTCGATACCCAATCGGGCGTGCCGCTTGGCCCCGCTAGGCATCATTCGACCCCACGAGAACTTCCTCGCGCGCCGCTGGAACATCCCCGGTGGCTGAGCCTGGTCGCGATTCAGTCATGGCAAGTCGGGCGATGCGATGCAGCATGCCGCGAAAAATGATCACGTGCAGTGGGTAGAGGGCGTACCAGTACAGGATGCCGCCCAGTCCGACGGGATCGAAAATGGCCGTCTGGCGGATCGTTGAGCCGCCATCCTCCTCCGGAGTGACCTCAAATTCGAGCCACGCGCGGCCAGGCACCTTCATTTCCGCGGCAATTCTTAGCAGCCGGTCGGGCTGGTACTGTTCCACTCGCCACCAGTCCAGCGTATCTCCGACCTCTAATTCTTCGGGGTTCCGTCTTCCACGTCGAAGCCCTACGCCGCCGACCAGCAAATCCAGCCAACCACGAACTGTCCACAAGAAATTAGCGCAGTACCAGCCGCGACGACCACCGATGCGGCGAATCGGGGCAAATGCTTGTGGTGGCGGTACAGCCACGTGGACGTCTCGTGAATCAACAATGCGGTTGCCGAATCGAACGCCGCCCCAGGATCGCTGTTGGCCGGACGAGGAAATTGCATCCGACCAGCAAGTTTCCGCCAACTCCTGATCCTCATTAACGAGGGCCCGCGCCACCGCTTGTTGTAAGCCGCGCGGTCTGATTTCGAAGGTGTCCAACGCCGACGTTTCGTGGATTACCGTGGGATTGCGCATACTTTCGATCAATTTGCGACCAATGCGGGCGTACACGGGCGTCACCAGCCCCAGCCACAAGCTCGAAAGTCGGGGCGTGAGCACAGGGACTGAGATTAACCAGCGGTGCAATCCACGCTGATGCGCATATTCCTTCATAATCTGGCCGTAAGTGACGACGTCCGGACCGCCGATCTCAAAAATGCGGCTCTCGTTGCCGTCCCAATCGATGGCAGCAATTAGATACCCCAGCAGATCCTCAATGGCGATGGGTTGGGCGGGCGTGCTTACCCACCTGGGACAGATCATCACGGGGAGTCGCTCGACGAGCGCACGGACCAGTTCGAACGACAAGCTGCCCGACCCTATCACAATCGACGCTCGTAGTTCGATCACCTGGCAACCCGATTCGCGCAGGATTCTTCCCACTTCGTGGCGACTTCGTAGATGTGGTGAGAGCGGCTGTTGATCGTCGCCTAAACCGCCAAGGTAGACAATCCGCCGGACACCTGCCTGGCGAGCCGCATGCGCAAAATTTTGTGCGGCCAGACGGTCCTGAGTTTCAAACGAACCCTTCGTGCCCATCGAATGAATCAGATATACGGCCGTGTCGATGTCGCACAGCGCCTGCGTGAGTGAATTCTGGTCCAGCACATCGGCTGGCACGACGTCGGTTGCGTTGCTGACGCGTCCTTGCAGGTTTTCCGGCCGGCGAGCCATGCAACGCAATGCGGACTGGCCCTTTTCGAGCAGCGGTAGGAGCCGGCCTCCCACGTAGCCAGTTGCGCCGGTCAATAATATTCGTCTCTTGCTATTCATCAGTCTTATCGTTCATTGATTTGTGGCAGCTAGAGCGCGGGTGGCCAGGCTGTTGGACAACGTCTGCCCCAGCATGCCCAAAACAATCAGACCGCGAGCCGACCAGGCAATCGTACGATACCAGTTTTTCTGGACAAGCTGCTTTTGCACTTGCGCGTCGTAGGCGACCGCTAGCCGAGCATGTTGCCGAACCTGCACGAGGAATGTCAAAGCCCAGACGGTTCCCAGCAGAGACGCACCTGCCCAGACGAACCAGGCAGCCATTCCGGGAGGCCGAAACCAAATGAGTGCCACCGCAGTGAACGCTTCGACAAGCATCAGCGGAGCAACAACACAGGTCGTTAGTCGCTGATGAATCCGTTCATACGTCACAAACTCGGAATTTCCAACACGGGCGAAAAGCGGATAGTGCACTACCTGGACAAACCAGATGATTCCCACCATGGCCAAGGTGGATCCCGCGTGGGCTAGCAAGATGTGGATTGATGGTTCAGTCATTGTCCCGTTTTCTGCCTTCCTCTAGGCCACAGTGATGTGCGAAGCATGCTGTCCGTTTGGTTGTTCAGCAGCCGGCGTCGCGTTTGGAGACGCCGCAGACGTTCGATGTGCGTGCCGAAGAATCAGCATGAACGGGACCCACCAAATCAAATCATTGGTGACAATGGTCCATCCGGCCACCGCCGGAAGCGTTCCCCGCACCAGCGACAAGGCAAATCCAATCGGACCGAAGATTTTCCCAAGTAATCCGACCAGGACGATGGGCCAGTGCCGGACTGGATCAAAGGCTGCAACAGCGTACCCGATGCCATAGACGCCGACGATCATGCCGATGCATTGCCAAAGCTCGATATACCGCGGAGGCTCCATACCAGCCCAGTCAAAGGGAACCTGAGGGAAAATGACCACGGCTGTTCCCCACAAGATGTTGTAAGCCGCTGCAGCCAAGAGGGCCAGTTTCATCCACGCAGGCGTCAATGTAACGGGACGATTGGGCATCATGACGTTGTACCAATTAAGAAATCACGAGTTGCGAATTTTGACCGATCCCCTGCGAAATTTTTAAAGTCCCAGACCGCTGATGCCGTATTTCGGAGCGATAGTCTGCAGTTTGCTGACCGCTCGTTCCGCCAGTTGTCGGACTCGTTCCTTTGAGATACCAAGCTGCTTGCCTAATGTTGTGTAGGTCTGCTTGCGGCCACCTTCCGTGTCAAAACCAAACCGCGAGCGGATGATGAGTCTTTCCCGCGGATCGAGTTGGTCGATCATTTCCATTAGCGAGTCATATGTCGTCTGTGCTTCAGAATCACGTCGATGTGGCGCCGTTTCTTCCTCTGGGCAGGCGGCAAACACGTCTTCTGAACCCGTACTAAAACGCGATCGCTGCTTTTTATCCTTCATCACAAGACGGCATAGATCACGCTGGATAGAAGTCGTGGCGTACGTGCTGAAGCGAAAGCCTCGGTCGTAGTCGAACTTTTCGACTGTGCGCATCAGGGAGGTGAGACCTTCGCTAAGAACGTCGTCAAAAATATTTTTAACGTCGGCGAATTTCTTGGCGATCGACATTACGAGGCGAACGTTCGCTTGGATGATGTAGTTACGGAGCCGTTCAGCCCGTTCCAACAGGTTTTCGACCTCGTTCAGTTGCTTCCTCGAAGCGTGATCCCCGTCGAGATTTGCTCGAATTTCGTTGGCGCGAAATTTCAAGTAGTTCATGCGACGAAAAAATGCCCGCTCCTCATTCGCAGTCATTATTGGCGTTTCGCACATTCGCATGAGGTGCGCGGGCAGCCCTTTAACTTTTGGCGAATGTTCAACTGCGTCTTCCTCCTCGACCGCCTTCAAGCGAGGGTTCGCCAACCAGTCAATCTCTTCGCCGTCTTCAGCGAAACTCGCATTCGGCATAAAGGCAATTTGACGCTCGTGGATTCTAAGAAATCGAGGGTTGTTTCTTGACGACGCCTGAGCACGAGCCTGGCGGGTTTCCGTTGCGGTTGCCGTCATGACGGTTTCCTTTGATTTTCGAGTTTCAATGGGCCAGAGAAAATCGTTCAAATCGTTCAATTATCATACCGAAAATTATCGCCCGCCATAACAACCCTCGGTTAACGTCGTACTAAATACCATAAGTCATTTGAAGTAATATACTTACGTCTATTCGGCTTCTCTAAATGGCCGTCCTGCGTAAACTGAGCTAGGAAGTCGTTCCATTTTTCATTCAAAACGTTCATCTGAGAGCATCAAAGTCCGGCTTTGCGGACTCCGAAGCAGTTCGCCCGGTCGATCAACGTCAGTGAATCGTCCGTCAAGCGATGGTGCGGCCGGGGCCTAGTTCCAACGCAGCAAGGATTTTACGGTTGACCAAAACAACGAACATGCAGCCGACAGCTCCCGACCGCATGCAATGCATGGAGGTGTGGGGGGGCAACTGCGCGGCAGACAAATCGTTTCGCATGCCGGGACTGGATGCTTGGGTCTACAGCCAGCCTTACGCGCAGGGTAGCGGCGGAGGCGACGTTTACTACATTTCGTCCTGCGCGTCAGGTCGCATTACTCGGATACTGCTGGCAGACGTCAGCGGACATGGCGAAGGTATTTCTGCGGTTGCCGTCGGCCTTCGCGATCTCATGCGGCGAAACGTCAATTTCATCAACCAGTCGCGTTTCGTCCAGGAGATGAATCGGCAATTCGCGGATGCTGCAGAACAAGGCGACTTTGCCACCGCGTTGGTCTGCAGCTATTTTGCCCCAACGCGTTCATTCCAAGTATGTCGTGCCGGTCATCCGAGCCCGCTGGTCTACCGGTGCGAGAACCAGGAATGGATGATTCTGGAAGAAGCGGACTCGCAGCCCGGAAAGATCGCGGACACACCGCTCGGTGTTGTCGATAACGCGGACTATTCGCAGAAGCAAATATCGCTTAACGCCGGAGATGTCGTATTGGCCTTCAGCGATGCGCGAATTGAGGCGGTCGATTGCGGCGGCCAGCAACTGGGCTCCCAGGGGCTTATGGAGCTTGTGCAGACGATCGGTGTCGACGCTCCCGTGGCGATTATTCCGCAGTTGCTGGAAAAACTCCGTTCATACCACCATGAAAACCTTGAGCAGGATGACATAACCGCGGTACTGCTACAATCGACTACCGAACGCACTTCGCTGAAAGACAATCTGTTATCACCCCTGCGCTTGTTACGCAAGGCTGCAGATAACACGCAGCTTGACGTGGTGGTAGCGGAGCGGCCTTAATAACGCAGCCATGCCGGAAGGTCATACCATTCACCGCGTCGCACGCGACCACCAGCGCTGCTTTGTCGGCCAGTCGCTGGAGATCTCCTCACCGCAAGGGCGGTTTCGAGCCGGGGCAAAAAAGCTACACGGCTCGGTCCTCGAAAAAGTAGATGCCCACGGCAAGCACCTTTTTTACTGGTGGGATGCCAATCGAATTTTGCATGTTCACCTGGGACTTTACGGAAAATTCCGCAATCACCGCTGCCCTCCACCCCAGCCCCGTGGCGCCGTCCGCCTGCGCGTCGTTGGCGAGACACATGCATTTGACTTAAACGGTCCGACAGCCTGTGAAATCATCACGCTGAAGGCGCATACAGCGCTTACCGGCCGACTCGGTCAAGATCCGTTGCGTCGCGACGCTGATCCCCAGTGCGCTTGGGATCGCATCCATCGTAGCCGATCGGCTATTGGCAAGCTCTTGTTGGACCAATCGGTAATCGCGGGCGTAGGTAACGTTTACCGCGCCGAGGCACTTTACGCGACCCGCATTCATCCGGATCGGCCCGGCAAAGAAGTCGCTCGCGAGGAGTTTGACGCACTCTGGGACACGCTAACCGAGTGGCTGAAGATTGGCGTCAAGTACAACCGTATTATTACGGTTGATACCAAAGAGGCAGGCAAGCCGCCTGGCCGCTTAAAGCGCGAGGAACGATTAATGATCTACAAGCGTTCTTTCTGTCCCGACTGCGAGGCAGAAATCGCGGTCTGGAATTCTGGCGCCCGCAAAATATACGCCTGCATCCTTTGCCAGACCTAGAACCAGTGTCCCATCGCGCCATTGGACGTTCGATTTTGGAATTTACCCCTCGGCAGGCAAGTAAAGCGGTCAATTTGTCCGTAGAACTTTGGCAACCTGCGTTTCTTGTGTCGGTGGGGACGCGCGACGTCTCGAACTGCAATCGTTTGCGAGCTGAGGTCGCGACCACCTCGGTCAGTTGGCGGGACGCACTTTCTGCCTCAGGACGGTTAGTCATGTGCGCAGAACAGCCAACGCATCTCACGGCGAGGCTGCGTGCTCAAAAAGGGCGGTTAGATGCCGCCGACAGAAAACGCATGGGAAAGCGGAGTCGCAGGTCAAGTCAACGGAAACTGGACCCGTTCTCGTGTCCCACATGCCGATTCGCGTCGTGATTCGTAAGTCCTTACAGGACAATATTTTGTCTCACATTGCCGGCGTGCCGACTAAACTCGACTTGACAGAATTAGCCGTTCTGCTAAATAATTTAGCCATCTAGCTAAATTGTGGCGATGATCAAGAAACCGTGAAAGGAGGGAATCGTGGCGAAAAAGAACTTGTTCGGCGACGAACTGCGACGCATACGCCGAAGCAAGGGATTGTCACTAGCAGATCTGGCGGATGCCATCGATTGCAGTATTGTCCACATGAGCGACATTGAGCGGGGCAAGAAAAACCCACCGACCGCAAAAAAAATTCGCAAGCTGATGAAGGACCTGAGTGAAGAGCAAGAGACAGAGAGAATGCAGGCCCTAGCAGTACTATCAAGAAATTCGATCGAGATAAAGGTGGGCGATGACGGCGCAACAGTGACGGACATGCTTGTTGCGCTTGCCCGTCGGTGTGATGAAGGGAGCCTGGATGATGAAGTCGCAAAGAGTATCCGACAACTGTTAGATGGGGAGGCACCCGAATGAGCACCTATGTGCCCGTTGTGAAACCAATGTCGAGAATGGACATCGAAGCGGACGCCAAAACGGTCATTCGGCGTTTTTATCCTAGACTGCTTCGAAGGCCTGGGCAGTTTCCTGTCCTGGACTTTTTCGATCTACTAAAGGACGAGTATGGCCTTGAACCAGGCGTCGAACCATTATCAGACGGCGTTGAGGGAATGACATTCCCAGACGGACGCGTTCTGGTCAGCGAAGAAACCTATCGAGGAGCACATTGTGGAGTCGGTCGATGCCGTTTCACAGTACCACATGAAAGTTATCACGGAATCAAACATCGCGCGCAGGATTCGAAAGCTGCCTGTTGATTCAGGGAGAACTCGTTCTCTATCGCCGCAAGAATGTCAAAGCCTATGAGGATCCGGAATGGCAGGCAAACACGTTCGCTGCGGCTGTGCTCATGCCATCGGATATGGTTCGGGGCGTTGCAGAAAAGGAGCAGCGCCTGTTTTGGACATCAACGATGTCCGAGGTATTCGGTGTATCAACTCAAGCGGCGGAGGTGCGATTGAAAAAACTGAATCTCAATTAAAAAAGCCGCATCGCAGACAAAGCCTGGTAAGCAAGCTGCGAAACGGCTCGTTGTTGGACCGGCGAGAAGCCCCGCCAGCCGCTATTTCAGGATAGCTCTTCTCTCGGCCCCTTGCAATCCTGATGGCTGGCGGCGGAACGCGGATCCGTAGTTTCGCGTGGAGAACAGGCACATGTCTGATTCCCTATCTTCGTTGCCGGCCGATCAGGCCGAAAATCCGGATGACGTCATTGTTGACGTCGAAGAATGTGGTAAGGCAGGTCACAAGCCGCCGAAATCGAGGCGATACCGTATTCGCATCGACAAGGAAAAAGTATGTGGTCGACCAGCCTTCCATGACAGGCCGCGAACTTCTTGTTCTGGCCGGTAAGACGCACTCCCGAGAGGTTTACGATCTCCCGAGAAACTCCACGGTGGCCAATCTGAGGTCATTGGACTGGACGAGGTCGCGGACTTTACAAAGCGCGGCGTCGAGCCGCGCTTCATGACTCTTCCTCTTGACCAGACGGAGGGTTAGACAATGCGGCGAGATTTTCGGCTTCCTGGGCCTGACGAGGCTCACTTGGAAGCGAGAGGCTTGCCGTGGGAGACGGTGCGGACGGGAGCCAGCGATGGCTCCTCGTCCATCACTGGACTCTTCCTAACGGCTACAACCACTTGGCCGTTACGGCCGCGGTGATGATTCCGTCTGTCTATCCAGAAGCGGCATTGGACATGGTCTATTTCCGCCCGCATCTTCAGCGGCATGACGGTCGAAAAATTTCAGCCCTGGCCGATCACCAGATTGCAGGGGAACCTTGGCAGCGATGGTCACGGCATTATTCGCCACAGAATCCGTGGCGGATTGGTGAAGACGACTTATCGACGCATCTAACGCTTATTGACCATTGGCTTGCACGGGAGTTCGCAAAATGAAAGTCAAGTTACTGAATGTCGGGTCGTCAATACCTGACGCTCCGTAATCACCTTTATCCAGGAGACGGGTTGGAAGCTGTTGCTTTCGCTGTCTGTGGACGTCGGGCCGGGCGTGACCTGCATGCTTTATGCGTTCGCGACCTGCATCTCGTGCCATATCAGGATTGTCCGGTTCGGCGCTGCAGATCGGATCACATGGAATACGGCTTCGATTAATCCGCTACTGCAGAGGGCTGCTCTGCATGATTGGGCCATTGTAAAATTTCATAGCCATCCAAACGGATTTGATGATTTTTCAATCGCAACCGATGATTCGGCGGACCGAGAGTTGCTTTCGACGGCACAGGTCTGGACGGATTCAGACCTGCCGCATGCAAGCGTGATCGTACTCCCTGATGGGTCGCTTCGCGGCCGCTGGATGACTTCTTGCGGTGAACTCGAACACATCGACGTGATTTCCGCCGCCGGTGATGACCTGCAGATTTGGTTTGCCCATGACGTTCTCGACGACGAGACACCAGCGTTCGCATGGCGAAACTGTCGCATTGGTGTTTGGTGCGGGGACAACGACACTCCTGCGTCATCTGTCGGTCGCCGTCGTCGGTTGCTCTGGCACGGGCAGCCCGGTCATCGAGCTTCTCGTCCGACATGGCGTCGGTCGCATCGTGCTTGTCGATCCAGATCACATCGATACCAAGAATCTCAATCGCATTACTTTCGCGCGCATGTGCGACGTCGGTCGACTAAAGGTGAACGTGGCTGCTGAGTGGATCGAGTCGGTAGGACTTGGTACTGATGTCGAGGCGATTCCTACGAACCTGTGTGATCCGCTAACGGTAAAGTACGTGGCGGAGTGCGATGTGGTGATCGGCTGTATGGACGGCAAGCCGAGGGGCGGTTCCTACTAAACAAACTCGCCACTTTTTACTGCTTGCCGTACTTAGATGTTGGCGTTCGCCTTGAAGCAAATGGTCAGGGTGAGATTGACCAGGTGTGCGGTTCGGTGAATTACCTGCAACCCGACGGCTCCAGTCTGCTGAGCCGGCGAGTAATAACGATGGAGCAAGTCGTATCCGAAGGGGAACCCAAACGAACCAATCCTGAAGCATATTCATCGCAGGTCGAAGCCAAGTACATCCGTGGTGTCCAGGAGGAGCCGCACCTGCCGTGGCCGGTGTCAATATGCACTACGGGAGCCTGCTCGTATTGGAATTGTTAGCGCGAGCTGCGTATCCGTATCGAGTAGATGACAATTCTGAATTCGCCCAATTCGGATCTTCGCTAACGGTATCCACGATTCGAACCAATGCGGTCTGAGGGAGCTTCCTGCCGCGTACTCAGCAAACACGTAGGTCGCGGAGATTGTGTCCCCTTCCTTGACAATCCCCATCTTAGCGAGGCAAACAAAGATGAAGCACTTGATCAAAAGAGCTTGGGCATGGCTAATGACGTGGCTGCTACGGCGGCCCAGGCCGCTCCGGGTTCAGCACGTAGAGGAGTTCCCCGACAGGATTAACTGCCGTACCACTATTTACGTTGCAGGCGAGGGGACGGGACATTTGTGGTTCGTGGCAATGCAGTGTCCTTGCGGATGTCGTGATACGCTTTTCATGAATCTCCAGGACGGACAAAAGCCACGATGGACGGTCGAAGATCATGACGACGGGACTGCAACGCTTTCACCTTCGGTGTGGCGCAAAGTCGGCTGCAGGAGCCACTTTTTCTTGCGACGGGGGTACTGGTTCAGTGGTGTGATTCCGGTGTCCACTAGGCCTATCGTTGTAATACGCGTAGCCAAGTGATTGCCTAGATTGAAAAGGGGACACGTACATATAGGGGATATATGTACATTTCCTCTTTATCGTCCTTTATCGCCCCCGCACCTGAGTTGCCAGGATCTCCGTGCCGAACTCGCTCAGGAGGGCGTGTCCTGAGCGCAAGGCGGATGCGGTTAGGTGCCGAGGTCGACAACCTCTGAAGTTTTCGATTGAACGCAAACTCACTCGGTGGCGCACAACTTTAAAGTTTCGGAATACTCAAAAAGTACTTCTCAGGCAGTCAACGACGTGAGTTAGCAACTCGCGTTTTCAACCTGAATTCACTCGTCCATGGCCCTGGCATCAATCACGCAAGCTTGCAAGTCAGCCAGGTCGAAATATTCGAGCACCGAGATGTGCGTTGCCGCCAGGACGACCTGAGGTGCAACGTCGGCTTCGAAAGCTTCTTTCCAGCGCAAGGCACACAGACACCAGCGGTCGCCAGGTTTGAGACCTAGGAAATCATACTCGCTGACGGGCGTGATCAGATCGTTGCCGCGAGCCGCCGAAAACTCCAAAAAATCCTCCGTCATCGTTGCGCAGACGACGTGCAAACCGACGTCGCCCGGTCCGCTATTGCAATATCCATCGCGATAAAAACCAGTCACAGGAGAAGTGCAGCAAGACTCTAATTTGCCGCCCAGGACGTTTGTGGCTTTGGCCATTTTTCGCTTCGTGCATTTCCCTGCCATCGAAACGGAACAACGGGCTAACAAAACAGCGCAGACTCGATCGTAATGCCCGGGCCGAAGCCGATCGCGACGCAGGGAAATGCGGCTTGGTTTCGCCGCAGTTCGTTGATCAGAAACAGGATCGTGGCGGAGGACATGTTGCCAAAATTTTGAAGGATCTTATGCGAAGCCGCCAGGTCATGACGATTCAGGCTAAGTGCCCGCTGGAAACCGCGTAAGATCCGGGGGCCGCCGGGATGAGCCGCCCAGGTTTTAATGTCATCGGGCTTTAAATGGCACTTTCCCAGCCATTCTTCCATCCATGATTGCAGGTGGTTCTCAATCAAGCTGGGCAGCTCCGGTGAAAGGGTCATGTCAAAACCATGATTGCCGACCCGCCAGGTCATCATCTCGCGACTGCCGGCAATCATTCCCGTTCCGCAGTCCCGCAGGGACCAGGCACCGGCAGCGTCATCGCTTTGTCCCAATACCGGCGCTGCCGAGCCATCCGCAAAGAGCGCATTGGCAACGATCTGCTCCGCGCTGGCCTTATACTGATAGTGCAGGCTGCAAAGTTCCGTACAACAGAGTAACACACGTGCCGTGGGATCATTCCGGGTAAAGGCCTCAGCCACCCGCAGTCCGTTCATGGCGCCGTGGCAACCCATAAACCCCACATGCGTGCGCGGCGTGTTGGGCCGCAGCGGTAAGCTTCGGACCAGATCGATATCAAAACCCGGAGCGACCAAGCCTGTACACGACACCGTTACCAGATGAGTAATTTGCCCGGCCTGGACACCTGCCTCTTCTAATGACCGTTGCGCCGCCGTGAGGGCGAGGTGGCTGGCGCATTGTTCAAAGAAGCGCATGCGCTCTGCCGTGCCTGGACCGGCGTCCCCGGATGAAGCCACGGGGGCGTACAGTTTTTGACGGTCCCGCAGATCACCTTCCGATGCTTGCAGAATGACACTGTAGCGTCTCTCTACCGTCGCTTTCTTGTAGAGAGTCGGCAGCAAGCGGCGATGCCGTTCGTCTCCGTTGAAGAAAAGTTCGGCGATCTGCGTGCTGTCGGACTGAGAGAAGTGAAAATCGGGAACGGCGGTTCCCATTCCTAAAATGGCAGTCACAATTTCAACCTTCCGGTTGCCAGGAGGCGTTAAGCTGACGGATGAACGGGGTTGCAAGCGACGGGTAATGCTTAATAACGCTGATCAGCGACCTAGTCAGACGGGGGTGCTTCAGGACGTATGCAAAGCGCCGGCACCACTTCTGCCGGTCTTGAATGCATCGTTGATGATTCTTTTTCCAGTTCTGCATGAGGGATTCATCGCAGTGTTTCAGTGCGGAAAGGACGATCGGCACGCAGGCCAGGGCGCTGGAAAACCCCCACCCCATGCCCTCACCGGTGAAAGGTTCCACATAGCCCGCTGCATCTCCCAGCACCAAACAGCGACCGGACGCCAAGGGACTCGTTCTACGGGTTAGCCTGGCGGTGCCCCGCCAACTCAATTGTTCCACGTCCACAGGTAAGTTGCATCCTGCCTCCTGCAATACTTGGTGGACCAGAGTTCCTAGGGATTCACCATCTTTCAGAAAACCGGGATTCAGCGCAGCAGCCAGGTTCAACATTCCATCTTCCACCAGTACCACCCCGACATAACCCGCCCGGCCCACGGCCATGAAAATAGTACCTTTCTTGAACATCCCCTGCTGGAACCCGTGACCGCGCGGCTCCAATCCAGGAATGCTGATCAACATCACTGGCGAATTCCTTTGCTCGGCTCAACAGCCGTTGATTCAATCCCTCGCAAACCAGTACGATGATTCCATGGATGGAAACGGACTTTGCCTGTCGGGTGAGAAGCACTTCGCGATAATCACTGGCGAGAGAACCCAGGCGGGCTTCAGTTGCTGGCAGGAAGGCCGCGCCGGCAGCGATGGCCGAACGGATCAGCAAAGCGTCCAGTCGCGTGCGGCTGAGCGACAAGCCGCCGGGCAGCGAAAGCGATACGGATTGCCGACCCGCCCGCAGCTCAAATGCGTTCAGGGAAACGGCACCGGTAGCATAAACGTCTTCCAGCACTCCCGCCTGCTCCAAGATGGACACGGCTCGACCGTTCAGACAGCAGCCGCAGACTTTCCAGCGTGGAAATGACATACGATCAACTAACAGGACGTTCGCTCCCGCCAGGCTGAGTTGTCGCGCAGCCAGGGAGCCGGTCGGACCAGCACCGATGACCACCACATCCCAAACTTGGCGGTCTGCATCGTGGCAATCGAGCGTGGCGGCGATCGGCTTTTCTAAGGTGACCGTTTCCATGTGAGTACAAATCGTTCAGGCCAGTGGCGGCGGATCTGGCATTCCGTCAGCCCCGCTTGTTCGGCCAGCTGTTGAATTTCGGTCAGGGTGAAGGCCCCCGCCACGGAAAGCGGGCCGTCCACGTGGACGATGGGGGAGCGTGTGATCAAGCGTGTGCCCGCCCAACAGATCAGGTAGCCCCAGCGACGGCGGAGCAGATCCTGGGCGACTACCAGATGCCTTGCCGTTTTCGCCATTCGCCGCAGTAAGGTGACCACATCGCCGTCCGGCAGATGATGCAGAAACAACGAACAGACAATCACATCCTGGTCGGGGGGAAACACCCCGTCGATGACATCCATCTGCAGGAATTCCGCGTCCATTCCTTCCCGCTCGGCCCGCCGTCGCGCGGCAGCCAGCGCCACCGGGCTGAGATCACAGCCGGTAAGCCTCAGGGCAATACCCTGTGAGCGGGCTTGGCTAGCTAGCCAGGCCAGCAGGTCTCCGCTGCCACATCCCAGGTCCAACACCGAGACGGAGCTTAGCTGTTTTTCCCGACAGTACATTTTGATCGGGTGCCACAACAAGCGATGAGCGCGCGTCAGCCAATTCAACCGCGACAATCCGTGCAACGCCTGCTGATGCAGCCTTTGATCCAGTTGCGGATCGTCCATCAATTCGGGCTGGCGGCGACGCTGATCAAGATCTGGTAAAAGGGGAAATCGCAATTTGGGGCCGCCGCTATTTTATGCGAGTTGTAAAATCACTCACCCGCCGCCCTGGCATCGATGGCACAGCCCTGCAAGTCTTCCAGGTCGACATATTCAAGCACCGAGATGTGCGTTGCCGCCAGGACGACCTGAGGTGCAACGCCGGCTTCGAAAGCTTCTTTCCAGCGCAAGGCACACAGACACCAGCGGTCGCCAGGCTTGAGACCTGGGAAATCATACTCGCTGACGGGCGTGATCAGATCGTTGCCGCGAGCCGCCGAAAACTCCAAGAATTCCTCCGTCATCACTGCGCAGACGACGTGCAAACCGACGTCGCCCGGTCCGGTGTTGCAATACCCATCTCGATAAAACCCGGTCACTGGAGACGTGCAGCAAGACTCTAATTTGCCGCCCAGGACGTTTGTGGCTTTGCCCATTCTTCGCTCCGTGAATTTCTTTGCCGTGGAATTCGCTTATTTAAACAAACCCCGATTAACTAGATCTCGCTCCAAATCTTGCGCCAGTAAACAGAATCGCCGTCATGCCAAGTTGCAGTGCGGCGTCGATATTTTCGTGACGGTCATCTATGAAAAGGCACTGCGCCGGCGTCGCGTTCAGCTCCCTGGCCGCACCCAGAAAGGCTTGTGGCTCCGGTTTGCGGATACCTGTCCGGCAGGAGACGAAGGTCCACTCCAGGTGCCGTGAGAGATTTAGTGACTGCTCGATCATCTTGTACCAAGGCGAGTAATTTGACAATGCGTGGATGTCGTAACCTGCGGCTTTCAACTCCGTCAGGATCGCTTCCATACCGTCGATCCAACGATACGCGTTCTGCATACGACCGCGCAGCGTTTCGCCGTCAATGCTGCGACCATCTTTGAAGAAACGCTCGAAATAGTCCGCTTCAGAAATCTTTCCTTGCTCAAATTCGATCCAAGACGTCGGGTGTTTGGCTGCAAGAAACTCGCTGCGAGACATACCAAAAAACTCTGGCATGACTTCGAGGAATGGCTCGCCAACCAGCGTTTGCATCACATCAAAGAGAATGTAGGGACGATCCATGCAACAAGGTGTGGGCTGCTGAC
>CAWJNN010000014.1:0-19825 GCA_963844115.1 uncultured Planctomycetales bacterium | reverse complement strand
ACACACGGCTGCCCGAGTACGATCGGTGCCAGGCCCGCGGGAAATTTTTCCCGGCACGAGGGGAATCATGGTGCAAGGGATGGTGATCGATCATCGCTGCTCTCCAAGGTTTGCGGGAACTTCGCCGCCGTTCAATTCAGGGGTTGGCCGCTGCGGAGATAGGCAAACAGATCACGGATCTGCTGATCCGTCAGCGGCTTAAGCAATCCTTCCGGCATGACCGACTGAGAGACGACTCGCATGTCTTCGATGTCGTCGCGGGCCACCAGGGCGTCCTGGCCTTCGTTGCTCCGCAACGTCACAACGCGATTATTCTGTTCGACCACCACGCCGCTGAGCACGCGGCCGTCGTGGGTTTCGAGGGTGAAGGCTTCATAGCCTTCGCGGATCGTCGCGCTGGGATTGACGATGTTCAGCAGCATGTTGTTCAGATCGTCGCGCGGGTAGCTGGTCAGGTCCGGTCCAACGAGGCCCCCTTCCTCGAACAGCCGATGGCAACTGGCGCAGCTCTGGGTGAACAGCGCCTTGCCCTCGTAGGGACTCCCCGTTCCGGCCTCAACGACCGCTGCGAGCCGCTCGATCTCACGGCGCAGTTCGTCCGTGGTCGCCCCTTGGACCTCGCCAAAATGTTTGGCCACGAGTTGGGCATTCATAACATCCCGCATGCAGCAGGATGGTCCGCACAACCGCCAGAGGAACCGACCCGGGGTCGATCTTGCCGGCGTCGATCGTCTGGAGAAAATGACGCGCCAGGAAGGCCGGCTGGCCAGCAGGGCTTGTGCCGCACCGCGGGCCTTCGCGGGTAGTCGGTCGTAACGCGACACGACCTCGATTCCAATCCGCTCGTCTTCGTACAATTGCAGGGAGCCAAGTGCGGCCGCGACGAGCTGGTCGTCTGCGGAGTCGGCCAGTAGTTTGAGAAGTGGATCCACACATCGAGGTTGCCTGATCTGGCCAAAAACCTCCAGACACTGGAGCCGCCTGGTCTTGTCCGCCTGTGGATCAGAAATGATATCGAGAGCCTGATCGACGGCGGCGGCGTCACCCCGGCGAATGCGCAGGCCCAGGGTCTCGCCCCCCGCCTTGGCCAGCGCCTCGATCAACTCGGCGGGCAACACGGTCAGAGAACGACCCTGGAAAGCGGCCTCAAACCCTTGCAACAGCGACTTGTTTTGCTCGGCGCCGGGTGAAAGCGAAAACAAGCGGGCACAGACCAGCAGATCCTGTTGCCTGCCGGCGAGCGCATAGCGTTGCATGAGGCGAGTCAGGATATGGGACTTGGCCAGAGGTGTATTCCACAATTGACGATCCTGCCACATGCTCAGCACGGCGTCGCGGTCGGTTTCGCACTTCGATTCAAGCGCCCACCACACGAGCAGAGGAATATAGGGATCGGCCACGTCCGCTTCGTGCGTAAGCAGGCCGGCCACGATCGGCAGGCCATCGGCGGCGGGCAGGCGCCGGGCCGAGCAGGCCAATTGACTACGCACTTCCACGTGCGGTTCGGTTTGCGCCAGCCGCGCCAGCCGCCGGGCAAACTTCTGGGGAACCTGGCAATCGTCGCAGCACAGCCGCACGGTCCACAGGCGGACGAAGGGATCGGGGTGCTCGAGCAGTTCCAAGGCCGCCGCAGGGGTCAGTCCTCCGCACAGATTGAGTCCCCACAGCGCCTCCAGAGCATGCTGCCCAGCACCCGTCTGAATGATACGCTGCAACTTGGGAATCACCGACGCATCGCGCCGATCGCCCAGCAGCCGCAGTGCCGTCTGGCGATACCAGATGTTCTTGTCGCCGAGCAGGTCGACCAGCTCGCTGGACGACAATCGCGTCAGATCTCTGGGAGCCGCGGCCTTGGCGGATCTGGCCCGGAGGCGATAGATCCGACCGTTGGTGGAATCGATGCTACCTTCGTGATTGCGGTAATGGTTGACCTGGCCGTCGTACCAGTCACAAACGTAAACCGCTCCATCCGGACCCGCCTTGATATCGACAGGGCGAAACCACGTATCCTGGCTGGTGACAAGCCGGCTCACGTCGCGCGTCTTGAATGTCGAACCGTCGCGCGAAGAGCGCCTGAATGATTTCACTTTGCAGCGGCGCGATGGCGAGCAGCGCACCGTGGTATTTTGCGGGGAGGGCGCCCCCGTCGTAGATCAAGAATTGATGCGAGAAGCGAGTCGCGCCCGGTTGAGGCATCGCCGGGAAGTAACCGAACGCGTACGGATTGGACAAGGGCCCGTGTTTTTGGAAGCCCTTCTGGCAATACGCGCCCTGCACGTAGTAAAAACCCCGCGTGTCTCCCCCATTGTGGCCGGAGAAGATCCGCCCCTGCGAGTCGATTTCCACGCCGAACGCGTTGCCGCCCCCTTCGGCAAAGATCTCATAGCGATGCGACGGGGGGTGATAGCGCCAGATCAATTGGCCCATCGAGTCGACCGGTTTCTCCTTCGAACCCGGTCGCACCACGTGGCTGGTCACCGTGCTTCCCTGGGCGCCGTAGAGCCAGCCGTCGGGGCCCCACCGCAGGCTATTGACGACCGAATGCGTATCTTCCAGACCGAAGCCGGCCAGATGGACGACCGGATCGCCATCGGGCACATCGTCGTCGTTGGCATCGGGATAGAACAACAGATAGGGGGGATTGAGCACCCAGACGCCCCCTCGGCCCCGCGCCACGGCGGTGACAATACTTAGCCCGTCGACGAAGGTCCGCTGCTTGTCGAAGACCCCGTCGCCGCGCGTGGACTCATGGATCGTGATCTTGTCCTGGCCGGGGAAGTGGTGCGGCGGCGGCGGCGGAACTTTGTCGTAAATGTTGCGCCAATAGTTGTCGCGGCTGACGATTTTCAATCCGGCCGGCAGCGGATACTGGAGATATTGCACGATCCACATCCGCCCGCGCTCATCGAAATTGAGAAACACGGGTTGGCGCACGCTCGGCTCGGCCAAGACCTGCTCGAACTCGAGGTCATCGGGGACTGTAAACAGGCGGGCCGATTCGCTCGGCGCCAGCGGGCCTTGGGCGGCCGGGCGCACAGGCTGTGGCGATGCTTGAACCGCCGCGGCGGGCGTGGAATTCGCCTGGCCAGGCGTCGCGCAGTCGCCCCTGCCGGCCAGAGCGGTCGCCCAGAGGATCAGGATGCCATAAGCAATGCAGCGCGATCGCATGGGAACCTCAGCCTCCGAACCGCAGGACGATGGAGAACACTCGCTCAGGGCAGGATCGGTTAAACTTTTATCGGCGAATGCCCGCGGTTACGCTCGTCAGGCACTCGCGAGGCATGGGGCGTCACGGGTGGGCTTCACGGCAGGCTGAAGATCAGGCTCAACGGTGTGGCAGGGCAGGAACCGAAGTGGACACGCAAATCGCTGGTTGCGCTCTCGCGAGAATGCGCGTATCGGAGGGATGCAGCAGAACCATTATGGACAGCACCGTCCCGCAAAACAAGCGGCGGGGCCGCGCTCCCTCGCTGTCGAACCGGGCCAATTCAGACTTCGCCCAACGGCCGCCGTAGCGAAGCCCCGTCCGGCCAGAGGACCGACCTTGTCGCAAGCCACAAAAGTAGAAGGTCCCCGTTTCTCGCGCGGATACGCGGGGGCGTATATTGCCTTGCCCCAAAGGGCAACGCTGTGAAGCGTTTTATTACCGGGAATAACCAGCGGACACGGCGCTCGTAGTTCCGCCTTTAGGCGGCATGATTGTAGTTCCGCATTTTTTGCTCACAGGCGAATCCGCCGTGGCGGACATGCAGCCCTTCGCAGCGATATGCCGCCTGAAGGCGGAACTCCGGTTCATCACGGCGGAGCGTGATGACTACTTTGGGGGGCGGACCGCCTAAAGGCGGAACTACGAACAAGAAATGCTTCACGGCGTTGCCCAAAGGGGCAACACTACGATAGCCCAGGGCCAGCGGCGCAGCCGCGCCGCCCTGGGTCGCACGATAAAATTCCCTGGCACCCTGTAGGGGTGCGACCCTTTGCACCATGTTGTGCAACGCCTTCAGGGTTGGAGGATCTGCTAATGCTCGCCACTAGAATTGAAACGACGGTTCAGGCCGATGGAGAATTGCATCTGACCCAGTTGCCCTGCCGAAAAGGGGACCGGGTGGAAGCCATTATTCTGGTTCTCACTTCAAAACGGCTATCAGTCTCCCGGCTCGCGAAAGCGTTGACAAGGTCCATCCGTGCTGAGAACCCGAAGGGGGACAAGAGCAGGGGAAGAATGGCCGAGCCGGACCCGAGCGGCCCGGCGCGGGAATGGGTTGTCGGCTGGAAGTGCCGGCCCTACACTCCCGTCGTGCCCGGGGCAAGTTTACCGAGCCATGGGCGGTCGTGGTCAACCACGGCGGTTCTCATGTTGACCGTTTGTGCGTGTTGTTCCTTGGCTCGAGGAGAGGGGAACGAGCTGTCCGGGACAAGACGCGCCGAGTGGCCCGGAGCAGCTTATGACCCGGGCCGCACGTCGCGGACCCTGGCCACCGGGGAAGTCCGCGACCCGAAACTGGCCTGGCAGTTGGACGTGTCGGCACGGGAGTACTCCATCGTTGTGACGCCTGAGCACGGCACCGAAGGGTCGCACCGGCTGGATCAATCCCTGCCGCTTGATCCCCTGGACGAGCGGGCGCTGCTGCGATGGGGATTGCAGGCGCCGCCGTTCGACATCGACGGCGACGGCAAGCCGGACGCGCCGCCATCGGGCGGGTTCTGGGCGAAGTTCCGCCCCGACGTCAAGGGCCTCCAGCGGCTGACATTCGATAATCCCGACCGCGATACGGCGCGAGACCTCTCCACACCAGGCAAGGATTCCCGCAACAAATGGAAGATGCGACTTCATTCCTTCGAGAACGGCGTGGACAAGCCACGACTGGTATGGCAGCAGGTTGTCCCTGACGAATACGACGCCGTCTGGATCACTCCGATCGTAGCGGATTGTGACGGGGATGGGACGAACGACATCTGCATCGCCAGATGGGACGACGTCGTGGTCTTCGATTCGACGACCGGCCTCGAAAAATTCCGCTGCGAGTACCGGCCGGGCCTTCGCCCCTACGGTTACTTCGGCTGCTACGTGGACGCCAGGAAGGGCGCCTACCTCGTCAATGTCGGGCACAAGGCGGGGCACGTGGAAGCGCTCGCCGTGCGCGATGGCAAGTTGAAGCTCCTCTGGTACCATCAGTATGACCCCGGCGACAGTCTTGTCCTGCGTCAGACCATAGCTCACGCGGCCCGGGAGCCGCTCGGCGACTTCAACGGCGATGGCCGTCCCGAGATCCTTGTGAACACGTTCAACGATTCCAAGGACGGACGCTGGCACCTGCTCGGCTATGACATGGAGACCGGTAAGCACAACTTCGATCTTCCGGACGTGTATGCGTGGGGCCACGCGGACATCAACGGTGACGGACAAGAGGAACTCCTGACCCAGGTCTGCCGCGGCCGCCCCCGCGGGACGTATGGCGAACTGCGCATTTATCGAGGGGACAAGGTCATCTGGAGCCATCCCCATGCGCTGGTCGATCGGCTCGCCGCCGTACCCCGCCGCAAACCGTGAACAGGTTTCATCTGAAGGTGGGCAGGACGCCGCCGTTCGGGCCCGATTCGACCGCCAGAAGAGTGACACCATTTTTATAACGGTGCCCGGAAAAGCAGGCGAAACGTTGCAGGCGCTCCATTTCCACGACGGCAAGCCGCAGGTCGCCTGGAGCGTGAGCGTTCCGCCGGACGCTCGTGTCCAGGCCGTCGCTGCCCGTCCCGACGCAGTTCTGGTTTCCGTGAGCGCCGAAACGATGGCGCAGGTGGAAGTGCGCGCCAACGACGCCCGGCTAGAGGCCGTTGCCGCACGTCCCTTCGGCGGCACGTCGCAGCCGCTCGTGCTCCACGACGCGAAAGGCCGGTCGGTGGTGATCGCGAGCGACCCGCTTGGACAGGTCACTGCCTGGCGAGCGACCGGCCAAACCGAACGTCCCCTGGAACGGCTTTGGAGGCGACCCGGTCGAACCCAGGGATCGGGAATGTCGGCCGCCGACGTCGACAGGGACGGCGTCAACGAGATGCTCGCAGTACGCGAAGCTCCCGATGGTCACGGACAACTCGTTGCCTATGGATTGGACGGCAGCGACCGGTGGAGCCACGACTTCCCGGGCTTCTCACCGGGAAATATTGATTTCTGGACGGCCGGACATCCACTCGACCCGAACCGGTGGGATCTCATCGTCACGACGCGCCGCGATCAGGATCATTCGCAGGAGACCTGTGTCATCAACACGAAAGATGGCAGCGTGGCATGGCACGGGGACCGGTTGTTGCTGGATCGGCCGATGGCGGACCAGCAGGTTCCGCGGCTCCGGGCGTTCGGCGGAGCGCCGATCGGCCTGGCCGATTACGACGGCGATGGTCTGGACGACATCGTGCTGCAAGCCAAGTCCGAGCACTGGATTATCAAGGGCACGAACGGCAAGCTGCTCACCGGCATCGTGACGTGGCCGCCGAACCATCTCGCCCTCGAGTATCCGTCCGACTACGCGATCTGGGGAGCTCCGATGCTGGTCGCAGACCTCGACGGAAACGGCAAGCCGGAATCCGTGGTCGCCTATGGGTGGACCATGGTGGCCTTCAAGCCCGTGCCTCCCAACCACCTCGGGGTGTTCTGGCACACGGGGTTCAAGGATGGAGCCAGTAACGCGGTGCCGGCGGTCGCGGACGTGAACGGTGACGGCAAGCTGGAGCTCGGCGTCGCCGGATGCAACGAGGGGTTTCGCTGCCTGGACGCCGCCACCGGCAAGACGCTCTGGAACGTGCCGGCGGAAGGCCGCGCCTCGAACACCGTTGGCGTCAATATCGACGGTGATGGAAAGGAAGATTTTGTTTTCGGGCGCGGCACGCGCCTGATGGCCGTGACGCAAGGCGACGACGGGGCTGGCCGCATCGTGTGGAAACTGAAGATGCCCGTCGAAATCTCCGAGGTCGCCGTGGCCGACTGGAATGGGGACGGCAAGGCCGACGTCATCACCTGCGGCGTCGACGGCAAACTCTACGGTGTTCGATGAGGGAATCACTAAGGATAAGGACGGGGCAGACGACGTGGAGGAAAAGGTGTCAGGAACCGTTTTTCTCTTTCTTGAGGCGGCCTTGGGGGCGAATAGTACTTTCCAGTCCGAGACGCCGCACCGTCCGGTCGCACCAGGAGTTTTCACCGAACGGGCAACCGCGTGTGACGCAGCGACGCAAGGCCGCCAATTACGCTTCGTTCTGGGGAGCGTTGACGTGCTCCAACCAACCGGGGCGACGGGGAAGCGGTCAGGCCGCTAACAACGACTTCTCCTTCGCTGCGTGCGCGATTCCAGCGCGACAAGCTGCCCCAACGCCACGGCTCGGCACGCTGCACCAGATTGGCACGCAAGGCATTGCGCTCCACGTAACGACAAACCGTATCGAAGTGGTCATCGTCCTGGACCGGGAACGACTTGAAGCGGCCTTGATAGACGTTCTTCTTCGGCGAGACTCAACTTGAACTCTGCGGATTCAGCGAGACTCGCAATCGAGGAAATCAGATGCTGGACGATCAACAGGCGGGATTCTCCCGCGAACAAAAGATTGTCCGGCGCGGTGCCATGGTCGGAACAGGCAACAAGCAGAGTGTCCCGCTCCGCACTCGTAGCCATCCAATCCGCCAGAGTGCCGAAGTGGGACGTCGAAAACTGCTGGAGCCCTGTCTTGATCTTCCTATGCCGTTCTGACTGTCATTCCGCGCGAAATATCGCCTGTTCGACCTACTGCCGATAGCGTACCACGTCGACTGCATCTCAAATACCGACCGATCCGATGTGCCATCGGGCCAGGCACTGCCGGTCGCTGCCGCGCCTGGAAGACGCCTTGACTACAGAACTTCGTTTCGTGTATTATCCTTCAGGTGATGCCTGTTGTGTGCGTCGTCTTCTGTGCATCGCACGAGGAATTGTCGATGAGTTCGGAATTCGGGAGCTGGACGTTCCTGTCCAATCACGCGCACGTGTTGCTGTGTCTGGCCCGTGATTCGACGATGCGAATGCGCGACGTGGCGTTGGAGGTTGGGATTACAGAACGGGCTGTGCAGGGAATCGTTTCCGACCTTGAAGCGGCTGGTTGTGTGGAGCGGATTCGGACGGGTCGACGTAACTCGTATCGAATCGACAAAGGACTGCACTTGCGACATCCAATCGAACAGCACAAAACAATCGCCGATCTCATCAGGACTATTCACGGTTAGATGGACCACGCGTGGCTATTGCTCGGGGAAGTGTTTCTCCGAGTAGCAGTGGCGAAACGGAGCATTTGATGGACTTTATTCTGCACAACTATCCGATCCTCATTCCTCTCGCACCGCTCATGGCGGCGATTTACAGCGCGCTTCCGATCGGGAACGCGGGCGACAGGAAGTACGGCTTCGGCGTGTTTGCACATATCGTGGCCTTTGCCGCGGCGGTTGTCGCAGCGGTTGTCGCGCTCGGCGAAGCGGTCTCCGCAGGCCACGTCGCCAGGCATCTCGTCATCTGCGAAACGCCGTGGAGTTTTCTGCCGACGATTGAACTCTCGATCGACCGTTTGAGTGCTGTGATGATGGTCGTGATCACCAGTATCGGGCTGGTGTTGTATCGATGCACCGACGCCGATCCACCGGCTGTTGCATGCCGGAATGAAAAGAGACTGATATCAATTTTCCCGATGGACGTCACGTAGACTATGAGCGATACGAAATGACTATGAGCGATACGAAATTGAACGCGAAGACAATTGCTAAGGATTTCTTAGCCGGCATTATTGTATTTTTGGTAGCACTTCCACTTTGCCTGGGCATTGCCATCGCGTCCGATGCGGACCCCATCGCGGGTTTGATTTCAGGTATTGTCGGCGGACTTATCGTCGCGATTTTCAGCGGATCGCACACCAGCGTTTCCGGACCGGCGGCTGGCTTGACCGCCATCGTCGCGGCACAGATCGCAAATCTACCATCGTACGAAGCTTTTCTGCTGGCGGTCGTCGTGGGCGGTGTCATCCAAATCGGCTTTGGGTTGCTCAAAGCGGGCGCGCTTTCAGCTTTTTTTCCGTCCGGCGTGATCAAGGGACTGCTGGCCGCGATCGGCGTGATCTTGATATTCAAGCAGTTGCCGCTGCTGTTCGGTTACTCCAAGGACATGGGCTTGCCCTTTGGTCACTCCGAGGCTTTAGAGGACTTCGTGCAACATCCCGATGCAGTGGTCGATCATTCGCATCCAATTGGCGATATCATTTTCAGCTTCTTCAACGCCATGAACGATGTCTTTACCTTCGACGGCGGCTTGCAGCTAGGCGCGATCTCCGTAGGTGTATTTTCCCTCCTCTTTCTGATCATTTGGGACAAGATTCCCAGGCTGAAGAAATCGCTCGTACCAGCGCCGTTGTTGGTCGTCATTTTTGGAGCAGTGCTCGGCTGGGCGCTGTCCAGAATAGGAGGTAATTGGCTGATTACTCCTCAGCAATTAGTCGATGTCCCCGGTGATGGCACTCTGGGCGGATTCGTTGGCCTGATTCGAACACCGGACTTCTCTCAATTGGCCAACGCTGGGGTGTATATCGGTGGGATTACGATCGCCGTCGTGGCGTCGTTGGAAACGCTGTTGAACCTCGACGCAGTGGACAAGCTGGACCGAAAGCGGCGGATCTCGCCGCCCAATCAAGAACTTTTTGCGCAAGGCATTGGCAATGTGGCGGCGGGGATGCTCGGTGGCATTCCGGTAACGAGCGTTGTCATTCGCGGTTCAGTGAATGCCATGGCGGGTAGCGAAACGAAGCTCTCGGCGATCTTTCATGGCGTGCTTTTGCTGGGCTGTGTCGTTCTGATACCGCAGGTGCTGGCGATGATTCCACTCTCTTGCCTGGCCGCAATTCTGCTGATGACGGGATTCAAGCTTGCCAGTCCCGCGTTATTCAAGCAGATGGCCAGTGCGGGACGTTACCAATTGTTGCCGTTTGTCATCACGGTGGTCGCCATTGTCTTAACGGACCTGTTGGTCGGTATCTGCATTGGTATGGTCCTGAGTGTGTTGTTCATTCTCAATAGCAATCTCAGGCGTCCGGTGCGAAAGATTCGTGAAAAGCACATTGACGGTGACTTGTTGCACATTGAGCTGAGCGATCAAGTTAGTTTTCTCAATAAAGCAGCGCTCGAATCGGCGATGCGGGAAGCGCCACGAGGTAGCCGTTTGCTGCTCGATGCGCGGCGGACCCACTACATCGATCCGGACGTGCTGAGCCTCATTCGCGAGTTCCATGATAAAACAGCCCCTGCTTTCGATATCACCATGCAAATGGTTGGCTTCCGCGAAAAATACAAGTTTTCCGACGTGGTAGACGCTGTCGATTTTTCGCTTCAAGAGGCACGCGAGAAGTTGACTGCCGACCAGGTTCTGGAGATTCTCAAGGCTGGCAACAAGCGTTTTGTTGAGGGCCATCCTTTGGATCGTTCATTGCTGAAGCCTCTGGCAACCAACGGCCAGGACCAAACGGCGATCGCCGCCATTGTGAGCGGCATCGATTCCCGTAACCCGGTGGAGATAACCTTTGACCTGGGACTGGGTGAGGCCTTTGTGATCCGTATGGCCGGTGCCGTCGTCGGACCGCGGACAATTGGTGGAGTGGAGTACGCTGTGTCGGTAGGGGGGGCCAAATTGGTCGTCTTAATGGGCCATACCGACAGCTCGTTGCTCTCGCTGGCGATGGGCATTGCCGGGTCTTCCAGTAATGAGTCGGTGCTTGGTGAGTGCGTCAACTTGCTGGACGTCCTCGAACAGATTGCCGTTTCAATTGATGCGCAACAGGCACGCGACTTCCCAAATATGACGGCTGAAGAACAACAGGCAACGATGGACCAGGTTGCGCGACGTCACATTGCCAGGATGGCGCAGCAGGTGGTCGAAGAAAGCCCGCTGTTAAAGCGTCTGGTTGCCTCCGGGCAGATTCGAGTCGTCACGGCGATGTTCGATACTTCCAACGGTTCGGTCGCGTTTCTGGATGAGTAATGCATCCCGTCATGGAACCATCGCATACGTAAAACGTGCTAGAACAAGAACGCTATTTTTTCCCAGACAGGAGCAGGATTACCATGCCACTCACGAATATTAAAATTGCCAGCCATATCGCTGATGACAATAATGTCACCTGGGTACCAGCCGAAGAGCTGTTGGCTGATGCCATGAAATCATGTGTAGACGGTCGGGGCGAACTTGGAATTGTGGGCACTCCCGGTGGAAACGCGGGCGAGTTCTTGTTAGCACTGGCGACCCTGGAACGCGTTTCTGGACAACCATTTCCGCTGGATCAATTGGAAGACTTCTTCCATAAGTACATCGATCGCTTTGGTAAATTTTATATGCATGGAGATACCCATGCCCTGGCTCGCATGCCTGCCGAGATTTGGGAGCACGCTACAACGGCTGAAACGCAAGCTCGAACGATGGGGAATTTCCTGCGAACCCACCCACTGATCTGCAACCCCGACTATTAGAAGAGCTACTTAAACCGGATCATATCGGCTGCGGTCATCTGAAATTGATGCTGACCCGCCCCGATGACTACGGTGTGCGGCCTGAGCTGACGCTGGAATTCATGCGGGTATTTTTCAACGCACTTTGGCAAGGCAAGCCGTTAGATTATGTCGTTTTGGAAGGAGATCACCAGGAAGGGGCGGTCGTGAATATCACCATCAACGGCGATGTTCAACGGCAGACGCTCATTCCCACAATCACGCCCCAGGTAGGAGGCAGTCAAATGTTCGTCAACCACCCCCAGGCGGCGGCATTTTTGCGCCAGGAATTGGCCAGTGGAATTGATAGTTTGACGTCACTCAAGGTCGATCCCCAGACGTTCTTTCAGGCGATGGGAGAATTGGCCGATCAGCAATTGGGCCACACTTTGCAAGCGTTGGCTAAGGGGCTGCCAGTATTTGAAGCACGTTTTCAAGGAGTCGGCAGCGAGCCGGAAGTTACCGAGTTGATGGTGGTCTAAATTTTAAGGAACGGGCAATCAAGAACTGGCGTGGTCAGGGTAAATAAGTTGTACAAACTGCATAGCTTGTTTTGTGATCCAGGGAGCGAAGCGTTTTTGAAGCGTATGGTCGTGTTGGCCGAGTCAGAACATAATCGCCGGCGCACCATTGGACGCATCAAAGCAACAACGCCTGATGCGATCATCGCTGAGCGGGTCGCACAATGCCGTCAGTGGTCCGGCCGCTGGATTGACGGCCATCGTCGATGCGGGAGCACGATCACGTCTTTTCACGATTCTGCACGGAGCCTGGTTGCTGGTGTTCGTGTCGATGCTGGCCTTCATGCTTCGAATGATCCCAACCGCCGCATTGGCGGCGATGCTCGTTTACACCGGATACAAACTGATTAACGTCAAGGCAATCAAAGAGTTGCGAAAGTACGGCCGGGGCGAAGTCGCCATTTACGCCGCAACTTTGGTAACGATCGTATGCACCGATCTGTTGACGGGCGTACTGACAGGCGTCGCGTTATCAGCGGCGAAGCTTATGCACAGGTTCTCGCATCTGGATGTTGGGCTTGAAGTGGACAAGGAGCAGCACGTTGCATCTTTGAAACTTGAGGGAGCGGCTACATTTGTTCGGCTCCCGCTGCTCGCTGCCAGGCTGGAACGTGTACCGGAAAACGTCGAACTGCACGTGGACTTCGAGAACCTCGACTACATTGATCATGCCTGCCTTGACCTACTGATGAATTGGGCCAAACCACACGAGGGCAATGGTGGATCGCTGGTCATCGACTGGGAGTCGTTGCATGCGAACTTCCGCGGCGAGCCAAGTCCGAATCAGCAAGCGGCCCGAAGAACGGTCGCCTGAGGTCACGCATGAAGAGATTGAAAGACGCATTCGACGAAGACCACGTGGTCCTTGATCTCGATGCTTCGGACATGGAGTCGGCGATCAGTTCGGCCGTCCGTAGAGCAGCGGCCGAAGGAATGCTGCCGGAACAGGCTGCGGAGCAGGTTGAACTACGTCTGTTAAATCGCGAACAGGAAGCACCAACGGCGATCGGTCACGCCGCAGCGATTCCACACGCCTATCTTGACATTCTTCCTGAACCACTCATCCTCTTCGTGCGACTTGCTCACCCGATTAACGCGAGTGCTCCCGACGGCATCCCAATTCGATTCCTGTTCCTGCTGGTAGGGCCGCCGGGGGCCGCCGCCGAACATCTTGACGCATTGGCGAATATTGCCCGCCTCTTATCGAATGACGAGTTTCGATACGATCTTGGTCGCGCTCGAAACCGCGCCGACCTGCTCGAAGCATTACAGCGTTTCGTCGATTACGCGGCATCGTCAGTGACGGCGGTCGCCGACGTGGCGGGCGGACTTGAATACTCAGGGCGTTTGCTGGGTGGATTCTTTGACGACGTACGCCGACGCTCTGCATGTTACGCCAGTGATTTTCGTGACGGGCTAACGGCGAAGAGTCTCAGTTCGACGCTCCTTCTATTCTTCGCCTGCCTCGCACCGGCCGTTACTTTTGGCGGCATCATGGGCGTCGAGACGGCAGGTCAGATCGGTGTCATCGAGATGCTGGTGGCATCCGCTTTCTGTGGCATCGTCTACGCGTTTTGTTCCGGGCAGCCGTTGATTATTTTAGGCAGCGTTGGCCCGCTGCTTGTGTTTACAGGGATTCTCTATCGCTTGTCGGCGGACATGCAGTTGCCGTTTCTTTCGACGTATGCGTGGGTCGGATTCTGGACGGCGTTGCTGTTGATACTCCTGGCCGCAACCGACGCCAGTTGCCTGATGCGATACTTCACGCGGTTCACGGATGAAATCTTCTCGGTGCTGATGGCATTGATCTTTATTTACGAAGCGATCCGGGCAATTGCTGCCACGTTCCGAACCAGTTTTGCGGACTCGACACATCACGATGGGGCATTCCTCTCACTCATGCTGGCGCTTGGTACGTTTTACATTGGGATGACGCTCTCCAGATTTCGACGAAGTAAGTATCTCGTGCACTGGATGAGAGAGTTCCTTGCGGATTTCGGCCCCATGCTGGCTCTGGGAGCAATGACGCTGCTTGCATGGTGGCTGCGTGCTGAGGTTTCTGTCAACACATTGCAGGCCCCCGGCGGTATTCAAACCAGCACCGGGCGGTCGTGGCTGGTCGATCCGTTTGTAACTCCGGTCTGGGCACGCTGGGCAGCTCTTGGTCCTGCGATGCTGGCCGCCGTGCTGATCTTCCTGACGCAGAACATAACCGGGCGTTTGATCAACAGCCCGGACCACAAGCTGCGGAAAGCACCCGCGTATCATCTTGATCTTGCCGTGGTCGGCGGCCTGATCGGCGTTTGCTCGTTGTTCGGTTTGCCGTGGCTGGTTGCGGCTACAGTCCGCTCTTTGGCTCATGTGCGGGGACTGGCCGAAACGGAAGAAGTCATCATACCCGGCGGCGACACACAGGAACGGATCGTCCACGTTCAGGAAAACCGTGTGACCGGGCTTGCCATTCACGTGTTGATCGCACTCTCCCTGCTAGCACTGCCGCTGCTGAATGTTGTTCCGATGGCCGTGCTCTATGGCGTATTCCTGTACATGGGTGTCGTCTCACTTTCGGGTAACCAGTTCTTCGAACGTTTAACGCTATGGCTGACTGATCCCGGCCTCTATCCGCGAACTCACTATCTACGACAGGCACCGACCAGAATCACGCATCACTTCACGCTGGTGCAACTGGTCTGCCTCGTTGTCCTGTGCGGAATCACGCTCAGTCCCAACGCATCGCTCCGTCTTTCGTTTCCATTGTTTATTGCCCTGCTTGTTCCAGTGCGACTGCTGATTGGCCGCGTGTTCGAAGACAAACACCTCGCGGCCCTCGACGCCGACGAAACGCCGCAAGAGGAAGAAACACATTGGTCTGCATGATAATTGATAGCGCAAGAATAAAGGTGTCAAGTACCGTTTCTAGGGTCTAGGTAAGTTTCATCCAGATGGTTACGTTTTGGTGGATTGATTGAAACCACTTTGCGAGAATCATCATGGGCAGACCACCACGAGCCGATGAAGCAGGCGGCATTTATCACGCGCTCAATCGAGGCAACGCACGGCACGACATCTTTTTCAAGGATGCTGATTTCGAGGGTTTTGAGCGTTTGATTGCGGAAGGCTTGCAAAAGTATCTCGTGGACCTGATCGCTTATCAGTGGATGAGCAACCATTGGCACATGGTATTGTCGCCCCAAGTCGATGGCGGGATGTCGGCATTCCTTGGTTGGATCACGTTAACTCACACGCAGCGTTATCACGCACACCATGGGACGGCGGGCTACGGCCATGTTTACCAGGGTCGATACAAGAGCTTTCCGGTTCAAGACGATGATCACTTTCATGTCGTTTGTCGCGATGTGGAACGCAATGCGTTCACGGCCAACTTGGTCAAGCAAGCCGAGGCCTACCGGTGGGGAAGCTTGTCGAATTGGCTAGGCGGTGAATCACCGATCGAACTAGCGCCTTGGCCAGTTCGGCGACTACCTCGTTGGGTCGACAGGGTAAACCAGGCTCTGAGCGAAAAAGAACTCAAAGCCTTGCGCCACAGCGTCACACGCAATCTCCCCTTCGGCGATGAAAAGTGGACGATGGCAACAGCTAAACGGCTTGGCCTTGAATCAACGACACGGCCCAGAGGAAGGCCAAAGAAGCTTGCCTAATCCACCAAATCGGTACTTGACACCTTTTTCGTTTTGACACCTTTTTCGTTTGACACCTTTTTCGTCCCTCGTCCCCGTGGCTAGCTCAGGTCTTGTACCTGTCGCTGCGGCGGGTCGACGTCAATCGAGAGACCGCCGAATTGGCGCACGGCCTCGTAGACGATCGTGTTCGCCGTGCTGGCGAGATTCAGACTGCGAACTTCATCTCGCATGGGCAACTTGAGATTGCGACGCGGTTCTTCGGACAGGATGTCGGCGGGCAGGCCTTGAGTCTCGCTGCCGAATAGCAAGATGTCGCCGCGACTAAACTCGGCGTCCCACACGCAACGGCTGGCGGTCTTGGTGAGACACCACACCGTCCGATCAGGCAACCGCTGTTGTACGTCGGCCCAACTGTCGACGGCTTCCCAATCCAGCAGAGGCCAATAGTCCATCCCCGCTCGCCGCAGGTGTTTTTCGTCGAGCTGAAAACCGAGCGGCCGGATCAGCCACAACTTCGCGCCCACCGCGACGCACGTCCGCCCAATGTTCCCGGTATTCTGCGGAATATCGGGTTGGTGCAGGACCACGTGCAGGAGTGGTTCGGTTGTCGGTTGATCGGGCATGGAAGGCTACGCTTCGCCTTCTCTCTGGTCGTATACCGCCTGCAGAAGCGCCTGGACATCCTTGTATTTTTTCTTTTTGGAAAGCGCGGCATCCAGCAACCGACGAGCGTCCTTGTCCGAATGTCCGAGACTGCGTAATACGTCGAATCCCTCGCTGACAACATCCGACGGAACGTCTGCCGCCTGCGGGTCGTCGGAGAGCGCCAGCAACGCGAACTTGGGGACCTTGCGGCGCAGTTTCGCCACGATGCGTTCCGCCATGGCTGGCCCGATCCCCGGTAGCGACGAGAGTCCTTTCGTATCCTGCTCTTCAATCGCGGTCGCAACCTCGCGGACCGGTCGGATCATCGCCCGCAGCGCTTTCTTGACGCCCACGCCATCCACCGAACAGAACAGCTCGAAGAATTCTCGTTCGGCTTCGTTCAGAAAACCGATCAGGCGCGGTGTCAGCCTGCCCTGCATCGGGTTGCCCTCCAGGTATTCGATCGTGTGCAGCTGCACTTCTTCCCCGATTTGATTCTGCAACTGGCGCCGAGCGAATTCGGGGATCAATACCTGGTATTCAAACGCGCCAATTGCCAGCGACAACGCGTCGTCATGTACAGCTAGTAGCTTGCCCGTAATTTTGGTGATCAAAGGGGTGCGTCTCCTGGCTGGGAACTATACTTGCACTGGATTTAGGATCGAGCGAAAGATAACTTACCGATATATCGTGGCTGGGGCTTCCAGCCCCGGTTCGGCGACAGGATGCCACCGCTACGTTATTTATGGTCGCCCCTAAATTTACCCATCACGCGTCGGCGGTTGTAATCTTATCTGCGAGGTAGTGATGACACAGGGCGATCGCGAGCGCGTCGGCGATATCGTCCGGTTCGGGAATCTCCGACAAGCGTAGTTCGCGCCGAATCGCCTCTTGCATCTGCCGTTTCGGTGCTCGGCCGTTGCCGGTCAGGATTTTTTTCACCTGCGTGGAACTATAGCTGCGTAACTCCAGGTTTGCTTGTGCTGCGGCCAGGCAAATGACACCTCGAGCGTGCCCCATCAGGATCGACGTGCGTGGCCGTTCGTAATGGCTGTACAGCTCTTCCAAGGCCACCGAATCCGGCTTCAGCGCGGTGATGACGTCGACGACTCCTTCATGGATCTGCTGCACCCGTTCGGCCAAACTCTTTTGCCTGCTGCTACGGACGACGCCGCCTTCACACAATGTAAGACCTTTCGGCCCAACATCCAGGACTCCGTAACCGGTAACGTTCAAGCCGGGATCGATTCCCAAGATGCGGGCCACGTGGTAGCTCTCCTACGTCCTTGCTGCACCGGAACTATTCGCGGAAGAATCATCGATTGCCCACTCGGTACCACCCTGGCGGTCTTCCAACGCCACGCCCGCGGCCGCGAGCGCGTCGCGTATGCGATCGGCCGTGGCAAAGTCTTTGTTCGACCGAGCATTCGCTCGCAAATCGATCAGCAGCTGCATCAGGCCGTCCAGCGGGTCGCCGGTCGATCCCGACTCGCGACTCCAATCGGTACCGCCAGCGCGGTCTTCCAAGGCGATTCCTAGCGGTCCCATCGCATCACGGATTTGGTCCGCCGTTGCGAAGTCCTTTTGTTGCCGGGCCGCGGCCCGCAGTTCAAGGACCAGTTCCATCACACCATCTAAAACCGCTGAATCGGCCGTCTTTTGCTGTAATGGCTTGAGGAACAACCCCAACGTACTGCTCAATTCACGTAACGCGGACGCACCCTGCGTGAGGGCGGCAAGCCTTGCGGCCGTGCGTTCCGATGCGTTTTCCAGTTGTTCCTCTTCCACATACCGGTTCAAGGTCCGCACCATCTCAAACAGGTCACCTACCGCGCTACCCGTATTGAAATCGTCGTCCATCGCCGCGAGGAATCGATTTCGCATTTCGGCAACGGCCTGAAGTAAGGCGCAACTACCGGGGTCGAATTTACCCGCCTGCCGATCCGCCACGACGGGGATTTCGTAAAAGTCTTGTCCGGTGACGCGTTGGAATCGTTTGAAGAATCGATAAAACGATTCTAGAGCCTGTCCGGCTTCGGCCACCGCCTCGTCGCTGAATAGCACAGTGCTGCGATAATGAGTTCGCAGCAGGAAGAACCGGATTCGTTCACCACCTTGCCGCGCAATCAGTTCGGCCAGGCCGCCCGCACCGTCCGATCGGCTCATCTTCTTGTTCGTTGCTTCGCTTTCGGCCTGTTCGCGGTCCGTCCGACCGCCGACCTTACCAGCGTTTTGCGACGTGCGCAGCAAGCCATTGTGCATCCAAAACGTCGCCATCGGCCGGCCGTGACAACATTCGCTCTGCGCGATCTCGTTTTCATGGTGAGGAAAGATCAGGTCCAGGCCGCCGCCATGAATATCGAAGGACTCGCCCAGTATCTTGCGACTCATCGCGGAACATTCGATATGCCAACCGGGCCGCCCCTGTCCCCACGGACTCTCCCACGACGGTTCACCCTCTTTGGCCGCTTTCCACAAAGCGAAGTCAGCGGACGATCTCTTTTTGGCGGACGCCCCGCCTCCATCGCCCTGCAGATCGTCGACCGTGCGGTTGGTCAGTTTTCCGTAGTCCGAGTCCTTGCCAACCTCAAAAAATACGTCGCCAGCCGCTTCGTAGGCAAAGCCCTTATTAATCAGTGACTGCGTCAGATCGATAATCTCTTGCATGCTCTCCGTGGCCTTGGGCATATGGTCGATCCCGTCAACACCCATTCCCGCCAGGTTTCTCAAATAGTCTTTGGTGTTTTCGTCAGCGACTTCGGCCATCGAAATACCACGTTCGTTCGCCTTGTTGATCAGCTTGTCATCGACGTCCGTAATATTCACGACCCACGTCACTTCGTAGCCGCTGTACGTCAGATAGCGTTTGATGGCGTCGAAAATCACGGGACCGACCATGTGGCCGATATGCGCCTTGTCGTAAACCGTCGGACCGCACAAATAGATCCCGACTTTGCCCGGCGTCGCCGGCACGAACGGCTGCTTGTCGCGCGACAACGTATTGTAAATCTGGAAGTTGGGAGTCACGAATCGTTGTTCCGCCGATTCCGAGTCGGCTGCTGCTGTGCTCATCTTTGTTCACCTAATTGGTGTTCACCTAATTGGTTTGTATCACCAGCGCCACGCACTGTGCCGCCATGCCTTCCTCGCGGCCAATATCGCCGATCCCTTCGCCGCTCTTCGCTTTCATCCCGACGCAGTCCGGCTCCACCTGCAAAATCTCTGCGATTCGCTGCTGCATCGTCTGCTTGTAGGACGACAACTTAGGCCGCTCCGCAAAAACAATGCAATCGACATTCGACACCTTGTACCCTGCTTGCTGGAGTCGTCGGACCGCCTCGGATAATATCTCGGCCGAATCACGATCTCGATTCAATGGATCGGTATCCGGAAACAGCTCGCCGATATCGCCCAGCGCCGCTGCGCCCAGCACGGCGTCCGTCACGGCGTGCAACAGAACGTCGGCATCGCTGTGTCCCACC
>CAWJNN010000013.1:0-104221 GCA_963844115.1 uncultured Planctomycetales bacterium | reverse complement strand
TTGAGCATGCGGATCTTCATCAGCTCATAGGGCGCGACGTCGTTGACGAATGACGCCGACCTCCTCCAGCGCCGGCCGGCCGTCGAGAAATGGTCCTCCAGGACCCATTGGCGGAATGTCTCGCAGAACACGGCCAGGCGTCATCGATGCCGAATCGCGCCGAGCGACTGCGCGTCGCGCGGTGGTGGCGGGGTGATGCGGTCGACCATGGAGTTGGGGAATGCAACCTCGCCCGCAATCCAGGCGGCGAGATCCGGATCGACCAGGTGGCGACGCCGATGACGGCGTCGGCCGCGACCTGGCCGTTATGGGGAATGTAGTCGCAGGACATCACCGTGAAGGGCGGCACGCCGGCGGTCGTGTCGGGCTTGAGGCCGTCACTCAGCGCCGACACGTGGGCCTGGGCGAGTCGGGAGTCGCGCATCGGCGACGATGTCGGGGTGCGCCGGGCCGAACCCGTCGCTGGATCGATGAAGTAGCCGCCTTCGGTGATGGTCAACGAGACGATGCGGATCGGGATCGGCAGCGGCCGATGATCGCGCCGCGTCTCCGCCGGCAGGAAGTCGATCATCGCGCCGGTGACGCGCGCCGCTTGTGGCCGAGATCCTGCTCGACCACGGTGGTCAGCCAGTCCTGGCCCTTGAGCGTGCGCGGCCTTCCTCCTCGGTCGGAGACGCCGGCGCCGACCAGCGCCCAGTCATGGTCCTTGCCGGCGTTCAACAGGTCGTCGAGATACACGGCGAATGGCGCGCCGGAATTGCCGGTGCCGATATGGACGACGCCGGGCTGCTGCCGGTCGCGCCGGTAGGCCGGGCGGCCGATGTCTGCCGGCAGGGTGTCGAGGCTGGCGAGGGAGAGGGGCGTGGTCATGCTCTAGCGCCTCTTCTTTGCCTGCGCCGGCGCCGGTCATCCTTCTCCCCCTGTGGGAGAAGGTGGGTCGGCGCGGCACGCGCCGAGACGGATGAGGAGTGTGGACGGAGCGCCATGCTGGAACACCCCTCGTCCCACCTCGCTCCGCTCGGCCACCTTCTCCCACAAGGGGAGAAGGAAAAATCAACTCATCCAGTTGCCGCCGTCGACATTGTAGGTCTGGGCAACAATGTAGTCGGCTTCAGCACTTGCCAGGAAGATCGCCATGCCGACCAGATCCTCGGCGGTTCCCATACGCCCATAGGGCACGGACTCTTCGGGGGAGTTCCCGTATCAAGATCCGTGTACCGGTCACCATCCCCGCCTGGGCCACCGGCCTCAGGTCGCAGGTTCAGGTGGCCATACATCTGCTCCACCCCCATAATCTCCAGCGGCAAGGTGATCTGTAAAACCGGCTGGTCGCCATCGTCGCGCACCTCCACTACCAGGGGCTCGGTGGTTACCTTACGACCTTCCAAGAAAATAACCCCGGCCTGATTGTTGTCTTTGATGGCTTGAACGAAGGCGTCCGAGAGCTTGGTTCCAGCCGCCGTAACCACCGTGGTTGTGGCCTTGGCAAACTTGTTGGCCATGGCAAGATCGGTCAGGTAACTGCCGCTGTTGCTGGCGCCCGCCTGCGCGAGGACAAGCTCTGCGCGGGAATTACGGGCGGTTTCTCGTCGTCCTTCCCGCGCAGGCGGGGACGCTGCGTCGGAGACAATACATGAATGCCCTATGTTCATGGTCGATTAACTCGCTCATCCTATCGACGCCGCAGCGGGGGCTGTTAATATCGATGATTCGCCGTACTTTATCGAACACGGTAATGTATCGAACAACACGGTAATTTATCGAACAACTTGAACGGCGCATCATGAAACTAAGTCTTATCGCGCTCGCCGTCTCCAGTTTCGTAATATCGCCGAGCATCCTCGCTGCTGCGGAAACGAAAACACTTTTCAATGTGATTCTGATCAATGCCGACGATCTGGGTTTCGGTGACCTGAGCTGCTACGGCGCAGAAAAAGTAAATGAGGGTGGCTGCGCCGGGGTCAGGCTTGGTGTTCGGTTTTCAGAAAACGCGAATCCCAAGTCCCGTCGGACTGCCTGGTCCGGCGGGGATTTTTTTGGTGGACCGGGTGCTGCTGCTTTTGGCCCGACACGCCTTCGCATGATAGAATTGACGAGCGGGAAACCTGAATCATGCAACTCAATATTCCACACACGAAATCGAGAAATTGACGCAGCATGCGACCGCTGCTGGCTTCGACAGTGTCGAGATGCGACTGCCTGTCGAGCAACTACAAGTATTCCATGCGGTTGACCATTTCTTCCGCCGTAATTCTGCTAATGAAACCAGCCAATCGACGAATTTTCTCGCCGATGGAGCAGCGTTGATCAGGTACGACAACGATGCCAGTGTGGCCGATCCCTTGCTGGAGATACTCGCGATGGAGCCGCGCGAAGTCGCCTACGTTGAACGTATAAATGCTTCGCCCTTGTTGGACCGCAAAGGCGAGTTGATCCTGATCTGTGGATCCGCAACGATTCGCCTCGACAGTGGTCAGGACGTCCACGCCACGAGCCCGGAGTCCTTGGACGACGGCGTTCTCTCCAGCATCTTCGTCCACATACAAACGCCCCTCGCTCATGAGACGGTGTCCGGAGGCGCACCTTGACGTTTCAACTCGTCATACAAGGTGTCCGCGGCAGCCAACTCCGATTCGACTTCGGCACGATTCGCATGATAGTACGCCAAGGCGGCATACACCTGCGCGAGAGAAAGTTGTGGATACGTCTGTACGATCTCCTCGGGACTTTGCCCTTGCTTGTATAAAGTGGCGATGCGATGGATCGTAATGCGTGTTCCATCGATGCGCATCCGCCCCCCGCAAACGTCGACGGTCTGGGCCAACATCGCGTTCAGAGCTATCGACATAACATAATCCTCTGTAAGAAGTTCCGGTCCTGTTTGTGCCTATCTGCCATTTTAATCATCGCAAGCTGGGCTGCAAAGACGAACACAATTTGGTTATTCAGCGTGCCGTTGAACTTGTGGGGGACAACAACGCGCTCATTCTCGATGCACTTTCGGCAGAGTATGCACAGCTGGGCGATTTCCAACAGGCAGTGCGGTGGCAGCAGAAGGCGGTCCAATTGGCCGAACCGGAAATCAAGGATGACCTGGCCGTACGGTTGGAGCTGTACCGGCAAGGCCAGCCGTTTCGAGAAAAGCCTCAAGGCGGTCCCTATCGCGAGTCCCATTGAAGCAGGCCGCCGGCTCGCCAGCGCCCCAAACAGCCGGCGCCTGTCCCGGTGCGCCGGGATTAAACGACGTTTGGTTGCGGCCCAGAAACATGGGGGCAGAATGCATGACAGGGGCCGAGCGGGCAGCCGGCGTGCGCCGGGGTCAGATTTGGGATTCGGGATTCAGGCCTGGTGCGCGCTCGATTGACGTCACCTTGCGAGCCGTGTTGCGGTTTTGTTTTGCTTGTTGGACGCCTCGTTTGATCAATTCCGAAATGCTGTCGGGCGACCTGATGGCTGTCGAGGGGTGCCGTAGCAGGAACCGCCGCGAGCCGATAGACTGCGGAAACTTCGTTAGTTTGTTTTCGCTTCAGGCCCTCGCCCATGCCTCTTGGTATCGATCCGAAAGTCGACTTCGCCTTCAAACTGGTCTTCGGAAGTCCGGATCACACGCGGATTACAGTCCATTTTCTGAACGCGGTGCTGAATCTCCCACGGCCGATTACGTGGGTCGAGATCTTGAATCCGATCCAAGGTAAAGACCGCTCGGAAGACAAACTGGTGGTATTGGATGTGCTGGCGACCGATGTCGATGGTCGTCGCTTTAACATCGAAATGCAAACAACGTTGCCGACCGATCTTCCCAAGCGGCTGACTTACTACAATTGCCTGAACTACATCCGGCAATTGTCCGAGGGCGATCCGTACCACGCGTTGCGTCCGGCGATCAGTATTTGCGTACTGGATCGAGTGCTTTTCGCCGAGGTCGGGGAATTTCATTTGAGTTTCCGTCTTCGTTGCGATCAGCAGGATTTTATCTTTAGCGAGGATTTGGTGTTCCACACGCTGGAGTTGCCAAAGTACGAGTCTGCAAGCAATAATGTAGGAGAGTTGGGTCCGCTGGAGAAATGGGTTTACTTTCTCAAGCATGCCGAAGGTCTGGAAGCCGAGGAACTGGCCGCGCGGTTAGTGGACAACGAATTCCGTGAAGCGGCAGGAGTGTTGGAGATGATCTCGAAATCGCCCGAAGACCGTCAGTTCTACGAAGCCCGCATGAAGTTCCTTCACGACGAGGAAGCTCGTCTGATCGCCGCCCGTGAGGAAGGTCGTGAGGAAGGTGCGACTCATGGCACGCTGATCGGGAAGATCCAAATTTTGCAGGAGATCCTTGGTGGCTCAGTGGCCGGTGCACCGGAGCTGCTACAACGCAGTTCGGACGAACTTTCCGAGCTGCTCTCCGAGTTGCAGGAACGTCTTCGTGCACGTGGCGATTGATCGCGACAATTCGATCGTCCAGATCGGTGATGCAGAGCGGGGCTGCGCCGGGGTCAAGGCTTGGGATTCGGGATTCAGGCCTGGTGCGCGCTCGATGGACGTCACCTTGCGGGCCGCGTTGCGGTTTTGTTTTGCGTAACGCTTTAGCCAAGTGCCGGCGCGTCATCCTTGGCCGGGTGGCCCTGGCCGGTGCGAACGCCGGGATACGCAATGTGCGCATGTGCTCACCGCATTGCATGTCCTGTCTTCTTTTAACAGGCAAACCCTCCAACCCCGCCCAGCCACCTCGGCTCGCCGGGGCTTTTTTTGCTGCCTCGTCGTGAGGGTGGCCAAATGATATAATGGGGAGTGTTATCGCAGGAGTGCAGGGAGCAGCTATGATCTATCACGGCCACATCGAAAACGGTCATATTGTCCTTAATGAGCCGGTTGCTTTGCCCGAAGGGGCAGAAGTTCGCGTCGACGTGCTCGATGGTGAGACGGTCGACGCTACCAAGGCCGCCCAAAGCGGGGAGACCTTGTACGACCGGCTCAAGCCGGTCATTGGCTCGGCCAAGGGCCTTCCACCGGATCTTGCAGCTCAGCACGACCACTATCTCCACGGCCGGCCGAAAAGATGAGAACGGCGTTCGCGGACACCTACTTTTACCTGGCGCTGGTAAGTGGGGACGATGCAGGGCATAACAAGGCAGCAGAGTTCGCAGCAACTTGGAACGGTCGCACGATCACCACGGCGTGGGTACTCACCGAGATCGCAGACGCGCTCGCGGATCCATCACAGGGCGACCAAAACAAAGGGGTCAGGACTCTTTGTTGGGTGTTTTGCCCGGTTTTTACCCAACATGACGTTGACTGAGTTTACGACCAACGACCTTTCTCAAATCACAGTCTTGGGTGTCGTCGCTGTGATTGGCGATAACCTGCAGGTAACCGAGCTCGGAGGCACAGGAAATGACTTGCTTCTCGTTGAGGCCCTTGTCGCCGTACCTGAGCCGAGCACACTGATCCTGGCAGGAATCGGCCTGTTGGGTCTGCTCGCCTGCTGGCGGAGGAATCGTCGCCGGGCGTAGAAAACACAAACAAGCTCATGAGATCGTCCGCTGTTGGGGCGACCCCGCTGGTTGTGTGATCGCGGTTGTTTTGGGCGTTGGAGGGGGCTATTCTTCTTGGCCAGCGGGCGAATGCGATGTGGGCAAAAGTCACGGTCAGGGGCCATTTGGTTTTCGGTTTTCGGGCGTCGAACTGTGCTTTTCCCGCGGTTGTAACTCCTCATCGTATATGTATATGAGGTGTGCGGTCTGCAGGAGCGGACAGGGGCGCGGTCTGTCAGGGATGAATGGCATTCGGTTAAGCCGCACTTTCGTGATGGTCCGTGCTTGTGTCAGTCGTCATAACTACTTAGGAGAGCGAACGGTCGATGACTCCCGCAGAAAAATCTCCTCCTCAAGAACATTTACGCCAACCGGCACACCAAAATTTGACCGAGTTGGAAGATTCGGATGGCGATCTCGACCAAGGTGCGGACAATATCCCGATCGCAGTCCCGATCGAAGCCGCAGAAACCAACGGAGTGGATCGGATCGTGATGATCCTCAGAGAGCAACGGATGCGGCAATCGCTGGGGTCGCAATCTCCTTCGCCATAAAAAAGCCCCAGGCGGCGTACGTCCGACGTCATTCCGTTCCGACTCACTTGCCCGCCACTCGAAGATGCGCCGTGGCGTAGGCGGATTTGCAGCTTGCGCTGTGCGCTGGTATTGAAAAGCGATCTAATACCTACTCACAACCAGCGCGCTGGCTTACTATGATGGGGAAGTCCTGAACGAGACTAGTGCACTCCAACAAAGCGTATGGCGAGTCCCGGCGCGCGGGATTAGTCTCCTGATGAAATGTGTGGACGTTAATCGTACCTAACGCCGCCTATCAGTGGGCTGACGCCCACCGCTCGCCAGTGTTTTCGAGGTTTTGTTAGAGTGCCGCACTAATACGCACTAATAAATAAAGGAATACACCTGATGAAAATCCGTTTGACGCTTTGCCTGACCGTTCTTATGGCCGCCGCGTTTGAATTAACTGGCACGTTTCAATTGGCTGGCGCAATGGCGGACGAACAACCCAAGGTCGAAGACGGGTTTAGCTCGATTTTCGACGGCGCATCGCTGGCGGGTTGGACGCAAAAGAACGGCACGGCAACCTACCGTGTCGAAGAAGGCGCCATCATCGGCAAGACGGCCAAGGGTTCGCCCAATTCTTTTCTCTGCTCCGACAAGCAGTACGGCGACTTCGAACTTCGCTTTGACGTCAAACTTTACGACAACCCGCTCAACTCCGGCGTCCAGATCCGCTCGCAGACCGCGCCCTCCAACGACCCGAACACGGTCGGCCGTGTCAACGGCCCGCAGGTCGAGATCGAAGCCTCAGGAGCCAACGGCGCTGAATCAGGTTATGTCTACGGAGAAGCTTGCGGCGGCTGGATGACGCCCGATGCAAGCCGCAAGCCACATAAACACTTCAAGGACGGCGAGTGGAATAGTTACCGTGTTGTCGCGAAGGGTGCCAGAATTCAAACTTGGATCAATGATCAGCCGGTCGGAGACCTGACCGACGAGGGAAAGCTCAAGTCCCACCCGAAGGGTTTCATCGGCCTGCAGGTTCACGGCGTCGGCAACGCCGGGCCGTTTCAGGTCTCCTGGCGAAATATTCGGATCAAGGAGTTGTCCGAAGATGCCGCTGCGACGGAGGCGTCCGGGATTGATGCGCTGGCCGGCAAAGAGTCACCGCTGAAAAAGGGCGAGGTGATTGCCTTCTTCGGCGATTCGATTACCCAAGCCGGCGCCGGCAACGGTGGCTATTGCAAGCTGATTGCTGACGCGATTGCACGGCAGCGACCGGAATTGGAAGTCCGGCCGATCTACGCAGGCATTAGCGGGCACAAGGTTCCGGACCTGCAGGGCCGGCTCGATCGCGACGTAATCTCCAAGCAACCGACCGTCGTGTTTATCTACATCGGCATCAACGACGTGTGGCACGGCGCAAACGGCACGCCGAAGGACAGGTTCGACGCCGGGCTGCGCGACCTGGTCAAGAAGATCAGCGACGCCGGCGCGACGATTGTGCTGGCTACGCCCAGTGTGATCGGCGAAAAGACGGACGGATCGAACCCGCATGACGCGCTGCTGGAAGAATATGCCGAAATCAGCCGCAAGGTCGCGCAGGATACCGGCACGACGCTATGTGATCTGCGCGTGGCATTTATCGAGCGTCTGAAGGAGATCAACCCGGACAATAAAGAACGCGGCCTGCTGACTGGCGACGGAGTCCACTTGAGCGCGGCCGGCAATCAGTTTGTCGCCGAGCAAACAGCCCAGTCGATTGCCGCAGCCCTGAAAGCTCGCAAGTAGGAAACACATTCTCAATCGAACCGGAAGGACAATCTTGATGTATTTGCTCCAGTCACGCGGCGTGCGCCGTTGCTTTGTGTTTATTCTGCTGCTCACGTCGAGTGCCTTGTTCGCGGCCGACAACATATCAACGCAGTTGCCAAGGATCGAAGAAACGGCGTCGTCGCAGCCCGCCGCGCCGCGAGAACCCGAAAAGAAGACACCGCCGCCAAACTTCGCTGCCGGACCCGCGCCGATGTGGATCTGGGGAGCCACTGACGGGGAAGCTTGCCAACTCGAAAAGACCTTTCCAGGCGGCGCCACGACAGCCCACCTGCTGGCTACCTGTGACAATCGCATGGTCGTCTACTTGAACGACAAGCGCGCCGCGGAAAGTGACGTGTGGGAAACTCCCATCAAGAATGATGTCAGCAAATTGCTGCTTCCGGGCAACAATCGGATTCGTGTCGAGGCAAAGAACGGGGGCGGGCCGAAAGGGTTCGTGCTGAAACTGGTGCTCACCATGCCCGACGGTTCGCAGCGTTACGTGGTGAGCGACGAGTCGTGGCGGGCGACGACTGACAAGAACGCGGCCGACCAGAACGAACAGGCCGCCGCGGCGGTGAATGTGCTCGGCGAAATGGGCACGGGGCCCTGGGGCAATATTTTCCAAAAAACGTCGGCGATTGTCGACTTTTCCGATCAATCACAACGTGGAGTCTTCAACGTCCTGCCCGGCTTTCAGGTCGAGCTGCTCTATTCGGTGCCCAAAGGAAGCCAAGGCTCATGGGTGTCGATAACCTTCGACGACAAGGGCCGGCTGATCGCCAGCGACCAGGGCGACCAGGGCTTGTACCGCATCACGCCCGCGGCGATCGGTAGCGACGAGGAAACCAAGGTCGAAAAGATTAATGTGAAGATGACCGGCTGCCAGGGAATGCTCTACACGTTCGGCAAGTTGTATTGCTCGGTCAACGGCGGAATTGGCAGTGGCTTGTATACGATCGAAGACACGGATGGCGATGACCAGTTTGACAAGGTCACGAAGCTCAAACCGTTGCGAGGTGGTGGCGAACACGGTCCGCACGCCGTGCGGCTGAGCCCCGATGGCAAGTCGCTGTACGTGATCGCGGGCAACCATACCGATCCTCCCGAAGCGTTTGACCACAGTCGGCTACCGCGAAACTGGGGCGAAGATCACCTACTGCCCCGGCAGTGGGATGCCAACGGTCACGCGCGGGGCAAACTCGCGCCTGGTGGCTGGGTCGCCAAGACCGATCCGGAAGGCAAGACCTGGGAAATCTTTTCCAGCGGCTACCGCAATCCATACGACATGGACTTCAACGCAGACGGCGAATTGTTCGTCTACGACGCCGACATGGAATGGGACATGGGCATGCCGTGGTACCGGCCGACGCGTGTGAGCCACTCGCCCAGCGGCAGCGAATTCGGCTGGCGCAGCGGCACCGGCAAGTGGCCGGCCTACTACGTCGATAGTCTGCCGGCCACGGTCGACATCGGTCCCGGAAGTCCCGTCGGTGCGACGTTCGGCTACGGCGCAAAGTTTCCCGCGAAATACCAAAACGCGCTGTATATTCTGGACTGGACGTTCGCCACGATTTACGCCATCCATCTCGAAGCGGACGGTGCGAGCTACAAGGGCGTGAAGGAAGAGTTTCTTTCCAAGACGCCGTTGCCCCTGACCGATGCAGCCGTCGGACCCGACGGAGCGTTGTACTTCACCGTCGGCGGTCGTGGCACTCAGTCGGCACTGTACCGCGTAACGTACACCGGCGACGAATCCACCGCGCCGGCGGACGCCAACGACACTCGATTCGCCCAGGCTGCGCGAACTCCGCCATCAAATGGAAGCCCTGCAAAGAGCCGGCCTCGGCCGATGCCATTGACAAGATCTGGCCGCAGCTGGGCCACGCCGATCGCCACATCCGCTACGCCGCCCGCGTGGTGCTCGAGCATCAAGACACAATGCTGTGGCAGGAACTGCGCATTGGCCGAGCAGAACCCGGTCGCGGCGATTCAAGCCATCGTTGCGCTGGCTCGCCAGGGCGACAAGACGCTGCAACCGCAATTGCTTGCGACGCTCGGTCGTATTGACCTTGCCAGGCTCGACGAACAGCAACTGCTCGACGCGCTGTGCGCGTACCAACTAGTGTTCACGCGAACCGGCCAGACCGACAACAAGACGGCCGCCACACTCGCCCGGCGGCTCGATCCTCTGTACCCCGCTCAGAGTAATTCCGTTAATCGCGAGCTCAGCCAGTTGCTCGTCTACCTGAATTCCCCGACCGTGGCAGGCAAGACGCTTACGCTGCTGGAAAGCGAAATAGAGGTCACGCCGGATGAGATGGCCCAGCTGCTGGCCCGCAACCCGGGCTACGGCGGTCCGATTGCCAAGATGCTGGGCAATCAGCCGGAGATCGAGAAACTGCATCTGGCATTCGTGCTACGCAACCTACGTTACGGCTGGACGATCGAGGAACGCAAACGTTACTTCGATTTCCTCAACGCCCAAGCCCAGAAGAGTGGCGGAGCGAGCTTTGGGGGTTTCATCAAAAACATACGCAACGAAGCCATGGGGAATGCTTCGGAGTCCGAACGCGCGGCGCTGGCTGCCACATCACCTCCGCCCAAGCCGGTCGACCTGCCCCAGCCCAAGGGCCCGGGCAAGGTTTGGTCAGTTGACGAAGTCGCAACGCTCGCGGGCCGAAGTCTCACGGATCGCGACTTCAACAACGGAAAACGTACCTACGCCGCCGCGCGGTGTATTGTTTGTCATCGATTCTACGGCGACGGTGGCGCGACGGGTCCCGACCTGACAAACGTCTCTGGCCGTTTCAGCTATCGTGACCTGGCGGAGTCGCTGATCGACCCCAGCAAGGTCATCTCGGACCAATACGGCGCCTCGATTGTCGAAACCGGCGACGGCAAAGTTGTCACCGGCCGCGTCGTCGGCGACGATGGCAAGACAATCACCGTGCAAACCGATCCGGAAGACGCGGCGACGGTTCTCGAAATCGCCAAAGACAATATCGACTCGCTGGCGCCCTCGAACGTCTTCGCTTAATGCCTGACAAGCTACTCGACGCACTCAACGACCAGGAAGTTCTCGACCTGATCGCCTACCTGATGTCGCGTGGCAACCCGGAAGATCCGATGTTCAAGGAATAAGGCGGCGGCGAAAGTCAGACGCGTCAATCGCATCCATTTACCATGATCTTGGCGAAAGGCCATATCTCACCGTAGCCTGGGGCAACGCCCCGTTTGTTGGAAAAGCTGTTTGGCCAAAGGCCATATCTCACCGTAGCCTGGGGCAACGCCCCAGGACCGATCGTCCCCATCAACCGTTTGGCCGAAGGCCATAGTCACCGTCACCCCATTGCATTGTCTTGGGAGAATCCGATGCCTCAATCATTTGCGAAACTCTACGCCCATTTGATCTTCAGCACCAAGAACCGAAGGCCGTTTCTGGATGACGCGATCCGCGCGGGTGCATGGCTATTTGGCAACGGTCGTTCGCGATCTCGATTCTCCCTTTGTCGTAGTGGGTGGTGTGGCCGATCATGTTCACATCCTGTTTGATATGGGGAAAATGCACGCGCCGGTTGAGTTCGTGGAGCAGGTGAAGCGGGAATCATCCAAGTTCGTGAAGACATTGGGCGCCAAATACAAGGAGTTTTATTGGCAACGTGGCTACGGCATGTTCTCCGTGAGCCCGACGCATTGCACGGAGGTGGAGGGATACGTGCGGCATCAGGAAGAGCATCATCGGAAGAAGTCGTTTCAAGACGAGTTTCGGGAGTTCCTCCGGCGGTACGGAATTGATTACGACGAGCGATACGTTTGGGATTGACCGACGTTCGGGACAACGTGCGCGACAGCAGGATAACGGGAGAACCGGAGTGATTATGGCCTTCGGCCAAACCGATTTCTGGTGACACGTATTCCTGGGGCGTTGCCCCAGGCTACGGTGAAAAGAGGCCTTCGGCCAAACGTTCCTGGGGCGTTGCCCCAGGCTACGGTGAAAAGAGGCCTTCGGCCAAACGAACTCCGACGGAGCCGCACCAAGTCTCGGTGTGCAGGGATTTCGGCAATTCCCATCCGTGCCGTCGCCGTTCCAGACCACACCCTCCATGTAATTGCCGGAGTCCCGGCGCGCCGGGATCGCTGCGCGCCTTGACCCGGCCTACTGGGTTCCGGCCTACGGAAAACTGCAAGAACAAGTTTTTGTCGTTTTACGGACCTTTAGGGTTATTGCTGCCGACAAGCCTCAACTTGTATCCAGATAACGACGTGCGTCATACGGCCCCGAGCAACGCGAAAAAGGATTAGGATCGCTGAAACGGGGAAATATCACAAATACTTTTGCCAATTTCTTGACATCACGGCGTAGTACGTCGGTTAGTTTAGGGGAAGTGACGGCGCGGCAGCAGTCACATACTATCCCAACGTCGGCGGTATTCTGCAAATGCTTACCACATACACCGGATGGGATTATCCGTTGGCGACGACTGCCCGTTACGTCATGTTTTTGTACCACAACACGACCGGCGGAGGAGTGGGTAGCGGTTATTATACCGACCGGAATGAGCGCTCGATGTTTTCTCTCCAGGAAGTCCGATTCCAGGCCGTTGCGGCCGCCGTCCCCGAGCCGTCCACGTTGATCCTGGCAGTCTGCAGCCTGTTGGGTCTCGTCGCCTGCGGTCGGCGGAGAAATCGCCGCCGCGCCTAATACTCTGCAGCCTTAGAAAACGCAAACCTCAAGCCCCGTCCGGACCGCTGGTCCGGCGGGGCTTTCTTGTTTCGGAAGCACCCCGTTTTCCCTTCGCCGATGTCATCACCTCATCCGTTTTCTGAACGCTGCGAAATGCCACTCGTATTTGGCACTCAGCCGAGGCACTTTACAGAACCCTGTGCGTATTTTCGGCCGACCAGGTACGGATTCTCTCACGCGTGGCAAGTAGCTAGAATGGAGCTTGGTGGGAACGGAAGAGATGAGTATTACGGAAGAGATGAGTATTTTCGACCCGATGGCAACTGTCGGAGACTGAGACGATGGCCACGCAAGAAGAAATCCATGACTTTGCAAACTTCGCCTTGCAGCAGCTAGACCATGGCGGCAACGAACTTAGAATCGATGAATTGTACGACATGTGGCGACGGGAAAACCCAGATCCAGCGGCTTATGCCGAGAACGTCGCAGCGGTGCGGGGATCCATCGACGACTTCAAGAAGGGCGACCGTGGGCAGCCAGCTGGAGAGGTTAGTCGCGAGCTTCGAGAAAATCTCGGAGCGGCCTCCAACGAATGACGTTTCGAGTCCGAGAGCTGCGGCGAGCGCAAGCTGACATCCGCCAAATCGTGAATTGGCTGGCAGAACGCTCGCCTCAAGGTGCTCGCGCCTGGCTCGATGCCTACGACGCCGTGGTCGCGCAACTTGAAAACAACGCGAACACACTTGGGCCAGCCGAAGAAAACGATGAACTTGAGTTCGACGTCCGTCATGCGCCTTTCAAAACTCGTCGCGGTCGCGTCTACCGCGCGCTGTTCTTCATTCGCGGCGACGAAGCTTTCGTTCTGCGAGTTCGCGGACCGGGCCAGGCGCCCGTGAAACCAGAGGACCTCGCGTAGCATTCGCTGACCGCGGCCACTGAGACAGTAAAGGTGCCATTCGTGCCAGGCTGCTTGTAGGGTTCCTCTCGGTTTGTACCCGTATGATCCGGGGGATGATTTTAAGCCGGGTCAGTCGTCCGCATTCGTTTTGGTGCGGTGCGGCTCACCCTTCTTATATCCATCGATACGCTGCTGGGCCTTTGCGGCCAACTGTTTGGACTGGGCCTGTTTGGACTGGGCCTGTTTGGACTGGGCCTGTTTGGACTGGGCCTGCAGAAACAGATCGACTGCCTGTTGGCCCGCTTTGATGGCATCGTCGAAGCGACCGGCTTCGGCATAGGCGGCCGCCAGCGTGTCGAACATTTGGGGCGTGAATTTGGTCGCATTCTTTTCTACATTCTCGGTCAGGTGGACGGTGCGCTGGCCGTCGCGAAGCGAGTCGTCAGGGCAGGTTGCCAGTACCCACGCCAGTCGCATTGCAACCCACGGCCAGTCAGGGTTCAATCGCAGCGCTTTTTCGTATTGTTTCAGCGCCTCAGCGTACTTGCCTTGATCTTCCAGTCGGTTCCCCAGCTTGGCCTCCTCGACGAGCAGACCCGAAATGACGACCAACGACACGTCGCTGCCGTCGCGTACCGGAAGTTCGCTCTGCCAGCCGAATTCGCCGGCGAGCAATTGCTCGAGACGCTGGGCGTTTACGCTGCCGTAGAATTGGCCCCGCTCGATGAACAATTGCGGCACGCTCGCTATACCCCGCTGGTGCACCAACTCCATGTCGGTGGCAAAACGCTTCCAGAGTTCCGGTGAGTCAAGCGCCTCGTGAAATCTCTCCGGATCGACGCGGTCGAGCGCTTCGGCCTTGGCACGTGCGGCGCGTAGACTCCGACTGGTTGTCGTAGATCCAATCAGCGTAAGCCGCAAATTGCGTTGAATCGGCCACCGCGACGGCCAGCGCATACCGAGTCAGCATGCAGGCTTCTCCGTGCTCACGCGCGAGGTCGAACCTTTGCGAATGTAATCATTGCACGTGTGCCAGAGCGGATAAAAGCGAACGTCCACACGCAATTGTTGCGGATGCGAGGCCATGATTTCCTTCAGCAGCTGGTTCATCTTGCGGCACTTCGTGCAGGTAAGGCAGCTGATCATGACGATCTTGTGGGGGGCGTCTTGAGGACCCTTTATGGTCCAGATCGTGGGGGTCGACAGCGCGCCGAATCGATGGCAAGGTCCGCCAGAGGGCTGACAGCCAACTCCTTGAGAGCGAGTTCGCCCCTCGGAACCCCATCCTGAACCTCCCCGTTGGTCTCTGCCGTTGGCTGGCCGTGGTACATGCTCATCGCAAAAATCTGCGTCGTGGCGATCAGAATTGCCAACAAAACGTGAAGTGCTATGGGCGTGGCGGGCAGCGGTGCAACGCCTGCTTGCCGGCGATTATGTTGCCTGTGACCCAATCCTGCCACGCATAGAGCGTAGCAAGGCCGAACAGCAGCAGGTTGATCGCGTGTAGGGACAGGCAATAGAGGCAGACTTGCTGGAGCACGGCGAGCATGATTGCGACACCCCATCCGCCAGCGACGACTCCGACAACCGCAACCAACGGCAAGATCAACGATGCCGGCGGCGCCAAGGACAGCGGAAATGCGAACCGCGCGACTAACAGCGACAGTGCCATGCAACCATAGAAAAACAGACTCCAATTGGTTAGCGACATCCCCAACACTCGGCTGTAGGGGCTCGTGAGAACTTCGTCGCACGCCTGACCCGGTCCGCAGCCGGGCAATCCCGATTCCGCGGCCTCGGTTCGTTGGCGGACCGCTTCGCTGCTCTGGAAAACCAGCAGCAAGGTGAGCCCCAGGCCCAAGGCCCAGACCAGCCACAGCGCCAACCACAGCTTGAAACTGGGCGCGGCGGTCCGCCCGAATCTCGATGTCGTCTCGACGCTTTCGGTTCCTGTGCTCATCCGGCTTGTGTTTTCTGTTTCCAGTTTTCTGTTTCCAGTTTACCGTGCCGTGTCCGGCTTTGATACGATCATGCCGCGTTGGCAAGTAGCTCAGCGGAGGCCTTTGTTTCGCCAACAATCCGGTCGTCGATGATTCTGCCATCTTGTAGATTCCATTGCCGGAGTCCCGGCGCGCCGGGATCGCTGCGCTCCTTGATCCGGCCTACTGGTTCGCCCCGATTGCTGGCATCGTGCATCGCGCGCGGGGGCCGTCGGACTTGGTACAATGACAACCAACACTCGGAAAGGAGTTGCCGTGCCGCGCATCGCTTGGATTCTGTTGCTGACCACGTTGGGCTTGGCCCGCATCGCGACGGCAGCCGAAAAGCCCAACGCAGTACCGCCCAATATCATCTTCTTCTTGACCGATGACCAGCGCAACGACACGCTCGGCTGCGCGGGCCATCCGATAATTAAGACGCCTCATATTGACCAACTCGCCGCCCAGGGCACGCGATTTGTCAATGCGTTCGTCACCACGTCGATCTGTGCCGCCAGCCGAGCGACGTACCTGACGGGCCTGTACGAACGGACTCATGAGTACACGTTCGGCAGGCCACCGATCCGGGCACAGCATGGTGCCGCCAGTTACCCGGCGTCGCTGAAGAAGGCAGGCTACCAGACCGGGTTTGTGGGTAAGTTCGGCGTCAACAGCGTGACCAGGCCGGACACCCTGTTCGACCGCTTCCAACGCATCGGGCGCGGACCGTATTTCAAGAAGCAAAAAGACGGCAGCACGCGACACGAAACAGAACTCTGCGCCGACTGGGCGGTCGAGTTTATCCGGGCGCGGGCGAATGCGAGCAAGCAACAGCCGTTCTGCCTGTCGGTCAGCTTCAACGCCGCGCACGCCGAGGACGGTGACCGGCGTCCGGGCAGCGGCCACTTCCCCTGGCCCAAAGCGGTGGACGGCATGTACGACGACATCACCGTGCCGGCCCCGCGGCTGGGTGATCCCAAATACTTTGAAAACGCTCCGGATGTTTTGCAAAAATCGATGAACCGCGATCGCTGGTTCTGGCGTTGGGATACGCCTGAAAAATACCAGGCCAACATCCGCGCCTACTTTCGGATGATCTCCGGGATCGATCACGCGATCGGCCGGGTCCTGGCGGAGCTGCAGGCCGAGGGGCTCGATAGGAATACCGTGATCATCTACGCCGGCGACAATGGCTATTACATGGGCGACCGCGGGTTCGCAGGTAAGTGGTCGCACTACGAGCAATCCTTGCGCGTGCCGTTGATCATCTACGACCCGCGGCCCGAAAGTGGCATCCAGCGCGGTGCCACGCCCACCGAAATGGCGCTGAACGTGGACATCGCCGCGACGATCGTCGATCTGGCCGGCCTCCAGCAACCGAAGCACTACCAGGGGCACAGCCTGATGGACCTGTCGCGCGGCAAGCAGCCCAAAGATTGGCGGACGGACTTCTTTTGCGAACACCTGATGCACAACCAGAGCCTGCCAAAGTGGGAGGGCGTCCGCGGCAGCCGCTATACGTACGCTCGCTATTTCGAACAGACACCCGTCTATGAGGCGCTGTTCGATCTGGATAACGATCCGGATCAGCTCGAAAACCTGGTCGGCGAACCCAATCACGCCGAGACGCTGCAGGCCATGCGCCGGCGGTGCGACCAGTTGCGCGACGAATACGGCGGGCCGTATAAGCCTTAATTGGACAGCGCTACTTTGACCTGGCGCTTGCATCTATGAGCGATTACGAGCAAATCGTTGAATCCCGGCGCGCCGGGATTAAACAATACAATCCGAGCCACTAACGTTAGCGATCATCACCCAATGGGGTGATCCTCCGAGACTCCATTGGGCGTTTTTCCGTCGAGACAGCCTTCCACGCACTTGAGGTCCTCCAGCCATGACGATTCGTTTGTTGCTTTTCACGTTCTTTCTTCTGCTTGCCGTGGCAAGCGGGACGGCTGGCGGCGGCGATTTCTACGTTGCGCCTGCAGGTGACGACGCCGCTGCCGGGACGCTCGCCAAACCATTCGCCTCGCTCGACAAAGCCCGCGATGCGGTGCGCGCCGCGCGACAGACTGACCAGACGGCGATGACCGTTTATCTTCGCCAGGGGACGTACTATCTTTCGGCGCCGTTGGTGCTCGAAACCGCCGACAGCGGCACGGCCAGCGCGCCCATCACCTACACGGCCTATACCAACGAGAAGCCGACACTCAGTGGCGGTGTGCGGCTGCAACTGGAATGGACGCTCGCCAAGGACGGCATCCACAAGGCGGTCGTGCCCAAGGATCTGCGAATCGATCAGCTGTTTGTCGATGGCCGCCGACAACACATGGCTCGGTATCCCAACTACGACCCGGCAGCTCAGTATTTCAACGGTTTTGCCGCCGATTCGATCAGCGCTGCCCGAGCCAAACGTTGGGCCGATCCGTCCGGCGGCTTCATTCACGCGATGCATCGCGCGCACTGGGGCGATATGCACTACCTGATCACGGGCAAAGACGCGGACGGGAACCTCACGTATGTCGGCGGCTGGCAGAATAACCGCCCGACTGCCATGCACAACAGCCACCGTTTTGTAGAAAACATTTACGAGGAACTTAACGCGCCGGGCGAATGGTACCTGGACGCCAGGCAGGGCGTGCTCTATTTCTATCCACCCCAAGACGTCGACCTCAGTAAGGCGAAGATCGAAGGTGCCCGGCTCGTCCACTTGATCGAGCTGCACGGCACGCGCGACTCCCCAGTGCGACACGTCACGTTTCGCGGTTTGCGGATGACCCACACGGCGCGGACGTTCATGGACAACAAAGAGCCGCTGCTGCGCAGCGACTGGACGACCTATCGTGGCGGGGCGATTTTTGTGAGCGGCGGCGAAGACATCTTGCTGCAGGATCTGCATCTCGATTCGGTTGGCAGCAACGCGATCTTTGTCAACAAGTACAACCGTCGCGTTACGATCACGGGCTGCACAATTGCCGAGGCCGGTGCCAGCGGCGTCTGTTTCGTCGGGGACGTAAAGGCGGTCCGCTCGCCGCTGCTCAACTACGACAAGCGGACCAGCTATGACCAGGTCGATAAAACGCCTGGCCCCAAGACGCTCGACTATCCGGCCGAATGCCGTGTGCACGACAATTTGATCTATCGCAGCGGGCGGTTCGAGAAGCAGACCGCGGGTGTGCAGATCTCGATGTCCTCCAAGATCACGGTGAGCCATAACAGTATCTACGACGTGCCACGGGCCGGGATCAACATCAGTGAAGGTACCTGGGGCGGGCATCTGCTGGAGTTCAATGACGTCTTCGATACGGTCAAAGAAACCGGCGACCACGGCAGTTTCAATTCGTGGGGACGCGATCGTTTCTGGGAACTTCACGGCGCCGACGTGTCGGGCAAGCATCGCGAGATCGTCCAATGGGACGCGATCGACACAACGGTCATCCGCAACAATCGGTTCCGCTGCGACCACGGCTGGGACATCGATCTGGACGACGGGTCGACCAACTATCACCTCTACAACAATCTCTGTCTGCACGGCGGACTGAAGCTGCGCGAGGGGTTTTTCCGCAAGGTGGAAAACAATATCATCGTTGGCAATTCGTTTCATCCGCACGTCTGGTACCGCAATAGCGGCGACGTGTTTCGACGCAACATCGTGGGCGCCTGGTATAAGCCGATTCGCGTCAACGCCTGGGGCGATCAGATCGATTACAACTTGATGCCGAGCGACGCCGACTTGCAACGGTCGTATGCACTGGGGCTTGACGAACATTCGCTGGCCGGTGATCCGTTGTTTGTCGATCCGGCCGGCGGCGACTATCGGGTCCAAAACGATTCGCCGGCGCTGAAGTTAGGCTTTAAGAACTTCGCGATGGATCAGTTCGGCGTGATCAAACCCGAGTTGAAGGCCGTTGCCCGCCGGCCGGAATTTCCCGATCAATCACGGGCTTCGCCGATCGCGCGGGGGACGCAACCGGCGCGCGACGGACGGATCCACAATTGGAACGGCGCCAAGATCAAGAATATCGTCGGATTCGGCGAACAATCCGCCTCGGGGCTGCCCGGCGAAATCGGCGTGTTGTTGGTCGACGTGTCTTCGGACAGCGCGGCGGCGAAGTTCGGCCTTCGCAAAGGCGACGTGATCCTCGGCGTCGACGGCCACAAAGCCTACCTCGTGAGCCAATTGCAGCAGCACTATCGTCAGACGTTCGGTCGCAGCGACGTGAAGCTGGAGATCTTTCGCGATCAGAAGGAAACCAGCCTCACGATCATCGGCAGTCGCGATCTGGTGCTGCACGCGGGCGAGGCGAAGATCGCGGGCGAGGGCCAGGCCAAGTACGATCCGCGTAAGCGTTTTCTTGGAAGTTGGCGAAACGGCGAGACGTTTCTCGTGTGGCAGACCAAGATTCCCCGCCCCGACACCTATCGCGTGACGATCGTGATGTCGACTCCGTTCAAGAACGCAAACACGTTCGAGGTTCACGTCGGTAAACAGGTGCTGCTGGCAAAGACCGTCAATACCGGCGGCTGGGATAGTTTTCGTGCGACCGAGCTCGGCACCATCAACGTCCGATCGGCCGGCCAAGTGACCGTCGCTCTTAAACCGACAGCCGTGCCCAACGGCGCCGTCATGAACGTCCGCGACCTGGTGTTGACGCCGGTTACGCTCGACCGATAGCCGCGCGGCGGACCGGAACAAAACGTATGGGCTGGCACTTTGTTCTACCACGACTTGCGTCACGTCCTGTGATCATTTGTCGTTGCCCCCCCCTCCGCCCATTCCACCGGGGGCAATTCGCGGTTAGCACTGCGGACGTTCCTGCGCGGCACCGTTTGAATCCGGGTGCTTGGCGTACCATCGACGAATGAGCGCACTTCCACCCAGCCCTGCCAAAACGAACAAGATCGGCAGGACTGGAATCCGCGCGCGGGCGACGGCGTCAATTCCGAATAAGGCGACAGTCAAATAGTAGTAGGCAAGCGTAAGGATCAAGGCGCAGGCCGTCCACCGTTCGCCCCGGCGATATCCCAGCGGTAGAAATCCAACGATCGCCAATATCAGGGTCGTCACCGTATGCGATAACTGCCAAGCGAGAACAGGATACAGCCACATAGAGTTTTCGTGAGGCGCTCGAATGGAGCGCCACCTTGCTCCCGTGAGATATGCGATTTCGGGATTCACATGGGAAATCGACGCTCGGGCGACTCCAATCGCTAGCGACTCGATCAATGCCTGCGGATGGCGGAACACCACTTCCATCGCCTTGTCGCTCACCTCGTAATACATCTGGTGAACGGACTTGTCAGTCGCTTTCCAATGGTTCTGTAAATGTGAAAAGGTCGGCAAATCATACTCTTTCGCGATGTGTGCCCGAGCCTGATTCCGCGTCCAACCGAATTGGCGCTGGTATGCCCCCGCCCCAACCAGGTAAACCAGGTTGTGTTTGTCGACCGTTGTTACCCTTGGTATGCCATGCACGACTGCGTTTCGAGTCACCCAGGGCAAGATCACCAGAGAGAAAGCAAAGATCATTGACAACGCCGGCTTCCACAGCGATGTCATTGTTCCGGAAGCCCGCCGCTGCATGCCTAGTTGAGCTAGCATGATGATCGGCAGGTAGAGATTTGTTGGTCGAATTAAGATCGACACGCCAACGAGCGTGCCTCCGATACACCAGCGCTTCCAAGAAATCTCCTGATTGTGTGGTGTAACGATCGGCCAGCGCATCACGTCGAGCGCAAGCAACGTGAAGAACAAGAATGCGATTTCGGTCAGCGCAAAGAAACAACTACTTACCAAGAGAAGGTCGGTGCCACAAAGAAGTGCGGCCATCGCACCGGCAGTGCGGTCGCCGATCCTGCAGGTGATGCGATAGAGCAGCATGATCGTTATTGCAACAAACGCACCCTGCAGAAGATAAAGCGAGCCGATCAATCGATGGCCGCCCACGGATAGGATCAGCAAGGGGTACAGCGGCGGCCGGAGCATGTCGGGCTCGCCTTGGCACTGCTCAGCACGGGAATAGACGTGGCGATCGACAATATTGCGTGCGAGCTGTACGTAGTGCCTGGAATCTGGATACCGATAAGTCGCACTGTCGCGGAAGTAGTCTGGAGCGTCGTAGAGGGTGGAGATAAAGAGCACCGAATAGAGGACGGCGAACACAGCCACCCCTGGCCAAGAGAAACTCGCATCTCGCAACTTGCCCAACAACGAAGTTCTCCGATAACGTTGATCCGCAGATTGAATCCGTATGATGTTATCGAGGCGCGGGTGTGAAATCGGGGTTCTGCGTTTCAGGACTTCGTGGGACTAACCCCGTGGAGCTTCGAATCTTTTATTCGGAACTCTATCAATGAGCTTGCGTCGATCGGCTAATGAATGGTGCTCAGCATGCACGCCAGGTAGCGAACTGTCAACGGCACAAGTAGCGACAGGATACCGCCCGCCTGGCAAAAGAATCAGGGTATTTACTTCAGCTGCTGGATGACTGTTTCCGGACGCACGCGCCAGTTGTCGGTCAATTCACGCCAGGCAATCTTGCCATTGCGGTCCACAATGAAGACGGCGGGATGAGCGACGTCGTCGCCGCTTCCTCACGAGAGTGGCACGGGCATGCGAGACGCGATTGATGAGCGCGATTAGGGAGATGACTGCGGCGTCAGATCGGTAATGAAACAGCCGATCGCTTTGCCCGTCGGGGGCGGAACCGCTTTACCCGCCAATGCGGCGGTCAATGCCGTATGAAGATCGCGTTGCGTCGGCTCGGGCGCACCTTGCCGAAGTCGGCGTACCAGTCATCAATCCGACCGCAATACAGCAGTTTGCCTTGCTTCGAAAAGACCGCCGCCTCGGGGGTGACCGTCGCGCCGGCACACTTCACCAACCGGTGGCTGGGATCGCGCAGGCCGGTAAAGGGATACTCGTAATCCTCGATGTGCTGTTGGATATTAGCTGCCGATTCGGCGGGATCGGGGTAGACCAGGTAGAACGTTACTCCCTGCGGGTTGAATTCCTTGTGCAGCCGACGAATTTCGGGGGCGTAACGATTGGAAATCGGGCAGTCGGTCCGCGCAAACAGGAATACCTGGGCCGCCGCGTCCGTTTGCCGCAAGGGATTGATGGCTTTGCCCGTCAGGTCAAACACCTTCACCTCGGGCTCGTCGCTGGCCGCCGGCGTGCAACCGACAAGCAAAATCGAAGTCAAGGCAACCAGTGCCAACGAGTACGTGTGGCGAAGCTTAGTGGATCGGCAAGTTGTCATTTTCGATGGGTGGGTTGCTGCTTGATTGGAAAGCGCAGACTTTGGTCATCCAATGTCTTTCACACAAGAGAGTTGCGCTGTCCAACCAGGAAACTGGAATGCATTTTCGAGTTTGGAAGGCATCTGCGATTATAACAGCGTTGTCCGGCGAAGCGTCGTGCGAACGCAGCGTGGTGCCGTCCTGATTTCGCCGTTTTTTCGTGGGCCAGGTCTGCAAATCTGCCCTACGGAAAACAGGCGGCGGCAGCGAGACGGTGGCAATAAAAAGAACCCGAGGTTGGGCACATCCGTGTGCCCAACCTCGGGTAGGGTGCCCGTGGCGCTGGGTAACGCGCCACCGCTATCCGCCGTCGAGAGCCTCCGTGCCCTCTTTGTGACAGCGAATGGTCTGGAGTGCCAGGAGGTGGCCGCTACCTGGCACTGCAACTGTCATGACAGCGAATAACGTACGGACGGACGAATTGTTTTTTGGAATCGGCGGTCGATTGGATCTCCGTAGTCTTACTTGTGTGTCTTGCTATTTCGGCTTGGCGGGATAGCCGAACGCCGTCTCCGCCAGGTCGTCGTATTTCGATTTGTTCTCGCTGGTGTAGGCCTCCCACTGCGGCGTATCCCACAATTCCATGTGGTCGCCTACGCCCAATAACATCGCTTCGCGGCCAAGCCCGGCCCATTCGGCCAAGGGAGCCGGAATCCGCAGCCGACCTTGCTTGTCGAGCTCAGCCCGGTGAGCTTGAGCGTAAAAGAGCCTTCCAAAAGCGCGAACATCGCGCTGAGCTGGTGGCGCGTCAGCCAGTCGTTCGCCCAAGCGGACAAACATTGATTCGTCGTAGATCGCCAATGATCCGTCAGTTCCAGGCGCCACGTAAAATACCCCTCCGTGTTGGTCGCTGAGTGCCGTTCGCAATTCTTTCGGAATCGTGACCCGCTGTTGTTCGTCGATCGAGCGGGAGAATGTACCTGTCAGGGGCATTAGGACCCATCAATGGTTAGCCATGCTTGACGCCTCCGCGTCACTCGATTACCAATTCTTGCCATTTGTCACCATGAAGGCCCAAATTTACCCGTTCGCCGCCACACGTCAACCGGGGTTTTACCGATGTTTTTGCCACGACCATTCCGTAGGCTGAAAAGCCTCAATGACTTGCAACCGACGAACAAAATAAAAGTTGGAAGGTCAGATTTTTTCCACGCCACTTTGCCACTATACGTAGGCAGTGCGCCGGGTCCGACCGCAAGCTGTGGTAATGATCAAACGCTCAGTAGGAGGAAGAGGGGTCGGAGACTGGAGTGCGGGAAGGATGGAAGGACGGAAGAATGGAAGGATGGAAGACTGGAATGTTGGGTATTGTCCTAATAGTGTGTTGATGTGCGTAATTAGGTGCCAATCCAACAATTCTCAGCCCGCGAATTACGCGAATAAGGTTCGCGAATAAGGTTTCTGACATTCGCGCATCATTCGCGTAATTCGCGGGCTAAAAAGCGAATCAACACGATCCTAGGACACCACCGGATACTAGATCGGTCAGACGATCCATCATTCCAAAATTCCAACATTCCTTTCTTCTCTTCCCTCCACCTCGGCCAGCAGCGATTCGTAGAGCTGCTGATAAGCGTCCACCATCGCCTGGAGGCCGAAGTGCTGCCGAGCGCGCAGCTGGTTTTCGCCTGACAATTGCGCCGACAACGCCTGATTAGAAGCAATTTGGCGAATCCGATCGACAAGCGCAGCGACTCGTACGCCGTTCACCTGGCGAGGCACGATCTGCGGGTCCGGCTGCGGGTGGGACGGCGGTCCCAACAGCTCCCTCACACCTTCACATTCATAAGCGACGACAGGTAACCCAGCGGCCATGCCCTCCAGCAGTGCGTTGGGCATTCCTTCCCAGTCGGAGGTCATCACAAACACATCGGCTGCGGCAAAAAATGGCTCAACTTCGTCCTGCCAGCCGGCGAAGGAGACGTGTTGTGCGACGTGCTGCTCGGCGGCCATCCCTTCCAACCGGACTCGACTGGGGCCGTCCCCGACGATGACCAGATGAAAGCGGGGCTTGTCGGTGTTCAGTTCCCTGATCGCAAGCAACAGGCGGTCGACCCGTTTTTGCGGATCCAGACGGCCGACATACAGCAGGATTGTTCTGTCCGCCGGTACGCCCAGCGATTGCAGATCGACCGGTGGCGCGTGGAATCGATCGACATCAACGCCGTTGGGTATCACGACCAGCTTTTGTTCGGGCAATCTGATGTGCTGTACGGCAAACCGGGCGACGTCGTGGCTGACGCAAACGTACCGTGCCGTGGACCGCGTGGAATTGCGTTCGACCCAGTGTCGTAATCGGCTGCGGGGATCCGCAACGCGAATGCCTGCAACGTGAGGGACTTTTCGAGCCTGACGCGCAGTGCAAGCTCCGACAACATTGGCATGAAACAGGAACGTCTGCACCAGGTCGGGTCGCAGGTCCGAAAGGCAGGTCGTCAGCCTGCGAACCGCCTTGAAAAACTGCCGCGGCTTGTTGATACCCAGGAACCGCAGTTGAACGTCCGCTTGCAGCAGTCGCTGCACCAGGCGATCTTCGCCGGGCAACGGCGCGGTGGCCAGGCTGATGACCGCGGGGCGGAAGCGATCACGGTCAAGTCGCGTTGCCAGTTCGACCAGGCATTTTTCGGCACCCCCAACGTTCAATTCGGTGATGCAGAAAACGATAAGCGGCGGTTGAGCGTCGGGGCGGCGGGCGGTCATTGGTCCTCATTATAGTCGTTTGCACAGCGGGCGGGATTCCCTCGGGATCGCGGGTGCGAGCGCCGGTCGGTTTGGCCTATACTCGCCTTATCCATGAATGAACTTCACGACTACGACTTCGATTTGCCGCCCGACTTGATCGCGCAACACCCCGTTAGCCATCGAGCGGACGCACGCCTGCTGGTTGTCGATCGGCGGCAGGAGACGATCGATCATTACCACGTCCGCGATCTGCCGGATCTGTTGGCGGCTGGCGATTGCCTGGTCTTGAATGATTCACGCGTCGTGCCCGCTCGCCTGGTAGGCTACCGCACGGCCACGGGTGGCCGGTGGGAAGGGCTGTTTCTGGAGTCCGACCCGAACCATTGTTGGAGAGTCCTGGCCAAAACGCGGGGCAAGATGGCGACCGAAGAAAGCGTGACACTGCTGGATCGTCTTGGCGATGACGCGGTCGAATTGGTTTTGATCCAGCGCGAAGAATCGGGGCAGTGGCTGATGCGGATCAAAAGTGACGAGTCGGCGCTGGCGCTGCTGGAACGTGTAGGGCGGATTCCGCTGCCCCATTACATTCGGGGAGGCGAAGCACTGCCCGGAGACACCGAGCGGTATCAGACGGTTTACGCGCCGGCCGGGATCGGTGGCGGCGCCGACGGCGGGGCTGCACTTCACCAGTGACTTGTTGCAGCGGTTAACCGAGCGCCAGATTAGCCAGACGATGGTAACGCTGCACGTCGGCCTGGCGACCTTTCGTCCAATCATCGCGCAGCGGATCGAGCAGCACCCGATGCATCAGGAGTGGTATGAAATCAGCGAATCGGCCGCACAGCACATGAACCATTGTCGCTCGTCCGGCGGCCGGATCGTGGCGGTCGGCAGTACCTCGGTGCGGGCCCTGGAGAGTGCCATGTCGGACGGCACAGCGTCGGACAGCACAGAATTGGTTGGCAAAGTACGGGCGGGATCTGGCCAGACGGACCTGTTCATTCGCCCGCCGTATTCGTTTCGGGCGGTCGATGCGCTGATGACTAATTTTCATCTGCCACGGACGAGCCTGTTGGTCATGGTTAGGTGTTTCGGCGGCGACCAGTTGATCCAACGTGCTTACCAGGAAGCCATCGACCACGGTTATCGCTTCTACAGTTACGGGGATTCGATGCTGATCCTGTGATGTATTGACGAGCGACGGAGGGAATGATGGAATGGTGGAAGAATGGAATAGTGGAAGGATTGGAATGATGGAAGAATGGAACGTTGGAAGAATTCATTCCAATATTCCAATCCCCGCCCGCCCCCCCGAAAGGAGTCGCTATGGTTGAAGTTCAAACCGAACAGGTTCTGGTCGTTCCCACCGAGGTGTTTCATCGGCTGGGTCACTTTCAGGGTTTCACCCGTGATGTGGAGAAATACCTGGACGAGCTGTTTGATCCAGAGCACACGTCGTATCGTCCCCGCCACGAAGTGGAAGAGGATCCCTCGTTCAAGCAATTAATTCCGTATTGCATCTTTCGCTACTTGCCGGACAACAGCATCTTTCAATACACCCGTGGGGCAGGGCAGGGCGAAGGGCGTTTGCATGCCAAACGCAGCATCGGGATCGGCGGCCACATTTCGTTGTGCGATACCGAGTCGGACGTGCATCCCTATGATGAGGGGATGCGCCGCGAGCTGGATGAGGAAGTCGTCATCGATACCGAGTTTCGTGAACGCTGTGTCGGGTTGATCAACGACGACGAAAGTGATGTTGGTCGTGTCCATCTGGGCGTCGTCCACATTTTCGATGTCCGAGGCCCGCAGGTGCGGGCGCGAAGACGACATTGTGGACGCCGGATTTCAGCCGATCTCGCAGCTGCTGGAGTCGGTCGATCAGTTCGAAACGTGGTCACAGATCTGCCTGGACGCATTATTCTCACGTTCCAGATAAGCTGACTGCACCAAGAGGCTGACTGCACGAAGAGATGGTACCGTGCTCTTGGTACAATGGTGCTAAAAGTATTTGCCGTGCGTATTGGGGCAGGCGGGTGAAGCGATTCGCGGTGTCCGCAACCCCGTCGCGCGAAGTCTCGTTTCGTTTTTTCCGCGAAGCATGCCGATTACCGTCCATTGTGCAGAATGCGGTCACAAGCTGAACGTACCCGTCCATTTGTCGGGTCACGACGTCCAGTGTCCGCAATGTCATGCGCGGGTCCAGGTCGAAGGCCCTTTGATGCCGCCGCCGCTAATGCCGGGCGGTGCGACGGCGCCGGATTCTTCTCCGGCGCGGGTACTGCCTGTGACGCCGCTGCCACCCAACCCGACGGCTGCATCGACGCTTCCACCGGGTGTGGCTCTGGACGCGGCCCACCACGTTGCCATTCCCAAGACGCTGCCACCCGCTGATCCGCTCCAACAAACCGCGCCTTATCTACCTGGGCAACATTACTCGGCGCCACCGCAGCCAGGAATCCAGGACGCCGCGCCGGCGGCGCCGCGTCAGTCTCCGGCAGGTGGGCAGGGCGGCGTCGACTCATTCGGGTCGGCGCCCGCGACCGAGTTCGGAACTGCGCCGGCTGGACCACCAACCGGCGACGTGGTCACCCGCGCGATACGAATGCGCAACAAGAATTCTTCGGTCACCGTGCTGGTGGTCCTCACCTTACTGGGACTCATGGCGGTTGCGCTAGCCGTCCTATTACTCCAGCGGTCACGGCTCAATCCGCCATCACGGGACGTGGTCAAAAAACTACTTCCGGCAGATGTGGCGATCGAAAGATTGGGCAGTCGGAAGAGCGCGCTTGGTTATTCCCTGCGCCTGCCGTCTACATTCCAACGTGGCGTGGCGCCCCCCACGTCGGGACTTCCCAAGGACACCAAGACGCACAGCTGGGCCGCTGCGGAGGGAGGCGATGACGAAGGTTCCTTCCTGCATCTAATTCTGCTGAACAAAGCGATCGACATTCAGAGCGAGTTACATAGCCTGGACGAGATTGGCGAAACCATTGCCTTTCCTGCTCGCATTAATAGCAAGTCAGGTCACCGCCGAATTGGTGATCAGGATCTGGTTGCGGTTCGCGGATTGTTGGTGGGAAAAAAGAGTTCCCAGCCAGGAATCGTCTACTTCATCGCCGACGGCAACCGCACGCTAATCCTGATCGGCGCGGGCAGCGGCGTGGATGCGAAAGACGTACAATATCTATTGGATCACGCAGTACGTACGATCCGTCGCGATTCTTAAGCGCTACGCGATGGCCGTTGCGAGTTGCTGGTAACCGGCAGTCTGCCAATTCAACGCCAAGGGGCAGTCAGTTCGATGTCCGATCGACCAGTTTACATGGACAATCAGGCGACCACGCGTGTCGACCCCCAGGTCGTCGAGGCGATGGCGCCGTGGTGGACAGAACACTACGGTAATCCCGGTAGTGTAAGTCACGCGTTCGGCTGGGAGGCCAAGGAGGCGGTGGACGACGCCACGAATCGGATTGCTGCCGCCCTGGGCGCTCGACCCCGCGAAATCATTTACACCAGCGGCGCGACGGAGAGTAACAACCTGGCGCTGTTGGGTGCCGCCAGGCACCACCGCCGCCGTGGCAACCACATTGTCAGTGTCGTCACAGAGCACAAGTCGGTGTTGGATCCGTTGGCGCGACTGGCAAGCCAGGACTTCGAAGTGACATTGCTTGATGTCGCTGGCCATGCGGAACCTTGTCCCGGCCTGATCGATCTGCATCATTTCGAGGCTTCCGTGCGCGACGACACGGCGTTGGTCTCGGTCATGCTTGTCAACAACGAAATCGGTTTAATCCAACCGTTGGCCGAGATTGGCCGGATTTGCAAAGAACATGGAATTCTGTTGCACTGCGACGCCGCGCAGGCCGTAGGCAAGATTGCTCTGGACGTTGAACAACTACAGGTGGACCTGTTGAGCTTCAGCGGGCACAAGATTTACGGGCCGCGCGGGATTGGCGTTTTGTACGTGCGGCGTCGAGCGCCCCATGTGCGGCTGGAGCCGTTAATCTTTGGGGGAGGTCAACAGCAGGGACTGCGCAGCGGGACGTTGAACGTGCCGGCGATCGTCGGTTTGGCGAAAGCTGTCGAACTGTGCGATGCCGAATTGACCGCGGAATCCGAGCGGCTCGCCCAGCTACGACAGCGTTTGTACGACGGAATCGTCGCTGGACTGACGGATGTCCATCTCAACGGTCCGTCTCTGGATGATGCGGCGGTAAGATTGGTGGGCAATCTGAATCTTGGTTTCGATTACGTAGACGGCGAGGCGTTGATGATGAGCATGGGGACACTGGCCGTGAGTTCAGGCAGTGCCTGTACATCCGAATCACCGGAACCGAGCCACGTGTTGTGCGCGTTAGGGCTGAATGACGATCGAGTCCGCGGAAGTCTACGGTTCGGACTGGGTCGGTTTAACACCGATGAAGATGTGGACCGGGCGGTCAACGACCTCGTCGAGTCGGTCAAGCGGCTGCGCAAATTGAGCAGCATGGCATCCTGACCAACAAATCTGCTTTGCCACTGAGGAAAGATCGGTCTACTAGAAACCGCCGGTAAAGGCCTTCATCAGGCCATCCTCGTTGTCTTCCCACAAGTCTTTGGTGTTGTTTCCCAGGACGAACACGGCGGCAATACAGACCATGATGATCAAGCCCAACATGACTGCGTATTCAACGGCGGTCGCTGCCTCGTCGTTCCACAGGAGGCGGCCAAAAAAACGTTTCATCGTTATGGTCTTCGCTCAAAAGGCGATTTCGTAGCGTCATACGGGAAAAGACTCGAAAAGGCCGAGCTTCTCCACTGAAAACCTATGCCACTGTGACAAGAATGCAAATCTTGCGTGCGGTATTGTCGGTCATCGGCTGGCCGTGATGCGAAACGGCCTCGCGAGCCAGGCCGTTGTTGAATCGACGACCCGGAGGTTGCGAAATTGCATCAACCGCGTGCACGGACGGTCTGCCTGGGACTAGGGGTGCCTGGGAATTAAGACTGCGTGGGAACAGCGCATGGTCGGAACAGCGCTTGGTCGAAACGGTGCCTGGTGGGAATGGGGGCTGGGCGGGATCAGGGGCTGGTCCGTGCTGACACCGACGTGGCCTTTCCGATGCAATACAGATGGTGCTCGCCACGGATAAACAATTGGCGGTCACAGACGACCGGACTGGCAAAGATACCTTCTCCGAACTTGTGCTTGGCGAGGACCTTGATCGGGTCGCTTGCCTTCAGAACGAGCAAGTCGCCTTGTTCACTGGGGACGTAGATGGTCTCACCCGCCAGAGTCGGCGAGGCGCTAAAGGCACCCCCCAATCGCTTTTCGGAAAGCGTTTTTCCGGTCCTCGGATCTAGCGTCATCGCCACGCCGTCGTCGCGAATCAGCACCAGCTTGTCACCGACCACCAGCGCGGACGGAACGTAAAGGCGATACTTCATTGTCCATAGCACGTGCGAGTCCGTTACGTCGCCGCTGCCGTCGGCGCGAACACACATTACGACGTTGTCGGGGTAGCCCGAACTGCCGATCACCAGATCCTCGTACCACGAGGTCGTATTCGCTGAAACGCGTGCGATACCTTTGCAATTCCACAGCGGCTGTCCGGAAGCCGGGTCATAGCTGGTAATGCGATGCTGGCCGCTCAACAACAGCTGGTCACGGCCGGCAAGGTGCGCAACGACGGGACAGCCGTAGCTATCCTCCTGTGGCCGTGGCTTTCTCCAGACGACGTCGCCGTCGGCCCGATCCAGGGCGGCCAGGTATCCCGGCCCACGATGATCGGCAGCAATAATGACTAAGGACTTGTAAATGACAGGCGAACCCCCGAAACCGTGTTGCGAGTCCAGGTCGCCGACTCGTTTCCGCCACTTCACCTTCCCGTCGAAGTCGACGGCCGTCATCCATAGCGCACGGTCGTTCGCGAAACAACAAAAGACCTGTTCGCCATCGCACGCCGGTGTGCCTGAGGCGAAAGAGTTTTTACTGTGAATCGAAGGGAAACCACCCTGGTGGATCTCGGTATTCCACAACAAGTCACCGTTGCTGCGGTTGTAGCAGCGCAGCGATTGTGTTTCTTGTTCCTTGTCGGCCGTCGCGACAAAGATCTGGTTGCCGTAGATAATTGGCGTGGCATGACCGCGGCCCGGCACGGGACTCTTCCACAAAACGTTCTCCATGAGCTGTTTCGGCTGGACATCGACATCGGCGACGGCGTGCCCATTGCGCTGCGTCCCGCGCCACCACGGCCAGTCCGTGTTCGCAACATCGACTTCCGGCGTCGCTTTGATGGAACTGACATCGGCCGCCTCGATGGTGCTCACCGGCGGTGCCGATCTGGAACAACTAACAACCAGAAAAAATCCAAGAAACAAGGGCAGCAGCCGTGGGCTGTCTGCTAGTCGTGAACTGAGTTGGATCATAAGAAAATGCTCTGCCAGGAAATTGTGCCAGGAAATATTGCCCGCTGCATACGACCGTCGAATTCAAGTGATACGCGACGAGCTGGCTGTCGAGAGTATAATGCCTCTTTCCAAAAAGGCGGAGGTGGGGTTGCGTCGAGGCTGAGATAGGCCGAGGTAGGGCCATTGACGGGTTTCAACGCGATGTGAGACGCTCAACGCACCCCTGCCATCTTTTGCCCACGGACGAACCGCGCGCTTTCTCGTCACGTTGTCCGTCGTCGCAGAGAAGAACGCAGAGAAGGATTTGACATCTGTGAAGAATTGCATGTGTGATCGCAGCGCGATCGGAACGGCACTGATCGTCATGGTAGCATTGTCGATCGCATGCCAATCCGAACCGGAAAACGAGTTTTCATCTGGGGCGCAAGTTGACGTTGAGCCGCCTCGCCGGACAAAAACGTATGGGTTTCTCGCGGGGCGCCCGTCGAGTCGTATTATCGCTCCAGGAGTGCTTGAAGTAACGTTCGACACAGAACAACCAACACCGGCGGCCGTCCTGTATCTGGGGATTAACGACATCCAAGAGGAGCTCGATTATCCGCGGTATCGCCTTCAGGTTGTCGAAGAAGTTCCGGCGGAAGGGACGCCGGCGGAAGGGAAAGGTCCGGCGGAAGCGAGACGTACCCGGCACCGCATCGAAGCGGACTTTCGACTGCTGCTGGCGCAGATGCCCAACACGCAGTTCGAACCCCGAATCTGTTGGCGGGCTGAGGTCTTTGTTCCCAACCTGCACTCGACTCGGTTTGTTGAAGGTCGCCAATATTTCAACCCGGACACGCTGGGCGACACGGTCAATATTACGATGGGACCGTACGTGGACCAGATCACTCCGACCGGGGCGATCATTCGCGTGGAGACCGATCGCCAGGCGGAGGCGACAATCAAGATTGGCGAGCGGCAGATTGTGGCCGGCGGAGGCCCGCTCTACGAGATTTCCATTGACGGTTTGCAGCCAGAAACCAAATACGAATACCGTGTTCAAGTGGGCGACACGCAGGTCCGCCCGTACCGCTTCCGCACGTCGGGCGGGAACGCTTTTCGCTTTGCGGCGATGTGCGATAGTCGAGAAGGATTCGGTGGCGGAATGCAAAACGCCACGGGAGTTAATGCATTCGCACTCTATTGCCTGGGAAGCGCCGCCTATTACCAAAACGCGGACTTCGTTCTGTTTCCCGGCGACCTGATCAATGGTTACACGACCAGCGAAGATGACTTTCGCAACCAGATCGACTCGTTTCGTCGTGCCATGGGCCCCGTTCACGCTCGGATTCCCATCTACGAAGGGATGGGCAATCACGAGGCACTGGTCGACTTGATGGAGGGTGAGGGTATGCGCGACAAGCAAGGCGGACAGAGTGCCGAAGTGGTATTCGCCGATCTGTTTACCAATCCGGTGAATGGTCCCACCCGCGAACAGCCTGACGCGCCGCCCTACGACGAAATCGTCTACTATTTCGATTGGAATCACGCCCGCTTTATCGTATTAAACAACAATTACTGGTTTGCCACTCACCCCCATCGCGACGGGGGGAACCTGGAGGGGTTCGTAATGCAGCGGCAGTTGGAATGGCTGCGGAGCGAAGTCGAGCGAGCGGATGCGGACGACAAGATCCAGTTGTTATTCTTCGCCGCCCAGGAGCCACCATTTCCCAACGGCGGCCATACGAACGATGCCATGTGGTACAACGGCGGTGATACGAACCACGACGGCAGGATCGATGGTGCCGATATCAAGATCGTCCATAACCGGAATGACCTTTGGGAAATCGTTGCCAGTTCACCGAAGGCCGTGGCCTTCATCACGGGCGACGAACACGCCTACAGTCGCCTTTTGTTGACGCAGGAGACAAAGGTCGGACATCGTGCGAAGTCGGACGGCAGCCAGGCACGCTACCAATATCCGGTGTGGCAGGTCACGACGGGCGGCGCCGGTGCTCCCTGGTATGACAAGGATCTGCACCTGCCGTGGAGCAGCGAATTGCGGGCGCATTCGACGCAACCCCACTTTGTATTGTTCTCGATCGAAGGCGAGCAAGTGCGGCTGGACGTCCCTTCGCAAACGGGCGAAAGCGTTGACGAAACCGAGCTGCGAACCGCCGACGGTCGCACCGGGGGCCCGTAACATCGCCGGCTGGTGGCAATTCTTCCTACATCACTTGCCCAACCGGTGCCGAAGTATCTAGTATCTAAGGCCTTGGCGGTGTAGCTCAGTTGGTTAGAGCAGCGGAATCATAATCCGCGTGTCGGGGGTTCGAATCCCTCCACCGCTACTTATCGGGTGTGCACCTGCTCCCGCGATGACCCTCACCCCTTTGCACAACCTCGCAATTCATTAGGACTTACTTTCGACGATTGCGAATCGTTGCGATGTTTTGCGTGTGCTGACGACGTCGCTTTTTGCGTCACTTGTGCGGGGCGGGAATTGAGCGAATGGCACCGCGTTTACAAGTCGAGATATCGAAAGTACGTCGTCCGCGATATCTTCAGCTGCTCGCAAATCTTATCGATGCTGAGTTTAGCGTCCTTATGTGATTTCTTCACCATCTGTACCCTCACATCATCAGCGGTGACTGGCGGACGTCCTGGAAAACGACCTTGGGTACGTGCCTTTGCTAGTGCCACTTTTGATTGCTCCCGCTTGGTTTCGAAGGCCATCTCGGCCAGTCCCTGCACTACGGCGGCGATTGTCTTGCCGGCGCCACCGGTAAAGTCGATATCCTGATTCACAGAGACGATTCTCAGCGGCTTCTTTGACCAGTCGCATAGGATGCTTAACCCCTCGCTCATCGTGGAAGAAAGCCGATCGAGACGCCAGATCACAACCGTGCCGATTTCGCGGTTGGCTATGTCTGTCTGGAGCTTTTCAAAGGCTTGATGGCGTAATTTCTTGGCGGTCGACTTGTCGACGTACCAACCCACCGTTTTCGCTTTGATGCGTTTACTCTTGAGCCACTGATTGATCTCGCGTCGTTGTCCGGCCTCGTTCTTTCCGCCCGTTGATACGCGAATGTAACAAGCGACAATCTTCATGGGTGAGGGCCTTTCGGAAAACAGAAATCATGGAGCTTCCGTTGCAGCCCATAGAGTATAGGCGAATTCCGACCTTCTTTCAGAGGTGCAGCGGTGGGCCTTCTTTCAGAAGTACAGCGGCGGGTCGGCATCCGCTTGGGGTCAACGATCTCAAATGGCCAAACTAGCCAATTTTCGCCCGCTGGACGGCAAATCTGAGCCACCCCAATTCTTGACGTAACGGCTGTTTCGAGAAGCCCTCGGAATGGGGTTATTGTCGTCGATCGGGAATCGAAGGTTTGTTGACGCAAGGCCCGGCGGGGCTTTTCGAATTCGTGCCCCCCGTTTGCCGCGGCGGCGGAACGCGCGATCCGTTGACCTTCTGGTACGCCCCCGAAAAGAAATGGGTAAATTTCAGCCGACTTGACGTTTATCCGCTACGATCGATTCACTGACGTGGACGGAAATCCGGTTTCATGTCGGCATGGTGCCGCGCATCGTCGTTTTGATTCTTTGACGTGGTCCGATCTGGTACATTTACTGGCTGTTCGACGTCGTCCGCCTTGGTGACGGCAGCGACCGACATGTTAACCGATTGTGGTCGCGGTCTGTTTGTTGTTCCTCGTTTGGTATTCGCTCCGCGCAGCCGATTGGAATTCGCGTCGGTCGTTCCAGATCGCGGAAAGATGGGCCACGAAGAATCAGCGCAAACTGATGGCTGCATATTTTTACGGGCGAGGCCCGTTTTCCTGGCGACTTATGTCCGGTGCGCAAACGGTTTAATGAATTCATCATGCCCAATTTCATACTCGCCATTTTTCTGAGTGCTTTCCTGCTGTTTCAGGTTCAGCCGATCATCGCTCGCTATATTCTTCCCTGGTACGGCGGCAGCCCGGCAGTCTGGACGACTTGCATGCTGTTTTTTCAGGTCGGACTGCTGGTCGGCTACACGTACGCCCATCTACTCGTGTCCCGCCTTCGCGATCGGCCCCGCTGGCAGGCCGGGATCCATCTGGCCATCCTGGGGATCTCGATCCTGGTCCTCCCGATCACTCCTCCGGATAGCCTCAAACCCACCGGCGCCGAGATCAGTCCGGTGGGTGGCATTGTGCGACTGCTTTTCTTCACCGTCGGCCTGCCTTATGTCGTCATCTCCGCTTCGGGTCCCCTGTTGCAGCACTGGTTCGTTTCGGTCGCAAAAGGAAAATCTCCTTACCGGCTCTACGCGGTTTCAAACTTCGGCTCGCTGCTGGGTCTGCTGACGTATCCCCTGTTCTTTGAACCGAATCTCCGACTGGGTCAACAGACGGGACTGTGGTCGGGAGCTTATGGTGTCTACGCGCTGCTCGCCTGCGTTTGTGCCTGGATGTTTGTGAAATCCCCGACGGTCGGATCCGAGGATGACACCGTTACCGACACCGCGATACCGCCGCGGCCGCCCGGCCTCGACCGGATTCTTTGGGTCGCTCTCGCAGCCTGTGGATCCCTTCTCCTACTGGCGATCACCAACCAGATGTGCCAGGACGTGGCAGTGGTGCCCTTTCTGTGGGTACTGCCGCTCAGCCTCTACCTGACGACCTTCATCGTGGCCTTCGATCATGCTCGTTGGTATTTCCGGCCCTTCTGGATTCCTCTCGCAACCGTTTCGATTGCTGCTCTCGTTTACCTCCTCAATCAGGATTTTGCCGAATCAGAACTGCACATCTTAGTCCAGATTGCCATTTACGCGGTTGCCCTGTTCGCGGGTTGCATGGTGTGTCATGGCGAGATGGTGCGTTTGAAACCCCACCCCCGGTATCTCACCTTGTTCTATCTCGCAGTTTCACTGGGAGGCGCCCTCGGGGGAGTGTTCGTCGGTCTGGTAGCACCCCGGATTTTCTCGAGCTACTGGGAACTGCACACCGGTCTGGTCGCCGTGGCCGGGCTCGCGGGATTTTGCCTCTTTCGCGATCTCCGCCGAAGTAAAGTCCGACCGGTTTACGTGAACGCAGGCGGGGCTTTTTGGATCGCCGGAATCATCACCATGGGCTTCTTTCTTGGAATGCACATTTCCGACGTTCGGGAGGACGCCATTCGGACGATCCGCGGTTTTTACGGCGTGTTGCGCGTCTACGAAGGCGACGTTCAAACCGAAGATCATTGGCGCGCGTTGTACCACGGCCGTATCAGTCACGGCCGTCAGTTCCTGAATGAGCAATACCGGCGATCGCCGTTCACCTACTACGGCGAGGAAAGTGGTCCGGGAATCTTGTTTCGATATCACCCGAACCGCCGCGATCTCGCACGTCCCCTTCCGATTAAATTCGGAGTGGTCGGTCTCGGCATTGGAACCCTGGCGGCATTCGCCGAAGCCGGTGACACTGTCCGGATCTATGAAATCAATTCGCAGGTAGAAGATCTGGCCCGATCCTACTTCACCTATCTAGAAGACTGCGAAGGCGACGAGTCCGTCGTCCTGGGCGATGCCCGCATCCTTCTCGAGCAGGAACTCGCGACGGGAGGCAATCAACAGTTCGACGTCCTCTTCGTGGATGCTTTCAGCGGAGATTCGATTCCCATTCATCTGCTCACCCGCGAGGCGATCGACCTGTATTTTTCGCATCTCAAGACAAACGGCGTTTTGCTCGTGCACATCACCAACCTGCACCTCGATCTGAGCGCCCCGGTCCGGACACTGGCCCGCGAACTTGGCAAGGAAACTCTCCTGATCGAGCATGACCCGGAATTCTGGGACGAATACTACTCGCGCTGGGTCCTCATTACGGACAACCGGGAATTGCTTGATGCCATCGAGACGGATGACTGGAGCACACCCTGGGAATCGGCCGCACCCCGGGAAATCCTTTGGACGGACGACTACTGCAACCTGCTTCAGGTCATCGAGTGGAAATAAACGGTCGCCGATCCTGCTGAATGCCGTGCGAGCGACATAAAGGAGAGCGGCAAAAAAAAGCGACAAAAAGGAGACAAAAAAGACAGGCGAAGCGACAAAAAAGCGGACAAAAAGGACCGGCATTATCTATCGAATACTACCGAGGCTAGCGCCCCCTCGACATCCATGCCGGCCCACGGGCGGGCCGAGCGCCATCGTGACGTCATGGTTTTTGCCAAAGCACGGGAGACGAAGGCGTTTCGACACCAAGTCCGGTTGGGCCTACAATAGGTATCGTCGCGGGCCTGGAAGGTGTTCCTGATCAACCGAAATGGAAAATAGGGAACGCCCGTCGATGTTGAGCGAGGAAAGTAATGCGCCGCTGTTTACTTCTACCGTTGATAACGCTGCTGGCATGCCTGATTTGCACAAACGTTCACACGGCGTCGGCAGCCGATGCATCAGGCGAGGTACGCTTCAACCGTGACATTCGTCCCATTCTCGCGGCAAACTGTTATCACTGTCACGGCCCGGACGAGGGACATCGCGAGGCCGACCTGCGATTGGACCAAGAGGACGGCATTAGCGACGCGTTCGGTGAGTCGAATCTCGAAGACAACGAAGCGTGGCAGCGACTCATCTCGACCGATGACGACTACCGCATGCCGCCGCCCGACGCGCATAAGAAAGTCAAGCCGGAAGAAATCGAGATGTTAAAGGCGTGGATTGCACAGGCGCAAAGTACGAAGGTCACTGGGCGTTTGTCGCGCCGACCAGGCCTGCGGTACCGCAGGTCAAGAATCAAGCTTGGGTCCGCAATCCGCTCGATGCGTTTGTTCTGGCGCGATTGGAGAGCATGGGACTCGCGCCTGGCAACGAAGCCGCGCGTGAGCAGTTGCTGCGCCGAGTGACACTCGACCTGACCGGCTTGCCGCCAACGATTGAAGAGATCGACGCGTTTCTCGCCGACATAAGTCCGAACGCCTACGGAAAGCTCGTCGATCGGCTGTTGGCGTCGCCGCACTTTGGCGAGCGGATGGCGGTGCCCTGGCTTGACGCGGCTCGCTACGCGGACACCAACGGGTTCTCCATCGACGACCATCGCGACATGTGGCTCTGGCGCGAATGGGTCATTGATGCGTTCAACCGAAATATGCCCTACGACCAGTTCGTGACCGAGCAGCTTGCCGGCGATCTGTTGCCCGACGCGACGGATCAGCAGCGGCTGGCCACCGGGTTTCTGCGGAACAGCATGAACACTCATGAGGGCGGTACGCTACCGGAGGAATATCGTGTCATCTACATCGCCGACAAGATCAACATGGTATCGACGGTGTTCATGGGTCTGACGATGCGCTGTGCCCAGTGCCACAGCCACAAGTATGACCCGATAACACAACCGGATTACTATCGGTTCTACGCGTTTTTCGACATGACCCACGAACCTGGCCATGGATCCGAAAACGGCAACACGGCCCCAATTCAACGAATGGACGGGTTGCTGACCAACGCGGCAACGTTGAAACGCGACCTCGAGCATCGCGTCGCCACGCTCAGGCGCTACAAGCTGCACCCACCGGAGTTACTCGATGCGCGGACAGCGTGGGAAGCGAAAGCTGCGCACGGACGCGAAAGGCGATCTAGCCGCGGCATTGACGACGCCACCTGCCAAGCGCAGCGAGAATCATTGGGCGGCCATCAACGCTGTATTTGCCAAGACCACGCCGCTGTGGGACCGCCACAGCTCGACTATTGACCGCGAGATCGCCGTGCTCGATCGCGATCTGAAGGCAGGCCAATCGTCCGTGATGGTAATGAAGGAGCAGGGCCCGCGACAGACGTATCTGCTAACCCGAGGGCAGTACGACCAGCCGGATAAGAAGCAACCGGTCACGGCGGGGGCGCCGGAGGCTGTATCGTCGATGGGCGACGAGTTGCCAAGGAACCGGTTCGGCCTGGCTCGGTGGCTTGTCTCGGCCGAGCACCCGCTAACAGCCCGCGTCGCGGTGAATCGATACTGGCAGATTTTGTTCGGCCGTGGGCTGGTGTCGACGCCGGACGACTTTGGCTCGCAGGGTGCTTTCCCAACGCACCCGGCGCTGCTGGATTGGCTGGCGCTCGAAACGATGCAAGGCGGTTGGGACACGAAACGCCTGATCAAGACGATCCTGATGTCAGCAACCTACCGTCAGACGTCGTCGGCTCCGCGATCGCTGATCGAACGCGATGCGCAAAACGTGTTGTTGGCTCGAGCGCCGCGGTACCGGTTGCCCGCTGAGTTCATCCGCGACGGGGCGCTGGCGATCGCCGGCACGCTGGAACAACGGATCGGTGGCCCGAGCGCTTATCCGAATCAACCGCACGGCCTCTGGCGCGAGATCAGCCATTTCGGGTACGGGAATGCGTTCAGCGCACAGGCGTTTTACCCCAGTTACGGATCGGGCCAGCACCGGCGGAGCATGTACACGTTTTGGAAGCGGACCAGTCCGCCGCCGTCGATGATCGCGTTCGACGCGCCGACTCGCGAGGTTTGTGCGGTCGAGCGTTCGCGCACGAACACGCCGCTGCAAGCGCTGGTGCTCTTGAACGATCCAGAGTACGTGGGCGCTGCCCGCGCGTTGGCGGCACTCTCGATGCATGACGGCGGCGCGACGGACGGTGATCGAATCCGCTTTATGTTCCGCCGCGCCACGACGCGCGAGCCGGACGCGACCGAGCGCAAGATTCTCCGTAGTCGTCTGGACGGTGCACTGCAAAAATATCGCCAAGACACGGACGCAGCCACAGCGCTGGCCAGCGACAACACGCCTGAGCATGCCGCCTGGACGGTGGTCGCATCGATCGTGCTCAATCTCGATGAGGTCATCACACGGGAGTAGCGACTTATGGATCCGATCACCGAGTGGCAACGAGCGATCACACGTCGGCAGCTTTTTGACAGGGCACGGAACGGAGTCGGAGCGGCCGCGCTGGCATCGTTGTTGCCTTCGGCCGTGCTGGCAGCGCCCGGACGACCGAGCACCAACGGCGGCGGCTTGCCCGATGTGCCCCACTTTGCCCCGCGCGCAAGCAAGTGGTTTACCTTTTCCAGTCCGGCGGGCCCAGCCACATCGATCTGTTCGATTACAAGCCGAATCTGGTGAAGATGCACGGCAAGCCGCTGCCGCCTTCGGTCAAGGGCACGCAGCGCGTCACCGGCATGACCTCCGGCCAGAAGCAGTTTCTAATCAACGCGCCGATCGAACCGTTCCGCCAGCATGGTGAGTGCGGTCGCTGGATCAGCGATTTGCTGCCCCACACCGCGGGTATCGTCGATGACATCGCGGTACTCAAGGCCGTGAACACCGAGGCGATCAACCACGATCCTGGCATCACCTACATCAATACCGGTAGCCAGCAGATCGGCCACCCGTCGCTGGGCGCGTGGCTCAGTTACGGGCTTGGATCGGCGACCGACGAATTGCCGGCGTACATGGTGTTGATTAGCCAGGGCACCGGCAAGAATCCTGGTCAGCCAATCTTCTCGCGACTCTGGGGTAGCGGATACCTGCCGAGCATGCACCAAGGTGTGCGCTTGCGGCCCGGCGCCAATCCCGTGTTGTACCTTTCCAATCCCGAGGGGATCGATCGGGTGATGCGGCGCGGGCAGCTCGATGATCTGGCGGCACTGAATGGGAAGCACGCACGGGCCACGGGCGATCCGGAAATCGAGGCGCGAATCGCTCAATACGAGATGGCTTACCGCATGCAAACCTCGGTGCCGGACTTGACCGACATGTCAGATGAGCCGCAGCGAGTGTTTGACATGTACGGCCCGGACTCGCGCAAACCGGGCACCTACGCGGCCAATTGCCTGTTGGCTCGCCGCATGATCGAGCGCGGCGTCCGCTTCATGCAGCTCTTTCATCGCGGGTGGGACCAGCACGAATCACTTGTTAAGGATTTGGGCAACCAATGTCGCGACACCGATCAGGCTAGCGCGGCGCTGGTAACTGACCTGAAACAACGTGGCCTGCTGGATGAAACGCTGATCGTTTGGGGCGGCGAGTTCGGCCGCACCGCCTACAGCCAGGGCGTGCTGAACAACGGCCGCGATCACCACGGCCGATGCTTCTCGATGTGGCTAGCCGGTGGCGGGGTGAAGGCTGGCGTCGAGTACGGCGAAACGGACGACTTTTGCTACAACATCGCCGCCAACGGCGTACACATTCGCGATCTGAACGCGACCATCCTCCATTCGCTTGGCATCGACCACGATCGGTTATCGTTCAAATACCAGGGGCTAGAACAGAAGTTGACTGGGGTGGAGCAGGCGCGGGTGACCAAGGAAATTCTTGCGTAGGGCGCATGGGAATTACGTGACCGGCAAAAACAGGATCGCCAGGCTCGGTGATACGCTCGCTGGGGGGCGAGGGCTGTCTTAACAACTCAACAGAGCAGCGGTGTCTGAACGGCTCAAGGAACCGAACGTTTGTTCAGATGGAATCGGGTATGCGTTTTCCAGGCGACGAGACATTCGATCACAATGGAGACATCGCTCCGGACTGGATCAACCGACTTTGCGATTGCTCGGCCGCAAGACTATCGATCTAATGGCGGATGATGACGGGTCGCTCGTCATCGTCAACTGAAATGTTCGTAGGAAGTCTTGATGTGCCTCTGGTGGATATTGAAATCAAGGTCAGCGCTTCCGTCTTGCCCGACGACGTTGTTGCTTTTCTTCGCGAAGCTGATTTGAGAGTCAGCGAGTTTGCCAGGGATTTTCCGGTCCGCGGCGCTGGCTTCGTCCCGAGCGACTTCGTAATGGTCTACCACGCACTACGAGCCATCACCGAGGCGGACCTCGCGCCCGGAAATTCGTTATGCGAATGGGGAAGTGGTTTTGGCGTGGTGGCGTCGTTAGCGGCGATGCTTGGATTTAACGCTTGTGGCATTGAGATCGAGAAAAGTCTCGTCGATGAGTCCCGACGGCTTGCAGCTGACTTTGGCCTGCCCGTGGAGTTCGTTCACGGCAGCTTCGTTCCCCCGGGCGCCGAAGCCTACGCCGAGGAAGCTTATGCCGACAGCGACGCCGAGACTTTTTGGCTCGTAACTGATGCGGACGATGCGTACGACGAATTGGGACTTGACCCCGATGATTTTGACGTCGTGTTCGCCTATCCCTGGCCAAGTGAGGAATGCCTGATTGCGAGCCTGTTCGAGAAATACGCGGCCGAGGATGCATTGTTCCTGTCGTACAATCAATACGATTCGGCGATCCTTCGACGGAATGTGGGTAAACGAACTGGTGGGTATTGAGGCTTCCGACATTCAGCTCACACTCACTTCAGCGCGTCAAGTTACGGAAAGGGGGCCTCTTCCAGAGGCCTATCAGCGACTTCTTCGCCGGCAACGACCACGCCACAATCTCCGGCGTCCCACTCCGTGGCGGTGCTAATTTCTCTTTCCTGAATTGTCAGGTGAATTGTTCGCAGATGCTGCATCAGCAAGCGAAAAGCGCTGAACAATCGCCATGCGCCGATGGACGAACTTTGCGAAGAAGGGCGCGGGCCCGTTGTCGAGCGACGCTGCCCATCGTAGCATTTCGTCCGTTCCAGACCGACGACACCACTTAGCCCACGGTTGGCGTGTATGGCTTTCAGTCTGTTTTCCAAGGAACAAATCGTTGCCGGCCCTGACTTCAATCGCTGGAAAGTGCCGCCGGCTTCGATAGCGATCCATCTGTGCATCGGATCGGTGTATGCCTGGAGTATCTTCAACTCGCCGCTAACCAAGATCGAAGGAGTCGCGGCCAGTGCGGCCGACGACTGGACGTTGCGGCAGGTTGTGTGGATCTTCACCGTGGCAATCGTGTGTTTAGGCCTCTCCGCCGCAGTTGCCGGGAAGTGGCTGGAACGAGTTGGCCCCCGCGCGGTGGGGACCGTCGCCGCGATATGTTGGGGCGGTGGATTCGCACTTGGCAGCCTTGGCATCTGGTGGCACCAGTTGTGGCTTTTGTATCTGGGCCAGTGAGGTAGCGCAGATGATCGTGCCGGGCGACCAAGGCGTCTACGCGGTGGGGACCGGCAGTACGGGGGTCGCCGAAACGTTCCTTGTGCTGGGTTTCGTCTATTTCGTGGTGATGCTTTTGGCGGCGTTTTCCTATCGCATTCCGGCCCCAGGCTGGCAGCCCGCCGGATGGACTCCGCCCGACGAACAGCAATCCGACCAGAAGATGATCTCGCAACATCACGTCAGCATCGAGCAAGCCATGCGCACGCCGCAATTCTATCTGGTGTGGATTGTGCTCTGTTTCAACGTGACTGCCGGGATTGGTGTATTAGGCGTGGCCAAAACCATGATGAGCGAGATCTTCCAACCCACCTTGCCGAACATCGTCAACGACAATTTCGCCGCGACGTACGTGCTGATGATCAGTGTGTTCAACATGCTGGGACGCTTCTTTTGGGCCAGCGCGTCGGATTACCTGGGCGCAAGCCGACTTATACGATCTTTTTTTACAATTCCACGATGTACTTGATGGCGGCGCTGTTGATCGCCGCACTGGTGGCGAACATCTGCGTTCGACCGGTCGATGCGAAGTACCATTTGCCAGACGAAGAACGGTAGCAAGCAAATCTCTGCGGGATGCTCACCATTCCTCGAAGAACGCAATCGCTAACGCGGCGGCCGCAACCATGTCGAGTGCGTGGCGGCATCACCCACACGTTGGGTCCAGCTCACCATCACTCGCGGCTTGGGGGATTGAAGGTTTGAAGCGATTCATCCCAACGGCTGCCGTCTTCAAATTGGATGTCCAGGTGTTTCGCGTTGAGCCGGAACAACGTCATGGCGGACAGGAGTTCCCCCGCTCGTCCCGCTTCATCCTCTTGCTGCTCCGGACCGACCGCTTTCGCCCAACGCTCATCGACGCGGTGGCAGAAACACAATCTGCTTTTATCACGGAATTGGAGGACGGCTTCTGTAAAGTTCTCGTTAACCTCGACCGTAATAAGGTCTCTTCGAAGAGTATTTTCACTGGTCATGGACATTTCCCGTCTGGTCGTTCACCCAACGGGCCGGCAGGCCAGGCAGAAGAGAGTCGCCAATAGGTTGTAACATACTGAACAGCCACCTGGTTCGCCGCTTCGGTTCATCCGGACGGGATCATCTGTTAGGCTAACGGCAGAGACAAACGTCGTTCGACGGCAAGACCGTATTCCTTTTCGCTCCGAGTGTCATTTATGCCGATCCTTGTTTACGCCGTCGAGAAACCGGAACTCCCACCCTTGGAGATGCCGGCCAGGTTCAAGCACGACGTCACCTACTTCATCACGCCGCCGGGAGAGCAGGGCGTCCCCGAAACGCTCGCGAAAGGGGAACGGTGGGTACGGCGGGAAGACGCGCTGCGATTCTACGACGAGGGCGTCGTTCGGATTGTCTCGCCACTCGACAGCGCCAACACGGTGGACGTCGAAATCACGGAAGAACAGGAACTGTGGCTCGATTGGATGATCCAGCACGCAATCGAACATGTGCGGCTGGAGTAATTGCGTCAATCAATGCCGGTCGGGTTAACATGCCCGGCGGCGGCGATAGACGATCGGCGACTGGCCGCAATGCAGCGAGGCCGGTTCCTGAGCATCGATCGTGGCCACGGCGTACACCGGGATGTATATTGCGCTGGATCAGGAGATCCAATCATGACGCGACTTTGTTTATGCCCGGCTTTATTCATTGCCTTGTTCATTACGTTACTCATTGCGACCCCCATGGATGTGGTCTGCGCAAGAGGCCGGCCGACATTCGTCCAGCGCCTCGGGTTCGCAGGGTGCCGTGGCGGCGGGCCGTCCCGTCTCGGTCGACGCGGGGATGCAGATCTTGAAGCGTGGTGGAAATGCCATCGATGCCGCCGTGGCGACGCTGCTGGCGCAAACCGTCACGGAGTCGTCGAAGTTTTGCTTTGGTGGCGAGGTTTCCATCCTCATCTACGATGCGCGGCGGGACGTGGTAGAGGTTCTGAGTGGCCAGGGGACCGCACCAAAACTGGCGACGTTCGACTATTTCTTGAATTATCGAAACGAAACCATTCCCGGCAGCGATCCGGCCGCCGCCGCGGTTCCGGCCGTCCTACACGTCTGTCTGACAGCGCTGGACCGCTACGGATCACTGACGTTTGCTCAAGTGGCCCAGCCCATGCTGCGAGCGCTGGATCGAGATGAACCACGCTGGTCCGCCGATCTGGCGAGAACCATTCGCCAGGTGATGCAGGCCGAAAGGGAGGCCCCGGACGACCGCCAGCGTGGCCTCCAATTGGCGCAAGATTATTTTTATCGAGGACCGGTGGCGCATGCGCTCGATCGCTGGTCGCGCGCATCAAGGCCTGATCCGTTACGACGACTTGGCTGCGCATACCACGCGCTTCGAAGTGCCGGTTGCCATCAAATATCACGGTTACACCATCTACAAATGCGGCCCTGGACTCAAGGGCCGTACCTTTTGCAAACGCTGCGGTTGCTGGAAGGATTCGACCTCAAGGCAATGGGTCACAACAGCCCGCAATATGTCCATGTCGTCGTGGAGGCCATGAAACTCGCCCTGGCCGATCGCGATACCTTTTATGGTGATCCGCAGTTTATCGATGTTCCGCTCGAATCCTTGCTAATGACCAAATACGCAGCGCTACGGCGTCCGTTGATCGACCTGCGCCGCGCATCACATCAGCAGCGACCGGGCAATCCACATGCGATGAAACCGCTGTTGAACGTCGCGCCTCAAGACTACAAACTGGCCGGCAAGCCTGACGCTGCGTCCATTCCGGGCGGAACGATCATGCGCGACGTTGCCGCAACGCAGGCGATAAACGATACCACGACCTGCCTGGTATCCGACCAATGGGGGAACGTCGTGGCAGCGACTCCTAGTGGTTGGGGCGGCGTTCTGGCGGGCCAGACTGGCGTGCAGTTGGGTAGTCGGCTGATCAGCCTTAACAGTTGGAAGGGGCATCCCAATTGCATCGAGCCGGGTAAGCGGCCCCGTATCACGCTCACCCCGACCCTGGTCTCCAAGGACGGCCTGCCGGCGCTCGCCATCAGCGTGGCTGGCGGTGACCTTCAAGATCAGACGACGCTGCAAGTCCTGTTGAATGTGATCGAATTTGGAATGGACCCGACGGCCGCCGTGACAGCGCCGCGCTTTAGCACCGCCCACCACATCGGCTCTTTCGGCCAGCCACCACCCCAGTTGGGAACGCTCTCGATCTATGACTCCGTGGCCGCGTCGACGATCGCCGAACTAGAACAACGTGGACACAAGGTCCATCAGGTCAGCGGCCCGATCGGCCAGCCTGTCCTGTTGACGTTCCCTACGAAAGAGAGAAAAAAACACGTCGCCGGCGACCCTCGTGCAGACCGCCACGTTGCTGCTTATTGAGAGCGTTATATTACTTGCGAGTAACGGATGTCGCCGTTGATTCCATTTGAACGTAGCGCACGCTGCGAATTCCGTACGGTGCTCCACACAAGACGACCTGAAAAATGAACGATATCGTATTGGAGGTGATCCGTTCGGCAATCTTGCTTACCCTGCCTGCTCTTCCCGTTGGATGACAAACAGAAGGCTGCCAGTGCTCGTCCCTTTAGCGACCCTTTTTGAAAAACTGCGGGGCGCGTGAGATGCTTGTGCCGATGCCGCGCGGCGCGATATCGTGAGCGTCCGCTACCGCCGAGGTCTCCCTGAACCGCGGTCCTGCAGCTGCCTGCATCGCGATCCAGGACCCTGGAGGGGCGATCGCGGTAATGCGGTTCCCGGTCGCTCAGGCCGACCCGACGAGGAGCTGTCTGGCCAATTCCTCAGAAAATCGCCCCTTGGACGGTCGCGATTAGGCAACGGCGAACTGGCTCTGAATCTCCTAAGATTGACGTACTGGCGACTCAAGTGCGGAACTTCAGGCCGCCTGGGCTGTAAATTCGCGTTCTGGGGCGTGCGATCGCCTTCTTTTGGATGATTGATTGCAGGCAGCCGACTCGATAGAATCGGGTGTTTACTTTGGAGCAGCCTGCGGCCTGAACAATGTGTTTTTGGGACAATGCTGCAGGACACTTTCTGAGGAATTGGACAAATGGCAGAAGGCACGATTAAGCGGCTGACGGACAAGGGTTTCGGTTTTATCGACACCGGCAGTGACAAGGACATGTTTTTTCACTCGTCAGACCTTGAAGGGGTAAGCTACGAAGAACTCCAAGAAGGACAACGAGTTTCATTCAACGAGGGGCGCGGTCCCAAAGGGCCAAGAGCCGAAAACGTCAAACCGGTCTGATCGGCACGGAGAGCAACATTCGTTCTCAATCACGGAGAAAAAGATATGGGTGATAAAGGAAGTAAAGATAAAGGCAAACGAGAACAACAGAAAAAGGCCCTGCTTACTCCCAAGGAAAAACGAAAAATAAAAAAGGAAAAGAAGGGCAAATAAATGCGACCTGCTAGGATACGTCCGGAATCTGTAATCGCGGGCGGAATCTGAAATAGCGGTCGTTTTGTCCGCGATTGGTTGCGTGGGATTGTTATCGGGAGTGAGGACGTCGTGGTCAACCAGGGCACCGCGCCCGAGAGTCCCTAATGACAGGCCGCGCTTTCGGTTGCGTCCGGGTCATTGCGTCCGGGTCATTACGGACGACCAGGTCCTGACTCGTCCGCTCGATGCCCTAGCCCAACTCCCGGGTTACCACTGATACTGTATGCCGACGAACGCTCCGTGATAAAAAACGGTGCTTGTGTCGATTGCCGGTCTAGGGGCCAATGCGGGTGGGAGAAAAGCCGTTACGGCGGCTTGATCGCTGGCCAGCGCCACGCCGTCGACCCACAGCAGTCGGTAACCGCCGCGTACCGACAGACGGTTCCACATTTGATAGTTCGCGCTTACACCAAGCTCGCCCACAAACGCTGTTCGCGGACGGACCGGTAAGCTTGACGGCACCACCGTGCGAAAGGTGCTCACCGCGGATTCCCTGGCCAAAGCGTTTCCATAAACTCCCGCTTTGCCGGTGCCATCAATGGTTAGGCGACCGCACCGGCAACAACCACTGCAATCGTCCTGGCAGCACGATTCCCAGAACTTGAAGCGGCCACCAAGCTGGAAGCCGTAGAGCCGGTTGCGAGTTGCGACTCCGTAACTGAATGGCGTCAGTGAGTTGATTAATGTGGCACGCAGATCTTCGTCCAATTCCAAATAACGAAATCCGCCCAGCAGCGTTAAACGATCCGTCACATCCGTCAGTCCGTTGATTTCGAAATTGTGCAACTCCGATGCGTAACGGGCGTCGATCGAATCCCCGGCGTCGACAAACAGCGGGACCGCCGTGTTCAATCGCAACAGGTCTCCGGGCGTCGTCGGGATGCTGGCCGCGGCGCTCCATGGGTCTACGCCGAAATAACGAACCTCCAGGGAGTCGAACTCATCCAACTGCAGCGTTAACGACAGATCGACACCCGTGTGAACACCCAAATCCAGCTGCCCCGTGTTCAGGTTCTCGACTGGGTTCGCCGTGTTCTCGATCAAGACGAGGGACGCCGGATCACTGCGGTGCAGAAACAGCGCGTCGGCCGTAAACGTCCACGCCGGTTCACAGCAGTCGGTATTCGAACATAAGTCGCATGCGTCACACCTGCGGAAAGGGTGCTCGTTAGATTCCCCGTTCCCCGCGCTATAGCCTCGCCGCGGGTCGAAGCCGAGGGCGCCCCATTCCCCCGATGCCTGCGAAGTGCTCAGCAAAATCAGAATCATGGCCGCAATCCATGCGGTCTGGCATCCGAGTGCCCTCATCAACGTTGTCTCCCGCAGCATGTTGTCTCCCTCATCAACGTTGTCTCCCGCAGCGCGTTGTCTCCCGCAGCGCTGTCTCCCGCAGCGTCGTCTCCCGCAGCGCGTTGTCTCCCGCATCGCAATGCCAATCATCCCTGTCGACGCACAAAACGATCCTTCGCGGAGTAACCCGCTCATCCGCTACTACGCATCGTCATCGGACAACAAGACGGGCTATTGTTTTCGGGAATAGCAGCACAATCATGACAACCGACACGACTGCCCTCAAATCCTTGCAGGTTGGATGCAACGGACCGGTTGTGCGGGTACCTCCACGGGAGTGATCGTGACAAATGATCCCGGCGGTTTTTCCGGTTTTGCTCGCATAACCGTTACGAATGATGCAATGGTACGAGAAGCGTTTGTAGACCTCAGCCAGGTAATTGTTGTGATTGAATTGGCCAGTTGGAGGTCGGAGTTTTGGAGTGCGGCGACTTGTCGCCGCTTTCATTCCGAAATCGGCGTTCGAAATGCCGCCGGTACGACACCGATAAATGTTAGTAATCCAAAGCGATGACAAGTCATCGCACTCCAAATGTTGGTCTCATTCGTGGCAATCGTAAACTTCGGATCGGTCGCAATCGTCTTGCCCGTGCGCCACAACCGATCCTTGATGACTGATCGTAAAGTTCTTCCATCTTCTGAAAGGGCGCACGACGAAGGAACAAATCGTGTTATTCTTGGTGAGTAATTCAATCGACGTCCCTTATGTTTGCGCAACGCCTGAATTGTCTTCAGGCATAGGCGCCACGTCGCGAGTTGAAGTGCAAACAAAATCCGTTTCGCCGGCGGGTTTTGTTTTCGGATTCACTAGAGATGAAGGCGAACGGTATGTTGTCTTGGATTGACTGGGTAAACAAAAAAAGAAATCGGAACAAGTCGAGCGGCGAGCGCAAACGCAGACGCGAGCGCAATCGGACGCTCAGACAAGAGCAGCTGGAAGATCGCCAGCTGCTAATGGCGGCGCCCGTCGCTACTCTGCCCGGTTTGCCCACCGATGTTATGATCGGCGAGGAAACCAGCATTACCGCGTTGTTCGATAATACGGACGCGGTCACAACGGGTTACGGCCCCTACATTGATCTGTTCCTGGACACGACCGGTCCGGACGGCGAGTTCACGGCGCCGCCGGACGGGATCACGCTGAGCAACTTCGACGCGACGTATCTTGGCGCGCAGTTGCCGCGAACGGATTTGATCACGCTCAGTGGACCCACGTACGTTCATCCATTGACTGGTCTTACCACGTCGCCGCCGGCCGGCTTTCAAGATGGCGATACGGTCGCTGTGCTGACCTTGCCATTCGGAAGCTTTACGGCCGGGCAGCCGGCAGCGGCGATCGATGTTTCGCTGGGTGTCAGTGACCTGGCCGACATGGGCACCGCGCTCAATGTCTCGGCCGTTGGCGGTTTCCGCTTTGGTGAAACTCCGGCGGACGATCCTATTCCGGATCCGCCGATCCGACAGACAGGTTCGACCAGCAGCCAGATCGACCCGATCCTGTGGACTCTGGAAAAAACCTACCTTGGCCCCGAAGACGAAACGGCCACCGGTCCCAACTACAAACGTGACTATCGACTGGAAGTGGACATCGCCACGGGCCAGACCATTGATCTGGTGACCATCACCGATACGCTGGCCGACAGCATGCAATGGACGGGGGCGGCCAACGTCGTGATGACCGTTCATGGCTCGACGATCGCCACCAACGTGACCGGTTCGACGGCCACGACGGTCCTACCTGGCGGAACGGTCGTCGGCAATTTCGGTACGGTACTGGGTCAGGACGGACCGGATACGTCGCTGCAGTTAGAGTTCTTCGTCCCGCGCGATGACCGCAGTGGGTCCGAAATCCTGCCGCAGAATTCCGTGACCGGGACGGACTCGGTGCTGGACACCAATACCGGACGTGCCGACGGCACGTGGGCGCCGATCGACGTCCGCGATTTGCCCAGCCCGCAGCCCGTATCGATCGTACTGCCCGCGAACGCTCATGAATTACAAGAACATTCCCTGGCCACACAAAAGTCCGTCACGCCGGTCGATCCGGTGACGGGTCTGGCCACGTCATCGATCATCCCCGGCACAACGCTGTTGCGCTACGACATCGACTTTCAGGTCTCCGACTACTACGCATTTCAGAACGTTTTTCTGGAAGACATTATGAGCGACGGGCAGCGGCTGTACCTGGGCGCGGTCGGTGTCGGCGTCGCCACGCCGACGTTACAAGTTGACAATGCCTACGACACGGCTCCCGTCACGCGCAGCAACTCATCGACTGCGGTGTTCAGCGATCCAGGCTCGATCGATTTCTCACGTCGTTACTTTATCGAAGGCACGACGCGGTCCGACCCGACGACCTATTCCGGTGACGTTCCGGCCAGTCCTATCTTTAGCGATGCCGGCGTGGGAACGATCGACGGAACAACGTTTCTGCGTTTCAACATTTCGCAAGAACTAATCGCGCACGGATTCGACGGCGGCTTGCTGGTCGGTGGCGACATTCGCAACGGCGGCAGCGCGGATTCGCCGCTGAACGGTAATCCGACACTGTTTGGAGCCGCTCAAGGAACGATCACCTTCTACACAGAAGTCAAAGAAGAATTCAGCGACGATTTCCCCTCAGGCGATAACTCTGTCGATCAACTGGACGTGCTCGGCAACACGGTGCCGTTGATCCAGGGCGACCAGCTGGATGCGGCAGACCTGGTGGGCGTGATAGGGCAGGGCACCGACAATACGGGCGCCAGTGTCGCTCTGCCCGCCGGAACTGGGACAAAGGTCTTGCATGCAGTCAATTCGCAAACGACCAACTTGCCGTACGGTCCCGACAACCTGGTCGCCGTCCAAGCCGGCGATCTTGTGACGTACAAGCTGACGTACACGTTGCCGACCAGTGACTTCGAGAATCTGCAGATCATCGACTTCCCGCCGCTGCCGGTTTTGGCGGTTCCAGGCACAGCGACCTTCTCGACCCTCGGCGGTATCCCGCCGGTCAATGAAGTGACCGTCGGACCGGACGACACCTATTTCGCCACCTTCGGTTTCGGCGCACGGAATCCTACGATCACGACCGATACGGTGAACAACAGTATCACGATGGATTTCGGCTCGTTCGATGACATTCCGTTGCACCGCGCGACGACCATTGACTTGCTGCTAACTTTGCAAGTCGGCCCGCAAGCGTTCGCCAGCGACCTGTTCCTGACGAACCAAATGCGGGTCAACGAAGATTCGACCAATGCCGGCAGCACGCTAATCGATCAGATCGTGCGTTTCGAGCTGGTCCAGCCGGAGGTCGACATTCAAAAGGGTGTGGTCGGCTACAACAGCACGGGGTTGACCCTGGGCGGCATCGGTTTCAACGCCCCCGGCGCGGCCACGACCTTCACGGGCGGTCCTGTCTTTTCATCGGCGCAGGCCACAGCGATCGGTGGTTCGGATCTTGGCGATGCCGCCGGCGAAGACGTGGATGCCGACGACGACGTTCGCTACGCGATCGTCGTCCAGAACCAGGGCCGCGGCGATGCGTACGACGTGAATATCTTGGATGTCGTGCCCGCCGAGTACGATCGAACAACCTTTACGAATCTGGCAGTCCGACGCGGCGACGGGGCATTGCTCACCGCCGGCACCGATTACACGTTTGCCTACAGTGCGGTCAGCGGCGCGCTGGACATTACGCTGACCGACAACTACACCAGCGGCAATACGACGGATCCCAGTGCCGACGCGCAGCGGGGCGCTCAGTCGTGGTGCGGCGGACGACGGCAGCACGCCCATCACCAACGGCTCGAATACGATCGTCATCTCCTACGACGTGACGCTCGCCACCGATGTCGCGCCGAACGAAGCGATCGTAAACACGTCCGCGGTGGCCAGCTTTTCCAGTTCTGAAGGAGGTGAAGACCTGACCGACCCCAGCGTCGTGTCCGGCGCTGTCGATCCCAGCGACACGGCGACCGTAATAACCAAGTCACCCATTCCCGATAAGACGTTGGACGGCACGGAGATTACCGAACCGGGCAACAATGCGGCCACGCAGGCGACCGTCGGCGAATGGGTGACCTACACGCTGACCGTCACCGTACCGGAAGGGGAAATGACGAACGCGCGTGTCGTCGATACGCTGGACAGCGGCCTCGTGTTTGTGGATGTGACGGCCGTCGCCGCGTCGGGTGCCCTCAGCTTTGCCAGTGGCGGCCTGCCGACAGTTGGCGCGACGCCGGCCAATACGACGATCACCAGCTCGGGCCGCGTCGTGACCTTCGATTTCGGCACCATCACCAATAGCAATTCCAATAATGCGACGGACGAAACGATCACGATCACCTACCGCGCGGTCGTATCAAATGCCACCAACAACCAGACGGGTGCGACGCGGAATAACTCAGCAGTGCTCTCCTGGACCGGCAACGCGCTGCCGGCTGTTCAGGCAGCCGATGTCACGTTAGTCGAACCGACGCTTTCCACGCTGAAAGAAGTGCGAAATGTTTCCGCTGGCGGATCTTTCAGCAGCCTTGCGGCCGGAGACGCAGACGACGCCGTCGAATATCGAATTACGATCAGTAACGCGAATGCCTCAACAGATACAACGGCTTTCGACATCAGTCTCAACGATTTAATACCTTCCTTCATTACCGCACCCGCGATATCGACCGTGACGTCGACCGGCGCGATCCGTTTCAACGGCTCCACACGAGCGGCCACGCCGGCAGATTTCCAATTGGTTGCCGGCACGCTGTCAGTCAATCCGGCTGTCAACGTCGACATGGAAAAGAACTCGTCGATCGAGATCGTCGTCAGCGGCACTTATACGGGCTCGACGGGACAAGAGGTCAGCAACACCGCGGAGGTTCGCTGGAGTAGTCTCGACGGCACCGTCGTCGATCGATCGATCCACAATACCAGCAGCGACGAACGTGACGGCAGCGACGGTAACCTGGGCGGCGGTTCGTTAAATGATTACCGAGTCAGCAGTACGGCCGATATCGAATCCCCGCCGCTCGTGCGTAAACAACTTGTCGACACGTCCGAGGCACATACGACGGGTAGTGGCGTGGCAGTGGGCGAAATCGTGCGTATCGGCTGACGACGTCGATTGGCGAAGGCCAGTCCGATAATTTTCAAGTGCGCGACGTTTTGCCCGTGGGGCTTGCCTTTCTGAACGACAGCAGCGCACGCTTCGCGTTTATCTCGTCGACGGGAACCAATATTACCTCGGCGACGATTACGGGGCTGGCGACCGGCGTCACAGGGGGTGGAATTGCCGGTGACGAATCCACGTTGCCGACGTTAACCCCCGCGACGATTACCGGAACCTTCAACGACAATAACGTTTTCACGTCGTATACCGGCGCGGGTACCGGTGAAGCAAGTGTCTACAGTAGCGGCACGGATGTCTATTTCCGTTTTGGTGACTTGACGAACGCCGATCGGGACGGCTCGGTGGAATACGTGGTCATCGAATTCAATGCGCTGGTACGGAATGAAACTGTAATTCAAAGCGGCACGAACAGAGACAACGACTATACGGTCCTGGTCGACACGGACGGAAACGGCTCGACCGGTTATGTCTCCGTGGTGCGCAGACAATAACGGCGACGGTGTGCGCAGTGCGGGCGATACATCGAACACAGCGATTGACGCGGATAACAACGCCGCGACCGGCCCGAATACGCTCGCTCGGTCTGCAGCCGTAAGCGTAACCGTACGAGAGCCCAACCTGGCGATCGTCAAACAGGCCACAGCGACAACCGGTTCGGTGGTCAGCTACGAAGTGGTCGTTACGAACACGGGAAATGCCACGGCCTTCGAGGCCGTTGTCAGCGACGTGTTGCCGGCGGCGCTCGATTTGGAAGTTGCCACGATTACCATCACGCCCACCGGCGGCGCCACCACCGGAACGGCCAACCACGATGATCTGTCCAACCGGATGGAATTCAACAGCCTGACCATGCCGGCACTCAGTACCCTTACCATTACCTACGACGCCAACATCGTCACGCCGGGAGTTACGATCACGAACACGGCGAATACGAATTACACCAGCCTGCCCGGACCAAACGGGACCGGTGGCTTCCACGGTTCCTCGACGCCCGGCGCGACGGGATCGGCTACCGGTGAGCGTGATGGTTCCGACGGCGTGGGCCTGCTTAATGATTACGTCGCGGCGGATTCGGAAAGTTTGGGTTCGCTGGGCGATGTCGTGTGGTACGACATCAACGGCAACGGCGCGTTGGACGGGCTCGATACGGGCATTCCCAATGCCACGGTGACGGTCCGTTGGTTCGGCCCGGATGGAATCGAAGCCAACGCAGATGACAGCGTGATTGTGACTACCACCAATTCCAGCGGCGCCTACCTTGTCAGCGGCTTGCCGCTGGGCCTCGGTCCCGACAACTACCGTGTCACCGTCAGTGCCTTGCCGAACGGACTCACCGTACCAACACACGATCTGGATGGCATCGGCACGGCGGACACCTCATTGGTCGCACTAACGTCGGGTAATGCCAATCCGCGCGATGTCGACTTTGGCTATCGAGGCGCCGCTTCGATAGGCGATCGAGTGTGGATCGACTCTGACGGCGACGGTTCACAGGGTTTGGCAGCGGAAGAGCCTGGACTGCCCAGCGTTGGAATTACTGTTACGTGGTTCGGTTTCGACAATGCCGCCGGTGGTGGAGATGACATTACCTACAACACCACGACCAATGCCGGCGGTGCCTACGGGGTTAGCAACTTGCCGTCGGGCAATTATCGAGTCGACGTCGTCAGTGGTTTGCCTGGAAACGTAACGCAGACGTTTGACTTGACGGGACCGCTGGATGATTCGGCAACGCGGACGCTGGGCATCGGCGAAGCGGCAATCAACGTCGACTTCGGTTACGAAGGTATGGCGTCGATCGGTGACACGGTGTGGTACGACGTCGATGGTGACACGACGCAAAACAATGCCGAACCAGGGATTTCGGGCGACTTCCGTTGTTCTTGTTTGGGCCGGTCCTGATGGCGCTTTAGGAAGCGGCGACGACGTCTTTTTTGTCAGGACGACGGCGGCCGACGGCAGTTATGGTTTCCCCGGACTACCGGTCTTTGGCACCGATGATCCCTATCGCGTGACCGTCTCGCCACCAGCCGCCTATGCAACACAAACATTTGATGACGATGGTCTGGGTACACCCAACCAGTCGACGCACAACCTGGGCGCGAGTGAAAACAACACCGATCAAGATTTCGGTTATCGCGGTGCGCTCACGCAAGGCTTGGGCAACTTTGTCTTCGAGGACCTTAACGGCAACGGCCGGCAGGACGGCAGCGAACCGGGCATCAATGGCGTGGACATCGAGCTGTACGATGCGACGGGTGTGAACTTACTGGCCACCACGACGACCGCCGGTGGCGGAGCGTACAGTTTCCCTGGCCTTACGCCGGGCAACTACCAGGTCTTCTTCGCCGACAACGACGGCACGACGACCTATATTCGCGCAGCGGCGAATTCGCCGGTAGCAGTCGAAGCCACCGACAGCGACGCGAGCGAAACAACGGGCTTCACCGGACCGGTCACGGTTGCTGCCGCCACGTTCAACAACGACGTCGACGCCGGGCTGTATTTGGAGGCCTCGGTTGGCAATCGCATCTGGTACGACGTGGACGGTAACGGCATTCAGGTTCTCGGCGAACCGGGCATCAACGGCGCGACCGTGTTACTGGACTACGCCGGCCTGGACGGTGTGTTCGGTACGGGAGACGATGCGCTGGGCGTCGCCTCCGATGTGACCAGTGGCGATGGCGACTACTCGTTTACAAATCTGCGCCCGGAACCTATCGCACGCGGATCAACACGGGAACATTGCCCAACGGAATCACCGATCCGACGTTCGATTTCGATGGACTGCTGACCGCGAATCAAGCGACGTTTACGCTGACCTCCGGACAGAATCGCACCGACATCGATCACGGCTATCAAGGGACTGGGGAAATCGGGGACTTGGTTTGGAACGATCAGAATGCTGACACAGTTCAGGATGCTGGCGAGCCTGGAATTCCGTCGGTTAATGTGACGTTGCTGTGGGCTGGCTTCGACGGCAGCTTCGGCGGCGGTGACGACATTTCGTACAACGCGACGACCAATGGCGGTGGAATCTATGGTTTCCCGAATTTACCGTCCGGCCTCTTCACGGTCGATGTTGTCGACGCGACGCTACCAGCCAACCTGAACCTGACAACACCGCCCGATCCTCGCAACGTGACGCTCGCCATCGGCGAGACGAACAACGCGGTCGATTTCGGCTACGAAGGCCCCACGGCCGAAGTCGGCGACACCGTGTGGTATGACGCGGATGGAGACGGCACCCAGAATAATGACGAACCGGGGATTTCCGGTGTCACCGTGACGTTGTTGTTTGGCGGAGCGGACGGTGATCTGGCCACTACGGCCGACAATATTACGTACGTGACGACCACCGATGCGAGCGGTAACTACAACTTCAACGGGCTGCCGGTCGGGGCGATCAACGGAACCGATCCGAACTACCAGGTCACGATCAGTGGGCTGCCGGCGATCTACACGGCACAAACCTACGACCTGGATGGCACGGGCACTCCGCACGTGGCCGGCTTCCAACTCATGCCGGCCCAGGTTCGTGACGATGTCGACTTTGGTTACGGCGGCACCGCCTCGCTAGGCGACTTTGTCTTTGAAGACCTGAACGGCAGCGGCCGGCAGGACGGCGGTGAACCGGGCATCGACGGCCTGGCAGTCGAACTCTACGACGCGACCGGGACGTTGTTGTTGGCAGCCACGACGACAGCCGGCGGTGGATTCTATAGTTTTCCGGGCCTGGTGGCTGGCGACTATCGAGTGCTGTTCGCATCGCCGGCAGGCTTTGTGTTCACGGCCGCCGACGTGGGCGCCGATACGATCGACAGTGACGCCGATGCTACCGGACTCAGTCCCGTTATCGCGCTGCCGACCGGCGTCGCGAACTCAACCGTCGACGCCGGCGTTTACGAGCCGATAACCGTTGGCGACTTTGTCTGGTATGACATTGATGGCAACAGTGTCCAGGACACCGGCGAACCGGGGATTCCCGGCGCTGATGTGACGCTGATGTGGCTGGGTCCGGATGGAGCGCCAGGTGGTGGTGACGATCAAGTGTTCACGGATACGACGGATGGCAACGGTGCTTACAGTATCTCGAATTTACCGCCAGGCAATTACACGGCGGCGGTCAGTGGCCAGCCAGCCGGTTTGACCGTGCAGACAATCGGCGTGCCCAGCTTCAGTTTGATTTCGGGCACGGACCGCGACGATATCGATTTCGGTTTTCAAGGTCCCGGAGCGCTGGGCGATCGGGTCTGGTATGACCTGAATCGAGATGGCGCCGATGTGGGCGAACCGGGCGTATCCGGCGTGACCGTACAGGCCACGTGGTTCGGCTTCGATGGCTTGCCGTCACCGGCGGACAACATCGTCCACACCATGGTAACCGGCATCACGGGTGGCTACGGTTTCAGCGACCTGCCGCTGGGTGCTTATGAAGTCATCGTCAACACGGGAACCGTGCCGCCCGACCTGGTCGCAACCTACGACCTGGATAGCGGGACGACCAGTCCAGACAGCGTCACCGGTGCGACATTGACGGCGCTGGTGCCATCGGAAAACGGTGCCGACTTTGGTTATACCGGTCAGCGTAGTCTAGGTGACCGCGTCTGGCTGGACTTTAATGGCGACGGCCTGCAAGATACCGACGAACCGGGCCTCAGCGGCGTCACGGTCACGCTTACTTGGGCTGGTGAAGACGGTAATCTGGCCACGACCGGCGACAACGCGGTGCTCACCAGGACCACCGGCAGCACCGGCGACTATCTGTTTTCCGATCTGCCACAGGGCTTCTACCAGGCGCAAGTAACGGCCGGACTTCCGCCGGGGCTTACCAACACGGGTGACCCCGATGCGACGCTGGATGGGCTGACGACGGTTACCTTGACCAGCACCGATATTGATACGGTCGACTTTGGCTACCAGGGTGACAGCTCGCTGGCCGGGTTCGTCTATCGCGACTTCAACGTGGACGGAATCCGACAACCGGCCGGTGCGAATCCGGAAACAGGTATCGACAGCGTGACCGTTACGCTAACGGGGACCGACATCAACGGCAATTCGATTACACGGACGGACCTGACACCGGCCGACGGTTCGTATTTGTTTGAAGGTCTGTTGGCCGGTACCTACCAAATCATCGAAACGCAACCCGCTTCGGTGTTCGGCGCGGGAACGGCGGGATTCTATGACGGCCTGGATACGGTCGGCACGATCGGTGGCACTCCGACCGGTACCAATCTGACGAAAAACGAATTGGACGTTACGTTAGGGACTGGCGAGGACGGCATTGAATACAACTTTGGCGAAAACCCGCCGGCCGATCCGTTCGGCTATGTTTACGTCGACATCGACGAAAGCGGCACGCGCGATCCGGGTGAACCTGGTATTCCGGGCGTGACCGTGACCATTTCTGGTACCGCGTTTCCGGGAACTCCGCTGCAGCGACCGCTGACGGCGGCCGATGTACCCGGCGGGCTGACGACAACCACCGACGCCAGCGGGTTCTGGGAGTTTCCGATTGTGCCACCGGGCGTGTACTCGCTGGTCGAAACGCATCCGACAGGTTTCCTGGATGGTTTGGAAGAGAACGCGGATCCGAACGGTCCACACACGGTCATTATCAGTAACGATCGATTTGACAATGTCGAATTGAATCCGTTCCCGATTCGCGGACCGTTTAACTTTGGCGAACTCGGTTTCGATTTCGGCGATGCGCCGGACACGTATCAAACGACCTTGGCCTCCGATGGTGCGCGGCACATTGCCGGCAGCGGGTTGGATTTCGGTACGCCGGCCGATCGTGAAACGGACGGCCAGCCCAGTGCGGGCGCCGTGGGCGACGATACGGACACGGATGGCGACGATGAAGGCGGAGTGACCATTCCGCATTTGCGCCAGGGGCATGATGCGACCGTTACCGTAGACGCGACCGCCGCCGGCTTTGTGGATGGCTTTATCGACTACAACGCCGACGGCGATTTTGCCGACGCGGGCGAAAAGGTCGTGAATAGCATCGCCGTGACAGCTGGCAGCAACGACCTGACGTTCCCGGTCCCGGCCAGCATCCCGGGCGCGACGACGTACGCGCGGTTCCGGATTAGTTCGGCGGGTGGGTTGGGCTACGATGGCTTCGCGGCGGACGGTGAAGTGGAAGACCACCAGGTTCAAATCGGATTGAGCATGACGGGTGGTCCTCTGACTCCAGGAATCAACACGTTTGTGATCCAGAACGGAACTCCCGGTTGCCTGGTGAATCTGGCCGTGGGTACGACGCCGGGCAGTGCCTTCTTGCCGGACTACGGCATCACGCTGGGCATTGCTGATCCGGTGATTGTCGGGCAGGGGCTCATCGGCCCGACGGGCGAGTCGATCATACAGTTCACGATCCCTGCCGGATTTTCGGGGACCGATCTGTTATTCCAGTCGTTCGAACATGGTGACAACAATCCTCAGCTCAGCAACGTTATGACGGTCTCGGTGCCGCTGTTGGCTGTCGGTGGTGAAGGTCCCGGTGCGGCGGCGATTACGCAGGCCGAGGTCGATGCGCTGTTGCCCGTCGCGCGTCAGCAGTGGGAAGCGACCGGTTTGACGGCCCAGCAGCAGGCCCGGCTGGAAGCGGCAACGGTTGAGCTGGCGGATGTACCTGACGCCAGGTTGGGTCAAACGGCCGACACAACAATCTTTATTGACGACACTGCGGCGGGCTACGGCTGGTTCGTGGATGTCACGCCGAATAGCGATAGTGAATTCTCGTTTACCGGCACCAACCAGTTGTCGGCGGCCAACGGGAGCACCGCGTTTGGAAAACATGATCTCTTAACGGTCCTGGTCCACGAACTGGGCCACGTATTGGGCCGTGAGCATGCTGCGGAAGATCCACAGGACGTGATGGCTGAAATGCTGCCGACCGGTACGCGGCGATTAACGGACGGCGCGGAAGCGAACTTCGACTTTAGCGGCCAGATCGAATTCAATCAGAACGCCGGCGGCGAGTTCGACATCGTGATCACCGGCACGCCCGATTCCGATGCGTTTGAGTTTGTCGCGGGAGAACAGCATCACCTTGTTTCGCTGAATGGCGAACAATTGCACCTGGCGTCAGACGCCGTTTCCTCAATCGATTTCCGCGGCGCCGGTGGTGAAGATTCGGCTCTGCTGACCGGTTCCTCCGGCGACGACATGGTTCGTCTCTATCCACACCGCGCCGTACTAACTGCGGCAGATTTCGAAGTCAACCTGCGCGAGATGGGTTCGATTGAAGTCCTGGCCGGCGAGGGCGTCGATCGAGCGTCCATGTATGATTCGATTGGCAACGATCAATTTTATGGTCGGCCTGAATTTTCACGTCTGGTTGGTGACGGGTTCGAAAACAAAGCCACGGGCTTTGACAGCGTCTTTGTCTATGCGTCGGCGGGCGGCGACTCTGATTTCGCCTATCTCTACGATGACTTCAGTAGCGATCGCCTGATCGCGCGGCCGGGATTAGCTCGTCTGTTCGGCGACAGCTTCTTCAATGAGGTGAGATTCTTCGACCGTGTCTATGCGTATGCGACGGCGGGCGGCGAGCCGGACTATGCCTACCTGTACGATTCGATTGGTGACGATGTCCTGATCGCTCGACCAGAACATACCCGGATGACAGGTGACGGGTTCTTTAACGATGCCAGGGATTTCGATCGCGTCTATGCTTATGCCACGGCGGGTGGCGAAGCCGACATGGCGTACATGTACGACTCGATCGGCAACGATAAGTTCTTTGGCAAGCCAGAGTTTTCTCGGCTGCAGGGCGATGGGTTCTTCAACGATGCATGGAGCTTTGATAGCGTTTATGCGTACGCGACGGCTGGCGGCACGGCCGATTACGCTTACCTCTACGATTCGCCGGGTGCCGACGACTTCATCGGCCGGCCGGAATACGCGCAGCTCAGCGGCGACGAGTTCTTCAACAAGGTCCACAGCTTTGATCGGGTTTACGCGCATGCAACGGCGGGTGGCGAAGATCACGCCTACCAATACGATTCGACCGGCAACGACCGCTACATTGGGCGGCCGGGATCGGCTCTGATGTACGGCGACGACTTCTTCAACGATGCGCGGCATTTCGAGCGAGTTAACGCATATGCCTCGGCGGGTGGCAGTGACGATCGCGCGACGATGACCAAAATCGAATCCGCTGACAGCCTATTCGGCCGTGACAACTTCGGGATGTTAACCGGTCCGGACCGTTACGAACGCATCTTCCACTTCGACAGCTTGCGGGCCTACGCCAAAGACGGTCACACGGGCCACGCCGACGTGAGCGGCGTGGATTATTTCTTTCAACAAATCGGCGACTGGGAATGACGGCCGGGGGGCCTACATTCCGTACACATTCAATTCTTGGGCATGCGGGAATCGAATAGCATCTCCTCGAACGGCAGGGGTTTGTCATGCTCGGAGACCAGCCATTTCCGAATTGCTTCTGCGATTTCCGTGGCGGTTGCCTCCGGCATTTTTGCCGATTTCCGTCGATCCCGCCGTATCCAAAACCGCCGCAAGAAGGGCTGACGAATCAACTCAATCCGATGCGTTTGGCCTCCACGTCGTTTGATACTTATCCGAATGTCGGCAGCACCTTGTGGCATGAAATTACACCCTCATTTTGCTATAACCCATGGTCTGCCAGTATAATACAACACATCAAATTAAATCAGCTGTCGCCTATGCAGGGAAGCAAACTCCCTAGGCGACACTTTGTCTGACAGAAAACCGTTGTACGACTCGCTGCCACCCATTGACGTGTGAAACCCACGGTTGCAGATACGCCGATCGTCCTCTACCACGATGCAAACGATAATCTCGCGAAGGCTGCTGTCGTAGCAGACTTTCGACCACAGTTCGATGGTTTTGCAGCGGGTCTGCGAATTGGTGACCAAAAGTTCAGACGCATCGACGACGACCTAGTCTTCTGGGATTACCTCGTTGTTGGCGGTGTATCCGGTGACATCGTCGGCGTATGCCTGAACGACTTCCATCTGAATCCGGTGCTCGTCAGATCACCGCTTGTCGCAACCTCCACCAACGTAAAACACCCTCACGATTACGGCTATGACATCTTCCTGACGACAATCGACTCCGAATTTGATTACGACTTGGCACAAGCGTTCGGACATGCCCTCTATACAGACGGCACGGACTGCCTACTCATGTTGGACAACTGGCACGATCGTGGATATTGCTTTCCACTACAACGGGACGTTGTGTTCGATATCGGTTAACGGCGGGGCTGCGTCGTACAACACATCATGTTGGCAAGGTTGCTTCGCAATCGCCGCTTTGGCTTCCATGCTCCGTCCGGTCTGTTACAATTACCCGCTGTTCAAGGTCGTTCGCTTCGGTAACGGCGGCGACCGCACATGCCAACCGTTCGGCTGATCATGCCCGCCCACTCCACTCTCTCGCCTGATAGTTTAAATGCTCGGATGGTTGATCAGCTTGTTCGCCGAACACTCGGCACATGAAGAGATTTTCCAAGACAACGATGCGCTCTGCCCCCATTGTTTCCACGAGATCCCGATGGAGGAATCTGAATGTCGTTGGTGTCACGTGGCAATCGAGTTGAGCGATTCGATTTCTTGGTGGACGGATCGGAACGAACGATATGAACATCGCTACGGCACATTCGACGTGACAGCGGCGAAGGCCATTATCGCCTCGAAGCGCCGACCAATACGCATCATTGACTTTCATTTCGCCCTGGCTCGACCAAGCACTGATGATATACCGTTTGATGTCCCGATAATCTGCGGCGGTTTTGCTGGTGATGTTCTGATCATTGATGGTCACAAGCGGTTCGCAGACGCTGAGGCACAAGGCTGCACGGCCATTAGAGCCGTGTTCTTGACCGAACGAGAAACGAGAAAATTCAAAGGGGCCGGGACTCTTTGTTTCGGAAAAGACGCATCAATGAGTCCTGACCTGGGGATGTGATCACTTATGGCTCGCACGACCCGTGCTAAAGCACAGGCCTATTACAGCGTACATAAAATATGTCGACAAACACGGGAACAAAAACGGAGTCGAGAAATAACCCATTCATCGACCTGGACGTACACAAACTGAACACCCCAGTCCGGCCCCCTTTGAATGGCTCGATAATTGTGAAGGGTCGAGCTTGTGGAACCAGCAGTTCGGATTTGCCGAGCACTGGCGGTTGCTTTCCCCGTGGCCCGCGCCTCGCACTCGACAATGGGTAGAATACGTTAATCGGCCAGATACGAAAGCGGAATTAAATGCGCTTCGCCGCAGTATGAATCGAGGAACACCGTTTGGCTCCGCAGATCGGATCAGGCCAACCGCCAAAATTAGGGCTTGAATTCACGACCCGCCCCCAGGGTCGCCCTGGGCTGATGAAAATGCTGTTGATGTGGTAAGAACGGCGAATTTTGGTTTTCACTCTCCCTCCGGGAGAGTCGGGCTCTCAGGCCCGGAGAGGGCAATTCGGTTTCAGCAAATACCGCACGGCACATCGCAAAAACCCTCCCCGGCCGCGGGCACCGCCGCGTAGCGGTGGTCGGCGTCCGACCCTCCCGCAAGCGGGAGGGTGATAATCGTTCGGTTACTTTTGAAAACAGAATCTCAACATTTTCATCAGCCCAGTCACGGGGGCTGTGGTTGCTGTCGGTGGTCTCGTATGCCTCTGCGACCTCCGTGGCAGTGGCTATGTGGCCTACTGGTTGCTGATCGCAGCTGCGGCTGCAGTCGGAGCGATCATGGGCGCCTTAGGCGGAGTGATCGGCCAGCTGATGAACGTTCTCGCACTATCGTTCGCGCGTTCGGCTAAATTCGTGCTTGACAAGCCGGCTAGCGACCGCGGTGTTCGCGCGGCCAACTTGTTCGACGGCGGGGTTTTAATGTTGCGTTGACCCCTCATTTGGAATCCAGCTGTCTCATCCATTCCATACGTTTCTTGGCAACGGCATCTAGCCACTGATTTTCAGCGAGTCGTCCTACGCGAGCGGGCCGTGGCGAGATAACGGCGTCACACGCCATAAGCATGTTTTCCGTCGGAAGAGCAGAGCATCATGATCGTCGTCACGAATCGCATCCCAGTCGCATCGGGATATGCCGAAGGGCGCACTACGCGCGGTGATGTGCCGCGATTTAGTCCCGTGAAGTGGCACATTTCAGAAAGAGAGGGCTAGAATTGCCCCCAGAACGGCATGGTTTGTCGGACGTCCCGTGCGTCTGGTTTTTGCCGGGGAAAGACCATCGGGTCTGGGATCGCATCCTTTGATTACGCCGCGTTTCCATTTTTTTCGCTCGAATCTGCGTCCTCAAGGTCTCCGACTGGATTGCCGTCCTCATCGACCTCGCCCGACATTGCGAACTCAGGTGAGTCGGGATTGTCCTTCTTCCTTTGACGTCGCGACCTCTTATCGTCAGCTTTTCGCTTCTTTTCCATTTCTCGCTGACGCTTGGCGAACGTATTCTGGTTTTTTGCCATTTCGGAGTCTCCAATGTTGTTCCATTGAATGGGCAGAGCGCGCAATGTCTCGTGACGAACCTGGAATCTTGAAACCAGGTTCGCGCGGTACCGTGGCAACGATCGCAATGCATTTGCTCTGCGCTTCGCTGCCGTCGAACCGCGACCCGTCTAATATCGTCGGCTTCCGCCACGATCGCCGCCGCCACCGCTTCCGCCACGGCCGCCGCCGCCCCACCGCCACGACCACCGCCGTAGCCGCCACCGCCGCCGCCTCGACCACCGCCGTAGCCGCCGCCGCCGCCACCGCCACTACGTTCTTCGCGAGGTCGAGCTTCGTTGACGGTTAGCGGTCGACCATCATGTTCCTTTTCGTTAAGTCCGGCGATGGCAGCTTGGGCCTCAGCGTCGTTCCCCATTTCGACGAAACCGAAACCCTTGCTTCTGCCGGTGTCACGATCGGTGATAACCTGTGCACTTTGGACGTTACCAAATTCGGTAAACAGCTGTTCGAGGTCCGAACTTGAAACGTTAAAGCTCAGATTCCCGCAATATAATTTACTCCCCACCTATAAATCTCCTGTGCGAGGACTTGATGGCTCGTTGTTCACTTTCCGAGCCAAAACGAAAGAGGTCGACATGGCGACCAGCCAGGTGGGACGGACGAAAGAGTCTCGGGGCCGGAATGACAGACCGGCTTCGTGTTCAGGATCGACGAACCAACCAGCCCAATCATACACTCAAAAAATGGCCCGCGTATACCCCGCATACGATATCCGCGATTTGCAAACGGTCCATTTCGCAGAATTAGCAACAGTTTATCGCGGCAGATTTTCGTTTTAATGTGTCAAATCGTGCCCACAATCACATAACTTTCTTCGCACATGAACGTCCTTCCCGCATTTGGGACATTTCTTTGACCAGGATCGCTGCTGGCTGGACGGCTGTTTTGTTTTCTTATCCGCTTCCGCTTTCTTCTCAGCTTTAAGACGTAGGTGTCGCGGTTCGTCGGCTTGAATGGCTGCGCACTGTGGATGGATGCCGGCTGCAGAATACGATGGCTGACTACAAACCGGGCAGACTTTCTTGCCTGCTTCGGGACTGATTGGAACAGGTTTTTTGTGCTTGTCGGTCATCTGTGCCTGTCGGACATCAGTGGTTGTTCATCCACCTAAATAAGGCCGAGTACTACCGCGGGTTTTTTGTAAGCGCGAAATCGTGTGTGTATTGGCGGACAGCCAATGGGTAACTGTCCACGCATTGTTGTCTGCTGCAGGGACGTTGTTACTTGCGGCGGTCTGCCGAACGACGTCGAATGTGTAATTTCGGGCCGCGTTCGGTTTCGCGAAGATCGAGCGTTCCTGCTGCAAAGTGCGCCGAGACCCGTTGGTCGAGGACGAGTACGACTCGTCCATTGTGATCAAACGTTTGGTCGTTCGGCTTCTCGCTGGCCAGCCGCATCTTCATCCGACCGCCTTTGCGAATGATCCGAATCACGGATCTGGCGGAATGACCATCAAGGACTTCGGTTAACCGCGCGCACGCTTTGTCCGTTACTTCGAGCATGGACTATCCTCCGATTGAGGCTGTATTGACCGACCAAAAGATAACGAGACTACGGGCGTCGTTCAGCTTCGTGCGAACGCAACAATCAGCAGATCCACAACCGTTTGGTCGTCGAATCCACGTGGCCTGTAGACCAGCGCCCGGCCAATCAGATAGCCTTTTCTGGCTTGATTCTCTCCGCGACGCTAGCGGGGCCGTTTAGTCACGCGAGCGACAAGAGAGGGGAGAGAGAAACAGCGAGAGTGAACGGACACAATATCTATCACAACGGATACCAGTATACCCTGGAATCGTGTTTGCGCCTAGACGATAAGTCGCGTACAGGAACGATTTAGATCACGTCGCCGAGCCGCAGGTAACACAGGGCACGATGGAGATATTTGCATGACACTTCGGACAGCGCACCGGTCCACGTATTTTGAATCCATCGCCGCCAGGAACTCCGACGGAGGCGAGTTTTCGAATCGTCGGATCTTCGGCACTATCGACTGATTCGACGTCTTCCTCGGTCAAGCCTACGAGAGCCGCGATCGCGAGAAAATCAGTTACTCCCATACCCATCAAAACGACCGCCGCGGCAACTTTATACGGCAACTCAATGTCGCGATGCGTGGGATGCCGCCACAGCTTTCCCAACGATTCGGGCGAATTGTTTTGCGTCTCTTGATTATTAGTAGACATTCTAACAAGGCCTTTCGATGGCTCCCTGTAACCAGCCACTAGGTTGTGATCCGTCGCCGTCCAGCACGAACATGCCAGACTTCACAGCTAATCGTTCAAAAGTGGCGCGGTACCGCGTTGCGACCGACGCGATGATTCATTCGTGCCGAGCATGTCGAAGCAAATCACAGTACGAAGTCTCGGAATCAGACGCACCGGTGCTCACGGCTAGCGGGAGCAAAGGAACCGACTGCTCACGCGATATACTGTGAGAAGGAGTGGCCAACTACCAGCGCCTGTCGGAAAGAAAGAGTATCCGACCAACGGGTCTCATTTGGCGCGGGCGGATCGAATGCATCGCATCCTTGAGACAGAACAACAAGCAGAAAGTCGCGACCTATTCTTCACTTCACCTACCAGCTTAGCCGAATCGAGCGATTAAGGCAAGGTAGGACGGCAGCGGACGGGTGCGTTTTCCGACTAACTGGCCAGCGCGGGTTTTCCTCGGCGGTGGCGCCGGTCACGGCTGACCTTCTTATTGGGCCGCTGGTTCGATTTATTGGGCCGCTGGTTCGATGATGCGGCCCTCTGCACATGGAAGGGGTGGTCCGCGTCGACGGGAATGGTCGTTTGAATCAGCTTTTCGATCGCCCGCAGGCAGGAGCGTTCATTGGAGTCGCAAAACGACAGTGCGATCCCGTCGGCGCCGCTCGTCCCGTGCGGCCGATTCGATGCACGTAGCTTTCCGCTTCCAGGGGCATGTCGTAGTTGATGACGTGGGAAATGCCTTCCACGTCGATCCCGCGGGCCGCGAGATCGGTCGCCACGAGCAAACGCACGCGTCCGCGACGGAATTCGCCGAGCGTCCGGGTTCGGGCATTCTGCGATTTATTGCCGTGGATCGCGTCGGCTCGTCGCCCTTCCTGGTTCAGTTGCTTGGCCACGCGGTCGGCGCCGCGCTTGGTACGGGTGAAGATCAAGGCGCGGTGGATCTCGGTGCCTCGCACCAGCCGCAGCAATAGCTCTCGTTTGTCGGCGTTTTGGACGAACAGTACTCGCTGCGCAATGCTATTGACGGTTGCGGATTGAGGACTCACTTCGACCGCGCACCGGATTCTGCAGCAGTCCCGCCGCCAGTTGGGCGACGCGCGGCGGCATCGTGGCGGAAAAGAAGAGCGAATGCCGGTCGCGCGGCAGCTTGGCGACGATCCGCTTCAAATCGGGAAGAAAGCCCAGATCAAGCATGCGGTCGGCTTCATCCAAGACAAATGTTTCGAGACCACTCAAATCAACGTGCCCTTGTTCCATGAGATCGAGCAGTCGGCCAGGAGTCGCGACCACGACATGCACGCCGCGACTCAGTGCGCGAACCTGCGTATGCTGACTGACGCCGCCGAAAATAACCGCCTGGCGAAATTTGATATGCCGCCCGTATGTTTGAAAGCTGTCGCCGATTTGGGCCGCCAGCTCGCGGGTCGGGGAAAGGACGAGCACGCGCGGAGTGCCGGGAAGGGCCACGCGGCGCTGCGTATCGAGACGATGCAAGATCGGTAGCGCGAAGGCCGCAGTTTTGCCCGTGCCCGTCTGAGCGGATCCCAAAAGATCACGACCGGCAAGCAAATGGGGAATCGCTTCCGCTTGAATCGGCGTCGGTGTTTGATAGTTTTCGTCCTTGATCGCCCGCTGAAGCGAGTCGGCGAGGTCGAGTTCGGAAAATGTGGTTGGTTTCATACATCCCTTTCGAGCCGAATTGGCTCGGAAATAAAATTCTCACAGCCGCCGGATTGCGGCCACGTCTTTTGAAGCGAAGTCAGCTTTTGAAGCGAAGTCAGCTCAAGCAGGTCGACGGCGTCGGCAGCTGGTTTCAGTCAGCTTGCCGGCAGCCTCACAATTCGGTCCACGTGGGAACCAGCCGACCTTGGCTCTCGAACAATGCCAGTCTGAGATCTGATTCGCTGTGAGACAGGAATGTCTACAAGGAGAAGACCCGTATGGATCAGTCGAGCGGTGGGGCACTCGTGCGTGCTCTCTTCGTCCCCGCAGGGCATACGGCCCAGCGGAGTAACAATAGTATACCACTCGATTGATCTCACGATAGGCCGAATGGACAATTCCTGACCAATTCGCGGTAGATTTGCTGGTCGTACTTGTTAGAGGCCCAAGCTGCCGGCCGTCGACCGCAAGCATCCCAGTGCCGTTTCGCCCGTATTCTAACGGTTCCAACGCCCCGGCCGCCTCCCGTATATATCGTTTGGCATTTACGTCGGCCCGCAAGGTTGTTACGCTCTTTCATCGTAAAAGGCCGCCAAGCAAGCGAGCGACGTGAGCCTGGGAAAGGCCAACCGGCATGACCGGAGAAGAGTATGAAGGTTCTGCTGGAAGGATCTACCGTCGCCCCCGTCTGGGGCGAGACTGTTACCAAGTACAAGCAGTCCGATCTGCGCAAAAGCTGCTGGCAGGTCGTGAATACGATCGTGCCCTTTTTCGGGTTTTGGTACTTGATGTACCTGAGCTATTCCTGGTCGTACTGGCTAACGCTGCTGCTCGCGGTCCCCACAGCCGGATTCCTGGTGCGCATATTCATCATCCAACATGACTGCGGGCATCATTCGTTCATTAGTAACCAGCGGGCCAACGACGTACTTGGAACTTTCTGCGGTATCCTCACGATAACGCCCTACCACTACTGGCGACGCACGCACGCGCGTCATCACGTTACCAGCGGTAATCTCAATCATCGGGGTCATGGCGACGTCGGAATCTTGACCGTCAAAGAGTACCGAGAACGGTCCAGATGGGGTCGCCTTGGCTATCGCATCTATCGCAACCCGATCGTAATGTTTATTTTTGGCGCAAGCTTTTTGTTCCTTGTGCAATATCGCTTAACGCGCGGTATTCCTCGCACTTGGCGACGCGAGCGAATCAGCGTCCATTTGACGAACCTGGCGATCTTGGCCGTTCTGTGCGCGGCGTGGATGACGATCGGATTACAGACCTTTCTGCTGATCGAACTGCCAGTCGTCCTGATAGGTGCTTCGGCCGGATGTTGGCTTTTCTTTGTTCAACACCAGTACGAAGAAGCGTACTGGGAGCCGCACGAATCGTGGGATTTCACCCGTTCGGCATTGGAAGGCAGTTCCTACTATCGGCTTCCGGCTCTTTTACGTTGGTTCAGCGGCAACATCGGCTATCACCACATCCATCACCTCAACAGCCGAATCCCCAATTACAACCTGCCCGCCTGTTATGATGAGGAACCCGCGTTTCAGGAGGCCGTTACGTTCGGGCTTCGCGAAAGCGTGAAGTGTATGTCTTTGAAGCTGTGGGATGAGGATCGACAGCGCATGGTAACCTTCAGCGAAGCTGGTTAGTTCGTCTTCAAGGCTGAGCCACCGAACCTCAAAATCAAGACTTGAAGCGCGCTAGGGCACGCATGAGCGAAGCGAAACCCCGCCCCCGCCCCCACCCTCCGGATCCCCCTGTGGCCACGCGAGCCTGTCCCGTTTGTGGGCAACCTACCTATTCCGCGGCCGGTATCCATCCACAGTGTGCGATCGTGCAAGCGGATGCTCCTCGAAAAGAGCAACTCCTGAAGAATAGGAAGGCCGAGGCAGCGGAGAAGGCCAACGGACCGCCGAGCGAGCCGCGCGGTATGAACAAGAAGTGTCCCAGGTGCCAAAAGGAAATTCCTGTTTGCCGGAACGTGTGCGCTTGCGGACACAACTTCCTCCCTTAGAACGTGTCTTGAAATTAATTGCAGCAGGAATTCGAAATGTTACCCTCCCAATTCGCAGCAGATATAATGTGGCGGCGGCTAACGACTCATTATGCGTGATGTGAGATGGTAAATGTCGGATCTCAAGACCCTTAAAGACCGCCTGACGCGAATTGAAGAGTTGGTTTCACATCAGGATCATCAAGTGCAGCAATTGAACGACGCAGTGTTGCGAATGCAGACGGATTTCGATGGGGTGAAAGCCAGGCTGCAGGAACAAATTGAAAAACTGGAATCGCGTGTCGACGAGCGGGCGTTGACACAGGATCCGAATGAGAAGCCACCGCACTATTGAAAAGTCGCATGAAATTACGAACGCGGGTCGACCCTGCATCGGCGACGATTGTGCGTCTTTAACGTTTATCGAGCTGAACCTGGATGACGTGTTCGAGTCGCGCCAGAGCGTCTAGAAGCTGATGAGACGGTTTCTGATCGAGTTGCAGCGTACAACATGCCGCATCCGCGCCCTCAAAGATCGTGTTTTGCATTTCTTCGACGTTGACGTCTTCTTCGCGCAGCGAGTCCAGCACGCTGGCGAGCACGCCCACGCGATTGTAGTGGCGGACGACCAGCGAATGGGTTGCCGGCGTCCGCGCGCACAGATTGACTGTGTTGGGCGGCAGGCCGGTTTCGCGAAAGACCTTGATGATTCGCACCGCTTCGCTGGCGATCGCTTCGGAAGCCTGTGCCGTGGAGGCTCCGATGTGCGGCGTGCACGTAACGATTTTCGCTAGCTCAGTGTCTGCAAAGTCCGCCACGCCACCAGCCGGTTCCTCTTCAAAAACGTCGCATCCCACGCGCAAACCGCGCACGGCAATCGCATCCTTCACGGCCGCCGAGTCAACGACTTCGCCTCGTGACGTGTTGACCAGGATTCCACCTTCCGGCATCGCTTTGAGAAACGCGGCATCGACCAGGCGTTCTGTTTCCGAGGCGGCGGCAAGGTGAATCGAAACGGCGTCGCTCGCCGCGGCGAGAGCCAGCGGCGATTCGGCGAACTTCACGCCGAGCTCTTCAGCACGCTCAGGCGTCAAGCTGCGACTCCAGGCAAGCACGTTCATCTCGAGCCCACGGGCCCGGCGAGCCACGGCCTGGCCAATCATTCCCATCCCCAGGATTCCCAGCGTACGGCCTTTCAAACCTTTCGACTGGCTGTATTCTTTCTTTTTCCAGTGGCCGGTCCGAAGATCGGCCGTTGCATCCGCAATCCGTCGGTCGCAGGCAATCAACAAGCCGATGGCAAGTTCCGCCACCGCGTCGCTATTGCGGCCGGGACAGTTCGTCACGTAAATACCCCGCTCGCTGGCCGCAGCGACGTCAATTGTGTTGACCCCCGTGCCGCGCGAACGATCAGCGACAGGCTGTCCGAGGCTGAAATTGTGGTGGCGGTTACCTTGGTCGAGCGGACTACCAGGACGTTATAGCCGGCCACCGCGGCCGGCAGGGCATCGGCGGAAACGTCAGGGCGCATTTCCACGTCGAATCCCGCCACTTTCAAGACAGTCACGACCTCTTCGGAGAACTGGTCGGCAATCAAGATCTTCATCGGTTGGCCTCTAAAACAGTGATATCTATCAAGGCCAGGTTTTACAAGCAGTAGGAACGCGAACGCATTGTGCGGGCGGTCGAGGACGATTGCGGTTGTTTAACGCCCAGCCGTAGGCACCGGCATCTCCAGTCTGCCGGCGCCTGTCCCGCACGCCGGGATTAAACGAGTTTGCCTGGTGCCGACTGCTGCAGGATGAACTGCGACCAAGGCAGGGAACGAGCTATCGTGTTGCCGCCGCACGAATGGTGTATTACGCTCGTATGGCTGATGGTATAGATAAATCAACACCAGAAGAGGAGTCCGATCGAGATGAATGTGATTTGTCGTCAGGCACTATGTTCGATGTCCATTGTCTTCGCGTTGGCCCATGTTCACGTCGCGGCAGATGAATTTCTGTCTGGGATTGAATGGGAAGAGCCGGCAATTATTCAACCCGCTGAAAACGGCGGTCCGCCATCCGATGCGACGGTTCTATTCGATGGCACCAATCTGTCCGCTTGGGAAAACGCAGACCGTTGGAGAATCGAAGACGGTGTCATGATCACCGGCGGTGGGGATATCCGTACCAAGGATTCGTTTGGCGACTGTCAACTACACATCGAATGGTCGGCGCCGGTCCCCGCCAAAGGGACGGGACAGGGGCGCGGCAATAGCGGTATCTTCCTGATGAACACGTACGAAATCCAGGTGCTCGATTCGTTTGAGAACAAGACGTACTTCGACGGTCAGGCGGGGGCGATCTACAAGCAAACACCACCGCAGGTCAACGCGATGCGGGCACCTGGCAAGTGGAACGTGTACGATATTATCTGGACGGCACCGCGTTTCAAGGAAGATGGTAGTTTGGAATCACCTGCCTGCATCACGGCACTGCACAACGGCGCTCTGATCTTGAATCACTTTGAATTGAAGGGCGACACGCCCTTCGACCGTCCCCCGCGATACGCTCCCCACGCGGCCCGTCTGCCCATTCGTCTCCAGGACCACGGCAATCCCGTCCGTTTCCGAAACATCTGGATTCGCGAGACCAGTCCCGCGAAAGGCAAGTAAGACCGCGAACCGTTTCCGCGAATCCAGTCACGATCGTGCTGTGGTCGATACCAGCCAGATGAGGCTTTGTTGGAAAAGGTGCTGGTGACATGCCGTACGATGGGCCTCCGTGCCCGTCGTCCAACAAGTGAATGCATAATCGACGGGCACGGAGGCCCATCGTACGTATTTTCCGACGAAGCCTGGCTAGCTCGTTTAACGCCCAGCCGCAGGCGCCGGCACGACGCGGTTATTATGCCGGCGCCTGCGGCTGGGCGTTAAACGAAAATGGTCAAATCACTAAACGTCAGGGCAAGCGTGTCCTGATTAGCAGTCGAGGGCGATGTAGACATGACAAGCGACAAATCCAACGCGGTACGATTCATTGCGGTTACCGGCGTCAGTCGTGGCTTGGGGCGGGCGCTCGTAGACGGCTTTGTGGCGGAGGGCCATAGCGTTTGTGGTTGCGCTCGTAGCAAGGAGGCGATCGAGCAGCTGAATCAGCAAACCGGTGAAGGCCACTTGTTCGAACGGGTTGATGTTCGTGATGACGGTCAAGTGAAAGCCTGGGCCGGCCGCGTATTGCAGCGAGGTGTACCGGATCTGTTGGTTAACAATGCCGGCTTGATCAACCGCAACGCGCCACTGTGGGAAGTACCGGCGGCGGAGGTCGACGATGTAATCGACGTGAACGTACGCGGCGTGATTAACGTGGTTCGACACTTTCTGCCCGCGATGATCGAGCAGGGCAGGGGAGTGGTCGTCAATATGAGTTCCGGCTGGGGGCGTACCGTAGCGCCGGAGGTTGCGCCTTATTGCGCGACGAAGTGGGCCATTGAAGGACTCACACGCGCACTCGCCGATGAACTACCCGCGGGGCTGGCGGCGATTCCGCTCAATCCTGGGGTCATACACACCGAAATGCTCGACACCTGTTTCGGCCGGGCTGCCACCGGTTACGAAACACCAGAGGACTGGGCGCGGCGCGCGGTGCCATTTCTGTTGGAACTTGACGAACAGCACAACGGTCAGTCGCTAACGGTATAACTCGGAAGCGTAATGGGATTTAGATGCGTGGGCCGTCTGGCTTGCGGCTGCCGATGGCCTGTTGGATAATGGGACCTGCAGTTTTGTAGCAAGTGAGTTCGTGTTGGCAGAAACTCACGCGATTGCGCTTCGTGCTTGAATTTCACTGCAATCAAAGCATTACCCGATTAGGTCATCCGCTTTTCCTGGTGCCGTGCCCGCGACAAAGTAGTGCTCGAAGTGGATCCGTCCGAGAAATCACAGCGGGGCTGATGTGGCCAGTTTCGATCCGTACCGCGATTGGTTAGGCATCCGTGACGTGGCTCCGAACCACTACGTCCTCTTAGGTCTCGCTCGCTTCGAAGGCGATCAAGAGGAAATTCAACGAGCGGCAGAGGCTCGTAAATCGACGGTCCGCGGCGTTCGGCCGGGAACGCACATTGAGCGGTGGCGGCGAATGCTGGACGAGATTGATGCTGCCCGAAGATGCCTCTTATCGGAATCGGAAAAAGCCAGCTACGACGCGAAATTGCGTGAACTGCCCGATTCAAAGGACTCGGTGTTGGAAGGAGGCGGCGAACAAGCTGTGGTCGCCGAATCCACGATTGATGCCGAATCGGAGGAAGCATACGACGAGCGGACGCGGCAGGAGGCAGGCGACCGTCGCAGCCAGCCCAACAAGCAGCCGTCGGCCAACCCGTTGCCTCCGTCGTTGGATCCGCCTGCTGCCCCTGTCGCGGGAGCAGGGCACGTCGCGCGAGCAGGGCACGTCGTCGCGAGCAGGACGTCGCGGGAGCAGGACGTCGCGGGAGCAGAGGACGTCGCGGGAGCAGAGGACGCAGTCCAGCCGGTTGAATCGCTGGTCAAGAATCTATTGCCGCCCTCCCTGGACGCGCTCCTGCCTACGCGCGACGCGAACGAAGCAGCGTCCACGTCACACGGCGGGCGAGGTGAACCCGCGAGGCAAAGCGGCCCGGCGTCCGGCGGTACGGCTACGCCGCTGCTGATCCCGCCGGCCAGCACAACGCCCAGCACATCATCCAGCGCCCGAACGCGACCACAACGACGAACGATCAGCAAGAACTTTCGCGCGCGCCGTTATCCCAGTTGTTACCGCCCACGGCGCGAGTCAATGCGCCGGATGGGGTGCAACGTGATGCCGCTGGTCAAGGTGGTGTGGAACAGCCCGCTCAGCTGATTTCCTATTCCCCGACTGCAGCGCCCATGACCACGCAACCGGAAACGCCCACGGGGCAAGTTGCGGCGGTGCCCCATCAAAACCCTGTCGTCTTGACACCGGTCTCCGCGACGAAGAATGCCCTTCGAGAATGCCTGGGCCTTGCTGGAATGTTGGCGTGTACGGCTTTGATCGCGGCGGGTTGCTATTACGTTTATGTGAATTGGGGTGGCGAAAGACCGTCCGACAGGTCGCATGGCGGCCTGCTGGCGTCTGCCCATGGCGGAGCGACCGACGAGGACAAGGGTTCGAACGGAGAACGTGAGGCGGATAAGAGTGGAAGGGGCGGCGAGCGAGATGTGAATTTACCGCCTGGCAAGCACGGTCGTCCTCCCGCTTCGTCGGACGACGCCCCGCTGGAGAGCGACGAGGGTCCGAATGTTAATGGAAAGCCAGGTGGGGACGAGCAGGATTTGAATCCGCCGGGACCAGGCTATCCGGGGCAGAATGACCCGGACAAGGATGCTCAGGAAAGTACTGATCCGGATAACGCTGAACCTGGAAACGCTGAACCTGGAAACGCTGAACCTGGAAACGCTGAACCTGGAAACGCTGAACCTGACGGGACGACTCAGGACTCGGTGAACCGGGTTCTGATCTTCCTGATCCTCAGGGTCGTCCTGAACAGGATCCGCTAAATTCGCAACAGTTGGCCGAAATTTCCGAAGCATTGCGGGAGGCCGCGCACTTGATGGCGAATCGAAAATTCGAGGCCGCTGGGGAGAGCATCGAACGAGCGGAAACGATTTGCGCGGGAGGCGCTCCAGGCCTTCACACGGAACGGGTCCGCCGAATGCGATTATTGATGCGTCACGCGACAGAGTTTTGGGACGCGGTGGCCAAGGGGACGGCTATTATCGAGGGTCAGGACTTGGATGTCTCGGGAGTGATCATTCACGTCCAGGAAGCGAACGCTCAACGGATACGATATCGCCGCAGCGGAAGTAACGAGGTCGTTGCCTTTGACGAGATGCACCCCTCCATGGCACGCGCAATTGCCAGAAAATGGCTGGACGAAATTCCGTCGTCGCACCTGTTTATCGGTGCTTTCATGGTGGTCGAGCCAGAATACACGGCGGACAGGGCGCGGGCCGAGCTGGAGTTAGCGATGGCAACAGGGCCGCCCGCGTCCGAAATCGTCAGGGATTTGATGCTGGTCCTGGACGAATTGAAGTAGCCAGCAGTTCCCCGTCCGGTCGCCCGCTGCCTCCTTCTAAGATGTTGCTATGCAAGGACTTTGCGAATTCGCCGACTTTTCGTGAACCTTTCGCCGCCGCCTGCGTCGTAGAGGAGTCAGCCGGTGAGGTTCGCAGCACCGGGCATGCTTGCCTTGTGAAGATACCGCTGATCGCCGATATAGAGTGTTTAAGAAAGATAGTGTTAAAGTTGGTCGTGTTCGAATTTGCAGTGTTAGACTTAATAGTAGGTGGGATAAAGTCGCCGCGTAGGGCGACAATATCCAAAAAGCTGTTTTCTTGATTCTCTCCAACCGCGCATAAGCGCAGGGAGTAGGGCCATGGCATTCAAGACGCAACAAGAAATCGATTTCGGCTTTATAAAATGCCTGATCGACGGCGTCCTGTCGCAGTGGCAGTTACTTCTGCGCAGTCCGGTCAGCCAACCAGCGATGGTGGCGACAGGCCGGTCCCGCGTCTCGGTTCTGCCGAGCGTCCTATCAGGCGCTGGCGGCGCGACTGGGAATATGGCCCGCAGGCTCGAACATTATTGTTCATGCCTGATACGGCCAGACGCGGCCCATTTGCCCGCTCGTTCCGGCTAACCCGGATTCGCTCACAAGGCCTGCAACAGCCTTCGCGACGGCCCCCAAGGGGCCAAGTGAATCAGCAAGGGGACGAACGACGCTGGCAGCCAGGATCCGGCGCGGAGTTTTGACCGCGCCATTCGGACCTCTTGGTTTGGCGGCCCTTCGAACCCGTTTGCGACGCGGATTTTCACCGGTTTCCAGTAGGTCCGGTTTTGCCGTAAGGAAACGGCAATTGATTCGAAAGAGAGAGAAACATGGCTACGTTGACCCACCTGACATTGCGCGAGATGACGGTTGCGCAATTGGTGCGCGCAGCACAGAACGGTGACCGAGACGCTTTCGGTCAGCTGGTGACGCGATTCGAGCGCGCGGTCTTCGCGATCGCGTTGCGGCGATTGGCCAACGACGCTGAGGCTCAAGAGTTGACCCAGGAGGTCTTCGTCCAGGCCTTGGTGCGGCTTGACCAGTTGCGCTCGCCAGAGCGTTTCGGTGGCTGGATTCGCAGCATTACCGTTCGCATGGCGATTAACCGCGCTATGCGGGCCAAGCCCATCAACATGATGGAGCCAGCGACGATGGAAGCGACATGCACCGCTACGACCACTCCACTGGATGTGGTTTTGCGACGGGAGCGCGCCGCTCAGGTACGGGCCGGTTTGGATCGATTGCGCCCAATGGACCGCCAGACGCTGGAAGCGTTTTACATGCGCGGCCGATCGCTGCTGGAAATGAGCCACGAGTTTGACTCGCCGGTAGGTACTATCAAGCGCCGCTTGCATGTGGCTCGCAAGCGCTTGGCGAAGGAATTGACCTGGCCGCTGGCGTAATGTGCCGATAGCTGCTCGCAAACTTGTTTTGCGAGCAGCTGTTTTTTTGCGCTCGGATACGTTAAATTGGGCGACTAATATGCACACTTGTAGATGGGTAATTCGAGGCGGTTTGGTGACGATGTTGGTGGCGGGCCTCGGCGGCTGCCGTGACCTCGCAGATTTGCGGATGCCAACAACGTCGCCGCCAACAACGTCGCAATCCCCTGGGGAAGCCGTCGGGACGGTTCGCGTGTTGATCCAGATCGACTCCGAGACCGAACCCAAGGATCTGGAAATACCCTGGCGGAAGGGAACAACCGCTTTTGATGCTTTGTTAGCCCTGAAGGCCCAGGGAATCGAGATCCGACATCGAGGGTCGGGCGCGACCGCGTTCGTAGAAAGCATCGATGGCGTTGAAAACACCGGTTCTGGCCGTAACTGGTTATTCTACGTCAACGAAAAGAAAGGCAAACAGGGTTCGGGTGCCTCGACGTTGCAGGCGGGCGACGTTGTCTTGTGGACTTACACGGACGATAAGTAGAATAGGCCTCGCAAGTCGCGGCGACCGTCGCTGGCTGAGTGCAACGAGACTTGAACGCCGCGATCACGGCAACGGAGTATAGACGTGAAGTTAATGGATTCGAAAAACCTTGCTGTGGCTGGCTTGTTGGTTTTGGCGGGAGTTGTTGGACGCTTTGCCTTCCTGCACGTACCCAATTTCCAACCTACGGCGGCGGTTGCGTTGTTTGCCGGGTTCTACTTTGCAAGCCGTAGACAGGCCGTGTTGATTCCGGTCGCCGTTCTGGCGCTCAGTAACCTGTGGCTATCGGGTTATGAAACGTGGGGCGTAATGGCGGTCGTTTACGCGGCCTTCATCGTGCCCGTGGGGCTGGGACGACTATTGGCGAATAGGGAGCGAGAGCAGGGGGCGGGGACAGGGACAGGGTCGGGGTCGGGGTCGGGGGCGGGTCGTTACTTCGCAAAGTGGGCTGTCTGTCTAATTGCGCCCTCGTTGGTATTCTTCGCGACGACGAATTTTGCCGTTTGGCTGTTCGACGGCAGATATCTCTATACGCTGGCGGGACTAACCGAATGTTATGTCTCTGCCATTCCGTTTTATGGATACACCTTGGCCGGCGACCTGATATTCGTGCCGGTGTTGTTTGGTGCCTGGTTTGCGTGCCGAGCGGGAATGCAGTCGCTGCGGACGCTGGACGTCGCGCGGTATCCGCTCGATCCCGCCTAGCGTTTGGCGTGGCAAGTCGCGCCGATGGTCCTAGAATTCTTCGAAGTCCGCCGGTGGTTCGACCGGTACTGGCTTCGCTGCTTTCGGTTCAGCATCCGTTCCGGGTTTCTCTGCCGCGCCTTCGCCGCTCAATATTTGTTCGATTTCGGCAACTCCGTTCGCCAGCATCTCGGTGCGATCCTGTGATGTGAGGCCTTGGTTGGCCCCATTGTTAAGGATGCTGTTCAACGTCTCCTCCACTTCGGACGCGACCTGTCTTTTATCCTCGGGTAGTAGCGGGTGAAACGCTCGTATTGCTTGAAACGCCTTTTGAACCGAAAACGTCAATTGCTGCCAGGCGGCCACTTCACCGATATTGATACTGCCGGAGGATTCATGACGACAGCAATCGATTGCCAGACGAATCAACTCATCGGTTAGGTTGCTTGCCTGTTCGGGCGGGACGCCAGTAACATCAATCGCGCCCATGGCCCCCGCCGCTGCAGATCGCAGTGGAAGTGGTTTATCCTGATCGGCGATCACTTCACCCAGTGTTGTGACGTTCCTGTTGGCTGCTCCGGGAATTTGCAGCCGTCCGAGGATATCAATCGCCTGACGACGAATCCAGGCGTCGCCATCGGGGGCCTGATTTCCCTCTGCCGGCTGATCGATAATCGCCGCCATTCGGGACGCAATCGTCTCTTTGATTGCCCCGTCCAGATTGGGCACGTTGGCGTGACGAGCCACGCCAATGAGCGCCGCAACGCGTATTGATTGAGGCGCTTGATCGTAATGAGCGACCTTCAGCAGATCCTGCAGCACGTCCAGCCATGGTTCTGCCGGTGTGTCTTTATAGGCCGGCTTCCCGTTGAGTCCGGCGACCAATAGCATTGCGTTGTACCTAACGGTCATGTCGAAATCACGCGTTGGTCGCACCCTCTTCGCGACATCTTTCATCGGGATGACCTGATGATCCATTGTCCAGTAAAGATCCCGTTTTTTACCACCGCTTCCGAGGCGCCGTACAACATGCACGCTGCGACCGTCTTTCACCACAACCTTGCTCGCCCCCAGGGCGATCCCCAATAGCAAGTCGCGCGATAAATCGTTCAGTCGATCCGTCGACGTCTGATTGCGTCGAGCGATTAGGTAATACTCCTGCAGCTGATCTCGCAATTCCGGCAGTCTTTCTCGATTCTCCAACTGGGTAAGCTGAGGGAAGAACCATTTGACAAAGAACTCATCGAACAGGGGAGTCAACGGTTCCTTGCCACGGAGCATGTCCTTGATCGTTCGCCGGCTATAACGCGCCAGAGTCGTTTCGTGCTTTAGCTCCAAATACGGTGAGGGAACTGGTATGGCTTTGGCAACTTTGGGAGCTGCCTCCTTTGCCTTTTTTTCCTTGTCCTTTTCCTTCTTCGGCCTGGCCAGGGCAGTCGTGTGAGACGTAACGCCAACCGCCGTGGTGGCAGCAATCACAGTGATGGCGGCCAACCAGAGGGGGAGGATGACAGAGCGAACGGATTGTGTTCGGCGGCGCTTCATGAGAGTTGTGTTCCGAGTTGAGCAACTGGCCCACCGAGGTCCGCGGTGATGACAACAAATGGTCAGGCCGGGACGGCGGGCAGCTTGCTGATGTGGAGGTGCCTCAAAGACTCTCAACCTCTTTCAAGCGTAATGTTGCAGCCTGTACGATGTCAACTCTGGCGCCCCGCAGATGCGGATGACCTTGCTACAATAGGCTGGTTCGGTGGATTCGGATCGGATTTGTTCTCGCGAGGAAAAGCGGTTTAGATTACGCTCGCCGGCCGAGCCCCGGCGGGCGATTGTTGATACTTGTGCCTATTGTCGCATGTCGAAGAACAAACAAGGCGAACGTTCCGCAGCGCACGAGCAGGACGACGAGAGGTTCCGGATTCCCACTTTCGCGTTGGGCTTCGTGGTCATCGTCTTGGGCCTGGTGGCCTACGGTAACAGCCTTTCCGGTGCCTTCGTATTTGATGATCGCGTGTGGATCGAAGACGGAAGCCAGATTCGTCAGGATCTGTGGCCGCCGGCGCCGTTCTTCGAAGGCACATTGCGTCCGCTGCTATTCTACTCGCTGGCGTTGAATTACAAGATTGGTGGGCTGGACGTCACAGGCTATCACGTCTTCAACATCGGGGTGCATCTACTAACGGCTTTTTGTCTGTTCGAACTGGTGCACCGGACCCTGCTGTTGCCCTGCTTTGCGGGGCGATTTGAAGGTTCAGGTAAGTGGTACGCGTTTGTTATTGCCGCCATCTGGGTCGTTCACCCGCTGCAAACACAAGGCGTGAACTATGTCGTTCAACGTTGCGAATCAATGTTCAGCCTGTTCCTTGTGCTTGCTGTTTACGGTATGGTCCGTGGCAGCCATTCGCCGCGGCCTTGGTGCTGGTATCTGCTGACCGTCGTCTCCTTTTCGCTGGGCGTGGGCGCAAGCCGGTCATGATTGTGGCGCCGGTGGTGATGTATCTCTACGATCGCACGTTCCTTTCGGGAAGCTGGAGCGGGCCGCTCCAACGTCACCGGTGGCTCTATCTGGCGATTCTCCCGGCCTGGCTGTGGCTTGCCTTTTACGCATTGCCCAGTATTTCGGTAGCGATCCATGCGCATCAGGCGATGGCGACCAGTCGCCCGAAGCAGCCTGGCAGTCCGCAGGCGCCGACGATATCGAACGAATCAGCGTCGGATTCGGTCGAACCTACGCTGGAACGAACCGTGCCCTCTTCGTTCGAATATGCCAGAACGCAGCCCGAAGTCGTGCTGCATTACCTTCGACTCGTTCTGTTTCCAAGTCCATTATGCCTGGACTACCGTTGGCCGGTCGCTGACACGAAAAGCGCCGTCCTGCCGACGTCGGTAATTCTGGTGTTGATCGGAGCCAGCGTTTGGGCTCTGTTTGCCTATCCGGCGATTGGCTTTGTCGCCTGTAGTTTCTTTATTGTCCTCGCGCCGACCTGTAGTTTCTTGCCGATCATCGATTTGGCGTTCGAACATCGCATGTACCTCGCGTCGGCGGCGGTAATTGTGACGTTGGTGTTTGGCATAAGGTGCTTGCTGGAGATTCTGATCAGCAAAACGACATGGCCGGCGCGTCTCGTGAATGTGTTGTCGGCTTCGTTGTGTGGCGTCGCGCTGGTTACACTCCTGGTCGGAACGACGTCCCGCAATCGTGAATATCGATCGGAAATCAGTATCTGGGAGAGTGTGCACAGCGTGCGGCCAAACAACATCCGCGCGATCAATAACCTCGCCCAGCTCTACTTGGACGCCGGTCGACGTGAGGAGGCGGTTGCCATGCTCCAACTTGCCGACCAGGAGAGTGTCGGTCATCCGCAGACGTTAGGTATTACTGGCATCATGCTTTTGCAAGATGGCAAGCCAGAGGAAGCAATTGAAGTTCTGAAGGGTGCGGTTCGCGGTATGCCCAACAGCATCGCGGTGCATATCGGCCTGGGAGCGGGCTACGAACAGCTAGAGAACCTGGAGGCTGCCATTCACCATTTTCGACGTGCCACCGAGTTGGAGCCAGGTAACGCCGTTGCTCACAAGAATCTAGGCCAGGCTATGGTCGCCGCGGGCCAAACGGCTGAAGGGATCGAATCGCTAAGGAAAGCAGTACAACTGAAAAACGATTTCTACGAAGCGTATGTGAATTTGGGCGCCGCGTTGGGCCAAACCGGCGATGTCGATGCGGCGATCGAGAATTTCGAAACGGCGGCCAGATTGCCGTCCGACGACGCGATTGCGCTGGACAACCTCGCCGCCGCCTATGCCAGCGCGCAGCGATACGCGGACGCCGTTCGCGCCGCCTCACGAGCGCGAAAGCGAGCGCAACGAGCGGCCGATTGGAAGCTGGTCGCCGAACTGCAGGCACGTATTGAGCGGTATGAAGCGAAGCTACGACAGGCCGATCCCTAATTCTTGCTCTCGTCGATCAGCGAAATAAACGTGTATCCGTTGGCGACCCAGGCCGGTCGGATCATGAACATGATCGTTAGATCATCATTCCGGATCGGCACGGGCTCCGGCGAGAACGGTCCCAGTCTTGCCATCCCGGGATCCCGGGGATCTAACGTAAGAAGTCGGGTGGTCCACCCGATCAGCCCAACGTTTGTGATGTCGCCTGCGGTGTGCGACACGTCACCCTGCTGGCAGTGATAGATCGCCAGCCGTGCTTCGAGCGTAATTGGCGGGCTGTCGTCCGTCACGAACAGGTCTCTGGAGAGACTTTCGTATCCAGTGGCAAACCAATCACGATTGATCGGCACATAAGCAATCGATCTGCTCTGTTGAGGACTAACGGCGAGCTTGCCTTGCCGTGTCGCGGAAAGACTGTTTACTGACACTTTTTCGTTCAGAAATACCTTGGCGAGTTCAGAGACGGCAACCGGCACCGGAATATTGTTCCGTGCCACGGTAACGCCTCCACTTCGAACGACTGGAAAATCACGGTCGCGGACTGATGCGAGGACCGCGTCTTTCAAGGAGACGTAGTCGGTTGAATTGGCACGAACATAGGCGTCGACGGTAAGTCGGCGCCAGCGCAGTAAATCTTCCGTGCACGCTCGATAGGCCGCGACTTCCAGATTGAGATCCGGATTCTTGGCGGCCAATCGATCCAAGGCAGGGGCCAAATGGACCGTCAAATCGATCCCGGACGTACGTCCGACGATCGGAACGAAAGCCTGCAGGTATTCGTCATAGAGCGGAAAGGCCTGCTCGGGCGTCGCTCGCTGAGCGTCTGCGTCGACGATCGACGCCAGCGCGGGGCCGATTTTGTCGCTGAAGTCACTCACGGTTTTATCGACATCTTCGACCTTGACCGACTCCCCAAGCCCTGATTGAATTGCCACCATCCCTCGCCATCGATACGCCTTGGCCTGCTGTTCGATCCACATCTGACCGAAGTGTTCGATCACGTTCGGACCCGCGCTAAGGCCGGATCCAGGCAATTCGTACTGTCCACTGGCAGTTATCTGGCTCGCGGCAGCCTCGAGCTGCTGCAGTAGTTCTTCGTAGTTGACTTTTTCCTTTTCGATCGTGGCTGCAATGGCTGTTTTCGTTTGTTCAGTGAGCGCCGCTTGTAAACTGGAAATCCATACTCGGCGCGTCTGATTCCAGGACACCATCGTTGGATGGATCTTGTTTCTGCTGGCGTACCACCACAAGTGGATCACGCGGATTGGAAAGGTTAGTCCGAACCGCGAGTTGCACGCCTTGTCGTAATCGCCGGCCTTGGCCTGCTTTTGCGAACGGTCAAGCTTTTTCGCCACATCAGTCATCGCCTTGTTGAGTCTCGGCTCTTGCCGCTTAATCATCGTTTCGTTTTCAGGTTGAGATGCGAGTTGCTTGGCAATCTCCACCAGCCGAGTCTCCGCCGCTTCAGAACGCTTGCGAAAATCGATCCCCGCTACCTCGCCGCAAGCGGAAAGCCGAGCGCCCAGCACTCCGAGCTTCAACATTGCCAGATACGCATCCTCGACCTCCTTGTATCCAATCTTTTCTGAATTGTCAGCTTTTTTTAGCACGCTGGCGATTTGCGAATACTGTTGCTCACCTTCCGTGCGCCAGTTCGACAGGCGGTCTTCCAGGGTTACCCACAGTGCGTTATCTGGATTGCTGGTGCTTGGCCCCTTGGATTGACTTGCCGATGCAATCTCCGAAGCGGGACAGAAAAACGCCAACAAAAGTCCCGTCGCGATGGAATGATGGAACAGCCCTCGTAAACTGTAAGGCGCAAGGACTGGCATACCAACATTCCTTATTCGATCCATGACCCGAAGCGATGGATGAACGGTCGCACTGAGTGCGAAAAAAAAAGGCAACTACGTACTATTTAAGCCACAATCCGTACGCGACGCAAGATTTCCCAGGTCGCTGTCGTTGCCTGGCGACATCAGCCGACCCATGCGAGCGTGTCCCAAGAGCTATTCGGCCAATAGCGGATGACAGTCCGTCGCCGACTGGGGCGACCGGATTTCGCTATGCCGTATCGCATGAACTAACTCGATGCTGGGTCGAGCGTCTTCGATACCAAAGCCTCTTCCCGCACACGTTTCACGGTACAGCGCGGTGTGTAAATCCTCGAATCCCGTCGTGAAATCGATCTGCTGACCGTCGATCGAAAACGCACGAAGAGCGTGCCGGCCGGCCGCGATCGCCTCCGCCGGAAGATCGTTTCCATCGACGGAAAGAAACCACTGAACCGTTGCACCCACCAATTCGAGTTTTCCAGCGGCCTTGCGGGACTGAAGCAAATGGACTTCACTGTCCTCGACGTTTCCAAACAGCCACAACAAAACGTCCAGAAAATGGATGCCGATGTTCATCATCACCCCACCTGACTCTTCGGCCGATCCCTTCCAACTGTGCTCGTACCAGCGACCGCGGCGCGTGATGTAAGTGAGACAGACCTTGGCCCGGCCGCCCGGTGATTGCCGTGCCAGGTCTTCGCGCAACGCCATCAACGCGGGATGGAGGCGTAATTGCAAAACCGTGTAGACACGGCGGTCAAATTCTTGCTCCAGGTCCGCTAACGCGTCCAGATTCCAAGGATTGATTACCAACGGCTTTTCGCAAATCGCGTGAGCGTGCAGGCGAAGCGCAAGACGTACATGCGCGTCATGCAAATAGTTGGGCGAACAGATGCTCAGATAATCCACGCCCGCGCGGTCAGGGTCGCGTCGCAACTTTTCTAGATGTCGATCAAACCGCTCAATTTCCGTGAAGAATCGAGCATCCGGAAAATACGAATCCAGCACGCCTACCGAATCGTGTGGGTCGACCGCAGCGACCAATTCGTGTCCCGTTGCATGAATCGCGCGCAGGTGACGTGGAGCGACAAATCCAGCCACACCAAGTATGCCGAACCGCTTGACCTCTGCTTGTGATCCAGACGATGTGCTCATAGCTAGTTTCCAAGGATAACATTAGCGCGTAATTCCGTCGAGTATCGGCGCATGAGGATGTTCGCTACGGGGTTGTGTTGCATGCCGGATGTGGCGACTATGGTCGTATGTGTCAAACCGTGTCCGTCCTGTTGCCCGTTTGGAATGAACAGCGATATTTGAGCGACGTGTTAACCAGCTTCTTGCAACAGGACTATCCTTTGGAAAAGATCGAGCTGGTCGTTGCCGAAGGCAATTCGACAGACGCAACGCCGCAGATCCTGGCGGATTGTCAACGCGACCATCCCGAATTGACGCTGAAGATCGTCGCCAATCCGTTGCGGAACACGGCGATTGGTCGCAATCTTTGTCTTCAACATTCCACGGGAACGTTGGTCTTGAATTTTTCAGGCCATGGTATCGCAGCGCCCAACTTGCTTTCGGTGTTAACGGAGAAAATGGCGCACGAGCCCGAAGACGTGGCGGGGGTAGGTTGCGCAATCGAAGTGCCAGAATCGACGACGTTTATTGAACGGGCCTTGGGCGTTGTGCTGGCCTCGCCGTTGGGAGGTCGTGATCGCGTTGACTCCAACTTTTCACCGCAACAGGAACAGTACACGCGCAGCACCGCCTTCACGTTGTATCGCAGGCCGGTTCTGGACCTCCTGGAGGGGTTCGATCCCGAATTCTGGTGTGGTCAAGATGCTGAATTGAATCTGAGGTTGCGGCAGGCCGGTTATCGAATCTTATATACGCCCGACACCCGAGTCTATCATTACAAGCGATCCAGCTTTTCGGCTTTCGTTTTGCAGATGTATCGATATGGCGTTGCGCGGGCCAAATTGATCAAGAAACATCCAGACGCGCGACGAATGGTGTTCTTGTTACCCAGCCTGTTTGTCATCTGTGTCGGGGTCGCTTTGGCAGCCAGCTTTTTCAGTCAATTGGCATTGATCGGCACGGCGGCCGCTGCGGTGCTATTTGCTATGGTGTCATTTTGGTCCGCGGCGGCGGCGAAGGGTACCTGGCTGGGAATCGCGGTAAGCCCGCTGCTCTACGCATCACTCTACGCAGCGTACGGCTGTGGTTTTGCCGCTGGCTGGCTGTACCATCACCGCGCGCGCGAACCATCCACGAGTCGATTGCGCGGCGCGTGAAAGTTGGGCATTGCTCTAAAACGGGAGGGCGAGGGCTTAGGTTAAACGATCAAGAGTGGTGATTCGATGAGGCCACGTCGATACCGTCGAGACCGGCCATTACGAGAACCGGACGTCGCGTAGCTCTGCCCAACGAAGCAAATTGATCCATCTCCAGATTCGTGAGTCGTAACGTGCGCGGCCATCCAGAAACGCTTGCCATTGGCGTTGCATGATGTCGGACTTGAGCGCGGGGATCTCGGTTGCCAAATCACCGGCAAGGATCGTACGAACCCACGGATGAACTTGCCGCAACCAGGCCGCCTCCGGTGTTGCAAAGCCAATTTTGTCTTTGCGGTCCAGAATCGGATCGGGTACCAGTCCTCGCATTGCCTCTCGGAAAACCGCTTTGGAGGTTCCGTCGCCTGCAATCAGCAAGTCTTCCGGCAATGACAACGTGAACTCGACCAGCGATGGCGTGAGAAACGGAACTCGGCTTTCGGTCGACCATGTCATGGAATTGCGATCCTCATATCGCAGGATCGCCGGCAAGCTGGTTTCCGTCATGCTGATCCATAGCTGTTCTCGCAAATAATCCGGCCCCGCCGCCTGGCGAGGAATCGTGCCATGGACATCGTGCTGGTTAAACCAATCGGCGTTCATCCAGTGGGGCATCGGGTGGTTGCCGGAAATCCGCGCGGCAAATTCGCGCAGGGCCTCGGGTAGCAAGAGTCCGGCGGCGTGTAGCCAGATGGGAGGTGTTTGACCGGTTCTTTTGCGACCACGGAGTGCACAGAGCAACCGATAGCCGTCACGAAGCCGTCCTTGCCCCAAGAGCGATGCGGCCCGGCACGCAGTGAAATACTCGTAGCCGCCCAGCATCTCGTCCGCTCCCTGGCCATCCAGCAGAACTTTGATTCCTTCCTCACTCGCGACTTGAAAAACACGACGCTGAGCGTAGATGCTTGTACTTCCAAACGGATTGTCCTGCGCGTCGATAAGCTGGTCCAATTCCCGTATCAACTCGTTGGGACTGGCTCGCACGTACGTCACTGTCGCGTTGACTTTCTCTCCAACCTGCCTGGCATACTGTTGCTCGTTCGTCGCTTCATCGTCAGCGACGTAGGTAAATGCTCGTAAATCCGCATGACTTCCCGTCACGTGGCGTACAGCACAGGCGATCGCGGAAGAATCGATTCCTCCGGATAGACACATTCCAACGGGAACGTCGCTACGAAGATGCAATCGGATGCTATCGAGGAACAGCTCGCGCAACCGCGGCGCAGCTTCGCTCATCGAAATGTCCAACCGGTCCGATGAGCGGCAATCCCAATATCGGTCGCCTGTCACATTCAGCGATCCATCCACATCGATGACGGCGTAGTGAGCCGCGGGCAGCTGCCGGATTCCCTCTAACAGCGTTTCGCTGCCGTGATCGGTGACTCCGAATCGCAGATATTGAAATAATCGCGACGGGTTGATATTTCGACTGATCCCCGGCAGTTCCAGTAGCGCCCTGGCTTCGGAGGCGAAGGCGAGCCCGCCCAGCCAATTCGCGTAATAAAGTGGCTTGATGCCAAAGTGATCGCGGGCGACTAACAGTCGACGTTCCTTCGCATCGAACAGCGTGAACGCGAACATCCCAATCAAGCGGCGGATCGCCTCCGTTCCCCAGGTCGACAATGCCGCCAACAGGACCTCGGTGTCGCCACTGGAATGAAACGTGTATCCGATCGCTTCCAACTCCTGTCGGATTTCCAGGTAATTGTAGATCTCGCCGTTAAAGACCAGATGATACCGACCGTCGGGGCTCGACATCGGTTGCCACGAAGCGTTGCTGGGATCCAGAATGCTAAGGCGTCGATGGATCAGTACCAGGTCGGATGATCGCGAGGCAAGGTCACGGCCGATCTGCAACTCACCGTCGCGCGACCATTGCAGATAACCATGATCATCAGGACCACGGTGCGCTAGCGCCTGTTCCATGCGACGTAAGCGACCCACGGTATCCATGACATCTTGATGTCTGCTGTCCTGTCGCCATAAGATCGCTGCGATGCCGCACATGTCGGACCATTCTAGTCGGCCGTTCATGGGCGGCTACAGCCGGTAATGAGTTATCACCGATCGAGCACGACGAACCGGATGCGCAAACTTCGCCTAAACGTCCTTCCTTGTTTGCCGATCGTTACAGATTCACACAGATTCACAGGGTGGACGAGGATCGACCTTTGACCGTCCGACGCATGGCGTGTTAACCTAGAACCGTGGCGTTTTCGCGCAACCTGATCGCTTCGCGGTGTGCAGGCAAGCTATTCGTTGTGTGGTCTCGCGGGTAATCGGAGTAGAGGATCTTGGACCTTTCAGGCAAGAAACTGGTTGTGATTGGCGGCGCCGGCCTGATTGGCAGTCATGTCGTGGACCAGTTACTTGCGACGGACGCTGCCGAAATCGTGATCTACGATAACTTCTTTCGCGGATCGAGAGACAATCTGTCGTTGGCGTTGAAGGATCCGCGCGTATCCATCTCGCCTCACGGCGGCGACATTTTGCATCACGATATCCTGGAAGAGGCGTTGCGGGGTGCCGATGGCGTGTTTCATCTGGCGGCGCTGTGGATTCTGCAATGCCACGAGTACCCGGAAAGTGCCTTTGACGTCAACGTTCGCGGAACGTTTAACGTCATCATGGCTTGCATTCGGCAAAAGGTAAAACGCGTCGTCTATTCGTCGTCGGCCTCTGTGTATGGCGATGCGGTCGAATTGCCGATGACGGAATCTCATCCTTACAACAACTACACGTTTTACGGTGCGAGCAAGATTGCTGGCGAGCATTTCTTCAAGAGCCTGGGTGACCGTTATGGGCTCGACTGGGTCGGGCTGCGGTACATGAACGTTTACGGTCCTCGCCAGGATTACCAAGGCGCGTATGTCGCGGTAATGCACAAGATTCTGGATCGAATTCAGCGAGGCGAGAGTCCAGCGGTCTACGGTGACGGATCGCAGACCTACGACTTCATTCACGTCCAGGACGTCGCGCGCGCGAACGTGTGCGCGATGCAGGCTGGGGTGAACGGCGAATGTTACAACGTGGGACGCGGCGTCGGGACGTCCATCCAGGAACTGACTGAGTTGCTGTTGCGCCTGAGCGGCAGCGACCTTCCGATCCAATACGAACCAGCGGGCCAGACATTTGTCACGCACCGTGTTGGATGTGCCAAACGCGCGGAAGAGGAACTGGGCTTTAAGGCGACGATCGGCCTGGACGAAGGAATGCAAACCCTGATCGACTGGCGTCGGCAGGACCAGGAGGCGTTGCTCGCCAAGAAGGCTCAAGCGGGTGAGGTAATCTAAACGGTGTGTGGAATAGCCGGAATCGCCGGCCTGGGCGACCATCGATTGGATCCTGCCGCTTTGCAGCGGATGTGCCGTATTCTCGCGCATCGTGGTCCCGACGATGCAGGCTTTGCCCTCTTCCGATATCCCGGTCGAAATGAGCACACCCACGGCCCGGATGGCGGCTACTGGAGCCCGTTCACGGATCGCGATTTTCGACACCAAAATAACCACCTGCCCGTCTGGGGCGAAGCGTACTTTCAAGATGAAATCGGAAAGATTGGTTTCAATCTTGGGTTCGCTCATCGACGACTGGCAGTCCAGGACTTGACGCACTATGGACATCAGCCGATGCCGAGCAGTGATCGGCGTCTTTGGATTACCTACAACGGCGAGATCTATAACTTTCCCGAACTGCGAGACCAGCTGGAATCCGAAGGGTACGTATTCCGCACCCGAAGCGACACGGAAGTTATTCTGTACGCCTGGGATGCCTGGGGCGTCGAGTCGCTCCAGCGCCTGAACGGCATGTTCGCCTTTGCGCTGTATGACGGAGCTCGGCAGAGCCTTTACCTGGTCCGAGATCGGTTTGGGGTGAAGCCGTTGTACTATGCCCAGACGAAGGACGCCATCGTCTTTGGCAGCGAGGTCAAAGCGGTCCTGGCCAGCGGGATGGTGCCGGCCCAGATCGATCCCGAGAGTGTCGCCGACTATTTTACTTTTCAAAATCTGTACGGCAGCGCGACGTTGTTTCATAACGTTCAACTACTGCGACCGGGGACGTACCTGCAAGCCCGGCCGCTGACAGGTGAAACTCTGCAGGAAAAACGCTATGTCGATCCGTTGCCGGCGGTCGATCCTTCTCTGGCGGACCAATCCGATATTCACGAACAGGTTGCCGATACGTTTCAGCAAGCGGTTCGTCGGCAGATGATTAGCGACGTTGATGTCGGCGCGTATCTTTCCGGCGGTATGGACAGCGGCTCGATTGTGGCAGTTGCCGCCCAACAGCTGCCCCGACTGCATACCTTTACCTGCGGTTTCGACCTGACCAACGTCAATGGCATCGAACAGGGATTCGACGAACGTCAGATTGCCGAGCGGTTAGCCTACCTGGCACAGACGGAACATTACGCAGTTGTATTGCATGCAGGCGATATGGCGGCCGCCTTGGAGCAAGTTACCTGGCATATGGACGATCCTCGCGTCGGCATGTGCCACCAGAACTGGTACGTCGCGAAGCTGGCGAGCCGGTTCGTGAAAGTCTGCCTGGCGGGTGCGGGTGGCGACGAGCTATTCGGTGGCTATCCTTGGCGGTATCGGCCGCTTCTTTCGGCGAGCGACTTCGAGTCTTTTGACCAGAAGAACTTCGCTTACTGGCATCGCATGTTGTCGACCGACGAACTTTCCCAGCTGTTCGCGACCGACATACAAGCTCATCTGCCGTCGCGCTGGCAGCGTTACAAAAATGTTCTAGACGAAGCACCAGCGTATCGCGATGATCTCTCCCGCGAAGAAAACATGTTGCAACGTGCCTTGTTTTTCGAATTCAACACCTTCATGCAGGGTGTTCTGATTGTGGAAGATCGTATCAGTATGGCCCATTCCTTGGAGTCACGTGTACCGTTTCTCGATAACGACCTCGCGAATCTGGCATGGAGCTTGCCTGCCTGCTTGAAGGTCGACATGCCGGCCGTGTTGGCCGATAACGATCAAATGATGCGGACCGACGCCGGCAAGCAGGTATTGCGTAAGGCGATGGAGAAGTTCCTGCCACGTGAGTTTACGCAACAGCGGAAACAAGGTTTTTCGCCGCCCGACGAAAATTGGTACCGCGGTCCGTCGATGGATTACATCAAGACCGTACTACTCGATCCCCAGTCCCAGCAGCGACCGTGGTTCGACCAGAAATTCGTAACCGCCAAGTTAGACGAGCACTTTTCCGGCGGTCGGAATCACCGCCTGCTGATCTGGTCGCTGCTAAGTTTCGAATGGTTGCAACGGCACCTTATTGATAGCGTTCCAACGGCAAAATGAGCTTACTCAGCCCGAAGGCCCATTGGTCGGCCACTCGCGAACTGATGTCGTTGATTACCAGGCATCGCCAGCTGACCTGGGAGTTGACCAGACGGGAAGTGTCCGACGTCTACGCAGGCCGCGTGCTGGGATGGTTATGGGTCATCGGTCATCCGTTGATTCAGATGGCGGTCTATTTCTTTATTTTTGGTGTCGTTTTGAAATTCGAGATACCGAATCCTGACTCGTTGGCGCGGCCAGACTATGCGGTCTATCTACTGTCGGGGTTGATCCCCTGGATGGCCTTTATCGCGTCGATGACCAAGGCGTCGCAAACACTCGTTGCAAACTCGGGGTTGGTCAAGCAGATCGTGTTTCCGATCGAAGTCTTGCCGGTCCGCGGCGCTTTGGCGGCAATGTTGCCGCTGTTAATCTCCTTTCTCTTGGTCACGACCTACTGTCTGGTGCGCTACGGACTGCTTCCCTGGACGTGGCTACTATTACCTGTGCTGGTCAGCTTGCAGTTGGTAGCCATGGTTGGTGTAAGTCTGATGCTGTCGGCCGTGGGCGTTTTCCTGCGGGACATCGGGGAGGTCATTCAAGTCTTTGGCATGGTTGGCGTTTTTCTGATGCCGGCCTTTTTTCCGCCGGATAGGGTACCGCCGATTTTTCGGCCGATCCTGTACGCCAATCCCTTCAGTTACATGGTGTGGTGCTACCAGGACGTTTGCTACTTTGGCCGAATCGAGCATCCTTGGGCGTGGCCGGCCTTTGCTGTCTTGTCGCTGTTGACATTCGGTTTGGGCTATCGCGTTTTTCGACAACTGAAACCGCAGTTCGGCAACTTCCTCTAATCCGTGATTTAGACACCTCGCAGCGGTTGCTTATCCATGACCGGTGAAAATGACATCGCGATTCGCGTACACGATCTCAGTAAGGCGTATCCCGTTTATCATCGGACGACCGATATGCTGTGGGAACAGATTACGCGACGCAGCTACCACCGGGATTTTTGGGCCCTGCAGGATATAAGCTTTGACGTGCCGCGCGGCGAAGTGGTGGGGGTCATCGGGCGCAATGGCGCCGGCAAGAGCACCCTGTTGAAAATCCTGGCCGGTACGCTCAGCAAGACCTCCGGGGAAGTCGAGATTAACGGTCGCGTTTCCGCAATCCTGGAATTGGGAAGCGGATTCCATCCAGAACGAACCGGGCGCGAAAACATTTTGCTGGGTGGTATGTGTCTCGGCATGTCGAAGGAAGAGGTCGAACAGAAAACGGATTCGATCATCGAGTTCAGTGAAATCGAAGCATTTATCGATCAACCCTTCAAAACGTATTCCAGTGGGATGCGAGCAAGGCTGACTTTTGCCACCGCGATTAGCGTCGAACCAGATATTTTCATCGTGGACGAAGCGCTGGCGGCCGGTGACGCCTTCTTTATATCGAAATGCCTGCGGCGGATCGCCGAGATCTGTGCCTCCGGTGTAACCGTTCTGTTTGTGTCACATTCCATCGATATGATCCGTCGTCTTTGCCAGCGCGTGATGTACCTGGATCAGGGACGGCTGGCAATGGTGGGGAGCGCGCTGGATGTGTGCAGCCATTACGAGTCACTATTGTTAGAAACGTCGTCCAAGGAATGCGAATCCCGGTCATCCGATCCGCGTTTGAAGGTAGGTGGCGAGGTCCTGGATATCGTCAGCGTGATTCCACAAGACAAGGACGGTTCGCCGTGCTATGCGTTTTATCAGCATGATAGGCTGGCACTGGCGATAACGGTCGATTGCAAACAGCCTATCCGGAATCCGGCCGTTTACGTGAGATTCACGCGGTTTGACGGAATCATCGCGACTTCCTGGCATAGTCACGAGCCGAACCGTCATGATATCGGCGAATTAGCAGCGGGTCGTCACGAACTAATTGTTACGGCCGATGACCTTTTACTGGGCGATGGCACGTTTGACATCATGGTCGGACTTTATCCGGAGAAAGCCGGTAGCAATACCACGTTCTATATTGATCCGTACTGCAGTTGGGATCGCGTCGCGCACCTCGAAATCAAACGTCGTACTCGTCCGTTGAGCACATTCTTTGACCAGAAGATGGACGTGCAATTGCGGAAGAAAGCAGCGGACGATTCACCCTAGAGCTAATCGTATGCGTGGGACAACTGTATGCGTGGGACGGTCGCAATCCTCGCAGCAAGTCCCGACGAATACTGGTTAAAACCCAAAGGCCGTCAAGCGTGGCAAACGCCCAATCTGAACCTGCCGACGACCGCCTGCGGTGGGTGACATCGTTCACCGCCGAACATGGCCGTTCGCCGTCCGTGCTGCACTTCGGAAACGTCGCCAATAATGGCTACAACAATGCCAAGCTATTGGTCGACGCCGGACTGGATTGCGATGTCCTGTGTGCGGATTACTATCACATCATGGCATGTCCCGAATGGGAGGACGCCGATATTGAGGGTACGGTGGCGGACCAATTTCATCCCGATTGGTCATCGGTCGATCTGCAGGGCTTTTCGCGACCGCCGTGGTTTGCCCAGGGGCCGCTGGATATCTGTCTCCTGTATTTGATCGCTCGAAAGCGTCAACGCCGCGTTGTCGCAGGGGCCTTGTGGCGGATGTTACTGGCGACGTGTCATCTTCGACCTGCCGGTAGCACGTTCGCGGCGAAGCGGTTGCGCTTCGTCTGGTTCACGCTGTCCTACTTGATCTGGACGATTTGCCGTTTCGCTCGATACGAGCCTAGCTTCGACGTCCGCGGCAAGTACCATCGCTATACCGAGGGGGCTCGACATGCGGGCGATCGATTGCTCGCCGTCTGCCGTGTTGCGCTGGTCATGGTCGTCGGCCTCGCTTTGTTGCCGTTGTGGCTGGCCAACCTGGCCGTCGCCGGTATCGTAACCGCGTTGGCGATTGGCAAAATACCGCGTTGGTATTTCCGAACCGCGATGGCACCGGCCAAAAGTATTGTCCGAGCGGTGGCGAGGCTATGGGGTGTTGGGACGGCCAACGGTTCCGAGTCGCCTGATGATCTGGCCGTCTCGTTCGAGGAGGCGTTTCCGGATAGGCCCGACCAGTTGCAGGCAAGCGACATCGATGTGTACGCTCCAGTCTTACCGCTGTTCAAAGAATTGTTCAGTTGCTATGACATTGTCGAAGCGTATGCGACGTGCCCGATTTATCCGTTATTGGCCGGAAAGCGTCCCTACATTGCGTACGAACACGGAACCATTCGCGACATTCCGTTCGAGGCTACTCCTGCCGGTAGAACGACGGCGATCAGCTACCGCCTGGCCGATTACAGTTTCGTGACCAACCCGGACTGCATTGAAGCAGCGCGCAAATTACAGCTGAAAGAGTTTTGCTATGTGCCACACGTAATCGATCGGAAATATCACCAGGAAGTACCAGCTACGGCTCGCAAGCCGATTGTGTTTTGCCCCGCCAGGCACGATTGGCACAACAAGGGATCGGATCAAGTCATTCGGGGCTTTGCGGAGTTCGCCCGTGAAGCCGACGAATTTCGACTGGTGATGACGAACTGGGGTCAAGATCTCGATCGATCAAGACAATTGATTGACGAACTGGGGATCGCCGACCGCGTCCAGCTTATTGAACCTCTGCCCGTGATCAAGATGATTCGCTTGATCGGCGAATCACGAATCCTGGTAGATCAATTCAGCGGAAATTGTGGCGGTATCGCGCCCGCCGCCTTGTCGGTCGGTACGCCCCTGGTGATACATCTTGATTTGTCAAAGTACGAGTGGTGCTGGACGCAGCCGCCACCCTACTACGATGCGACGGATGCCGGCGAAATCTGCCAGGCATTACACGCCGCCTTGACGTGTAACATGGATGAACTGCGCGACAAGGCGAGAATATGGGTTCAGGAGAACTACTGGTACAAGCAGGTTGTGCGTGAGCACTTGCGTGTCTACGATCACTTGCTCAGAAGAGATTGAACGAGTGCCGCTCCTGGGTTACCGGCGTCTGCTTGTGGAGATAGCTGTTGAGCTTAACGAGCTGCCGGGAAGTCCAGAGGACGTATTCTAAATCGATCCTTAGATGCGATTGGAAGCGCCAGACGAAATCGTGAGAAGAACGATAGTAGATAACGGATGGTTGCTGGATCGGACCGACGCGACCGCGCTACGGTTGGATGCGTACGACGAAAGGGACGGACACATCGTTGAAGGCGTTCTGCGTAGCGATCAGGGTGATTGGTACCCGATTGAGGCTGGAGTGCCGTGTTTGTTACGCGGACCACTACGTCCCGATTCTGTCGACTTCCAGAATCGCCACGCGCTGCCACCAGCGGCGGATCGCGGAGAAGTCGATGCTGCAGCAGAACATGTGTCAACGATCGACACTTTCTCCGACAAATGGAAACGTTTTCGCAACTATGGGATGGATCCAGCTCATCAGAACTTTCTTTTCGATTGGTACTGCAAAAAATTAGGTGTGGCCGACCAGAATGCACTCGCCGCTTTCTATCGGGCCAAACAGATGATTCTGGAAGTCGGCGCGGGGTCCGGCTTCAACAGTCGCTTCATGGCACAGCAAACTGCAGGGCACGTCGTCGTCGCGGATATTTCCCAGGCGGCAGAAACTGCCTATGAAAATACATGGGACCTTCCAAATTGCCACGTGTTGCGGGCCGACCTCATGGACCTACCGTTGCCCGATGCCGCCTTCGATCTGATCATGGCAGACGGTGTCCTGCACCACACCCCGAACACCCGCCATGCCGTCGGGCCCTCTACCAGAAGCTGGCACCCGGCGGCCAGTTTTTCTTCTACGTTTACAAGCAGATGGGTCCGGCGCGACAATTCTGTGACCGACACCTGCGCGACGAGTTTACGAAGCTGCCGATCGATCAATGCTACGAGGCGTGCGAAGCCCTCACCGAACTGGGACGCGAGCTCGCGCGCTGGACGCCAAGGTACACCTCAAGAATCCGATTCCGGTCCTGGGGATTCCGGCGGGAACGCACAATGTACAGCGACTGATCTATTACAGTTTCGTCAAGTGTTTTTGGAACGATGCCTTCGATTTTGAGACCAACAACATGGTGAATTTTGACTGGTATCATCCGCAATACGCGTGGCAACATACCGAGGATGAAGTTTGCGGATGGCTCGCTGACTTTGGTGTGGAGAATTTCCAGATTCATCCGGCCAATCCGAATGGGATTTCCGTCTTGTTGACGAAGCCGGTGGCGTGAACGGCGCACTCCAGAATAGTAACGCAAAGGTAGATCAACAGTGCGTGCAGCAGTCATCGGAGCGGGCGGTTTCATCGGCGGAGCGCTTGTTCGTCGTATCGCGGCGTCGGGCGCGGACGTCGTCGCGCTCGATATTCAGGCGCCAGCGGAACTTCCACGGCAGATTCCGTTCAAAGCGTTGGACGTGACCGCCGGTCCCTTTGATCTGCCTGACAACGTGGATGCGATTTTTTACCTGGCGCAGTCTTCGGCATATCGAGAGTTCCCGGAACGTGCCGGTGATCTGTTCGCCGTGAACGTGCTGGGCGCCGTTCGCGCGGCGGAAGCGGCTTGTCGGGCCGGTGCGAAGTTCTTTCTGTATGCCTCCTCCGGGAATGTCTATGCCCCATCATTCGATTCTCTTCTCGAGAACTCGGCGCTAGCGGAAAACGACCCGTACGCCGTAAGCAAGCAAATGGCGGAAAACGCGCGTGCGCCTGTTTGGCTCTGAGCTGACGGTGCTTTCGGTTCGGCTGTTCGGAGTCTTCGGCCCAAATCAAAAGCAGATGTTGCCGTTTGTCCTTCGCCGGCGAGTGGAAGCTGGTGAGCCGATAGATCTGGAGCCGTCGTCGATCGATCCCGACGACGAGGGCGGTCTTCGAGTGTCGTTCACCTATGTTGAGGACCTCGGGACGATCCTGCTGGATCTCGCGGAAAAAGCCCTCGCCGGAACCGAGTTGCCCCCGCTGCTAAACGTCGCGGATCCCCACGCGAAAAGCGTCCGGCAGTTTGCTCTCGCCGTCGGCCAGGTGCTTGGCAAGGTGCCGGTGTTTCGCGCGACGGAAACCGCGCGTGCCGGCGACCTGGTGGCTGACATCAGCAGGTTGCAGAACGCATTAGACTGCGAATTCACACCCTTTGAACGCGCGATCGAGCGCACAATAGAATAGAAGAGGTTTTGGCCTGGCGGCGATCGTTAATCGGGGTGGTTGAGAACAGGTAAACGCGAGGCGGACGTCCTTTCATGACGCAGCTGATGTTCGTAACAGGAAATGTCTTCGCATTTCTGCTGACGCCGGTGCTTGTCCTGTTGGCACTGGTTGCTAGGCTGTGCCCGAAGAGGGTCGACGTTGGCCTCGGACCAGAACCTTTGATTAGCTATGTCTATTACAAACAGCTACTCATCGAACGGGGCTACTCGGCCGAAACGTATGTCAATCAGGTTTACTTTATTACGGATAAATTCGATGTTCGAGGCGATCTGTTCTGCTTCAATCGTTTCGGCCTGCTGCGCGGCTCGATCTAGTAAGGCTATGGTTCATCTCGGTACGCCGCTACCGAGCTGTCTACCACTCGTTTAATGGCAGCCCGCTATCGATTGCCGCAGTGTGGCGATGGCTGGATCCGCTGTTGTACAAAATCGCCGGCGTGAAGGTAGTCATCCTGCCGTACGGAGGAGATGTACAAGAACTAACCAGAACTCGTAATCTTTATTTCAAACATGCGTATGGGCAGGACTATCCAGGGCATCGGTTGCGACGCCGTTGCATCGCGGCACAAATTGACCGGTGGACGGCGAGGGCGGATCATATCATTGGAGGCTGCGAATGGGTCGATTACATGATCCATTGGGATACGCTCATGTTGGCGCATTTCGCGATCGATACCGATGATTGGCGGCCGACCAATGGAGAGCGTGAATCGAGAAACGAGGGGCCGATTCGCGTGCTTCATGCTCCGAATCACCGGGCACTGAAAGGGACGTCGCATTTTCAGCGCGCCGTTGATGAATTGCGACAGGAAGGCGTCGATGTCGAGCTGGTGCTAATCGAAGGTGCGACCAATGACGAAATCCGATCGATGATGACAAGCGTCGATATCGTCGCGGATCAGTTGGTGGTGGGATGGTACGCCATGTTTGCGATCGAAGCCATGTCACTGGGCAAGCCGGTTCTGTGCTATTTGCGAGACGATCTCGAACAGCTGTACGTCGATGCCGGGCTCATAGAACGCGATGAAATTCCGATCGCGAATTGTACTGCCCAGTCCGTGAAAGACGTCCTGCGAAGGTTGGTGGTTGATGAACAGAAACGCGCTGAATGCGGCCGACGCTCGCGAGAGTTCATCATCCGGCATCATAGCTTCGAAACAATTGGCACCGTGTTCGATCAAATCAACCGCTCGATCGGAATTCATCCTTTGGACAAGTAATGTTGTCAGAAGAGCCGTCGACGAATCGCCCGTTGCGTGTCCTGCACTGTCCGACGATGACGGGGGGCAACCCTCAGGAACTGGCGCACGCCGAGCGGACAATCGGCCTGGCAAGCTGGTCGGTGGCGCTTTTTCGATCAACCGTGGGTTATGAAACCGACGAGGTCATTGATCCTCATCAGGTGGGCCCGTTAAGGATGGAGATGGCCCGCTGGCCGCTGTTATGGAGGGCGTTGCGAGACTTTGATGTCATTCATTTCAACTTCGGCTCGTCGCTGATGCCTCATTGGAACAGCATCCATTCTCCCGCTTTCAAGAACTTTCCCGTTTGGAAACGGCGTCTGTACGGGATTTACGCGCGTTGCCTGGAGCTCAAGGATCTGCCCGTGCTAAAGCTGGCAGGGAAGGGAATCGTCGTCACCTACCAAGGTGACGATGCGCGTCAAGGGGATTACTGTCGGAACAACTATGACATCACTTTCGCCGGTGAAGTCGAACCGGGCTATTATTCATCGCAGTCCGACCGCCGTAAAAGGAGAAGAATTGAACGGTTTGCGCGGTATGCGGATCGCATCTATGCCGTCAATCCAGATTTGCTCAATAACCTGCCGGAACGTGCAGAATTTTTGCCGTACGCGTGCATCAACCTGACAGAGTGGAGTTCGACAAGATCCTATGTAGCGAATGACCCGCCCGTGGTATTGCACGCCCCCAGTAATCGCGACGTGAAAGGCACACGGTACGTGACGGAAGCCGTGGCCCGTTTGCAGGCCGAGGGAATCGCGTTCGAGTTCGTCCTTGTCGAAGATGTGGCGCGTGCAGATTTGCGATCCACGTACGAGAAAGCGGATCTGTTGGTCGATCAGGTACTGGCCGGCTGGTACGGCGGGCTGGCCGTCGAACTCATGGCGCTCGGAAAACCCGTAATGTGCTACATCCGAGACTCTGATCTCCATTTTATTCCGCCGGCGATGCGCGAACAGCTGCCGGTGATTTCCGTCACACCCGATACGCTCTACGCAAGACTGAAAGAATGGCTCACGACCCGGCGAAGCGACTTGTCAGTCGTTGGGGAACGTAGTCGTCAGTTCGTGGAACAATGGCATGATCCGCTCAAAATCGCCAACCAGCTAAAGGACGATTACGAAGCGATCATCCGAAGTAAATCGGGGAATTCCGCCGGTTAACCGAGAGGCGTCTTACTGAAATGAATGAAAGAAGGGATTCCTGCGACGTTCAGCGGCCGTTGCGGGTGTTGCATTGTCCCACGATGACGCGCGGTCATCCCTATGCCCTGGCGTTGGCGGAGCGCGAAGTCGGTCTGGAAAGCTGGTCGCTTGCCTTGGAACAGACACCGTTCGACTTCGAGAGCGACGAAGTCGTGTTTTCGCGGCCGGCAAATCCTCTAGTCCGCGAGCTATGGCGGTGGCCGCTATTGTGGCGAGCCATTCGCAAGTACGACGTTATTCATTTCAATTGTGGCCAATCGCTGATGCCGGTCTCCGTTGGGATTGGATCGCCGCAGGCAGACAATCATGCGCGCTGGGCACGTGCCTTGTATAACCGTTATGTGCGAGCGTTTGAGCAGTGCGATTTGCGGGTACTGAAACGAGCAGGGAAGGGGATCGTTGTTACCTATCAGGGAGAAGATGCCCGGCAGGGAGATTACTGTCGCCAGCATTTCGAGACGAATTATGTGGAGGAAGTCGAGCGCGGCTACTATTCGGCAGAGTCCGATGACCGGAAGCGAAAGCGAATCGATACCTTTGCACGCTACGCCGATCGCATCTATTCGCTCTGCCCAGACCTGCTGCATGTGCTTCCGCATCATGCGGAATTCCTGCCCTATGCGCATGTCGACCCGAGGGTGTGGCGGCCGGCGGAGACAACCTCGCAGGTCAACGATGCGCCAGTGGTGTTACACGCACCCAGCCATCGAGGCGTCAAGGGCACGCGGTTTATATTGGAGGCCGTGTCGCGGTTGCAACAAGAAGGCGTCAAACTGGAATTCGTCCTTGTCGAGAACATGGCCTACCCGGATGCGAAGAGAGCTTACCAGCGCGCCGACCTGCTGATCGATCAACTGCTTTGCGGTTGGTACGGCGGCCTGGCTGTCGAACTGATGGCTCTTGGAAAACCAGTGATGTGTTATCTGCGCGATTCCGATTTGGGATTTGTGCCAGAGACCATGCGCGACGAGTTACCAATTATACGAATCACACCGGAAACAGTTTACGACGAACTAAAGGAGTGGCTCACGCGGCGGCGAGGTCATTTGAGTGATTTAGGGCGACGAAGCCGGGCGTTTGTCGAATGTTGGCATGACCCACTTCGAATCGCAGAAAGGCTGAAGAATGATTACCAGCGAATCCTGCAGGAGCGCCGGGCTCGTTAGATAGGATGACTTCCCGTTTCTGTTAGGATCTGGCATGGTGGACCCTGTTCACCAAATTAGGAAGAGGCCTCTGCTGTGTTCGAGGACAGCAGATGATCGGATATATTGCGAATGTTGATCGGGATCGAAGAGGTTTATGTTGTCTGAGTCTGCATTGCACCAGTTTCACTGCCCGTACTGCCAGGGAGTGTTTCAAGCCGAATCAGGGGCCC
>CAWJNN010000012.1:0-65691 GCA_963844115.1 uncultured Planctomycetales bacterium | reverse complement strand
CGCCTATCAGTCACCCAACAGTGTGCAGCCGGTGTGTGTTGTTATGGGATTGCGAGCGTTCGACCAATCTGGCATTTCCCAGGGGGCAGCTTGCTTGCGTTCGATGGCTGGGCGAGGTATGCTGATACCTCGCAAGCAGGGAAGTTTCCTGAACACATACATAGTGAGAACGCTAATCCACAGGGTCGTTACAATTTTCCGATTTTCCCAGCCGGGATACGGAGGATTGCGACGGCCCTGTTTTTTTGTCGCTGCACGTTTTCTGAAACTCACACGAGGGAACCATGACCTACCAACACATCCATCGCCGCCTATTGAGTGCGGCCCTCTGCTTGACCGTCGGTTGGCTGGCCTGCCTGCCTGCCTATGCTCAAGAGTTAGCCGAACCAGCGGGCTTGCAGCCGGGAGACCGATACCATCGCGTGTTTGTTACGTCGGAGCCATACGCCATCTCCACGTCAACCGTCGTTCCGCCCGCACCGGGCACTTTCGGCGGGCTTGCTGCTGCGGACTGGAATGTGAATAGCCATGCAGACTCGGCAGGCCTCATCACCGACTGGAATGGCAGCGATATTCCGTACCGTGCGATCCTCTCCGACTTCACGGGGGAGGCACGTACGCGGCTATCTATCACTGGGCCGGTGTATAACACGGCGAACGAGATCATCGCCAACGATTTCGAAGACTTTTGGGATGGCTCGCTCATCAACCCCATCCGGTACGAAGAAAAAAGCGACAGTCCGACACGACAGTCGTGTGGACCGGCACGACGCCCGGCGGATTTACGCAGGCGAACAACGCCTTCAACTGGAGCAATCCAAATTTTAATGCCACGGTTGGAAGTTCCGAGGAAAGTGACAGGGACTGGATTCTAGAACAATCGCTGCCGACACATCGGCTCGGCTGTACGGTCTTTCGCCCACCTTGTTCGTCGCGTCGAGCGAAGTGGACCCGGTGCTACCCGATGAAACGAGCAGCGACCCCAATCGCGACCCGGACGATTTGAACGGGGTGATCGACACCGGCACGACCGGCCCGGTGACGTTCCAACCGATTGTCTGGGAGTTCATCGACGTGCCGAGCGGTTGGTGGTTCGATCCGCTGCCGACCGACGGCTTCTTGTATGACATGACGGGCGGCTCGCTGTTCACCGACATCTTGGATTTCCCCAGCGGCTTCAGCGACCCGTTCGACGTATGGGCCGAAGGCAGTTTGCTGGGCAGCTTCGGCCCCGGCGACAGCGTGGATTTTGTCACCACACTCGGCCACGGCGTGAGTGCCTTCGCCATCCACGGTATCAACCCTCTGGTAGACCCGACCGACCCGCTTGCCTTCCCGCTGCAACTGGCGTTCGACACGCCGACGGCAGATTTCCAAATGCAGGGTTTCACCACAGACAGTGCGGCAGCCGTGCCGGAGCCATCCGCACTTATTTTAGCTTTGGTTGGTCTGTTGTCGCTGGGAATGCGACGACGCAGGTGACGCTAGACAACTCAACAACCAGAAACTCACCGCCCCGCTGGTTACTAAACTGGCGGGGTTTTTTGTGCTACGGCACCCGCGCGGCTGCCTTGCGCGTCGCGGGGTGGTGAATTGCCAAAGACCTGTCAGTGCGTCACTACAAACTTGTGTAAGAATCCTACCGCGTTCTGGTATCGCTCTGGGGTGCTGATGAAACCAAAGCCCTTGTCTAGTTTGATATGGGTCACTGTGCCGATCATTTCCTGCATCCTGTGGCTGATGGGTGAAAGCACCGACGCGGCGGGAAAGGAAAAACCCGCAGCGGGCGGATGATAATACACCTGCTACGGGTGCGCCTGCGCTTTCCTTAGAACCCGAAAAGGTCTGCGCGTCGCTGTCCGGCGCCTGTGCGATACCCGCCGGACATCTTCCACGGTTCACTACACGGCGCCGAGCACGCGCGGCGTTGTTCGTTGTCTTCCTCCTGCTCGCGTTCGATCTGTCCCTCGAAAAAAGCAATCTCGAAGCAGCCAGCGCCGCACTCGCGCCGCGAATATCTTGCGCGCAACTCGTCGCCTTTCCCCTGAGCACCTGCGACGGCCTTGCGCGCGTCGGCTAGTCTGTCCCTCGCGGCTGCATGGGCTGCGGCGTAGAGGGCTGTGTGTTGCTGGTGCTGCCAATGCGGCGTCGGCCTCGGCCTCCGGGGCGTGCGTGATGATTGTATTTATGAGAGGCTCGCGGCCTGCGGCTGCGGCAACTGCGGCGGCAAGTCTCGATTGAGAATCTCGATCAAGCTGTTGTTTTCGGAAGTGATCCGCACTAGCGCGGCGTTTGCGTCGTCGAGGTCGGCTTGTAGACTTTCCTTGCGGTGCAAACGCCTATCAGTCAGTCAGCCAAACGCGTCAAGATAGGCGAAGGCTGGCGTCAAAACGCCTATCAGTTCAGCCAAACGCGTCAAGATAGGCGAAGGCTGGCGTCAAAACGCCTATCAGTCAAAACGCCTATCAGTCTTTATCCTCATCCCAGTCAGCCAAACGCGTCAAGATAGGCGAAGGCTGGCGTCAAAACGCCTATCAGTTTATCCTCATCCCAGTCAGCCAAACGCGTCAAGATAGGCGAAGGCTGGCGTCAAAACGCCTATCAGTAAACGCCTATCAGTCGAAGGCTGGGTCAAAACGCCTATCAGTTCAGTCGCCTATCAGTAACGCGTCAAGATAGGCGAAGGCTGGCGTCAAAACGCCTATCAGTCAAGATAGGCGAAGGCTGGCGTCAAAACGCCTATCAGTCTTTTGCTGGCTGATGGCCGGACGACGGCGAACTTCCACATTCTCACCAAAGTGTAAATTTTCGGATTATCCGTGGGGTCTGCCCCCCCTCCAGGCCAAACCCTAAAGCATTCTCCTCCACGATCAGTTTGTGGAGGGATTTCTTCAACCCAGAAAAACGACGGCGGACACCGTCGCAAAAGGCCGAGCAGTTGAAGATCAACAAAAAGTTGGCCGCGAAACTAAAAGCACAGGACAAGAAACAAGAGAGTCAAGAAAACACTTTTTTGCTGGCTGATGGCCGGACGACGGCGAACTTCCACATTCCCGCCAAAGTGTAAATTTTCGGATTATCCGTGGGGTCAAAACTTTCCAAACACGAACTTTTTCAAAGTTTGAACTCGATAAGACATCTCAAAAAATGATGCCAATCGAAAGAGTAATTTCGAGAAAGTGAATTGCGTCCTTGCTATTGGTAAAAAGGTTGGAAAAAAGATGGGAACCTCCATATTTAAGTTTGAAAACACCGAATTTTTCTGCGAGAGTCAAGAAAACATTTTTTTGCTGGCTCATGGTCTGAGAAAAAATCGATCCGCGTGAAACACCATGACTTCTTGTCTTCTTTGGCAGCGTCCTTTACTTCGGAAACTTTGCGGAATGTTTTTTCAGAGTAATCGTGTGATGCAGCGGCGAGTTCGCGGGTGCGTTTGGACTCGTCTCGTTTACCCTTGGGGGAAGTTCCCCTAGAGGTTTTCTTCTTTCCACGACCACCCTGCGGACCCCCTTTTTCACGACCCTCCTGCGCCGCCTGTTCCGCCAACTTCTCAAACTTAGGGAGCAACTTATTGAATAGCTCCAGCGATTCGAGCAAAGGTGTGGCGTTCTTCTCCCCTACTTTTTTCTGATCAGCCTCGGCCCGCCCGGACGACGGCGAACTTCCACATTCTCACCAAGTGTAAATTTTCGGATTATCCGTGGGGTTGTCCCCCTCTCCTCCAGGCCGTACCCGAAGGCATTCTCTTCAACAATCAGTTTGTGGAGGGATTTCTTCAACCCAGAAAAACGACGGCGGACACCGTCGCAAAAGGCCGAGCAGTTGAAGATCAACAAAAAGTTGGCCGCGAAACTAAAAGCACAGGACAAAAAACAAGAGAGTCAAGAAAACATCTTTTGCTGGCTGATGGCCGGACGACGACGAACTTCCACATTTTCACCAAGTGCAAATTTTCGGATTATATGGGGGGGTCAAAACGAATCGCGCCCCGTCCGAATCCTCACCAAGTGATTATTTTCGGATTATACGTGGGGTCATTTCATTTACTGAAAAAGATAGAGATGGTTGGCGAGGTCGTGGGGTTCCAACGAATTAACTATTTCCACTTTTTGAAGTTGGTGTCATCATCCGCCTGAAAGACGCTGCGGCGCGCACGGCAGCGGCTGGAGCGGGGGTGAGCGGTTCGTTCAGAAAGATTTTGTGATCCGCAGAATTGTCGCCGCCGCCTACTTCTCGGACTCCGGCAGGTAGTCGTATGGAATCCCAGAGCGCTTGTTTCGCAAGCAGATCGCCTTTACCTCTTCGATGTCCCAATCGTTGTCCCAATTGTGCGTTATCACCCATTCCTTAATGGCGGCTTCCGCGATTCTTTCGGAGATCCCATGCCACTGCTGGAAACGTGTCAACTGCACATCCCTGCCGCCAACGCGCTCAACTTCAGGGGAAGGGTCTGGGGTCAGGCCGTGATTAGTGATTAGCGGGCGTTCGATTGCCGTCCGGCTGTTTCATCAACTCGTACCTTTTCTGTGCGCTGCAAAATACCACCGTTTGACGGGGCTCAGAACGGCCATTTTCGGCTCTGCCCGCTGTAGAGTGCCCCACGGTCCCAGGAACTCGTCGGAGCCTCGGAATGGGTTTGTTGCAAGAGCAGGGGAAAACGAACCATCGATGAAACTACTATCCGCGATGGGTTTAGTTCTGCGGTGCGACCGAAATGATCACTTTCTTCGAGATTCGTTTTAACCGGCTTGAAATCCGCACGGCCAGTATGTCTTGTTCCAATTTCTGGAAGTTGTCGTGATTTACAGGGACATTGCGTCCATCAATTATCACAGTAAGCACCTTCAAATCGTTGTCTCCGAATTGTAATACTATCTGGATCGACTGACCGGGATAATTCTCGCGTAGCGTGTTTGAGACCTCGACCTTGTAGTCTGGAAATGAATCTGCCGCTCCTTCTTCCCCAGGAAGCGGTCGTGTAACCATCGCGACTAAAGTGATCATCGCAATAATGCCGCCCCAGCCTAACGCTTTCGAAGCCGTGATGCACGCGAAATACCACCAGGGCGCAGAGTCGCGACACGCACGGAACTGCGAGACTGACGCGATGATCATCAAAATCGTCAAAGCCAAAAACGTCGCGATGATGATTTGCCAAAGACGAGCATCGAAAAACTGAGGCGCGAATCTCGATAGGAACCAATACCCGCCAGGAATTGCCACAGTCGATGTCAGGCTGATCGCCTCGAAGAGGTAGCCCGAACGCGTCTCGACCTTCTCTTTCTCTTCTTCGCTCAACCATCCATGGATCATTTTCGAAAGAATGATCGATACGAACACCGCGACAAAACACAGACCGAGGTAGATGCAGTATTCAAGGACCCCGAAATGATTGATTGCCATTGGATGCGTGCTGCCTGTTGCTGGTACCGAGAATCGATTGTATTTTTATTCGCAATCGAGAGCCATGGTGATGCCCCTCGGCCTGGTGTTGCTGGGCTTCGTTGGCAGACGACGCAGGTAGTTCGTTTAGACCATCTAATATTTCAAAACCCCGCCCTGTCACCTCGGCTTGGCGGGGTTTTTTATGTCTGCATCCCTCGCGTAGGCCCCCCACCGTCCCGTTTTCCCATCCCTTTGTTGGATGGCTGCAAAATACGACCGTTAAAATGAACACCGGCATACCCCGACAGAGGGTGGGTTCCTCAAGTGGGGCTTCGACGGTCCGGAGAATCCGTTGCGGGGCGGGGTTTCAACTCGACTCTGGAAACCCTTCATTTGTTGGGTAGCCGACTTACTGGAAACGCCTGATGGCTGCGTTACAATAACAGGGACTCCAAGTGTGGAACGGTTCCAGGCTCAGCCCCACTGGATAATGACCGCAGCACAGTCGCGAAATGAGCGAGCAAACAGACCGGACGCTGACTTTTCTGGAAGCGACGCAACTGTTTCGCGCCAAGCAGCCGTCGTATTGGACGGAGGCAGATTTGGCCGCGTTTCGCGATCGGTTGGAGCAGAGTTCCGGTCTCCTCTCGTTACTGGGCGGACAGCAGGAAGTCGACCGCCGTCTGGCCGAGGTTGCCGCTGCCCTGGCGACCGCATCCGAGCAGCCGGCGGAGCGTGATGCGTCCACGGGCGATGTCGCAGCGCGATCTCCTGCTGCTCAATCCAGTGTTCTCGCGCCGACGGTCGTGGCTATCTTGTTATTCGCGCTGTTTGCAGGTGTAGGAGGCTGGTTCTATTCGGTGTGGCCGGAGACCGAGCTGGACAACACGACCGTGGCGGAAGTGCCCCTAGATAATTCCGAACACTCCCAACCGCCGGAACAGAGTAGACGAATCCAGTCCCCGCCGAGACCGCGGGTGTCGAAAAACCTGCTGGAGTCGAAGGCCCGGCTGGCAACAAAGAACCTGCTGAAATCGAGAAAGATGAACCCGTCTTATCAGTTGTTCAAGGAACGGACGCAGACAAAGCCGAGTTCGACAGTGTCTTCAACGGCGAGGACCTCACGGGATGGGAAGGTCGCCCGGGAAGTTGGGCGGTTGAAGATGGCGCGATCGTTAGCAAAGAAGGCGGCCCCAAGACCTATCTGATCATGGAGGGAGAGCCGGTCTCTGATTTTGAATTACGGCTGAAATATCGAATCGAACGGAGCTACCCCGACAACGCCGTTGGAATTTCGCTTAACTTTCGCGGAACTGGTACTTCGCGTAACGGCGTTTCGGTGACGGGGACGGCCGGCGTCGTACCGCTGGCGAATTGGAATAACACGGATGGCGGCCATGTTGGCGATACGAGTTCGGACGCAAACGACATCGTCGGAGGCAAGATCGTGGATAGCGACGGCAACACCGTCCCGGGTCTTGGCATTTCCTGGTCCGGTGGAAACATTTACGGCGTCCCCAACAGTGGCAATCAGGACGAAATTCTGATGAATGCTTATCTCGACGGTGGCGGTGACAAGCCGATCACCTTCACCGGGCTTCCCGCGTCTTACCAGAGCGCGAGTTACGACGTCTTCGTCTACGTCGGAGGACAGGCTGGCGATCGGTACTCGCAGTGGGACGGTCGACGATGGAACCACGACTTATTCGTATTCCACGTTCGTATTGGGCCACGCCTTCCCTGACGATTACACACAGACGCGGGCCCCTGTATTTTGGAATCCCGCATCCAACTACGCCATCTTCAGCGACCTGACGGCCGCCAGTTTTACGATTACGCAAAAAATCACAAATGGGAATAATGGAGTCTTCGGCATCCAGGTCGTCCGAAACGAGGCGGGCGTCGTCCCGGGCATTCATTTCTGGGGCAAACGGTTAGACGCCGACAAGCAAGGCACAGCGAAAGCTGGGGGCTACCAGGCCGATCTTGACGCAGGCCACGGTTACACCGGTTCACTGTATGGGGAACTTATCGGTGGCTTCGAAGCGGGTAAACTGCGAGAGGCGAAACCTGACATCAAACCAAAGTACGAGTGGAACGACTACGTGATCGTGGCGAAAGGAAATCGGATCGTCTTGAAAGTCAACGGAAAGGTGACCGCGGATGTGACAAAGAAAGACGGTGCTCGTTCGGGGATCATTGCCTTCGTGCATCACGGCGGTGGGGTCAAGGTCACGCTCAAAGACATCCAGTTGAAGCGGATCAAGGCGGACAAGTAGCCCCTCGTGTAGGCCCTCCACCGTCCCGTTTTCTCATACCGTTTTCTGTTCGCTGCAAAATACGACCGTTATTCAACATCGCGCACCAGACGGCCATTTCAATGGAACAAGCGGCCACGCCGTCGAGTCACGCGTGGACCGGGGCGGAACTACCAGCGGGGCCGCCTGTCCGCTACGGCGGATTCGCCTGTGAGCGAAAAGACGGAACTACGAGCGCGGTGGCTCAAGGCCCTTGTACAACGCTCGGCCCACGCGGACCATCGTAGCGCCCTCCGCAATCGCCTGCTCATAATCGCCACTCATACCCATGGATAGTTCGTCCAGGGAGATGTGTTCGGCAGCATCAACCGCCAGTTCATCGCGCAGTTGCCGAAGCTTTGCAAAATCGCGACGTGCGACCTCTTGGCCCCCCTGCCGCCTGGCCATCGTCATGAATCCGCGAATCGCGACGGCGGTCGAGGATGGTATTCGGGATAAAGCGGACGCGAGATCTTCCGGGCGAAATCCGTGTTTGGCTTCATCACCCGACACATTGACCTCTAACAACACCTCGACGAATCGGCCCGCCGTCGTTGCTTCTTCGGCAATTGCCTGCAACAGTTTTTCGCTGTCCACCGAATGGATCCAGGACGCGACTTGAACAGTTCGCCGTACCTTGTTGCGCTGCAGATGGCCGACCAGGTGCCAGGTGACCCCGGCGTCCTGGAGCAATTCTGCTTTGGACCACAGCTCCTGCGGGCGGCTCTCGGCCAATTCGGTTGCCCCCGCCCCCGCCCCCGCCCCCGCCCCCGCCCCGCCCGCGCCAGTAGGCGAGCGATCTCGGCAGGGACATACTTGGTGACGGCAATCAGACGGACGTCCTTTGGATCACGACCGCTACGCGACGCCGCGTCCGTAATCCGCTGGCGAACTTCGGTCAGGTTCTGCGAGATGATTTCGAACGGGTCGGCCACGACGATAGATCCGCTGAACCTATTCCAGTTCCAGTAACTCTTCTACGTCGCCGTTCTCCAAGAACCTGCTTACATGCATCTCGCACATCAAATTCTGGCCCAAGACGGTCCGGTTTTCGCGTGGCGTTAACGAGCGATAGATCAGCCATTGCTCGTTACCGATCTGGACTCGATAGCTAACGGCTGCCTCCGGCGGCTCGATCTTTCGCATGTTTCCGACCGACAACTGCCTCCAGGTCAATTGCTGTTTGCGACGGCCGCGTGATAGATCAATAAACAGCGGGGCAAACAACGAGCGGTTACCGGTTTGGCGTAGTTCGAGCGCTCCGTCGTCGATCCGCAGTTCCCCTTTTCGTCGATCAATCGTCCATTCCGAAAGCGCCAGCGGCAGGACCCGAGCAGTAGATCGCGGAAGGCCCAACATGACTTCCGAGTGCTCGTCGTCGACCACCGCATCGACATTAGCCGTCAGGGGCAAGCGCGTCGTGAGGCTCAACTTCGCCGGATGATCGCCCAGCAGCGCATCGGCGACCAACAGAAACTCATCGTCACGAGAGAGCAGAAAACTACGCTGTAAACGCAAGCCGCGCGCGAGATCGATTTCCAACTCCATGAAATCGACATCTTTGTCTGATTCCCACGCAATTTGTTCCCATTCGGCGTCCGCAGCCGGTGTCAACTGCTGTCCATCGACGTCGACGTCATACGTCCAGGTACCGCTGAACAGCTGTTCGCCCGCCGTGCTCAACTCGATCCGTGTTTGCTGCTGGTCGTAAGCGACAATCAACTTTTTGTTCTTCGGCGACCAGTGGGACTGCAGGATGGCGAGTTCACCCCATTCCGAGCTGTAGGAAACGTCGGACCATGCATACCGGGGACGCGGCGAAGCCGAGCGACCGGGCAAGACGTGATCGGCAATTTCCAGGTCGGCCTCGTCGCCACCCATTGCGAGCGCAATCTCCAGCATCGGCGGCCAGGTCGCGGTCACCAGCGCTTTGCCGAATGACGGTAGCTCTTCGCCGCGCGCCAGGCGCAGATATTGCGTCACGACACACTGATAGTGCCTCTCGGAATGTTTATTCCAACATCCCTTTGGCATCGCTTCGCCGATGACACGGCATCGCGTCCAGCCTGCCATCAGCGCGGGAAGAAGCGGTGTCCAGCGGGCGTGGGGGCAGCCTTCTCCGTCGAGCAACTGGTCCAGCGCCAAATTCAACGAACGTCGAGCGGGTCGTGCCAACGCCGCGCAGTCTTTCAGTTCGGGCAACTGGTGCGCCAAGACCAACGGCAGCTCGCAGGCAAACAAGCAGTGCTCAAAGGGGCGTTCTTCGACGTCTAATGCCGCGGCGTCCTTTGCGGTGGCCAGAAGATGACTCAATAATTCCCACCACAACGAGCCAGGCGCGTATTGCGCGAGCGGAACTAACGCATAGCTCCACGCCAGGCACTCGAGCCCATAGGCGGCGTCCAAATAACGCTCGGCGGATTCCGTTAACCACGGTGCGATCTGTTCATCAATTTCGCTGGCCGCGCGTTTTCCGCGTACCGCCTTGTGCAACGCCTGGATCAATTGGTCAGAGTCACCGCCGGGCAATTCAGCCGGCACGGCCCACAGAACGGCGGACTTCTTGCCAGACGTTAATTTCGTTAGTTTGCGTTTGCTGCGCTGTGCAAGGTATTCGGTCCATCGTCGCCAGCCCCGCTCCGCATCACCGCGCTCGTACGCCTGCGAGACCGGTTTCGGTGTCGGAGGCTGCCAGTTTCGCGACCACAGGGTCGTAACGTCGTTCTTCGCTAGTTTCACGTCCTGTTCCGATGTGATGGTAGTCATTCGTGCTTCCTGCTGAGTGCGTGTCCGAGTCGCGACGCGAATCTCGGAGGTTGAGCCGCCGTGTTTATGTTGCCAGGATGGTCATGGCGACCAATCGTGCGAATTCGTCGAGTTGGCGCTCACCATTTTACGACGTCGATCAACCATTCGGATGGAAATTCATCGCGTTTAGGGAGACGTTGGTATACCCCATCGCAAATCTGCTTGTCTACCGGGCAACCAACGGAGTATCCTAGAGAAGGTTAAGCACGAATACGTGTTCACCATTTGTAGTAGATGGTCACAATTTCACAAGCACTTTCTTGAATTGTCAAGGATCGTCGTCATGTCCACAATCCGAGGCCTCTGCTGGCGATCGAGAAGTCTGCTGGTTTGCGCCGTCACGGTTTCGTTACTGATCGGCTGTGAGAATTCAGTCAGCAAGGAAGGGCCAGAACGCTCTGCGCCGCACAAACCAGGCACTCCGCTGAACGAAGTGGCGAGCAACGAATCCACCGCCCAGGAGGACGTGAACGAATCAGCGGCCGTTGGATCGACGGACGATTCCGATCCTTCGCGACAAACAGCTGGCTCGACGGATCAGCAGAAGAAGGATCAGCAGAAGAATACGACGGTCGGTTCGGCCGCCGAAGATCCGCCCCTGCCTGACCAGCCCTTACCTGACCAGCCCTTACCTGACCCGCCCTTACCTGACCCGCCCTTACCTGACCCGCCCGCTGGGTCGATCGCGGCGAACCGCGAGTTAGCCGAAGATCCGGAGCCGACCGAGGCCCAGTTGAAGCCGCTGCCGGCCCCCGAGGGCGCCAAGCGATTCTCGGCGGAAGACCCAATCTGGTTTGATCCGGTTCGCAAAGCGGTGGTTCTTGACGGAGTCGTCTGCATGAGGCGCGGTGTACTCGAATTGCTGGCCAGTCGAGGGAAAACCCACGAGTCGATTGTCAGGGTAGCTGTCATGCCATCGGTCGTTCATACCGTGTTGTTGCTGGCGGGAGCCGAACCCGTGCGCCGGCAAGTTGGAAAACTGAATTCAAGTCGGCATGGGGCACCGAGATCGTGATCGAGGCGACCTGGCTGGATGCCAACGGTGAACGTCGTACGGTGGACGCCCGTGAACTTATTCGTGATGTCAGAACCAAAAAGAACCTTGAATCGACTTGGGTCTTTGCGGGAAGCCTGGTCGTTGTGAACGAGAACAACAATTCGCAGATGTACCTGGCCGACGCCCATGACGACTTCATAAGCGTCTCCAATTTTCCCTCGTCGCTGTTGGATCTTCCATTGGAGAGCAGTTCGCAAGGGCAACAACTGATGTTTGAGGCGGTCGAGGCCAAGATTCCCCCGCTGGGTACCCACATTCGTCTAACGATGATTCCGCAGCGAGAAGAGGCGCCGGAGCCAGGGAATGGTGAAGGCGACCAACCCGCTGATACGGAGCCAGTGGACGATGCGGACGCGCAACGGCAGCCGAAAGCGTTGGAGTAGGCCGTGTCCCTTCAAGAGTCCAAGTGGCAGGCCAGCGCTGTATGCGTCACGCTCGCGCTTCCACGCTAATTCACTTGAGGCGGTCAGGGGCAGATCAGCAGCGAGTGGCGACGGCGGAACGGGCCGGTTCGTCACGGGCCGGTTCGTCACGGGCCGGTTCGTCACGGGCCGAGCAGGCCGTCGCGGGCCCGGGTTGGGTCAGGCGGCTGAGCATGATACCGGCCAGAGAAATCCCGATCAGCGACCCCATGACCGAGAATAGCAAGCTGGTGGAAATCGCAACCACCCCAGCCATGGTAAACACCGACAGCCACAGCGTCGTGCGGGATGACAACAGAAAGCAGCCGCCGACGCACAGTTCGGCCACGATAACGGTTTTAGCGAAACCGCCCGCCAGCCACCGCAAGGTTGCATCACTGACTGCTTCACGCAGCCAGGGATAAACGCCGCTCGCCTTCTGCAGAAAGTAGAGGTGATAAAACGCTTCACCGCTCCAGTATTCCGGTGTCAGTTTTCCGATCGCCCCGCCCAGGAACATCAAGGACACAATGGCTTGCGCAAGACTGGCCCGTAGAGCCCACCGATTCTGCGTTTTCCGGATCTCGCGTCGATAGCCACAGCAGCCACAAGCCGGCCCAAAAGGACGTGACGAACGTCGCGTCGTTGTAGGCATTTTGATGAACGCACAGCAGTGCGGAACAGACAACAAGTGTCGAGACCGCCATCGTGCGGACGCGCCGTGACTGGGAAATCAAGACGATTCCCGCGGCAGCGCACGGTGCAAAGTACGCCACCAAGGATACCCAAGGACTGCTGGCAACTGACGGAAAGAAGTCGTAACTCAGCGGATACCTGGTGCAAACGCTCGCGAAGAACGATACGAGAAACCTCGCTTTAATCAACCACGCCAATAGCCAAAACAGGACGGCGATCTTCAGCGCTCGTGTTATCCGCATCTCATTCGGCATGGCGTCGCCCGATTCCGACAAGCTGCACTTCGACCTTGCCGTCACGCGGTCCGGCGATAAAGTGCGAATCGACTTGCGTGTCGCAAAAGCGGCTTTGTACGTAATAGTGCAGCGACTGGTTTGCGTTCATAAGAATCGCACGGCCGTTCCCGAACGTAATCACCCGCGGTGGATAGTGATTGACCCACTCCGTGTGGATTACTACGGGAAGGGAGCCATCGCTTGCCAAGGTCAAATCGCTAAGCGGGGTCGTGCTGACCCAGACGCGATTCGCATAGTTGTACATTGACGGAAGAATCTGCAATGCCGTCCAGGCGACGAAGGGTTCGACTCGCAAATGGTGTGCCCGCAGCAGCAACTCACGACCGCGTTGCGTGACAGGGATGACGGTCATTGCAAACATCGCCAGCGCAATCAGCAGCGCCAGCGCTGTCGTTCCGACGTCTTTGCTTGTCCGGAATTTTCGCAGGCAGCGAATCAAGAGCATCCGTTCGAAGATTTCCAGCATGGCCCTCTGTCGAACGTTTGGAGTAAGCGCCCCTTCACAACCATCCTGTTCATAACCCAAAGGGATTCTATTTCAGGAATACGTTACACAACGGTCGTCCGATGACCCAGGGCGATTGCGCCAGCTTGGGCAATATGGCATGATTGGGAGGTTGCGATTACCGCCGCTTGCTGAGGAGCAGTGAGCGTTGGTGGGCGTGGGGATTGATATGCTTTGTCTCACGGCCCGGCGGTGGTCGACTTTTCGCGAACGTGCAGGATCGCAGGCCAGGTGGTGATTGAGCCGGACGGACCGACGGATTCCAGGAAGAACTTGCGCGTCGTCGGAGCGACGGATTTGGCTGCCGTAATGAAAAAAGTTCGTTCCGTCTGCCCTTCCGAGATGCGGATCCCGTTCAGGCCGACGTTGTCAATGTAGACGCCATGCGGCAGATTCCAGCCGCTGGCCGACTTTCCGAAGTTCACACCACCGTCGTAGCCGCGGCGGACAATCTGGACGCTGGCGGTAATTGTCTCGCCAGGCGAAATAAAGAATTCGGCCGCCGGATCTCCCAGCTCAGGCGGCTTCACACCCGGAGGTGCGAACTTCGCGGAAAATTTAGCCGGATCCCCCAGCTTGATTTCGCCCAGATTGTTGACTTCCTTCACGACCTCTTTACCGTCAATCGTGGCGGTCGCGGTCACCCGGCTGCCCTTGGCGCGTTCCTCCAGCGGCGCCGATGCCCACTGCGTTGCGTAGATTGCACTATAGGCCTTGATCTGGTCATGTTGAATGACCAGTGGTGTCATCGCATGAAACCCTTGAGGCAGATCCTTGATGTCGATCCGAACTTCCCCGTCAAAACCGTCGATGCGCCGTACGCGCAACGAGATTCGTTGGCCAGCGCCTAATGGAACGGTAGGGTTCGCTCCATTCAGGGTCACTTCGAAGTCCGGCGGCGCCGGCCGAACCGTTAGCTGATACTTGTATTCGTCGCCCCCAAACCCACGCACATCGGAGACGCGCGCAAAGTACGTGCCGGTTTCCGGTGCGGTGAATGAAAGACGTGAGTCGTTACCGTATTCGCGCAGAGCGTCGTCGTCGTTTTCGTAATACAGTGTAAATACCGGTAGACCGTTGGGAATGAGCTTCGACCCGGGCGGATGCGGTTCTACCCCGTAGCAGGGTTCGTGCAATGCGTGACTGATCGCCGTTGTGTCAAAATAAGTAAAGCGTTCGCCTTCGTCCGGATAGACCCAGAAACCTGAGTCGGGACCCTCCGGAAAACGATAAAGCTTGACAACCTCGCCTCGCGCGTACACATACTCGTTCAGCCCCATTTCCTGCGAGTTGTGAAGACGAAAGTCATCAATCTGGGACGAGTTTTTACCTCGGAAAGTGAAATACGAGTCCCGCACGGCCTGTAACAGCAAGGACGGCACTGGCAGTCCGCCGTCGTCGAGGACAGCGATTCTTGAATCCAGGGGAGATTTCGACCGCGCTGCCTCGGTCTCCAACATCAATCGCTGGCCCGCATGGGCCTCGAAGCGAAACAGGTCGACGTCCGCCTTGTGGTCGGCGACGTTGTTGATGACTCCGGAAATTGTCGCGGGTAACGTTATCGAAGTGGCGTGCTTAACGTCATCATTCGGCTCGACTTCCTCCGCGTCAGCCATCGGCCGATCGGCTGTCTCCGGGTTCAACGGCAGAGCCTGCACGATCGTCGTAGCTTTGGGAGTCGGCCGCGCGACGGTCGGGACTGGATAGACCTCGAACGAACCATCCAGGCGGCCTACCGCCAACTGGTCCGCGGAGGGCGAAAACGAGAGTCCCGAGGCGACATCCGGCTGTTGCGGAAACGTGTGTACCTGCGTGAAGCGTTCCGTATGCCACAGTTCTAACGTTCTATCGTCCGCGACGGACGCGAGCAGATCGCCGCGAGGTGAGAATCGGAGGCGGACGATTGCGCCTTCGTGTCCGAACCGAGCAAAAACAAGCGGATTGATCTGGGGCTTCATTTTCGAGACCCAGCGCCAAACACGAACGCGATTGTCCGCGCCACCACCCACGACGTACTTCCCGTCGGGACTGAAGGCAACCGTGAGTTGTTCCTTCAACGGTTGGCTCAGCGTGTCCAGCCGTTCGCCGGTCGCGACCAGCCAAAGCTTGATCGTCTCGTCGGCGCTCGCGCTGGCAATAACCGTTCCGTCGGGGCTAAACGCCAGATCGTAGATGGCGCCGTTGTGTCCAGTGACGAGTCGCAGCTGTTTCGTCGTTTTCAAATCCCAGATCGCTATCCGCCGATCGTAACCAGCGGTTGCCAGGAGTTTCTCGTCGGGATCGATCGCCGCGGCGTATAAAGTGTCTCGATGACCGACAAATCTCGCGACCAGCGTGCCGTCCTGGCTATTCCAGACGGTGGCCTCTCCGTATTGCCCTGCGATTCCGGTTGCAACGACAAGTAACTTCCCCGAAGGGCTAAACGATACGCTGTTAATCTTGCCGGGGTGATCGTCCAGCTGGAGCTGGACCTGGCGGGTCTCAGCGTCCAACAACTGCAGGGTCTTGAACCTTGCGATAGCAATCAGCTTTCCATCCGGCGACCAGGCGACATCGCAAATAGGGGCGATCGCATCCTGCGCGGCGGCTATTTTCGGGACATTGATGATCGTCGGATCGATTTCCTCCCCGTCCGGCCCCTGTGCGCCAGCGTCGATCCAGGCGGCGAGTTTCGCGATGGCGTCTTCGTCGGGTTCCGCCTCTCCGTCCGGCGGCATCTTCGGTTCTGTTTCGCCGGACAATACTCTCCACAGCCGGCTGGAGCGGCTCTGCCCGGCGACGATGACCGGCCCGTGTTCGCCGCCCGTTTGAATATCGGCGAAGCTGGCTAACGAAAGTTCACCCTCCCGATCGTCCGCGTTGTGACAACCGGTGCAGTACTTCGTCAGCAGCGGCACGATTTCGCGCTGAAAATCCGGCGCCACGTCTTCGGCGCGTAGTTCGCTTCCCACAACCGATGGCGCACAAATCGAGACTCCAATCCACAAAAACCTCAGGAGCCGTTTCCTATTCATCCTAATAACCAATAACTAATAAAATAACTAATGATTAAATTTGAATTCCTTGCTGGTAAAGATCGCGGCCAGCAGGTCTTCGATGACGGCGCGACGCTGATCCTTACCTGCCTCGGCCATGATCGCTGAGACACCTTCGATTTCCGCCGCGGTTGGAAATCGAGATAACGCGGCCAGGTAAATTGCTTCGACCACCTTATCGTCGGGAAGGTCGGCCGTCGCAAGTTTGGTGCAACGGCCATCTTTGGCCATCAGCCGTTGGTTTACCGTCGTGCCATTCAATACGTGCAGCGTCTGCACAACGCTTGGTGCGTTCGACCGCTCGCACTCGCAGGTCACATTGCGGTCGTTGCGGCCGAATGTTTTAAGAAAATAGGAATCGACCGCGGAATCTCTCAGCTGCAGGGCGCGGGTCCCGATTGGATAGTCCTTCGTCTCGTTCAAACTGTTATCGAATTGAGTGACTTTCGTAAATTCTGTGGGTACATCGATGACTTGCGCGATCGCATCCAGCATGACTTCCGCCATCAGGCGCCGTGGATAATAGCGGGAATAGAAGCGGCTTTCTTGCTCGTTGCCGGGCGTGGGCAGGCTGGTGCGCTGGTAGGTCTCGGACTGCAGGATCGCTCGCATTAGCGCTTTCACATCGAATCGATGCTCGACCAGGTAGGCTGCGGCAGCGGACAACAGTTTCTCGTTACTGGCGGGATTGGAGAGCCGCATATCGTCGACGGGTTCGACGAGACCCACGGAAAAATAGTTGGCCCAGATACGATTCGCGATCGCCCGACTAAAATACGGGTTGTCGGGCGAAGTAAGCCAGTCGGCCAAGGGGACGCGACGGTCCAGTGGACTGTCGCGATCGATCACGGGGCCATCCAACGGCGCGGGTGGCTGAGCCTTTCCGGTCAGCGGCTGGAGGACGTCGCCACGGGGGATGACATACACGGTGCGAAGGCCGCTGCCCGAGCAGCTTGTCGCCGCCCCATCCCTTGGCTCGCACGCGCACAAAGATGTTCGCCATGCCGTAATACTGATCGTTGGTCCACTTCTCCAACGGGTGGTTGTGGCACTTGGCGCATGCGAGCGACAGACTCATGAACGCCTGACTGACATTCTCCGTCATGTCTTCCGGCGTTTCGTGTAGCGAGTAGAAATTGGTTGGCCCGTTTTCGATACTGCTTCCCGCCGCCGTAATGATGGAACGCGCAAATTCATCCCACGGTGTATTATTGCGTACCTGATCGTGAATCCAATCGTAATAAGCTTTTAACGGATCGCGGGGCAGGCGTTTGCTGTTCAAGAGCAAAACATCACACCATTTATACGTCCAATAGTCGACATATTCCGGCCGATTCAAGAGCTGCTCGATGAGTCGATCCCGTTTGTCCGGACTTCGATCGTTCATAAACCGACGTACTTCGTCGGAAGTCGGCAACGTTCCAATCGTGTCCAGAAAGACGCGCCGCAGGAAGTCTTCGTCGTCAGATCGATGCGATGGCGGCAGACGCAAACTCGCTAGTTTCTCCAGCACCAGATCGTCAATAAAATTACGACGCGGCGCATTGGCAATCGCGCTGGGCGACACGATGTTGTCGTACGGCACGGTAATCGAGGCCGTTGCGATCCGGCTCAAGTACCATGCCGTGACCGCACCTTCGCCGTGGCCCAGCACGGAAATCAAACCCTTGGCGTCAATTTTGGCGACCGCCTCATTCGTCGATGTAAAGCTGACCCACCGTGTCACGTCTTCGCGGTGGCCATCGGAAAAGTGCGCTTGAACCAGCAGCTGCTGGACTGCGCCTGGCCGCAGCGAAGTCAGCGCCGGGATGACTTCCAAGCGGATGATTCGCGGATCGTCGTCGTGCGGTGCCCGTGCGCCATCCGTAATCCAGTCCGCCAGAACCTGATATTCAAGCGAGTCCGTTTCAAAACGAAGGCCGCCCTTATGGGGCATTCCGCCCGATGGTTTGGCCAGAACCAAACTGCGACCGGGATCCGCACGTTCGATACGGCGACCTCGCGCCTGTCGCGTGATTGCCGCATGATCGGAATTTGCATCGTAACCACGCAAGCTAAGCCGGAAGCCGCCTTTTCCAGCCAGGGCCCCATGACAGGCCCCGGTGCTGCAACCGGCCTTGTAGAGAATCGACTGCACGTGGTTCCGGAACGTCCACGGCGCTTCACTTTCAAAATTGCGAACGTCGACGTTGATCGCGGCTGTCTGTTCACCAACCTCCGCTCGGACCGTCGCCTGGCCGTTACCAGTCGGGATCAGTTCGCCGTTGAGAAAGGTGATGACCTGATCGTCGGATATCGACCAGGTAATTCCTTCGTGAACCTGACCGACCAGTCGGCCGTCGTGATCAGATCGTTCGACCACAACCCGTTGGCGCGAATTCGGACCCGTCAATTCGATTTGTGACGGCAAGATTACGATCGATTCGGCGGCAGCGGATTGTTGCAACACCATCGATGTCGCGATCAACAGCGCGGCGGCGACGAACCTGGCGGCCTTAAGAAGCCCGCTGATTGCAATCAGCCAGGCCATCGCAATCAGCCCGGCGATCTCAAGACGCAAGTTCTGGCCGAACCGAGAGGGTCCCCAGCAATATGGCCTAGAAAAGTTCATGAATTTCGCGCCGCCCAAAGTCGACCAGCGGGAAGGGTCGCCCGGCGGGGCCCGGTAGATGAGCTTCCAGGTCAAAGCCAAGGCTGTGGAAGATGGTTGCCACGATGTCACCCGGTTCAACCGGCCGCTCTGCCGGAACGCCTCCGATCGGATCACTCCGTCCGACGACACGGCCTCCTTGAACCCCTCCGCCGGCAAAGTAGACCGTAAAACACTGGGGCCAATGGTCACGACCACCGGCTGGATTGACGCGCGGCGTACGTCCGAATTCCGCGAGATTACAGACCATGGTATTGTCCAACATACCGCGATCCGAAAGATCCTCGATCAACGCACTGTAGGCTTGATCGTACATCGGCGCAACATCCTTCTTCATGCCTTCGATGGATGTGAATGGCTTGGATCCATGGATGTCCCAAGTCAGCTCGTCGAACACGGTCAGGAAGGTATTGATCGTCACGAAGCGAACTCCTGCTTCGATCAGACGTCGCGACAGCAAGCAGCATTGACCGAAACGAGTCATCCCATATCTTTCGCGAACCTTGGTCGGTTCCTTGGAAAGATCGAATGCCTCGCGAGCGTGCGGGCTGGTCATCAGGCGATAGGCGGTCTTGAAATTGTCGTCCAGTTGTTTGGCATCGGCGCTCGCCTCAAAATGGCGCACCTTCGCGTCGACGATCTCGCGCAGCTTTCGTCGCCGTTCGACGCGTACTTCACCGATTTCTTTGGGCGGAAGCAGATCAGGAACTTGAAAGTTCGGTTTGGACGGGTCGGCATTCAGCACAAAGGGCTCGTATTCCTTGCCCAGAAAACCCGCCGCCTGGCCGTTGGGCAGCCCGCCACCGCCGGCACCCATCAGTTCCGGGAGGATGACGTGGGAGGGCAAATCGGTCTTGCGGCCGCGCAGATAAGTGACGACGGCACCGGCATGCGGCGTGTGAACGCCACCGGCGAACATGCGTCCGGTCTGCATCATTTGCCAGCCCGCATCATGAACGGCCGCCGCGGTGTGGTGGCAGCTGCGAACCAACGAAAACTTGTCGGCCACGTCGGCGTGCCGCGGCAGGATTTCTGAGATTTGAATGTCGGGCGACCGCGTTGAGATTGGTTTAAACGGGCCACGGATTTCCGCCGGCGCATCCGGCTTCATGTCAAATGTGTCGAGCTGGCTGGGCGCGCCCAGATTGAAGATCAAAATGCACGACCGTTCGTCGTGTTCCGCGCGGATCGCCCCCTGCTCTTTCGCCAAAGCGTACGTGGGGAGGCTCAAACCGATCGCACCCAGCGTTCCGACCTGGAGAAAATCACGGCGTGTGACACCGTCGCAGGTGCGAGCGGTTCCACGACCGACAAAGTTGAGCATCGTATTGGCTCCGTTTGGTGGGATCGGGCAGGAGCTAGAAGGCAGCTCGTATCATAAATGTTGACCTTCCGCATGTCAACGAACTGTAGTACCGACTTGCTGTTACGTGCGATGTCATCCGCCGGTCGACGTATCGCTTTGAGCTAGATGGCCGGGAACGGTTGTCTTAGAATGTTGTCTTAGAATACAGTTCCGCAACTGTACCTCCATCTGCCGTATAGTGAGTCAAGGATGGCCGCTGCTCGGGAGGAGACTCGTCCGTGTCGTACCGCTCCATTAAACGCGTTCTTGGCGAAAGCAATCTCGAACGCAAATTTCTCTTATTGTTTGGAGCCGGGCTGTTGCTGTTGTTGGTCGGCGTATTTCTGGTGCTAAGCAAACGAACGGCCGGTATCGTCTACGAGAAAAATCCGTTCACCGGTCGCCAGATCGTTGAACGATTCATGCTTCACCATTGGTTCCATTTGGAGACCAACGAAGAATTCAAAGCGGTCGTCAAGAAGCTTATCGAAGACTTTGATACGGACGACTACAAATTGAACGTTATTCGTCCCGCGATGAACAATCCCCAGGAAGGCCAGCTCCCGAAAGACGAATTCGAGCGACGTTTGTTGGAGAAATGGCTGTATGAGGAACCGCCGACCAAGGAGGAGGGACCGCGCTTTGCCGAGCGTGAAAAAACGGTTGTCAACGAGGTTGAGTTGCCCGATGGACAGAAACAGATCAAGGAAGTCGCTGAGTACCATTACTATCAGCCTATCTACCATACGCAGTCGATGTGCGTCCTGTGCCACCGAGCCCGAGACGGGAACAATGATCTGAGGGATGGGGACCTCCAGTCGATCATTCAAGTACGAATCTCCTTGGAAGAGACGCACCAGGCCCTGAGCAAGAATCTGGCCATCCTGCTGGCGGCCGCAATCCTGACCACCTTTCTGGCCATGCTGATGCAGTATGTGATCGTGCGTTACGTCATCGTCAAGCCGTTGAACCACCTGCGCGACGTAAGTGATGAGGTCAGCCGCGGAAATACCAGCGTGCGAGCTGAGATTCATACCCGCGACGAATTCGAACAGCTGGCGGTCGCCTTCAACCGCATGTTGCAGCAACTTCTCGATTCGGCGGGCGAATTGAGACAGGTCAACGATCATCTCGATGCAAAGGTCGACGAGCTTGCGCAGGCAAATATGCGGCTGTTCGAGATGAACCGGCTCAAGAACGACTTCATGGCGACGATGAGCCACGAATTGCGCACCCCGCTGAACAGCATCCTGGGCTTCTCGGACGTGCTGTCCTCGATCGCCGCATTGGATGACAAGCAGCGGCGCGTATGTCGAAAACATTCAGACGTCGGGACGTTTATTGCTGGATATGATCAACGATATTCTTGATCTTGCCAAAGTCGAGAGCGGCAAAATGGAACTGCACTTGTCCGAGTTCCCGCTGAGCGAAGCGATCGAAGTACCGTGCGACATGGCGCGCCCGCTGGCCGAGAAGAAGAACCTGGATCTGATCGCCCAAATCGAAGCGGTGGACGAACCGCTGCGACAGGATCGCCAGAAACTACAGCAGATTTTGAATAACCTGCTGTCCAATGCCATTAAGTTCACGCCCGAAGGGGGAAGGATTGACGTCAAGGCCGCGCGTAATAGTGACGGGCAACTTGAAATTGTCGTGGATGACACAGGGGTCGGGATCGCCGACGAAGACCAGTTGGCGATCTTTGAGAAATTTCGCCAGGCACAACCCGAAATGGCAGGCGACGCAATGACGCGGGAATACTCCGGCACGGGGTTGGGGCTGTCGATCGTCAAAGAGCTGTGTAAGTTGTTGGGTGGTGAAGTAAAAGTCGAAAGTGAACTGGGGCGAGGCAGTGCTTTTTCCGTAACCATCCCGTGGATTCGCGAAGACCAGCCAATCTTGGAATCGCCGCTCTCGGAAGAGCTGTATGAATTGACCAAGCCGCCGCGCCCTGAACTCGTTCGTCCACCGGTCGATCCGGCGGCAGTCTCTCAAGAAACGGCCATTCGCTAAACGCGTCGATCCCGCGTTGACGGGGTCAGACCACGAATTCGACCATCATGTCCGAACCAAGCGACGAAAAAGTCCATCTTTTTACCGACGGTGCCTGTTCGGGAAATCCCGGCCCCGGGGGATGGGCCTTTGTCTTGAAGCACCTGCCAACGGGAAAGGAAAAAGAGCTATCGGGTGGCGAGCCTGATACGACGAATAACCGAATGGAATTGATGGCGGCGATAAAAGGCTTGGAAGCTCTCAAGAGGCCCTGTCGCGTCAGGCTCTTTTCGGACAGCAAATACGTCGGAGTCGGCATCAGCGAATGGCTACCAAAATGGAAGGCCAACGGATGGCGTCGTGGAAAATCAGGTGGTTCGAAAGAAGTGAAAAATGTCGAACTCTGGAAACGGCTCGACGCGCTGCTGATGACGCATCAGGTACGTTTTACCTGGGTCGCCGGCCACAGCGGACACGATGAAAATGAACGGTGCGACGAACTGGCCGTCGCGGCGTATCAGAAGTATCTCTAAGCCATTCCGATGCGGTCTGCGGTCGGACGTTGAAAAAAGGCATCGTGAGTAGCCAAACACCTACCGCGATGCAGCTCAAGCCACCAAGTCTTTGCTTTACCCTCGAAAATACAGTAAGGTTTCGAGTGGGTATTCGGCTTCTTTTCCTCTGTCTTTTCGTCTGATCGAAGCCCCACACCAACGACCGCGGATCGCCGTTCACGATGCTCGCAATCAAGATCTCCGGAATCGTTTGAGGCTAGTTAATGTTGTTTGGACTCGTAGCGAAGATCCGCCAACGACGCCCGAAGCCGGCGAAATCCGGACGCCGTCTGCGATTCGAGCCGCTCGAACCGCGTCAAATGCTATCGCTCAATCCGACCGGATTCGAGCAAGAAATGCTGGAATACATCAATGAGATGCGGATCGACCCGGACGATGGTCTGTCCCGCCTGGTCTCCAATACGAATCCCCTCGTGGCAACGGATTCGGATGTTCAGTCTGCCCTGGACTTCTTTAACGTCAACGGCACGATGCTGGCGTCGCAATTCGCGAGCCTGACGCCGACTTTTCCTCTCGCTTGGAACGAGTCGTTGGTCGATGCAGCCGTTGGCCACAGTCTTACTATGCGCACTGCCGACCTGCAGACGCATCAAGTTCTTCCTGATGAGCCGGGGCTGTCGGCTCGCGCTGTCGCGGAAGGGTACACGGGATGGACAAGGCTGACCGAAAACATCTACGGCTACAGTGATTCGGCGATTTTTGGACATGCCGGTTTCGCGATCGATTGGGGTTTCGGTCCCGGCGGAATGCAAACGCCCGCCGGCCACCGCGTAAATATCATGGACGCCACCGTCCGCGAGGTCGGGATAGGAGTCGTGGCGGGTACTCCAGGCAATGACCTCAACCCGTGGATCGTGACCCAGGATTTCGGTAACCGTTCGGCAATCAACGGTTCGGTTTATGTGGTCGGGGTTTTGTACGATGACACGAACACGAATGACTTCTACAACGCCGGCGAAGGTGTCGGCGGCGCCACCGTCACGGTCGACGGGCCGGGGGGTACTTTTGTCACGTCAACGATGACGGCCGGTGGCTACCAGGCGTTGGTGCCTCAGGCCGGAGGTGGGGCGACTTATACCGTGACGTTCAGCGGTGGCGGGCTCGTCGCGCCCATCGTGCAAGTTGTCCAGGTTAGCACACAGAACGTTAAGGTCGACGGCGTCGTGGGCGCCGCGCTTGGCCTAACGCTGGACGCCACGTCGGTCGGCGAAGGCTCAACCGTTGGCGCAACGATTACGCGCAGCGGCAATACGGGCTCGGCGCTAACCGTGAACCTCGCCAGCAGCAATCCGAGCGAGGCAACCGTGCCCGCGACGGTCATCATTCCGGTCGGCCAGGTTTCTGCGACGTTCCAGATTTCGGGCGTCACCGACACCATCGTTGAAGAAAATGTGCTCGCCACCATTACGGCGTCCGCGGCAGGATTCTCGCAGGCTCAAGAGCCCGTCACGGTCACCGACACGCTGCCCTCCGGGTTTTCGCTGAGCGGCAACGTACTCACCATCAACGGGACCGCGGGCAACGATTCCTTCTCGTTCACACCCGGTACATCTCTGCATGCGGTCAATCGTAACGGAACCGATTACCAGGTCTCGACCGCCGTCGCGCAGCAGGTCGTTCTGCAAGCGATGGGAGGCAATGACACCGTCACCGCCACGGGCAGCGCCGGTTACGACGTAGCTCGGATTCGCCCCACCTGGACCCAGGTCGATGGCGACAACTATCAGCTGCGCGCCTACGGTGTCGAACAGGCGACGGTGCTCGGTAGTGCGGCAGACTACGCCTACTTCTACGACTCGGCCGGCAACGAACAGTTTACGGCCAGTCCGACGACGGCCCAGATGGTAGGCAGTGGATTCACGCATTCGGCCAACGGCTTCGGCCGTTACTATGCCTACGCGACGGCCGGCGGAACGGCGGACTGGCGCATCTGTTCGATTCGGCGGGAAACGATAACTTCACCGGTACATCCACCTACGGGCGCCTGGAGGGGACGGGATTCTTTCTCTACGCCAGTGGGTTCGAACAAGTTTACGGATACGCGACGGCGGGGGGAACGAACGACGTAGCTGTGCTCTACGATTCGGTGGGCGACGATACCTTCGTTGGTCGCCCAGAATGGCGCAACTGGACGGCACTGGATTTTTGAACAAGGTCAGTGGCTTCGATCAGGTATACGCCTACAGTGCGAATGTCGGTACCGATTACGCCTACCTTTATGACTCGATCGGCAACGATCGGCTAACGGCCCGTCCCACCTACTCGATTCTGGAAGGCGATTCGTTTTACAATTACGCCAACGGCTTCGATCGTGTGTATGCTTACTCCACCACAGGTGGAACGGCTGACTTTGCGTACATGTACGATTCGGCTGGCAACGATCGCTTCATTGGGCGTCCGACATCGGCCCAAATGGATAGCACGGAGTATTTTAATCTCGCCACGAGCTTCGATCGCGTTTATGCGTATTCGACCGCAGGCGGGTTCGATCAATCGTTTCAGTACGATTCGGCTGGCAACGATACGTTTGTTGGCCGCCACACGTTTGGACTGATGTACGGCAGCGACTATTACAACCTGGCGTTCTACTTTGACGAATCCATAGCGAACGCCAGCGCCGGCGGAACGCTCGATCGCGCCTATCTCTACGATTCCAGTGGTGACGATGTATTCACGACCCATCCGACCTGGTCGCGAATGCAGGGTACCGGCTTCAATAACTACGTCAACGGATTCAACCAGGTTTTGGGATACGCGCTGTTGGGTGGGGCGAATGATGAGGCCTACTTCTACGACTCGGCCGGCGACGATAACTTTTTTGCTCATCCCACCTGGGCCCGCATGCAAGGCACCGGGTTCTACAACTATGGGCACAGCTTTGATCGGGTTTATGCCTATGCTTCCGGCGGTGGTACGTTGGATCGGGCGTACCTGTACGATGGATCGGGCAACGATACGTTTGACGCCGCGACCGACTGGGGCACCTTCGACGGTGCCGACTTCTACTACTACATGCGGTACTTCGATCGAGCGAACGTTTACGGCAACGCCGGCGGCGCCAATACGTGGGATGCCGATACCGTGGATTACATCTTGAGCCAATACGGTACCTGGCTGTAATCGGCAAACCACGTTTCAATCGCACAGCCACTTGTTCAACCGACGGCACTTGTCAAACCGAGAGCACTTGTCAACCCGAAAGATCATCGACGGCTACCTCCAACGTGTCCCCGAAGGAGACCGGTAGCTGTTGGGCGAGCGAAAGCCGCTGAAGGAATTGTTGCCGCGGGATTTCGGTCGCGCCCAGGCGCTGCGAGTGTTCCGTCAACTGTTGAATATCCAGCAACTCAAACCCTCTTCGCTGCAGATGGCGGATCAACGCGACCAGCGCGATCTTCGACGCATCGCTCACGCGATAGAATTTGGATTCGGCCGAAAACGCGCCGCCGATACTGACACCGTACGTGCCGCCGACCAGGCGATCGCCCTGCCAGACTTCGACACTGTGTGCATAACCTTCGGCATGAAGATCTTGATACGCCTTCATCATGGATGGAACGATCCATGTGTTGCCAGAACGGTCTTGAGAGGTGGCACAGCCACGCAAAACGCCCGTAAAATCACGGTTGCAGGAAACGGTGAACTTGCCGGTTCGGCAAGTTCGTTTGAGTCGGCGCGAAACGATAACATCGTCGAATTCCATAATCGCGCACGGGTCAGGAGTCCACCACGCTAACAGGGCGTCGTTTTCAAAGACCGGCCAGGGGAATATTCCGTGACCATAGGCGTCCAGCAGCCACGGTGTGTTTAACTGGCCTCCCAATAGGACCAGACCGTCGGAATCGGCCATTTCGGCGGGTGGAAAAAATCGTGATGCGCGGAGTCTCTTCATTGCAGTGTTTCTTCACGAAGGTCTCGGCGGTTGGTCGTGCTGGCGAGTCCCTTCACCATTCCCTTCACGATGTCGATTATACCTGCATTCAATAAGCGCGAATTGAGTTTGCTGGTCGCCGCCACCGAGCCGAATTCGGTCGCGCACTGCGCAGCCTACCCGACGGTGATTCGACAACTGTTGATGCGATGGTTGGTCGACGGCCGGTCTCGGTCAGGCCTTAAGCTGGCGACAAACCGTTTGCAGCGGCCTGCCCTCTGTCATCGCCAGCGTTGCTGGTGCTAGCAAGCGAGTCGCTTTCTGTGCCCGCTTGAACGGTACGCTTCGGTCGGCATAATACAGAGCTGTACGGAAAGTTGTCTCGAGGCATGTCCCAGGCAATGACCGGAGCAACATCGGTCGGTTAGAAATTTTCGTGTTTGCGTTGACCGGTTTTGGTGTGCGCCACTATAATTCTACCTCCGTCTTGGAGTACGGTGCTCGGAAGTGCGTAAGAGACCGAGCGAACCAGGAGGAGTCAAGGAAGACTCGCGACGGTGGCGTTGCACATAGATCTTTCTTGCCCCAGATCTTTCTTGCCCCAGATCTTTCTAGAACATCGTAACACGTCGCAGGAGTCTCGGTGTCGCAAGGACCCGCGTTTGACACCAAAGAACAAGTTCGCCAGGCCACCGACATCGTCGAGTTGGTTGGGCAATATCTACCGCTCCGTCGACAGGGGCGCGTCTTTGCCGGATTATGTCCCTGGCATGAGGACACCAAGCCCAGCCTGCAGGTCAACCCGGAACGGCAGACGTTCAAATGCTGGGTATGCCAGTTCGGCGGCGACGTCTTCAGCTTTTTAATGCGCCGCGAGGGTGTCGAATTTGTTGAAGCGCTTTCGATGCTGGCCGAACGAGCGGGTATTGAATTGAAATCTCCAGCGGGAAATGGAAATGCGGCACTCGTTCGTCAAACCAAGCAAGACCTTTTTCGCGCCGCGGCCTGGGCGGAAGACGAATACCATCGCACGTTGTTGCACGACCCCATTGCCGAAGGTGCTCGACAGTACCTCGCGCAGCGCCAGATTAGCGACGAAAGCATCCGCCGTTTCCGTCTCGGTTACGCGCCGGACAGTTGGACATGGCTGATCGAGCGTTCGAGGGGCTCAGAATTCAAGCTGGATGATCTGCAACGCGTCGGGTTGATTGCGTCCTCGTCGGATTCGAAAAAACGGTATGACCGGTTTCGCGGTCGCGTATTGTTTTCAATTCGCGATTCCCAGGACCGCCCAATTGCGATGGGTGGTCGCATCTTGCCACCGTCGAGCGACGACCGAGCTGCCAAATACATTAACTCGCCGGAATCACCGCTGTTTTCGAAAAGCAATCAGCTGTACGGCCTGAATGTTGCGCGAGCTGCCATCGAAAAACAAAAACATGTTGTCGTGATGGAGGGCTACACCGACTGCATTGCGGCACATCAGGCCGGACTGGAAAACGTCGTTGCCGTGTTGGGCACGGCTTTGGGACCTCGCCATATTCAGCTGCTGAATCGATACGCGGACTGTGTCACCTTGGTGTTGGACGGTGACGATGCGGGCCAGCGCCGCGCGAACGAGATCCTGGATCTGTTTGTCGCTAGTCAGATGGATCTGCGCGTGCTGACTTTGCCGGAAGGTCTCGATCCGTGCGACTACGTGCTCCAAAACGGCCCCGACAAATTTCAAGTGTTGCTTGACGGAGCGTCGGACGCGCTGGACCACAAGGTGAATGTCGCGACACGCGGAATCGATCCGGCCGACGGTTCTCACGCCGCCAATCGAGCGCTCGAAGACGTTCTCCAGACCGTCGCCAGGGCACCGACCCTGCGCCAACGGAACCACCGAAGCGGGATTGCGAGAAGAGCAGTTCCTCGTGCGGTTAACTCGTCGCTTTCGCGTTGACGAGCAAATGATGAGAGAACGCCTGGCGGCCCTTCGCCGCCGCGGTTCGAAGCGTTCCCGCCGGACGGACGAGCTGGCATCGCCGGTCGCTTCGGATACTATTCATGATTCTTGGGAACGCGAATTAATTGAAATCGTCATACAGCATCCGGACTCCGTATCCACGATCACCGAGGAAATTGGTCCTGATCAGCTTACCGACTCCGTCTGCAGGCGAATCTTTGCCAAGTGCATGGACCTGGCAGCTGACGGCATCCCCCCGGATTTTAATCGGCTGATCTTGGAGTTTGACGAACCGGAGCTAAAGAGTTTGCTCGTCCAACTGGACGAGCGTGGGCGAGATCGTGGAGGAAGTGATATCGCGGGCCAATTGCCGGATGTGCTGCAGAGCCTCCGTCGTCGCTCGCATTTACGGCAACGGGACTCAACCGTCGCCTCGCTACGTGAACATCAATTTGACGAACTTGAGGAGGTAAGTGTACTTGAGAAAATTGTAGAACAAGAACGGGCACGTCATCTGTCCCGTTAACGCCAGGTAATTCCGATCCTATGGAAGGGTGAGGATGCCTGACGAAAAAAACCCCGCAACTTATGCGCAGGATGCGCAAAGAGAGGTTTCCCCGTGGAATTCAAGGTAGTGCAATTCGAAGACGTCCGTTTCAACGAAAACGAGCAGCTCGAGGAACAGAAGCTCGAGGAACAGAAGCTCGAGGAACAGAAGCTCGATAAACAGAAACTCGAAGAACTTGTCGGTCAAGGCAAGGCCGAGGGCTATCTTACGTACGACAATGCCATTTCTTATTTGCCCGACGACGCCGTCGGGCCGGAGAAGCTGAACCAGCTGATTCATACCCTGGAAGACGCAGGCATCGGACTTGTGTCCCGCCATTGTGTTCCGGTATTCAAGCGTGATTCATCCGCCAAAACTAAAAAGGATGAACAGCCCAGTCTGTTGGGCGACGAACCGGTTGAACTCCCGCGTGCAAGTGTCGATCCGCTTCGTACGTACCTGACGCAAATGGCGCAGATTCCACTGCTGTGTCGCGCGGAAGAGGTAGCGATCGCGAAAGAGATCGAAATTACTCGGCGCTGTTTTCGCCGAGCCTTATTGGGATGCAACTTTGCTTTGGACGCGACGGTAACCACGCTGGAAAAAGTTCACGCCGGCATTCTCCCGTTCGATCGGACCATTAAGGTGTCCCTGACCGAATGCCTGACGAAGGAACAGGTTCAGGCGCGCATGCCGCTCAACCTGTCGACGTTGCGCAAGATCATGGATCGCAATCAAACCGATTTCGCTCGACTGATCAGCCGTCGGACCGATCGGCACAGCTGGGTCGCCGCGCGTCGCCGATTGTTGCAGGGTCAGACCAAGGCGTTGACACTGGTGGAAGAGCTAAGCCTGCGTACCCGTCGTATTCAACCCTTGATCGCCGAGCTGGAGAAATACTCGTGGCGCATGAGCGAGCTGCAGACGCAGATCCGCCAGGCACGCGCGAATCCGTTGCAGGCGGACCAGGTTTCGCAGTGGCGACGCGAACTACGCGACTTGATGATGCTGACCATGGAGAGTCCTCGCAGCCTGCGAAACCGCCTGATGGACATCCGGCGCTTCTTTGAGGATTACGAGGCGGTCAAGCGTCGGCTTTCCAGCAGCAATTTGCGACTGGTTGTGTCGATTGCCAAGAAGTATCGCAATCGTGGACTCGGTTTCCTGGATCTGATCCAGGAAGGCAACACGGGCCTGATGCGGGCGGTCGATAAATATGAGTACCGCCGTGGCTACAAGTTCTCCACCTACGCGACCTGGTGGATCCGACAGGCGATCACCCGTGCGATCGCCGATCAGGGCCGTACCATTCGGATTCCGGTCCATATGATCGACGTTTTGACTCGTCTGCGTAACGTGTCCAAGCAGTTCGTTCAGGAGCTGGGGCGCGAACCGACGCCGGAGGAAGCGGCGGATGCTGCCGGGATCAGTCTGGAAGAGACTCGTCGAGTACTGGACATCGGGCGGCATCCGGTGAGCCTTGACCGACCCGTTGGGGAAAGCGAAGATAATAGCTTTGGCGAGTTGATCGAGGATAAGGGTTCCGAGAGCCCGTTGCGATTGGCGAACCACGGGCAGTTACGTGAACGAATTGACGGTCTGCTGAAGACGCTCACCTATCGCGAGCGTGAGATCATTCGCTTGAGGTATGGGCTTGATGACGGCTATACCTATACATTGGAAGAAGTTGGACGCATCTTTAGTGTCACGCGCGAACGCGTTCGGCAGATCGAAGCGAAGGCTGTGCGCAAACTTCAGAACCCGGTGCGAAGTGATCAGCTGGTCAGCTTTTTGCCAGCCGCCGCAGGCTGATGCGGTGTTTGCCAGGCAAAAGCCGCTGGTCAATCGACCAGCGGCTTTTTTTGTTGCCATGATCAAAGGTTACCGTCTACCGCATTTAGCGCGAGACGAAGGACGCCGCCGCGGCAGTCCCAGGACGGAATGGTCGGCACGAACGCATCGATGCGATGGCCCTGCATCGCGGCGATATCGATGTGATAAAATACAGACGACAAACTGAGGAAACTATATGAGTATTTCGGCTGTGGTGCTTCGCCAACTGCATCATCTATACTCGCAATTGGCAGAGCTGCGGGATCAGTTGGAACGCGGTCCCAGACATATCAAATCGGCTCAGTCGGCCGTTACGCGGCTCGAGGTAGAGCTGGAAGGAATGCGCGCAAAGACGATCGCGGCGCACATTGCCGCGGACCAGAAACAGCTCCAGCTGAAGTCGGGTGAAGATAAGATTCTCGAATTGCGAGCCAAGTTGAATGCCTGTAATACGAATCGCGAATATCAGGCGCTGGTAGAGCAGATTGCTGCGGACGGGATGGCGAACAGTGTTCTGGAGGACGAGATCCTGGAGGCGCTGGAAAAAATAGAACAACTTCAGATCAATATTGGGAAGGCGGAACAAAACGTTGCCAAGGGAAAGGCTGAACTGGAAAAGGTCACGGGCCAGGTGAACAACAGTTCCGCTGGAATCACAGCGGATATCAAGCGGATCGAACAAGAGTTGAAGGAGGCCGAACCACAAATCCCCATTGATTATCGGGCCGATTACGATCGCATTATGAAGGTGAGAGGATCGGATGGGATGGCGGCGGTCGAGAGCGATTGTTGCGGTGGCTGCTATCAGCAGATTACGCCGAACATGATCAACATGCTGCATCTTTCCAAATTGGTCTACTGCAGCTGCGGTCGCCTGCTGTACCTGGCAGAGGATTAGCCGGCACGTCTATTGCCGAGTGGTTTTGAAAGCCACGCCACGTTTGCAAGTCGCATCCATTGCGATGGGCGCCTTCGTGATTGGCGTGCGTAGCGAGGCTGAGTTGGCCTTGGGCGCGACCGTATCCCAACCACCACACGTTGGAACCAACTACGAGGCGCCGACTGTTATCTCATTTTAGGAGTGTAGGGATATCGCAGTGTCTCCGGTGGTCGATGCCAATTTAACGTCGGCGCCGTTGGCCAGTAGTGTTTTGACGTTCTCAATCAGTCCAAGATTAGCAGCATACATTCGTGGTGTGTATCCATTCGGCCGCGCCCAATTCACATTGCCCCCCGCTTGGATAACGTCTTCTAGGTCAGGCGCTCCGTCCAAATCGCGCACCACGCCTGGATACAATGAAAATCCTTCACCCTGTACCATTTCAAATCCACGGCACGCCGCCTGAATAAGTTCGTTTGTCAATCGAATCGGTACCGGGTCGCCTTGTGCACCGGCGTCCTTGAGGACATCTACTAGCTCGCCGTTGCCCTTCGTGGTAGCGAAGAACAACGCCGACTTATCTTTGTGTAGGTGGCCGACAGGCTTCGCCACCGATTAGACGTAATGGTATAATTGACACCGTGACGAGACAAGCACGGAAGGCAGGGAAGTGGCCGATCATCAAAACAAGCACATTCGGGAAGCCATTCGATATGCCGAAAGCAACGACTGGACCGTGACGATGGCTGGCCCGCGAGCACATCTTTGGGGAATGTTGTATTGCGCACACAGTGGCCGCGATGGATGTCGGATTCGCGTGATGTCGACGCCACGGAATCCAGAAGCCCATGCCCGCGATATTCGGCGTGATGTTGATCGTTGCCCCCATTAGCCAAATGGCAAGAGGATTATCATGAAAGAACATGAATTCACATTGGTGCTGACAGCCGATCCAAATGAGGACGAAGCGGACAAGATGTACGAGACGTTCAACGACGGCACGATATCGACAATCGCGGGAGTGCCACAGATTCACTTCCATCGCGAGGCTGGATCATTGGAAGAAGCGATCCGATCAGCAATTGGCGATGTTCGCTCGACCGGATTCGATGTCGAGCGCGTCGAGATGGAGCCGAACTCTGTTATTCAGGCTTCTTGATCCTGCACGTGCGGCTCGCCTAAACGGGATAACGTTTGAGGTAACCGGGACGGGAGTTGACGTTGATGAGCGCAGCAAACGCGCGGCGTTTTCCGGCGCCGGTTCACCGACTTATCCGCCGGGTTTGGTCGCCGCTACGATGTAACGAGGTGTTCGGGTCGAGAGCAATTCATTTGTGTGAACCATCGGCCCAACATAGTCGACGTGAAAGCCGACCTGTTCGAGCAAGTACGGCACGGTCGCAGTAGTCCGACAAGCGGACAGCGGAAGTGTGTCAACCATACCATCCCACGTTCCAGACCAAGCGTCGCGGTCAAAGAGGCCGTCCATGACCACCATAGTGCCGCCCGGACGCAGCCAATGGATCCAGTTTCGGAACGCGGCAAGCGGATCGAATAGGCAGTTGGCAAGTTGCCGCGATGCGATCAAGTCAAACGAATCCGGTCGAAAGTGCGATGTCGTCATCACAGTCACAAAAGCCACAGACGGTCGCAATCCGTTCAAGTTCAGGCTTCGATACCAGCAAGTCGTTCATGGCCGAACAGGGTTCGAGCGCAGTAATCCGAAGTCCGGGAATCCGAACCAATGCGAGGCACAGTGCCCCGGTGCCGCTGCCAGCGTCGAGCACGTCCAGATCATCGCGAAATTGGACGCAGTGTTTCAAGTCGGCAATGCAAGCGTCGTGATCCGATGGGGCCATTGCGTTAACCCACGAGTCATACTTCGATGCCTCGGCGGCATCGTATGCAGCGAGATAGCGTTGTCGCGATTCCTGTTGGGTGCCACGATACGTCATTGGAGCATTTCAGTCGGATAACGAATTGCGATCTATCCGGCTGTAGGATGCGGACGGATAGATCGTGCGTTGAGCTTTGTCGCCGCCGTGTTGAATGTTGATTCTAAACGTTGACCGCTCGCAACGGCAAGTTTTCACAGCCGCCGGGGACCAGATACCAGCTTGGACGACTCGGTGAACTCATCACGTCACGCCAGCTGGGCTTCGCTCGCTCTCCTTGCAGAATCATCTCGCCGCCGCAGGCTGGACAGCTTTTACACGTCCCTTCGAGTTCATCCCCGACGTCCTCGAAAGGACCGAATTCACAGCCTTCCGGTGACAACGGCGCGTCGATCGCTTCGAGCTGTTTGCCGCACTGCTCAAGATAAGCGTCGCGACGCGGGTTGCTCCAACCACCGAAGCGACGAGTCTTGGTGTAACCCTTGGGCAACACGTGCAACGACCAGCGACGAGTGAACTCGACCGTCGGTAATGTGATCGGAATCTGCTTCGACTCCCCGCCCGCTGTTTCGCCCGCTCGGGCCATGAACGTGACTTCACGCTGGTCGGCCGACACGATTCGCGAGTCGGAGATCGGACCGCCCGTTAAATAACGAGCCAAGTATTTCAGCACATGCGCGGCGCTGCAATCTTCACGCGGTGGCGGATTGATGTAACTGACCCAGTTCGTTGCCCGAAGTTCATTGGTAAAAGACTTCCAAGCATTGTCGGCTTGTAAGTGCCCGAAGTCCCCTTCTAGTTTTAACTCGCCTCGATCGCGTAGTTGATCCAGGCCGCGCAGAAATGCGTCTCGATACACCCGCCGAAGCTCATCGGCGTCAACAAGATATCGACCCGCTGACTTTGGATCGTCTGCGCACTGACTGACTCGCCAACCACTTCCGTCAAGAGCCGGTCCGCCACCAGGCACAACCGCATGAACATGCCCGTGCACGTCGAGCTTTTGATTCCAAGTGTGCAACACCATCAGCGCTGCCGCGTCGTAACCTTGTTCGGCTGAAATCGTCTGCTTGAGCGCGACCAAGCTGATGCGAACAACAGATCGTAGATCGCTCGTCGATTACCAAGTGCCAAACGTGACAGATCACTCGGCAGCGTGAAGACAACTTGATAATAGTCGACCCCGTCAAGGATCAACTGGCTCGATGAATCGAGCCAGTCGGCGCACTTGGCACCGCTGCAAGTCGGGCAGTGACGGTCGCCGCACGAATTGTAAACGACACATTCATGCGCACAGTCGCCACAGCGATAATGCCGATCACCCAAGGCCGCCGTGCGACACAGTGATAACTTGGCCAGCGTGCTTTGGACTTGGGGAGCCGCCTGGCTCGGGTAACGCTGGACGTAATGACCGGCGGCGACCTGCAAGATCTCAGCGACCGTTAACTTGCCTTGCTGTCCTTCGGTTCCTCCCACTTGGGCAGTTGCCGCGTCGGCAACCAATCGAGCGGACTGGGCGTTCTTTCCAAATGGGGACGCCGCACGTGCAGGTAAATCATCGTCGTGGTGAAACTCGCATGACCCAGCAGCCGACTGATCGTCAAGATGTCGACGCCAGCTTCCAGCAATCCGGTCGCGTAAGAGTGTCTCAATGTGTGTGGTGTGACATTCTTTTTGATGTTCGCTTTCTTGGCTGCCGCCTTGATCGCTTTTTGGATGCTCGTCGCTGCGTAGGGTCGATCGGGCGTCTTGCCGGGAAACAGATACTGTGTCGGACGATACTCTTTCCAGTACTCCCGCATCGCGGTTAAGAGCCTGGGCGAGAGCGGCACGAGTCGTTGCTTGTTGCCTTTGCCACAAGCCACCTTTAACTGCATCCTTTGGCTGTCGATGTCGGGAATCGTCAAGTGGGACACTTCGGCCAACCTCAACCCGGCGGCATAGAGCGTCATGAAGAACGTTCGATGTTTCAGATTGGGAGTGCATTGCAGCAGCGCGTCGACTTCTTCGAGGCCTAGGACGGTGGGCAGCGTGCGGGCTCGTTTGCCGTACGGGATCATGGCCACCGGCCACGGCTTGGGGAGCGTGACTTGGTACAGAAACCGTAGGCCACAAACGGCCTGATTGAAGCTACTGAAACCGACTTTGCGATCTTCGATCAGATGGAGCTGGAAGGAACGGAGGTCTTCGGGCGTGGCGTCTTGCAGTCTCTTGGTGCCGAGAAAGTCATCGAACTTGCTGACGTGATAGGTGTAAGCGTCGATGGTTGCCTGGGCCAGATTGCGGATTTTCATGTCCTCGGCCATGCGCCGGGTGATCTTGGTGAGTCGGTTTTGATAGGGCGTCATGTGTTTGGCCTTGTGCGGTTGAAAAGGAAACGGAACCCCTGTCGAACCCAGTATGCACAGCGCGGATCAAAAGCGCAAGACCTTACAACCGAAACAACCGTTACAAGTGGCCACTCACCGATAGAGAAGAATGAGTGAGCTGTGGGCGCAGCCCATCGGCAGCCTTTGAAAGTTGTTGGTAGGAAGCCAACTCAGCAGAGACGCAGGAAGCGGAAAGCGCAACCGACGAGAACGATTCAACGCTATCGCAATTCGATTAAGTTCAACGACCGCGATCACCGGGCCGCGGCGAGTGACGTTGATTTCAGAACCCGCGCGGCCCGCGGCTCCGGTTCATCGCTTTGTGTACGCCCGGCATGGGCGTGATTGTTGTGGGGTGCAAGTCCCCTGTACGAGTTTGAGAGTCTCAAGGAGATCAGTATACCAAATGATTGCTCCGATTGACAAAGTACTAGACGAAGGCAACTGCGGAAGGGCGACCGACCGTGGGGAGGAAGCCTGCGAATGTGTGCGTAAGTGCCGGCCTGATTTCGCCGTCGGTCACCTTCTCGTCAAAGCTGCGAGGTTACGAACAGAAACGTCATACAAGGCCGGTTCGGGTCGGCGAGTGAGCACAACATCACGAAGCCGTTCCCAAACGCCCGTTCAGGTAAATGGCGAGCTTGCGCAGCGAAGCATCACGCTCTTATCCGGGGAGACCTGCAAGACGGCTTGCGAGCCGTCGTTCGCTCCAGCGAGTAAGGCTTGCCTGAAAGGTTGGAACGTCGCGGAGCAATCCACGGCGGGCGAGGCAGGAGTCAGCAGAGGTCGTAGTACCGACCTTCGACACCAACGAGACAGGAAGGACCGAACGATGAAGAAGGAGGAGCCATCGATCAACTCAGTGCGAGGGAACCCCTCTTCGCTTGAAGAGACCACTGGTTCATTGTCCCGACCGGGACGTACCGCACTGGCGCGGATCGAGAAGCCAGCCTTGAGTCTGAATCGAGAGTTTCTGACGGAAGCAGTCGTCGATGCGTCCAACATCGAACCTGCCCTCCTGATGCTACTCAGAATTCGGACTTAAGTCCTTCGTCGAACCGCCGTATGCGGAGCCGCATGTACGGTGGTGTGGGGGCCGGGCGGGGAAACCCGCCCGGCTACCCGATTTGGCACTCGCATGTCGTGGTACCGCTATCGTCACGATCGTGCTCCAGGCCCTGACATATCGGTCCAGAGGTTCGCTTTCTTCAACTTCTTTCGACCGCCGCCGCAGCTCCGGCGGGAGTTGGAATGGTAGCGACGATAATCGTCGCCGCAATCACAGTGCCCGCAGCCGCTGACCACAGCGAATATACTGGTTCGTTATTTCGATCTTCGTCGGAGTGTCGTCTGTCAGAGGTCGCGGCACTTGATATTCGGAACTACCTGAATCAGCATCACTCGGCGCCGGCAGTCGCAGTGTTTCCCAGTTCAAGAATTCTGCGCCGGGTGATGCTTGGATTCGGAAGTCTGCTCGCGTGTCATTACTTCCAATCGCAACAATGACAACGCGACCATCCGAAAGACGACCGAAGCCTGCTCTCCGATCTTGCGCCTTTGAACGTTTGCCAGTTTGCCGTCCACGCTCCATTTGGCTTTGATTGCGTCTGAATGGCTACACTTTCTGTGTCACGCCGAACGCCGGCGACCATGATTTTCCCGTCAAGGTTGGGGACCGCGGTAACGCTCAAGAACGGAATATCATCCATCAAAGTCCACTCAGCTGGCCATTCGCCGTCCGCGGACGTCTGTGTCAGTCGTGAAACCGCTCGTGCAACGACTCCACTCTCAGTAATCTGTGAAATGGCAAATACTACGAAACGACCATCCTTATTTAGGGCTACGGTAGATTCGTGCACTGGAAAAAAGCTAATTTTATTCCAGTCGCCTTCGAAAGTTTGCTGTTCATTCTGCACTCGGTGGTGAAGGAATCCGTTTGTGTCGACGAGTGAACTATTGATTAGGCCATTTGCACCTTGAACTGCGGTCAGGTCAGATGGCCTCGGTGAGGCTGCGGGATAGTCGAGACGTGTGGAAACGTTGTTCCACTTCCCGCTTGGCGCAACCTGCTCAAGCACTGAGATTTCGCCAGTCTCCTCGATTGAAACAACTGCGGCCCTGCCGTCCCTGTTCTTGGTGACGGAAATCTGTTCATGCCGTCGGCCATTGCCGATGCGTTCCCGCTTGGACCAGCATCAACGGCAGGGGTCGGAAATTTTCGACTCGAGTCGACCATCGGGTGCGATCGTCATTGCCTCCAAATCACCTGTTAGGCTTTGTGCAAATAGGGTCATTTTGACATCCAATTGTGGTTAGAGTAGCAGCATTTGATTTATGGCGAACGCTACGGATCACCGAGCGGCTACAGCAATCTCTCCATTTCAAATCCGCACCGCTTTGCCGCTTCGGTGCATCCGATTGTTCTGTCACGATCCTGGATGGTGGTCAAAGTATGACGCCCAACGATGCAGGATCGGAAATGAGACGTTCAGCAAATTCGTAAAGCGATCCAGCCAGAAATTCGGGCGGGGTTTTTCTGTCGCATTTGTGATCAATGTAGATGGCAGAATGGCGTTCGTCGACGGGTTGCAGTGCGTATAAGTGTGACGAGATCAGCCAATCGCCAAACCAGAGAAATTCCCATTTCGATTCGCCATTTTCTTTGTCAATTCGGTCACGGCACCAAATTTCAAACATTCGGTCGTCAGGGCAACCGTTTTCCATCCCGCCAACCAGCGAGTAAAGGTCAACAACGTCTTGTGTCGCGAAAAATCCATGCGTGCCGAAGAGTCTCTGCAATTCGTCGCCGGACAACGGCGGTTCCAGTGGCGTATTGGATTCGCTCCGCCACTTTTCTAAGAGCTGCCAATACACGCGAGAATCTGGTTTCATGTGTCGCAATGCTTAGTGACAGAACGTCTGGCATAACCGGGCCGCCGCGGTTGATGCTCCATTTGAAGACGCGTTTTCGGCGGCTCCGGTTCACGCAATTGTTCGCTGGCCTTGTCAGTTAGCTGTCTGACTTTTCAACCCATGGGGCAGAGTTAAAAAACGCCTTGTTCTCTTCACTGTGTGGTTCTGCGATGTGGAGCAGCCAGCCACCGGGATCCCGCACATAGAGAATACGCCAGCCCCATTCTGCGACTGTCGGCTCGGCTATTTTCACGCCCGCGAATTGCTTGTCGAGATGCAGCGGTTTTAGGTAGTCATACCAGCTGTCAACGCTTTCGACCCAAAAATGCATCATACCTGCCGACGACCGATCAAGTCCGTAGTGAAGCGTAACAAGAAATCTATGCCCAATACCGGTGTCAAAACAACACGCGTCGCCCCCGTCCCAGAGTTTCTCGAATCCAATACATCCGTAAAACTGTTTGGCAGCCTCGTAGTCCTCTTCGCCGTAGCCGAGGAATGGCTTGAAGTCTCGGATCGTCGGATATTGAATTCGTTTACTCGCCATGCTCGGCATTGTCGTCTTGGGTTGTTGATCCAGCCTTGCCAGCGAACTAATTAATTATCCCCGGTTGCGCGGCGATAAGTACGGGGAAACGGACTTATCCCGTGGATGCGGCCACTTATCTCATCCATCGGGATAAGTACTTATCCTGCCAAATTGTCTCAGCTGCGGTGGACTTTAGCAAGTCTCGCGTTGGGGGCTTGACTCATCACCAGCTCGATGTCACGATCTCCACCGATATGTACATATGTCACCTTATTCGCAGGACGTCATCTAAAGGACATCGCCGGGGGGAGATTTCACATGCAACGCTCGTACAACCTTTCGTCCAACGCTTCATCAAACAACACAGGCAACGAAAAGAAATCTAATGTCGACTGGGGTCGCCATTGGTTTGCGCAGCTTGCCAGGTACCATCGGGTCCATGACCCGGCCAAATGGTCGTTTACCGAAGAGGACGTCATCGCCTTTCTGCGGGCTAAGGTGAAAGCTGGGGTGCCTGCCTGGAAAAGAGTGTTGATCGTGAAGGGCTTGATCGTCTATCGGAACCAGTTCCTGAAGTCGAAGTATCCACAGCTGGAGCATATTCGCGCAAAACTGCAGCAGTTCGCGGCTGAAGACAAACAGAAGAAAGAAGGAACCCGGTCGATCGAAGAGGTGGTTGGTAAGATCAATCCTAACGAGCCCGATGTTGTCCAGCAGATGCGCCGGACGCTGCGCGTCCAAGGCAAGGAGTACAACACCGAGAAAGCGTATGTGATGTGGGTCAAGCGGTTCATGAAGGCTCGCTGCGTCGGGACACTTGCAGAGTTCGATGATCTTGGAGCTACCGATGTTGAATCGTTCCTGACCGATCTTGCCGTCGATGGTGGCGTGGCGGCGGCTACACAAGAGCAGGCGTTCTACGGACTACTGTTCTTGTTTGAGCAGGTCTTGAAGAAGGATATTCGCAGCGTCAATGCAATGCGATCCGATAAGCCAAAACTCGTACCGACCGTTATGAGCAAACCTGAAGTGTTACGAGCGTTGCTGGTCATGAAGGGGGTCTATTTATTGATAGCCCAGCTGTTGTATGGCACCGGCATGCGGATCAGCGAGTGTCTGAGGTTGCGCGTGATGGACATTGATTTTGATCTGCTGCAAATCCGAGTGTGGAACAGCAAGGGCAACAAGAGTCGTTACGTACCATTGCCTCGCCATCTGGTGCCGTTATTGAGGAGTAAAATCAAGTGGCGGGAAGGGCTGCACGAGCAAGATCTGGCGTCGGGTGAAGCATCTGTTTGGTTGCCAGATGCCCTGGACCGGAAATATCCCAACGTGCATCGTGAATTCAAATGGCAATTCTTGTTTGCTTCGCACAAGTTCTCGCGCGATCCCAAGACGGGGAAGCGGCACCGCCACCATATTCATCGAGATACGTTTGCCGCTCGTTTGAAGGTGGCCATTGATGAAGTAGGTATCCACAAGCCGGTCACGTCGCACACATTTCGACATTCTTTTGCGACGCATCTATTAATGGACGGTAGCGACATCCGCACGGTTCAGGAGTTACTCGGCCACAGCGATATCAGGACCACCATGATCTACACGCATGTGCTGAATCGTCCCGACGTCAAGGTCACCAGTCCGTTGGATAGTCTTTGGGCGGAGCAACAAATGGATGATGAGGTCGGGATCAACAGCCGACTCGAACGCCGACCAGGTGTCGCGCTGTCTTCGACAGATCGCATTTCGAACAAGGCGGTGTCGAACGTTGCCTAGGATTGTGTCAAAGTTAAGAACTAGGGTTGGAAGCAAGTCGTGGCTGTGGATTCCGGCCGCCGAAACTGGGGCTGGAAGCCCCAGCCACGGTACAGGCGATCCTAAACTCAAAGATTGACCGAGCACGAGATATCGTTCAAAGCCTGGTTGGAAAATGGAGCGTCGGAGTCAAGTGGTACGGAGTCCCACTACGCGTTGATCAACGGCGGTCGGTTGCCAGTCAACGGCTGTGCCGCAGAAAGCCAAGCGCGGCCTGTGGCCGCAACCAACTCGTAAGACGGGTACTCTTGCCCGCCATTCAGGCAAACGGGCAGGAGTGCCCGTTCTACAGAAATGTGGGTGTTGTTCCAGGATTGTGTTGCTTCGTTTTGTGGGCTGAGAATTGTTTGAATAGACCCTAACTACACAAATCAACACGCTATTAGGACGCCACCAAAATTAGGACGCCATCAAAATTTGCGTATGGCGTGCAAATGCGAACTGTTTGTAACACGGACTCAGAAACGCTCAATAGCCACTGCCCCCGCCATACGCTTCGTCCAATAATTCCATCGTGTGCCGGACTGGTATCGTTGCAGAACCGTCCCCCGCATGCGAGCGGATTTGCATGATGCAGCCGATGTTCCCGGAAACGACCAGGTCCGCCTTCGTTTGACGAATCGAAGCGGCCTTGCGCTGTCCCAGCTGGTGAGCGATCTCTGGCTGTTCGATGTTGTAGGTCCCCGCGGATCCACAACAGATCTCGCCATCGGGGATTTCGACGAGCGTCAGGTTTTCGATGGCGGTTAGTAACGAGCGAGGCGCAGTAGTAACGCGTTGAGCGTGTGCCAGGTGACAGGCGTCGTGATACGCGACGGTCGTGGGTTTCTTCAAAGATCCCTGCACCGTCGTGCCCAATTCCGCCAGGTACGCGCTAACGTCCACGACGCGCGACGCGAATTGACGGGCAAGTTCGTGGTCCACCTCGCCCGCCATCCACAGCCCGTATTCCTGCATTCCCGATCCGCAACCGGCAGCATTCGTAACAATCGCATCCACGTCGTTGGGAAACGCAGCGATGTTATTGCGAGCCATTTGTCTCGCTTGATCGAGCGCCCCCGTGTGAGCGGCCAGTGCGCCACAGCACGTTTGTGCACGGGGGATAAGAACTTCGACGCCATTTCGCGCCAGCACGCGCAACGTTGCCCAATTGATTTGCGGGGCGAGGACTTGTTGAGCACACCCGGCCAACAAGGCGACCCGCGCGCGGCGTGGGCCTTCCGCCGGAAAGAGCTCCGGCAGGCTTTCGGCCTTGGGGACGCGACCGGGTAGCAAGTTCAGCATCCCCGCCAGTCGCGCCGGGAGAATGTGTCGCAGCGGTCGAGCGAGCCGGCCGGTTCGTAGCGCCCAACGAAATCGACTCGGATAAGGTAGCGTGTGCAGAATCATGCGACGGAAAAACCGGTCGGCCAGGGATCGTTTTCGACGCGACTCGCTGAGCGCCCGAAATGGCGTCAGAAGTTCGCCATATTCGACGCCCGAGGGGCAAGCGGTCACGCATCCAACACAACCAAGACAGCGATCGATATACGGTGTCACCTCGTCGACCGATAGATTGCCCTCCAGGACTTCCTTCATCAGGATAATCCGACCGCGCGGCGAATCCATTTCTTCGCCTAATACATGATAGGTCGGACACGCCGGCAGACAGAATCCACAATGCACACAGGCCTCAACCGCCTTGGACATGGCGGTTGCGTTGGGGCCTGCTTCGTCAATGGCGATCTGGTGCTGCATTTCGCTTGGAAACCTCTAGCGTCGAAATCTTCCGTCAGGGTCAAACACGCGGAGCAAACGTTTCTCGAATTCATTCTGGTCGTTTGTGCCGATCAGGCCAGGCCCTGAATGTCCGCGCAACACGAGACCCTGTGCATTGTCCGCCAGGATCAACGATTCGATCTCGCGCAAACTGACCGCCGAGGGGAATGCCAACCAGGCGACGTTGCCGCCGACTCCATAACGGCGAACCACCCCGCCCTGAATCGCACGCATGGAATGTTCGACACGTTCGATACGCTCAGACGTCAGCGGCAATTTCAGCAGGGTGTGATCGGCGGGTGCCCACTCAAACTCTCGTACCGATCGCCAGTAGTGTAGGTCATCGTCTATATCGTCGACGGTTGCGTCAGGTGGAATCAATCTTTTGACGCGTGCGATCCGAGCACTCAATGCATCGTGAATTCCGCTGATGCGGACCATCAGTCGTCCGGGCGGTTCCAGGTCCAGGCGGTCCAGGTCCTCGCTGGAGACGGCGAGCGTATTCATCAGGGAGATGGCGGACGGCAAGTCTCCCGTATCGATGGCGATAGTTGCCGACGCGTCGCGCGCGGGAAAACTTTGAATGTCAACTCGACCAGGACGCCAAAGCGTCCGAGACTTCCGACCATCAGCTTGGGGATATCGAAACCGGCGGCGTTCTTGACCACTTTCCCACCGCCCGATACAGTCCGTCCGTCCCCACTGATGAACGTAACGCCGATCAGAAAATCGCGAACACCGCCGTAACGATAGCGGCCGGATCCCGACAGGCCCGCGGCAACGGTACCGCCCACGGTCGCCCCAGCAGCGGCTAAGGGTGGATCAAAGGGTAGATACTGGCGATTCTGCGCCAGCAGGTCCTCGACCTCCGAGATCCTGGTGCCAGCCAGCGCGGTAAATGTGTACTCGGAGGGCTGGTACTCAAGCACGCCGTTCAGCGATTGCAGCGACAGATTCGCGCCGTCGGTCAGCGCGGGTTTGGAGTTGCCGGCGCAGACCTTGATCCGATCGTGGCTAGTAACCGCATCTCGGACTTCGTCAATTGTATTTGCTTGAATCATCGTTCCTAAAAATCCCGTACACCAGCAAACCCCAAAATCCAGACTTGGAGGCACACACGTGTTTTGTCACGGCATAAGCCGTGACAAAGCACTAATCCCTAAAAATCACGCCCTGTTTTTCCAACGGGTGATAGCCGTGCATGGTGAGCGCCGGGGCATCGGCGCTCGCAAGCATCTTGCCGGGATTGGCCAGCCGTTTCGGGTCGACCGCATCGCGGAGCTGGTACATAAACTGCATGTCGGTTTGGCTGAACATTTCCTTCAGGTAGGCGCGTTTTTCCAGGCCGACACCATGCTCGCCGGTAATCGACCCGCCCAGCCGAATACACAATCGCATGACTTCCGCGAGGCATGCTTCCGCTTTGTCCAAGGCGCCGTCTTCGCGGCCATCGTAAAGAATCAGGGGGTGAAGATTTCCGTCGCCGGCGTGAAACACGTTGGCGATCCGGCAGCCATGTCGATCGCCGATCTGTTCAATTTCGGCTAACGCGGCACCCAGCTTCGAGCGGGGAACGACACCGTCCTGAACGATAAAGTCGGGACTCAGCCGACCGACCGCCGAGAATGCACTTTTGCGGCCTTTCCAAATCGACATCCGTTCTGCTTCGTCCTTTGCGACGTGGACCTCAAACGCCCCCGATTCTTCGATGACCTTCAACAGTCGCCGTTCTTCGCACGCAACTTCCTCGCCCGGACCTTCTAGTTCCACGATCAATACCGCCTTCGCGGCGGCTGGATACTGGACACCGACGCCGGCTTGCGCTGCGTCCATCGCCAGGCGGTCCATGATCTCCATCGCGCCCGGCAGTAGGCCTGACGCGACGACACTGGAAACGGCGTGGCCCGCGGCGGCTAGCGAATCGTAGGCGGCAATCATCGTGCGGAAGGTTTCGGGCTTCGGCAACAGTCGGACCGTGATTTCTAACGCGATGCCGAACAGTCCTTCCGATCCGATGAACATGCCGGTCACGTCGGGTCCGACCATCTCCAGACTTTGACCACCCAACTGGACGACGTCTCCGTCCGGTAAGACGACCTTCAGCCCTAGCACATGATTGGCGGTCATTCCGTATTTCAGACAATGCGCACCGCCGGAATTGAACGCGACGTTGCCGCCGATCGTACAGACAGGGCCGCTTGACGGATCGGGCGCGTAGTAGAGTCCGTCCGCTGCTGCCCGTTGCGTGATCTTCGAATTGATAACCCCTGGCTCGACCACCGCAAAGCGCTTTCGTGGTTCGTACTTCAAAATCCGGTTCATCCGATTCATGCCGATGACCAGGCCGTGTTCGATCGGGACGGACCCACCGCTTAGGCTAGTGCCACTTCCGCGCACCATGAAGGGGACGTTGTGCTGATAGCAGAGTCGTACCGTCGCGACGACCTCTTCCGCCGCGATTGGCAAGACGACCCCTGACGGCTTCGCTCGAAAAGCCGTGAGTCCGTCGGACTCATACGGTACGACCTCGGCAGGACCTGTCAACAAACGGTCCGCAGGAAAGATCTCGGCCAAGTCGCGATAGAAGTCGGTGAGATCGCTGGTCATGGCTCGTGGGTCGTCTCCGTCGTAGCTCAGTCCCGGCGCGGCGGGACTGTGAAGGTTGTCCGAACGACTCGTACGATGGCCCTCCGAGGCCGTCGATTCGGACTGGTGTCAAAAGCTGCGACGGGTTCGGAGACCCATCGTACTGAAAAACTTACGGTCGACGATGGCTGAATGTTGCACGACTGCGATTCCAGCTACGCAATTTTCTCACGTAGCTGCTCTTTGCGATATCGCTCAGTTGCCGCCGCTACCGCGGAGCCACGTTCAAACGCGTGTTCTTCGTCGGCGAGCAATTGATCTAACGCGCTGAGCAGAAGCAAAACGTTGTTGGGTCGCGCCGTATATCCCATCAGGCCGATGCGCCACACTTTCCCTTTGAAAGCCCCCAGCCCGCCGCCAATCTCAATGCCAAATTCCTGTAACAGCCGGCTACGAATCCGGGCCTCGTCGATCCCGTCCGGTACATGGACGGCATTCAGCTGGGGAAGGCGGTGACCATCCTGCGCGGCGTATTCAATACCGAATGCCGCCAGCCCGGCAGCCAATGCCTCGTGGTTCAGCCGATGACGAACGAAACACGGATCCAAGCCTTCTTCCAAAACGATGCGCAGGGCTTCGTGCAAGGCATAGGTCATGTTGATCGGCGCCGTATGATGATACACCCGGTCCTCGCCCCAATAGGACGACAGCATCGTCACGTCGAGGTACCAGCTGTGTACTTTCGATTTGCGGCTGTGAATCGCATCGACGGCACGTTGGCTGAAGGAAACGGGCGCCAAACCGGGCGGACAGCTGAGGCACTTTTGCGTACCCGAATAAACCGCGTCGATCTGCCAGTCGTCCACTTCGACCGGGATGCCGCCCAAGGCGGTCACGGTATCGACCAGCAGTAGAGCCCCCGAATCATGGACAAGCTTGGAAATTTCTTCAATCGGCTGCCGGGCACCGGTAGAGGTCTCTGCCATCACCATGGCAACGACCTTAGGTTTGGCAGACGCAATGATGTCTTTCAGATCGTCCGGCGTAAAGATTTCGCCCCAGGGTCGTTGGACGCGCGTGACAACCCCTCCGGCACGTTCAGCCATGTCCGCTAAACGCTCGCCGAAGACGCCGTTCACGCCAACCACGACCGAATCGCCGGGTTCGACCAGGTTCATAACGGTCGCTTCTTGGCCCGCCGAACCCGTTCCGCTGACGGCAAAGGTCAATTTGTTCTCCGTGCGAAAGACCTGGCGCAACATTCCCTGCATTTCGTCCATGATGTGCAGGTAGTACGGGTCCAAGTGTCCGACCGTTGGCCGTGACAGGGCCGTCAAGACACGTGGATGAATATCGCTGGGGCCGGGACCCATCAGCACTCGAATCGGAGGATTAATGCCTGGTGGTATCAGTGACATAGCGTTGAATATCTCCTAGATGAGCCTGGTGCGTCCATCCCAGCACGTTACGGCGAGACTCCCGACCCCTTGCTTCGAATCCGAACCCCTACCGTGAAGCTCACAGATAAGGCGAGTCTCCTTTTTCGGCTCTGTCAAGATTCACGAGAAATCCCGCGATCGCATTTGTGATGATATCAAAATAGCGCTTACCTTTTTCAGCCGTCGCCTGGGAGGGATTGCCGGAACCTGTATCCGGGTGCGATGCGGACCAGGGACGCGGCGTCCAGGCTCCGGTTTGTTGGAAGCCGTCGATCGCAAAGGGGACACGCGTTCCAGGGCCTGCCTGGTCGAGGACAACCAGATCGGGACGCAAGTGCATCAGCAGACAGGTTTCCATTTCGTGCGCGTGATCGCCGGGGATGTCGAAGATCTCGTCTTCCTTTTCCGGACAGACATCCCAAAAGTTCAGGACCACGATTAAAATCTGGTGTTTCAGCTGAGCGTCGCGGACCAGCGGCTTGAATTCGTTGCCACCGTGTCCATTCAGGATTACCAGGCGATCGATCCCTTGTCGTTTGAGACTCGCAACGACATCGTCCAGGACCGCGCCGGCGGTCGACGTCGACATGTGAATCGTGGCGACCTGATCCTGTTGCTGAGCGTTATTGCCGAACGGAATGGGAGGCAGAACCAGAGGTCTTGCGCCGCGCTGATGGGCAATCTCCGCGGCTCGTATCGCGACGGCCTCGGATTCGATGATGTCGGAACCGTGGGGAAGATGGTAATTGTGCGCTTCGGTCGCACCCCAGGGTAAAATAGCGACGCGAGGACGGTCGTCCAATAACTGCCGATAATTGGCTTCGGATAGGACGAAAGGTCGCGGGCCGGAGTGGTTCGTCATGTCGAGCTGATGGTCAAAAATCGGGCGAATACTGGAGTCTGGCCTTTAGCCAATGGACTTTCCGCCGAAAGACGGGCCTTCAACGCACTAGCATACAAGATTCCGGCAAAGCTGGAACAGGCCCACGGATGGCAAAGCCGACCCACGGATGATAGAAAATCCGTGAGTTTTGATTTGATCGTTCGATCGGTAATCAGGTAGTCGCATGAACGGCAAGGACGACCAGCGTAAGGATGCGGGCCGGCGGCATGATGTCGAGCGGTTGTTGGGCGAATTTCGACCGGAAGCGAAGTCCTCGCGAGACCCTTCGATTCAAAAGGCGATCTACCTGGCACGTGAACTTCAAAGGACGGCCACGGAATTACAGACTCCGCAGGAGCGTCGGCAGCAGGCCGAACTGGATCGCATGATCCAGAACGCTCACGATAAGACGACCCTGCTGCAGTTGACGGACCAGGCCTTTCGTTCTGAAGTACCACATCGCGCCGTTGACCAGTTGGTGCATATTCTGGATGTGCAGGGCATCCCCCGTTTCTTCAGCCCCTTGGACCGCACGCTTCTCAAAGGATTTCAATCGTTTGGCAGTTACCTGCCAGGGGTGGCCGTACCACTGGTCAAGGAAAAGATGCAACACGAAACGGCCAACGTCATCTTGCCAGCGGAAAAGGAGATGCTGACCGAACATCTGGATGCGCGATGTCAGGAAGGCGTGCGCATGAACGTCAACTATTTGGGTGAAGCCCTCTTGGGTGAACGGGCAGCCGAGCAACGATTAAATTCGTACTTGCGTTCGCTGCAACTGCCGGAACTGGAAGTCATTTCCGTAAAGATCTCGACGATCTTCTCCCAGATTCTCCCGATCGCCCGCGAACACACGTTGACGGTGCTGTGCAACCGCCTGGAATTGTTGTACCGCGCCGCCGCGAAGGAGCGTTTCACACGCGCCGATGGCACACTGGTGCCGAAGTTTGTCTACCTGGACATGGAGGAATACCGCGACGTGGCGATCACGGCCGAGGCCTTCATGCGTACGCTGGATCGTCCCGGTTTGCAAAACGTCTCCGCAGGAATCGCCCTGCAGGCGTACGTCCCGGATTCGTTCCGCACTCAGCTACAGATCAACGAGTGGGCGCGGCAACGAGTTGCTGCCGGCGGTGCGCCCATAACGCTTCGGATCGTGAAAGGCGCTAACATGGAGATGGAACGCGTCGAGGCGTCGCTGCACGGATGGCCACAAGCACCGTTCAAAACGAAAAAAGAGACCGACGCCAATTACAAGCGTATGTTGAACGAAGGGATGCGAGAGGAAAATCTTCTCGCCGTCCGCCTGGGAATCGCCTCGCATAACCTGTTTGATGTCGCTTACGGACTGGTGCTGGCCGCCGAGCGGAATGCGTTGGACCAGGTTCAGATCGAAATGTTGGAAGGAATGGCCAACCACCAGCGACGAGCACTGTTTCAGCTCTACAAAAACTTGCTGCTGTATGCGCCGGCCTGTAAGAAGGAAGACTTCATTTACGCGATTGGGTACCTCGTGCGCCGCCTGGACGAGAATACTGGGCCTGATAATTTCCTGCGACATGCCTTCAAGGTGGAAGTCGACAGCCCCGATTGGGATCGGCTGGCACAGAGCTTCGTTGAATCTTTCGAGGCGATCGAAACGCTGAGCGATCAGCCACGGCGAAACCAGGATCGACGCAACTGGCACCGTCGGCTGCTGGCCCGTTCGGTGATGGCGCGGCTTTTACGAACGAGCCGGACACGGACTTCGCGTTGCCGCAGAATATCGAATGGGCGGAAAGGCTGATCGAGCAGTGGCGGCCTCGCTGCGAAGAACAGGCTGAACAGATCCCGTTGGTCATCGATGGTCAGGAGATCGTGGACGACCGAGCCGTTCGCGACTGTTATGATCCCTCACGTCCAGGGACAGTCGTCGGGCGATATCGACAGGCGACCGCCGAGGATGTCGATCGTGCGGTCGCGTCCGCGGCGTCTGATCCGGACGGCTGGCGTGACAAGAACTGGGCACAGCGTAGCGAGGTTCTGGCCCGAGTCGCTGACGAGATTCGCGCCGCCCGTGGCGATCTGATCGGAGCCGCCTTGGCCGATGGCGGCAAGATTCTCACCGAGTCGGATCCCGAAGTTTCCGAAGCGGTCGATTTCGTCGAATACTATCGGCGCAGCCGCGCAGCTGGCGGATCTACCTGGCATTGATGCGAACGGGATAGGCGTCGTGGCGGTGGTTTCTCCGTGGAACTTTCCGATCGCGATCCCCTGCGGTGGAATTGCCGCGGCCCTGGCGGCGGGGAACACCGTTCTGTTGAAGCCGGCCTCCGATACCGTGCTGGTGGCCTGGTATCTTTGCCAGTGTTTTTGGCGAGGGGGGATTTCCAAACGCACGTTGCAATTTCTTCCCTGCTCTGGAGCTAGCGAAGGACAGCATCTGGTTTCTCACCAGCAGGTCGACGCCGTGATTCTGACGGGCGGAACGGAAACGGCCGCTTCCATGTTGCGCCATCGACCCGACATGAACCTGCATGCCGAGACGGGTGGCAAAAACGCGACGATCGTGACTTCCCTGGCGGATCGTGACCAGGCGATTAAGAACGTCGTGCATTCGGCCTTCAGCCATAGCGGCCAGAAGTGCTCGGCCACGTCGCTGTTGATTCTAGAAGAAGAGGTCTACGACGATCCGCAGTTTCGGGAGGAATTGTGCGACGCGATCGAAAGCCTGGACGTCGGTTCGTCTTGGGAAGTGCAGCGTCGAGTTGGCCCGCTGATCCGACCACCCGGCGGTGACCTGGAGGTCGGCTTGAAAGAGCTTGAATCGGACGAGTCCTGGGCGGTCAGGCCGCGGCGCGACGAAACGAATCCACAGCTGTTTAGCCCAGGGGTCAAATGGGATGTCAGCCCCGGCAGCTACACCCACCTGACGGAATTTTTCGGTCCCGTATTGGCCGTCATCAAAGCCAAAAATCTGAGCGACGCGATCAAGATTGTGAATGCAACCGGCTACGGCCTGACCTCCGGGTTGGAAAGCCTGGACGACCGTGAACAAGAATTGTGGCAGCACAGCATTCGCGCCGGCAACTTGTATATCAACCGCTCAACCACCGGTGCGATCGTCCTGCGGCAGCCCTTTGGCGGGTTGGGAAAATCGGCATTCGGTCCCGGCGTCAAGGCAGGCGGACCAAACTATGTCGCCCCATTCATGAGATTTAGCGATCAGCGGATGCCGGAGACGAGCGACGATCTGCAAGACCCGCAATTGCAGGGTCTGCACGAGAAGTTGTCGGATTTAACAGACGACCCGAGTTACCCGTCAGGGCAGATAGCCGACGTGATGACGGCGATCGCCAGCTACGATTTCTATCAACGAGAAGAATTTGGCCGGGCTCACGATCATTTTCGCCTGATCGGCGAGGACAATTTCCGCCGATATCAGTCCGTGGCCGAAGTGCGGATTCGATGTCATTCCGAGGATACGTTTTTCGACCTGTTCGCACGCGCCCTGCGCCGCGAGAGTGGTCGGTAGCCGTGTTACCATCAGCCTGCTGCCGGGTGAAAGCACGATGGCGGTCAAGGCCTTAGAGAACTTGACTGTTGCGTGGGCCGGCGGCATTGAGTTTGTCGAAGAGACGGATGCGCGGTTGCGCAGGTCATTCGCGATCGACAAACGGATCGCGTCCGGTACGCATCCGCTGAGCGCGTACCAAGACTGGTCCGTGAGACCGTCGCCGAGACCGGAATCTACATCGCGGACCGACCCGTGATGAAGTGCGGTCGTATTGAGCTTTTGTGGTATTTGACGGAACAGAGCCTGTCGGTCAGCTATCATCGGTACGGCAATCTCGGAGGCCGCACGGGTGAAGAACGTGACGAGCCGCGATAGTCAAGGATTTGAAATTCGAACGATGGGCCTCCGACGCCCGTCGATTCGAGGGGATCTGAATCCTGCGACGGCCTCGGAGGGTGAGGGGACCCTAAGACTCCTTCCGCAGCTGTGTGCGCGGGCGTCGAGTTTAATGGGTGGCAAATTTGCTTAATTGTCGAACATGTTCATTGACCATGCATCCCGCTTTGCTTTCTGAAAGTGAATTGCTGAACGCTTGCGACGTCAAACAGATGCGTCGCGGCGGACCCGGCGGCCAGCGTCGCAACAAGGTCGAGACCGCGGTGGTCATTACGCACAAGGCGACCGGGATCCGTGCCGAAGCGTCTGAACGTCGAAGTCGGGCTGAAAATCTCGCCAAAGCGGTCTTTCGCCTGCGACTGAACATGGCAGTTTCCGTACGGGGCGAGGCGGACGCTGCGTCGTCCGTCTGGCAGACTCGCTGCGCAAGCGGACGACTGTCGATCAATCCGTCGCATCGTGACTATCCCGCCATGCTGGCAATCGCCTTGGATGCCATTGCCGACCAGCGATACGATATGTCGGAAGCTGCAACGGTACTTGGCTGCACGCCGTCCCAGCTGTTGAAGCTAGTCAAGCTGGAGCCGAAAGCCTTTCAGCAACTCAATCAGGCGCGCGCCGATCACGGCTTTCATCCAATGAAATAGTTGCGGAAAGAATAGGACGGAATGCGTACGTGTTTAGCCTGCAAGCGGTGCGTAGCGCAAGGTCGCCGAATCAATTGAATTCACCCACCCTCCCAAGGGAGGGTGAGGTGGGTGGCCAATCAATCTGGCATTCAACCGACGTCGCCCAAGTCCAGCACATGGCCATAACGGACGAGCACGCGACGACGCAGTTCGGCCATCGCCGGCTGGACCATGCCGGGGTCGTCTTGCAACATGGCCGTGGCGTCCTTTCGCGACTTCGACGATGGCGGCGTCGCGTACCAGGTCGGCAATTCGTAAGGGTGGCAGGCCGTGTTGTCGGGTCCCGAATAAATCACCAGGACCGCGCAACTGAAAATCGAGCTCGGCCAATTCAAAACCGTCGGTGGTGCCAACGAAGGCCTTCAGTCGCTGTCCGGCCTCGTCCGATGTGATATCCGCAAACAGGCTGCAGTAGCCGGGATGCAGCGCCTCGACTAATGCGGCCTCGCAGCTGGTGCAATTGAGCCAGCCCAAAACGCTCGGCGCCTTCGATCGTCATCACCGTGGCGTTCGGGACATCCACGCCGACCTCCACCACCGTCGTGCCAACAAGCACCTGCGTCGTCCCGCTATGGAAATCGTTCATCGCTTGGTCTTTTTCACCGGAGGACATGCGGCCGTGGATCAAGCCCAGACGGAATGCTTCTAATTCTCCGTTGGCCAGTTCCTCAAAGGCCTCGGCAAGGCTGGTCACGTTCCACGATTCTGATTCTTCAACCAATGGCGTAATCACGTAGCCCTGTCGGCCTTCTTGCAACTTGTTGCGAAAGAATTCCCACCATTGTCCCCGCTGTTCCTCGGTCGCCAGATAGGTGTGCACGGGTTGCCTGCCGGGAGGAAAATCACGCATCGTGGTTACGTCCAGGTCGCCGAACAGCGCCATCGTGACGGTACGCGGAATCGGCGTCGCCGTCATGACCAGGTAATGAGGTTGAGTATCAGCTTGCCGCAGTACCGCTCGTTGTTGAACGCCGAATTTATGTTGCTCGTCGATAATGACCAGCCCCAGTTTCGAGAACCTGGCACCCGATTGCACCAGCGCGTGCGTCCCGATGACGACATCAATGTCACCGTTGCTCATTCCTTCCAGCACTCTCCGACGCTCACCCGCACCGATTCCACCTGCCAGCAGCGCGGTCTGCACCTGGCTGGCTTGAAGGAATTGGCCGAGCACGCGGGCATGTTGTCGCGCGAGCACTTCGGTGGGCGCCATGATGGCCACCTGGTGCCCGTGTGCGACAGCCAGCAACGTCGAATACAGGGCCACGACGGTCTTGCCGCTGCCGACGTCGCCCTGCAATAGACGATTCATCGGGTGAGCTTGTCCCATGTCGTGGGCGATTTCCTTGACGGCTTCTTCTTGACCCGCCGTCAACTCAAAGGGAAACCGCCGGCGGATCCGCGCATCGATCTTGGCATCGATCGTTAACAGGGGTGCCGTCCCTAAGCTGTGCGGCAGATTTCTTCGCAAGACCAACGCCAGTTGCAGCATCAACAGCTCTTGATAAACGAACCGATACTGTCCACGCCGTTGCAAATCGTGGTTCGCGGGAAAATGAATCGCGCGCAGCGCGTCGTGAATGGGTAACAACTGGTGCGCCGCGAGGAAGTCATCGGCGAATACTTCTTCGACGTCGTCAACGTACATTTCCAGCGCCGACTCGACCACGCGCCGCACCTGCCCTTGGTTCAAGCCGTCCGTCAGGGGATAAACCGGCAGCAGCCTACCTTCCGCCTGGCCGTCCTCGGCATCAATGGTCTGGATGCGCGGATGTGCCATCTCCCATCGCATCCCGCGCAACTTGGCCTTGCCGGACAGCAGAACGTTTTGACCCTCGCGCATGCGATTTTGCATAAAGGGTTGATTAAACCAGATCGCGCAAGTAGCCGCTACCCTGGCGAATCAGAACTCCCAGGATGGACTGCCCCGGCCTCGGACTGCGCAGCTCGATTTCCTCAATTTGCCCGAAAACGCTCACCAGCTTGTCTTCTTCAAGCTCACTGATCTCGCGAACGTCGGTAAGATCCTGGTAGTCGCGCGGGAAGAAAAACAGAACGTCGCGCGCGGTGTGGAGGCCCAGGCGATTCAGAAGTTCGGCCCGCTGAGGGCCAACCTTCTTTAGAAACTGCACGGGCGTCGCGAGCGCGTCTTCCGCAGACGTTTCAGGCTGTTGGGACATACCAGCATTTTAGCCGGCACTCCAGGAAGTGGAATTCCCACTGAAACTCGAGCCATCCCATATTCTTTTGGATTGTTTAACGTCAATTCAGACTTCGTAGGCCGAACCAAGTCCCAGCCTACTTGCTGGCAAAATTACTGGGGTCGATATTCGGCCGCCTCACTCGCCGATGGCGCAGTCATTGGGCCGCGCCAGCCGGTAACCCGTCCAGCGGAGAATCATGAGTGACGCAAAGACCAGGCCGCACCCCAGAAAGGCAGAGCCTGGTACCAGAATCCGTCCGAAACGATCGAGGGGAAATAGTAACAGCGGAATGGCGCTCGTGCCAACGGCCAAAAAAAACAGAACGACAAAGCGGGCGTACGACGCTGGTTCCGCAAAGCATGCCCAAAGACAACCGCTAGCCAGGGCGGTATAAGCGATCGTCATGATCACGATGAACACCATCACACGTAGCAACTCATCGCCCCCACTCCATCCCAGGTTGTTGTACAGCAATCGCACACCTTTGGCTGCAGTGATTCATGCCGCAACGACGGCAGTCAGAATCATGACGTGCCTGATGGAATAGCGGAGGTCATCGGTTGTAGCTCGATGTCGCTGGTTCGGCGACTGCACCAACCTCGCGCCTTTCGTCACGTAGAGCGTCGAGAAAACAACTGCCCAGACAGGAAAAACGATCATTGTCGCGGAATAGAAAATGATCTTGGCTGGTAGGTCGCCCCAATCCTCAATCGTGAATACCGTCCACAAAAATCCGACCCCGCCGCAAAGCACGAAATGTTTGCCATCGCGAAACGCGACGACCGCGAGTATCCCAAGTAGTGTTGCCTGCGCGACCAAGAGGGCAAAAAACGGCAGGGCCGCGGCTGGATCGGGTTCGCTTTTAACTGTAAACAAGCATCGGGAGGCGATCATCGCGACGACATGGCCGCAAACAAGCCAACCAAGGGCCGTAATCTTGCGTCTCTCCCTCGAATGATCAGTCATCCTTATCGTCGCCGTCCCGCAACAAGAATCGCCGCAACAGATTCAAGGCCTGTTTGGCCGCACGATCGCGTACGATGTCCGGGTGGCCGGCTGTTGTTGCGGATTTGACGATCACGCGATCTTCAAAGGCCAGCGCAAAGAAGTACTCCAGCGGTTCGTTCGAATCGCTCTCGCCCGGCAGCGGAATGGGGCTGATGGCCAGACCGAAATCCGCTGCGAATTGAGCTCGACAGCCTTCGGCGCCACCGCAGGCCAGTAATCTTGCGTTGTCAACAAAGTCGGCCGACGTTTCGGCAGCGGCGACCATGCCGCCGCGGTAGATATCCGACGAATCCGGCAGTTCGCTCAGCCAATGGGCCAATCGTCCAGCCGTTCCGCTTTCGGCAGTCGCGACTGTCTGTTTTCGTTCGCGCAATAGCCGCATGACGGCATGCTGCAATTCGTCGTCTTCTTCCCCAAACACCATGTCACCCAGGCATTCCCGAATCGTTGCGACAGTGGGAGCAATGATTGTTTCGCACTCGTCTGCGGATTCGCCCGTGGCCGTGACGCGCAACGTGATGGTCGCGGAATGGACCGTTATTCCGACCGACGGCTGACGTCCACGCTGGATCAGGTCGGGCAAGAGGGCTTCCATGTGACTTTCACCTGCACCAAAACACTTGATGCGGCGATGTCGAATGACGCGCCTTGGCCCGGACATTTCGCTGATCGTGGGACCGACCGTCTGCTGCCACATCTCGCGCATTTCCGCGGGAACACCCGGCAGGGCGAACACCCGGCAGCTGCCACCGCCCTGCCCCGCTAACGACATCTCAATTCCCGGCGCCGTGCCGTTTGGATTCATAATCGGTTGGCTACCGGCAGGGAACATGGCCTGAACGCGGTTGCGCACCGGCATGTCGCGACCACGACTCGTAAACATCTGTTCGATATCACGAAGCAATGCCTCATCCAATTCCAAAGCGACGCCGCCCGCCGCAGCCAGGCCTTCGCGGGTCAGGTCATCGGCCGTCGGTCCCAGTCCACCGGTTACGATCAACAGTTCCGAACGGCCCGCGGCGTCTCGCAGCGCGGTGCGAATCGCCTCCAGGTCGTCTGCCACGGTCGCATGATGGATGACCGGAATCCCTAACTCCTGCAAACGCAGACTCAGCCACTGGCTGTTCGTGTCCAGCCGTTGGCCACTGGTCAGTTCATCGCCGATCGCTATTACTTCCGCTCGCATAGTACGACTCATTGTGACGTCCGCTTTTAAGGACGACCAGTGCTTGGTCGGCCGCGATTCCGCAGGCCCACATGCCGCGTGATCGTTTAACGCCCAGCCACAGGCGCCGGCCGAATATGCTCAATTTGCCGGCGCCTCTCCCGGCGCGCCGGGAGTAAACGACTTCTTCGTGGCGGCTATACCCTGGTCGAGCCCTTTGTCCTTCAGAATTGCGTTACACTTGGTAAAGGCATCGACCATCCCGAACTTCCAAAGTCCATGGTCCATAGTCCAAAGTCCAAAGTCCAAAGTCCACCGTCCATAGTCCACTGCTCCCCATGCCTTCTCTTCAGCTAACCGTTCGTGGTATGCACTGCGCCAGTTGTACGGGGCGTGTCGAACAGGCACTCATGCATGTTCCGGGAGTGCGCTTGGCGGTTGCCAACCTGGCCACGCATCGAGCGACCGTTGAGTTCAGTTCCGATTCCCCGCTACGGATGCGTTGTTGGCGGCCGTACGCGAAAGTGGATATACAGCGGAACTGAGCGCTGCGGACGACTCGGGGCAGTGGGACCAACTTGAATTCAACGTGTGGCTGGTTCGGCTTGCCGGCGCCCTGTTTTTCTTAGCGGTACTGGTATACCTGTTCTTCTTTCCGATGCAATCGAAAAACACTTCGCAGTGGCTGCAATTTGCGGCAGGTACCGCGATGTGGTTGTACGTGGGCTGGCCGTACTTGAGCGGCGCCGTTCGTCGATTTCGATACGGTTCGGCGAATATGGATACGCTGATCGCGCTAGGTGCGAGCACCGCCTACTTCGCCGGCGTCTCTTCGTTCGTAGCACATGTTTCAGGTTCAACGAGCCTATTTGACCACGGAATGTCCTTTCTCGACGCGGGGATGATCCTGACGTTCGTGACCTTGGGAAAGGTGATGGAGACAAGCGCAACGTCATTAGCATTAACGGCGATTCATTCCCTGTTGCAGCTGGCACCCGATGAAGCGACGAGAGTCCGCGAAGGAAAGAGCGAACGGATCGCGACCGCCGATGTCTCCGTCGACGACACGGTATTGATCAAACCCGGCGAACGGGTTCCTCTGGATGGCGTCGTGCTGTCCGGCCGTTCGGACGTCGATCAGTCGTGGCTGACCGGTGAATCGATGCCGGTCGAGAAAACAATCGACTCCGTGGTGTACGCCGGAACGATTAACATCGACGGCGCGTTGGCCATCCGCGTTACGGACGCGAAGGGACAGACGACCCTCGATCGCGTCATCGAGATGGTTAACCGGGCACAGGAATCGAAAGCGGATGTTCAGCGCCTGGTCGATCGGGTGGTGACCTACTTCGTTCCGGTTATCCTGGCGATCGCCGTGGCAGCGTTTCTTGGTTGGTACGCGACGGGCGATGGAACGGCCGCGATTCGGGCCGCGGTCGCCGTGTTGGTCGTCGCCTGCCCCTGTGCGCTTGGACTTGCCACACCGACAGCGGTCATGGTGGCCAGCGGTCGGGGTGCCGCACGCGGGATCCTGATCAAGGAGGCCCATTCCCTGGAAGTTGCCGCGGCCGTCACCATGGTCGTGTTGGATAAAACCGGTACCGTCACCACAGGCCGGCACACCTTGCGCAGCATTGTTCCGGTATCCAATTCCCCCGCGCTAATCAACGTCGTGCGCGATGAACTGTTGGCGACGGCCGCGGCGGCTGAGCGTTTGAGTAGCCATCCGATGGCCAGGTGTATTGTCGATGCCGCCCAGGAAAGGCAATTACGGATTCCTGACGCGCACGATCTGGAGGTGATTCCAGGACGCGGCGTTCGTGCGCGTTGTCGCGCGGGTCAAGTACTGGTGGGCAATGAAAAACTGATGCAACAGTACGACATCGAGACCACGCCGCTAGACCAACAGCTCGCTTCGCTTCGGAAGGCCGGCGAGACCCCGCTGCTGGTCGGAGTCGGCGACCAGCTAATGGGCGCGATTTCCGTTGCGGACGAAATCACACCCTACAGCGCGACCGCAATCCTGAACCTCAAGCAACTGCAGCTAAAAATCATGCTGTTGACCGGAGACCATCGCCTTACCGCAGAGGCCGTGGGGCGCAGTCTGGGCATTCATCAAGTCATGTCGGAAGTATTACCGGGCGACAAACAGCAGGTCGTCAGTCGTCTGCGCGAGGAAGGTGAAGTCGTCGCGATGATCGGCGATGGAATAAATGATGCGCCGGCGTTGGCCGCCGCGAATCTGGGCGTTGCGATCGGAGCGGGAGCGGATATCGCAATTGAAACCGCCGATGTCGTGTTGGCGCAAAGCGACCTGCGTGGCGTGTGTGAACTGATTCTTCTTTCACGGGCGACATTGCGTACCATTCGACAAAACCTTGGTTGGGCGTTTGGATACAATATTCTTCTGATCCCCTGTGCCGCGTTAGGATTTTTGGCTCCGCCCGTCGCTGCGGCCGCCATGGCATTCAGCAGCGTCTCGGTCGTCGCCAATAGCCTGCTGTTGCGTTACAAGCGGATTGCCTAACTCTCTGGCGACGTCGGCTTGCTCAGTTGCATGCAGAATCGGCTATATGGCAACTCCCTGATGGGTTCGCTCCGTCGACCGATTGCGGCAAACCGCCTTTCGCGGGCGCTGCATGGTTATAAACGCGCGCGGAAGGTTTCTGTTAATCTCAATCGTCATCGGGCACTAATTTTTCAATGACCACTAGTCGTTCCCTATGGGGTTCCATCTTTAGGGTTAAGCCCCCGCGCCGGAAGGCACCTGGCGGCCGGACTTGCAGTCCATTGCCGTACATGAACAATGAACGCCCATGACAGAACCATGCGATATAACGGCGCTCGCCGAGTACCCGGTTGTGATCACCCTGCCCCTTCAATGGGGAGATCAGGATGCGTTCGGGCACGTCAACAATACGGTTCCCATTCGCTGGTTTGAATCGTCGCGAATTCAGTACATGGAACAGGCGGGTTGGCCGGCGGTCAAGGTAGCGAAGGGTCTGGGGCCGATTCTGGTCGCCATTCACTGCAACTATCGTCAACAGCTAAAGTTTCCCGATACCGTGCACGTGGGTGGCCGGATTTCACGCATGGGAAATACCAGCATTACGGTTCAGCACGCGGTCTATAGCGAAGCTCATCAAGCCATCGCGGCCGAAGGCAAGTCGGTCGTCGTCTTATTCGATTACGAGCGACAGAAGCCTGTACGCGTACCGGAAGACGTGCGCGCGGCGATCGAAAAGCTGGAAGGTCGTGCCTGACGGCCCTGTCCTGCCGAAGGTTATCCGCGGCGGGCGGCGTCAAAGCGGATCTTCAGCCAGTCCTGGAACGATCGGTACAAGTGTCGGCCGATCGATTCGGTTTGGCCCGTCAGTCGAACCACTGCCCGCTGGCCGGAAAAGATCCGCTCGCTTTGCCCCGCGTTCAAGGGTACGGTTCCGCTAAACCTTGGTTCCACCAGCTGGTACGAGGGGCCTGCGGACTGTTCGTCATCCGTGGGCGGCGCCGATTGCTGGACGGCCAGCGATCCACCGTTGGTTGCACAGAGTGACAAATGGGGCGGTTCCTGGCTTGCGCGAGGTTCCAGTTCTGTCAGCGTGGCCTGTATCTTTGTGCCGCCCGCGATGCGTACCTGAACCGTGGCATCCAGCGCCGACCGAAAGAACTCAACGTCTTGCTGCGCGACGGAGAGTCGAATCTCTTTTTGTGAGTTGTTGCCGATGGACAGGATCTCGTCCCCCTGCTTCAGATAGATTCCTGCGAGGCCGTCCAGACGACGTCGCAAGACGGTTCCGGCCGCAGGGGTGCGCATTGTCAATTGATGGACCTGAGCCTTTATTTCCGCCTTCTGCTTTTTGAGGCTTTCGACTTCCTTCTGTTCCGCCTGGTAGGCGGCCATTTCATGACGGGTTTGATGCGCGATCCGTTTCAATCGTGATTGCTCGATGCGAAGATCCAAACCGGCGAGTTCCAGTTCGAGGTCGTCGTTCTGAAGTACCGCCAGGACGTCACCCTGCTCAACCCGTTGGCCGTTGCGGACATGAATGGTTCGTAGAAAACCCGCACTGTCGGCTCGAACCACGGTGACAGGCGAATATTCAACGTATCCTGGCGCGCGATGGGCGAACGGCCAGGGGCATACGCAGAAGACCACAACCACGACGGACACGATCGCACTACTGGTCAATACCAGGCGACCCCGTTGTGACCAACGAAGGTTCTTCCCGGTAAAGGCAAACCGCGCAAATCGGTAGGCCGGCACGCCGACCCAGCTGATAATGCCCAGGACAGCGATGACAATACCCGCTCCGTGGAACAGGGTTGCTGCCGCGACAAGCATCGCCGTGCAGATGAAAATCCGCCACGCGAAGGAAGCGAACCCGTAAATCTTGATCATTCGTGCCGCTCGTTGCGGCCAAGGCGGCAGCGTGCCGTTTAGGCCCATCAGCCATTTGCGCCCAGCGTATTGCAAATACTGCTGGCCACTGCCGTAGAGATTCGGGACGTCCAGGGCATCCGACAGCATGTAATAGCCGTCAAATCGCATCAGCGGATTGGCGTTAAACAGGAGGGTCGTGATACTCGCCATGAGTACCAGATTGGCAAAGAACTGATTCAACAGTCCGTCGCCCGTTGCATTCCAGGCCAGCATCGCAACGGCAGCCAGTCCGAGTTCGACGTACATGCCGGCTGCGGCGGTGATGATCCTTTGCAAACGTGAACGAAAACGCCAGGACGAGCTGGTGTCGATGTAGGCAATCGGAAGAAAAAGCAACAAGACCACTCCCGCCTCGCGGACGTAGCCACCGAATCGTTTACAGGCCAATCCGTGCCCCAGTTCGTGAAGCACCTTGAGGATTACCCAGCTGGCGATCAGCAAGATGTAGCCATTCGGCGAGAAGATTCCTGAAATCGAATCCGCGAATCGGTCGCCGTTTATTGCCAGTACGCCCGCCGCCCAGGTTACCAGAATCAGCCAGGCCACTAGTGCGAGGGGAGAAAACAGCCAGCCCAGCCACGGAGCTAAACGGTTTAGCAGTCCTTCCGGCCTTAGCAGCGGTATTCGGATAAAGATCGGATTGATGCGCGACATAAACTGTCGTTTCGCCGCTTTCGTGGATGCCGCGTGCAACCTATCCGCGGCGCTCGAACTGTCCGTATGCGCCAGATCGGTGTCGACCAGCCACTGGCACAGCATGGCGACATCGTGTTCCGTCAGGCTATCGTCCGGACGTGCCGTGGCGGTCATTGCCAGAGCATCGCGGACCGTACGTTTGCCGTTTAACAACGAAACGAAATGATATTCGGCCATCCCTAATCGAAAGAACTTCGAATTAACGACGTCTTCGATGATGTAGCCCGCTCGGCCCTGGGTTGAGTGCGGGATGAAGGCCAGTTCGGGACGCAATACGAGCACGACGTTGCCGAGATCCTGGACGCGAAAATCTTCGCGTTGGTCGGGCTGGGAATTCATGTCACCACCCCAACTTCATACGTAGCGAATCCCAGGCGCGATGGAACAGAATCCAGCCCCAGGCGCGACGGTGCGCCATGATACGAGCTTCGCCATGCATTCCCGGTCGCAGTATATCGTCGTCATTGTTCAACAGAACTTCCGCGATGAAAACGCTTTCGTTCTCTCGAATCTCACTACGGGGATGAATGTTGTCCACCGACCCCGTCCAGGTGCGACCGGGGTACGAGGCCAGCTTGACCTGGACGGTCATGCCCGGTTGAGCGTAGGCAACTTCGCTTTGCGGTATGGCGATTTCCACAATCATTTGATCCAAGGGCGCAATTTCGAACAGCGTCTGACCAACGGTCAGCGGCGCGCCCTCGACGCGTTCAAGATCTCCCGTCACGACGATTCCGTCCGTCGGGCTGCCGATCTGTAATTGGCTAGTACGGTGCCGTAGCAGATTCAGTTGTAGCTCAAGGTGTTCCATTTCCAGCTTCGCGATCTGGGCTTCGCCCGTCTTGCGAGCGGCGAGGGCTGCATCCCGGCGTTTGCCTGCTTGCTCCCATTCGGCTTCCAGGCCGGCCATCTCCATCCTCAACTCACGACCGTCCAGCATGGCCAGGGTGGAATCTTGATTGACGAGGTCGCCGGGTCGCACCAACGTTTTCTGCAAGGTGCTGGCAAACGGCGCGGCAACGAAGCGCCGCGATACGGGTCTCGACCGTTACGTCGCATGTCAATTTGTATTTCAGTGGCAGACATAACACGGCCACGACGATCGCTGTTCCGATTGCCGTTGCCTTAAGCCAGCGAGATCGCAGGTGACTCTCGGCCGCGCGGACAAGACGGCGACTCACACTACTGCGGGCATCCTCGACGACCGCAAGACTATCCGCGATCGATGAGGATCCGGCTTCGATCATCGCAATGGAGGCGGAAGAATTAACCAGTGTGTTGTCATCCAGGAACAGCCACGCACCGACCAGCCTGCCTTCGCTGGTCCGCAGCGGCGCGCTGATCACGGTTGTCGTACTGTCTCGGGTGCACAATCGTTGATGGGCGAGGGCTGCCTGAACGTCGTTGGTCTGCTGACGCGACCAGATGGTCAATTCGTCCTTTAAAACGGTCTCGTCCAAGGCCGATTCCACTTCCAGGACGTAAGCCGAACTCTTGTCGAATTTGGATATCCCGGACAACGCCTGTAACTGGCACCGTTTCTGGTCACTGTGCATCAGTCCGACGGCAACCCGCTGACACTTTAAATACGTCTGCATGTGGTTCGCCACGACAAATGCGGCACGTTTCAACGAATCGGAATTTTCGATGCGGCCGATCAGCTCAATCAGCGCGGCCAGATCGTCCGACTCTCGGTCGAATTGCAGGCAGCGCTGACCTTGGAACCACATGGTGAAGTGGGCGGCAAGGTTCTGCAGCAGAATAACGACACCGTGAGCAGGTTTCTTGGCCGTACGAAAGGCGACGCACAGGACTTCCGGTGTTCCGCCAGGTACCGACACGGGAACGGCGATGACGGTTAACGGAAGAACGCCGTCCAGGCGAAAGTACTGCAACTGACGCTCGGCGGCGGCCTGATCGCACCACGCGGCCCACTGCTCGACAGCAAGGCCGAATGTTGTATTCAAGTCGTCCACGACGTCCTTATCGGACGGCTGCCATTTGCTGGCTTGATCGCGCTGGAAATAGACACTCGCCAGCGCGTTGCTGTATTGTTCCAACACTTCGCTGGCCCGGCGAATGACCGAGGCCTTGTCCGGGCTGGACATGGCCATCTCTAGCAAACAGCTTTGCAATTCACCCAGCGCCACCTGACGCTTGGGATCGGCCGCTTGGGTCTCGGACTGTCCTACTGGTGAAGCGAGATCAGCGCGCACTTCGGCCGAACGTTTTGGGGAAGAGTCCGAAGCCTCCATCTCGTGCTCCTGTGCGCTCTTAGCGGTCAAGCTGTAGTCGGCAGCGTTCGCCGCTGCGCAGGGCGCCTTCGGAATTATCGAGCCGCACCTTGATCAAGACCGTGCCGCTTTCTGCATCCGTCAGAGGCGAAACGAATTCGATCGCGCCGGGGATATCAACGTCATTGCCGTCGAATACCACCGTGACGGTGTCCTCAAGATTCAACTTCGACGCGCTGCTCCAGGGAACGGAAAATTCGGCCAGCAGAGGATCCAACTGGACCAAAACCAGTAAATTCGGATCGTTGGGTGCGGCGAATTCCCCGGTTTGCTTCAGTAGAGTTGTCACGACGCCATCGAGCGGCGCGAGAATGCTGCGACGCTTGATTTGAGCCATGAGTTTGTCGTATTCCAATTGCTTTATGATCCGCTGCTCTTGGGCGGTCAGGACATTGCCTTTCGCGATGTCGAGGTCGGCTTGTGCTCGTTGAATTTCCTCGGGACGCGCGTGACCGGCTTGATCCAAACGGTGGATCGTATCCAGACGGCGCTGGCGATGGGTTAAATCAGCAGTGGCTGATTTCAGCTGCCCTTCCAGTTGCATGCTCTTTTCCGCGATCGCCAACAATGCCATGTGAACATCGCAGTCGAGCTTCGCCAGCACGTCGCCCTTGTGGACTTTGTCGCCCTCGGCGACGATCATTTGTTCAACGATCCCGGCTTCCGGAGCACCGATCTGCAGAACGCGATACGGGGCGGTAAAACCTTCTATCCCTCTGGGCGTCTCGGCATCGCTCTGCGAAACGCCTAACAATAAGAGTGGCAGGATCGCGCTAAGGGCGAACGACAATCGGTCCTTGGTTGGTCGGTTGTGCACTACGTAAAGCATTGGGATTTCCTGGCTTTGGTTTCAAATAAAGATTTCGCTGCTTAAAATCGTAGGTTACGATTTTGCCTCACGCGGATGGATGGCCGGAATTTGTCATACCAGCCGCTGAAACCGCGGAAAGGCAATGATCGTGGCCGTCGGAACTGTCGTCATGATCGTTCAACG